>CAYZYF010000001.1:0-13585 GCA_964482015.1 uncultured Synergistaceae bacterium
CCTATAAGGGAAGAAAGCCCCCAGTAAAGCATAACTCCGCCGGGCATTGAAAGGCATATGAACGCCATAAAAAACGGCATTATTGTGTTCATCATAGCCATTTGAGGATTGCTGCCCGAGGAAAGTTTCTGCTGCGCCCAGGTAAGGAAGGATATGCCCACCAAAAGCACCGTATTCGCAAGGTAGAGCCCCACGTTAGACAGCCCTGCGGGGTTTTGTGCTATCCCCGCCAGGACCGACATTATCCCGTAGTTTCCGTTTGCATCGGCAGCGACCCCCACCGCTTGGGCGAGACCGGCGGTGGTTGAAGATCCCAGAAGGATCCCTAAAAAGGAGGTGCCGGCGAAATCATAGGTTCTCAGTACGTTGAAAAGAAGTATGAGTATCGGCAGCTGCACAAGGAGCGGCAGGCATCCGGCCGCGGGATTTACCTTGTTTTCCTTGTATAGGCGCATCGTTTCCTGGTTCAGTTTCTCTTTATCGTTTGCGTATTTTTCCTGCAGCACCTTTAGCCTCGGCTGGATCTTCTGCATATGCTGCATGCTCAGCATCTGCTTCTGGTTGAGAGGATAAAGGGCCAGCCTGATCAGTATTGTAAGTATTACAATTGCCAGGCCAAAGGAGTTTGTGATGCCGTGTAAAAATTCGAGGACCATAAGAAGCAGATCGCTCGCTCCGTTCCAAATCGCGCCCAAAACTTTCACCTAACCTTTCGAAGTCTTTTTTAAAAACTTTCCTATCCGGATCCGTTTTTTAATTTCACCAGGTCCTGGCAAAGGATCATAACCGCCTTCGCTCCAGGGACCGCAGCGCAGCACTCTGCGCAGGCCAAGCTCGGCTCCGCAAAACAAGCCGTATTTTTCTACGGCTTCAGCCGTATAAGCGGAGCAGGTCGGATAAAACCGGCACTTTCCCCCTCCGAGGACAGGCGATATAGCCGTCTGGTAAAACCTGATCAAAAAAACGCCCGCCGCCGAAGTCAGGCGCATCTTTCGGTCCTCCTGTCCAGGTCCCAGTCAGGACCGGGCCAGCCACTCCTGAGCAGCCCCCTCCTTTTGAGCGCGCGGGCAACATCGAGATAGACATCTCTGGCGGATCTTTCAAGCGCACTCTCCTTCAATGAGGCAACGATCCAGACACCGTCTCTGACCCACGGCAGAAGCCTTCTGAAGGACTCTCTCATCATCCTGCGCCCTCGCGCGCGTTGAACCGCGTTTGCCATTTTGCGGCCCACGGTCACGCCTACCAAGGGCTTCCCGTCGTCACGATCAAGAAACAACAACCGCACCAGCTCGCCGGTTTCGCGACGTCCGGTGCGGAACACAAGGTCGAACTGCCACCCATGCCTAAGCCTGACAGCTGACGGAAAGCCGAATTTCACGGCCGATTATACAGCTAAACGCACTCTACCCTTGCGGCGGCGATTTCTCAAAATCCGACGTCCGCTAGGGGAGGCTGAACGTATGAGAAAGCCCATAGCGCGCTTTCGTCTGGTGTTATGCGGCTGAAATGTACGTTTCACAGACTGCACCTCCTGTGTCTCATTTTATTACAAATATAATTGTCCTCTAAGCAACCCGACAAATATAACATACTGTTCTCTGGGGAGCAAGGAAAATATGACGCCCGGCCATAATTTTTCAACGTTTTTTGTTCAACGGCGCTATTTAAAATTTTAGCAGAACCTATATGTATGTTGCAGAGGGTACCCTATATGTGTTAATATATCCGCTGTCTTTCGAGAAGGAGGTGACGGCATTGCCAAACAAGAAATCAGCAAAGAAACGAGTTCTGGTCACTGAGAGAAACCGCGTCTACAATCGCTTCTGGAAAACCCGCTGCAAAAACGCGGTGAAAAAGTTCCTTGACGCTGTTGAGCAGAAAGACTCCGAGCTTGCGGTCAAGAGGCTGAACGAGGCTCAGAGCGTACTGGACAAAGCGGTAGTTAAGGGCGTCGTCCACCGAAATACAGCATCCCGCCGTAAAGCAGTCATGGCGGCCAGAGTCAAGTCTCTGGAGGTCTGAGTGATCTGATCCAATTTTTAGAAACCAACGGAGGGACGAGGCCCGTGTCCCTCCGTTTTATGCAGTTTCCCCAACAAATCTGTCACAAGCGTTTCGAGTCCTATCCAGCCGGCGCCGGTACCACTTTTCTCGCTAATGTTCATTCTGATCAGTCCAAGCACAAAATCGGCTATCGCATTTCTTGGATAAAGACGTGCCGCAGAGCCGGCCATCCTCCAGGCGTAATCTTTGGCCCCAAGAGAACCTGAAAATAACATCTCCCGCCCGGGATTGGCCGACGCATACCAAGCCAGCCTCATCCTGTTATGCAGGGCCGAGATAAGCGGGATGATTTCCCCATTTTTGGATATCGAACGCAGGCTTTTCAACGTTACAGCGTAGTCTCCCCCGCACAATCCATCAAGCAGTTTCAACAGATTTCTGGTCCCGTCATCAAGACACATATTTTCTACATCCGCAGGCATTATCGCCCCCTCTCCCCTGAGCAGGGAGAGACTCAGAAGACGGCGGCGCATCTCCTCAGGATCCTCGGTCAGCTCCACAAGCAAAGCGGCAGCTTCTTTTGATATGCTTACCCCTGCCTCACGGGCGAATTTAAGGACCCACGCCTGCCTCTCCCTCGCCCACCTCGGAAAGGGAGGGGCTTTGATCACCCTGCATTTTTCCAGCACCTTTTTAGGAAAATGCTTTGCCGGATCCGTATCGTATATCAAAATAAGGACGACCGGCGAAGATGGATCGGCCATCGCCCCAAGATCCTCAGGGAAAGCTCCCAAAAGCGCAGCTGATTCAATGATTATCATACGATTGTCATCAAAAAGGCCGCCCGACATATTGTCGGAAAGAAGCTCGCCCCAATCTCCGCCCTCTTGTTTGCCTGAAAGTACATAGCCCTTTTTCTCAAGCTCGGCCTGCGTCTCCTCGAGAAGACGCCTCTGTGCCGTACCGGACGCAGTGATAAGGAAAAGGGAGGGCATCAGCCCTTCACCACTATGTTTACAAGCTTGCCGGGAACCGAAACTACCTTCTGGATCTCCTTTCCCTCCAGCCGGTTTATGGTTTCGGGCCTGGACAGGACCTCGCCGCTCAACTCTTCTTTTGATAAGCCGGCCTTCACCGTGAACTGCTCGCGTACTTTGCCGTTGATCTGGAGCACAACGGTGATCACGTCTTCAGCCAACGAATCGGTATCGACGTCAAACCACCTTTCAGCAGAGATAAACGTATCGTTGCCTATCATATGCCACAGTTCCTCCGATATATGCGGGGCGAAGGGAGAAAGGCATAAAAGCAAAGTCTCCGCACCCTCTCTCATAACCGACCAATCCGCTGCGGCAACGGGCCTGAAATTCGTGAGCGCGTTGGTAAGTTCCATCAGCCTGGCAACGGCGGTATTGAACTGGCGCTCCTCGTTTATGTCCCTGGTCACCCTGTCAAGTGTGCTGTGTATGACGCGCTTAATGTCTCTCACACGACTTTCTTTTATTTCGCTCATAGGAACACGTTTTCCCGAAGCTGACCTGATCCCTTCGAGATTCGACTCAACGAGGCGCCACACTCTTCCGAGAAAACGATTGGCGCCTTCGACCCCTCTCTCCGACCAGTCAAGATCCTTCTCGGGCGGAGAGGCAAAAAGAATAAAGAGACGCGCGGTGTCCGCCCCATATTTTTTGATTATCTCGTCCGGATCCACAACGTTACCTATTGATTTGGACATCTTGGCGCCGTCCTTGATAACCATCCCCTGAGTCAGCAGGCGCTTGAACGGTTCCCTCACATGTTTAGGCAAAAGCCCGAGGTCGGAGCAGACCTTAGTGAAGAATCTGGCATAAATCAGGTGTAGGCAGGCATGTTCGATCCCTCCGATATACTGGTCCACGTTCATCCAGTAGGCAGCCTTGTCCTTGTCAAAAGGCAGGTCCGTTGTGTCGGGGGATGTATATCTCATGAAGTACCATGACGAACAAAAGAAGGTATCCATCGTATCCGTCTCCCGTCTGGCGGGGCCTCCGCAGCAGGGACAGGTCGTTTGGATCCAGTCTTCGCGCAGAGTCAACGGGTTGCCCCCGTGCTCCGGCATCTCTATGTCAAGGGGCAGTTCGACGGGCAGCTGCTCCTCGGGTACAGGAACGATCCCGCAGCGGTCGCAGTAGACCATCGGGATGGGGGTACCCCAATAACGCTGTCTGGATATAAGCCAATCCTTCAGCCTGAACTGCACCTCTTTTTTACCAAGCCCTTTATTTTCGAACCAAGCTCCTATCTTTTCTATCGCCTCAGGCGTTGGCAGACCGTCAAACTCCCCTGAGTTGCACGCAATTCCGTCCGCGTCGACGGATGCCGGCATTGTGGCGCCGTCCGGCACAGGAGCGTCCTCAGGCCTGACCACGGCTATCACAGGGATATCGTATTTTCTGGCGAAATCAAAGTCTCTCTGGTCGTGGGCCGGGACGCCCATGATCGCTCCCGTTCCGTAGTCGGTAAGGATGTAGTCGGCTATCCAGACGGGAACTTTTTCTCCGTTAACCGGATTTATGGCAAAAAAGCCCGTATCAATACCCTCTTTATCCGTACCTACGGCAGTCCGTTCGATAGCGCTCCGCAGAGATATCTTTTTGGCAAAAGACCTAAGCTTTTCGGCCTCGGTCCCGCCAACTCTCTCGGCCAAAGCTTCGGTAAGCGGATGTTCCGCCGCTATCGCAACAAAGGTCACGCCAAATACCGTATCTATCCTGGTGGTAAATGCCTCTATTGAAAGATCTGTACCTAAGATATCCATCTTGAAGTGGACTCCTTCGGAACGGCCTATCCAATTCCTCTGCATGGTGAGTACGCGTTCGGGCCATCCGTCAAGCTCATCGAGACAATCGACCAGTTCCTGGGCGTAATTGGTTATTTTTATGAACCATTGCTCCAATTCTTTTTTGACGGCCAGAGTTCCGCAGCGCCAGCAGACTCCTTCGCCTATCACCTGTTCGTTGGCGAGTACGGTCATGCAGTCATCGCACCAGTTCACCGGAGATTTTTTTCTGTAGACAAGCCCGTTTTTATAAAACTGAAGAAAGAGCCACTGATTCCACCTGTAGTAATCAACGTTGCAGGTCTCGACCCTGCGTCTCCAGTCGTAGCTGTAACCTGAGCGCTTGAGCTGACGGGTCATGTGCTCAATGTTGCTCCATGTCCACTCGGCAGGAGGAAGCTTCATCTTTATAGCGGCGTTCTCCGCCGGCATTCCGAAAGCGTCAAATCCCATGGGATATAGGACATTGTAGCCCCGCATCCTTAAAAACCTTGCCAGCAGATCTCCGATAGAATAGTTGCGAAGGTGTCCCATGTGAAGCGCGCCGCTGGGGTATGGAAACATCTCCAGGCAATAAAATTTTTCCTTGTCGCTGTCGGCCTCAACTTCGAATATTTTCGAATCGGCCCATTCTTTTTGCCATTTTGGCTCAATAACGCCGAAATCGTATGGCATCCGCATCTCCTCCGTAGTTGAATAAAATCTTGGCGTGCTGTTTACCCGGGTATTATATACTTCAGCAATTTTATGGGCAATGTTTTAAACCTTGCCGGCATTACGATGTTCGCAGCGATCGGCAAACTCTCCGGAAATATCGCTCAAGACAAACGCCGCCCATAACTCAAATGCATCTTTAAAATTTCGGGGATCTTTGCCCGTAAGCTGCCTGATCTTTTTCAGTCTGTACCGGAGACTGTTTCTATGCAGTGAGAGTTTTCCGGCAACGTCCGCGCCGGCAAAGGGCGAACCGCACCAAGCCAGAAAGGTCTCCTTCAATTCCGGGAGGTCGTTTCTGCCCTTCAGCCCTCCCAGCGTCCTGTCCGCAAAACTTTCTCCGATAGCCGCGGGAAGTGAGTCCAACAGAGCCTCTCCGGTATAGTCCTCTGCCTTAATTATACCCTTTGCCCCAAGGCGGCCGGCCAGCCTAAGACATCTTCTTGCAGAGAGAAGTGAGGTAGAGAGCCCTTCAAGGTCCGGTGCGTAAAAACCTACGCCAATGTTGGTTTCGATGTCTTTTTCCGCCATTCTATCCATGAGATCGCCTGAGAGAGGGAGCACCGCATCATACACTTTTTCGATCCCGCCCTCCGAACTTGGAGAAAAAAGCACCGTGACCCTGTAATTCTCGTGAGGGCACACCACGTTTTTTGGATTTGAGAAGACTGCTTTAACTTCGCGGGACATGACCCTGAAAGACGATTCTGCCGAACCTTCAGGCCATGCGCCCATTTCGGCAACTATCGCCACTTTGCACTTGGCAAGGTCAAAACCCAAGTCCCTTCCACGTATCATAATGATGTCGCCGCGGCCGCTCCTTTTATCGTATGAAGCAACATTTTCAGTGAGATCCCGCATTGCCTGTTCCCTCAAAAGATTTGATTCAAGAAAAGCCTGTTCGCGCAGCATTATCTCAGCCTGCTTTTGGACAAGCAGGCCGTAACGTTCGACCTCTTCGGGGAGACCTGCGATGGAGACAGAGCCGAGCACCCTGCCGAAAAACTGTATGGGAAGGGTATAACCGGGGAGAACATTGCCGAGGCATTCGGCATCCCCCGGGGAGGTAGTCATTGGCCTGTTTTCCATAATTACGGCCAGGGATGGCGGATGTGAGGCCCCTATCCTCCTTTCATCGCTGCACCCTATAATGATCCCTTTTTCGTCGGTGACCAATACCCCGTAACCTATTATCTCTCCGGTGCTTTGCGCTATATTTTGAGCCATCTTTTTAAACACACGGATCATCCCCATTTATTGTTCATCTGCATAATTTTAACATATTATTTTTTATATAATGTATTCATTAGCATAATGATTTTCTTCATCAGAAACGATTAAAATATAAGAGTCAGTGAAGCGAAAAGAAATCAAGGAGGGAAAAAACATGCGGCTTGAATTGCACAAGGTTCGCGTCAGCGGCCTGGCGTTTGCCGAGACCACACATATCTCGGACGGGACTCTTTTTATCAACAAAGCCGAAGCAGAGGCTCTGATAGCTGAAGAAAAACGTTTCTCAAAGGTAGGGATAGATATAGCTCTGCCCGGAGAAAGCACCAGGATAATACCGGTCAAGGACGTTATTGAGCCTAGGGTAAAGATAGGTAAGGGCACATATTTCCCCGGGTTCTTCGCGCCTATGGAAAAGGCAGGAAGCGGCGGCACACTCGTTTTGGACGGAGCAGCCGTAGTGACATGCGGTCCGATCGTGGCATTTCAGGAAGGTTTTATAGACATGAGCGGCACCGGCGCTTCGTACACCCCATTCTCACAGACCTGCAACATTGTGCTCTACGTGGAACCTGTCGACGGGCTGGAAAAACATCTTTACGAGACCGTACTGCGGGAGGCGGGACTGAAGCTGGCGCTTTATCTCGCACGCTGCTGCTCGGAGAATGAGTGGCAGGCGGACGAGATACAGGTATTCGAAAAGGGAGAGGCGTTCGAGGAATCCCAAAAATATCCCGATCTCCCAAAGATAGTCTATGTGTGCATGAACATCACACAGGGACTGCTTCATGACACTTACCTCTACGCGGCAGACCTGAAGCCGGCGATGCCGACCCTCCTCCATCCCAATGAAGTGCTGGATGGAGCCATGGTGTCGGGAAACTGCGTCTCGGCCTGCGACAAGAACACGACCTGGCATCACCTCCACAATCCCATCGTGCAGTCGCTATACGCAAGACATGGAAAGGAGATCAACTTCCTGGGAGTTATACCGACCCAGGAGAGCACCATTATGGACGGCAAACTGAGAGCGGCCGAAATGAACCTCTCCATCGCGCAGCAGCTGGGAGCGGAGGGAGCGATAATCTCTGAGGAGGGTTACGGCAACCCGGACACAGACCTGTGCCTCAACGCGAAGTATTTTGAAAGGGCAGGCATCAAGACCGTGCTTGTCTCGGACGAATCGGCCGGTACGGACGGAGCCAGCCAAAGCCTGGCCGACGCGACACCGGAGCTTGATGCATTCATATCTACCGGCAATGTCAACGAGATGATCGAGGTGCCGGCAATGGATAAACTTATCGGCTGCAGAGAGGCCATAGCGCTCCTCTCCGGAGGCGCTCCCGAAAGCCTCCGCCCTGACGGCTCGATGTACGTCGAACTGCAGTCGGTCATAGCTTCGACCGCTGAAATTGGATTCAGCAAGCTTGGCTGCGAATGGATATGACGGGAGGCTGACTTAAATGACATATAGGATAGTTCATTATATAAACCAGTTCTACGCCGGGATCGGCGGAGAGGAGAAAGCCGACCACAGGCCGGAAGTCAGAGAAGGGGCGGTAGGCCCCGGCGTACAGATAGCTAAACTCTTCGGCAGCGATGCATCCGTCGTAGGGACCGTTATTTGCGGAGACGGGTATTACGGAGAAAAGACTGAGGACGCCCGAAACAAATGCCTTGAGATGATAAAAGGTCTCAGGCCCGATATCCTCCTTGCGGGACCTGCGTTCAACGCAGGACGCTACGGTTTTGCCTGCGGTGACATATCGGCTGCGGCGGGAGAAGAGCTCGGCATACCTACAGTTACGGCCATGTATCCCGAAAATCCGGGAGTCGAGCTCTACTCCAAAAAAACATACATCGCGGTAACTTCTGACAGTGCAAGAGGTATGGCAAACGCGATATCCGCAATGGCTGAGATCGGGTCAAAACTGCTTAAGGGCGAAGAAATGGGACCGGCAAGGCTGGAGGGCTATATACATCGCGGGATCCGCAAATCTTTCTTCCATGAGAAGAGCGGGGCGGAGAGGGCGATAGAAATGCTGCTCGCCAAAATGCGGGGAGAGGAGTTCAGGACCGAGTACGAGATGCCGGTCTTCAACAAGATCCCGCCGGCGCCGCCGGTCAGGAACCTTAAAGATGCTACGATAGCCCTCGTATCCTCGGGCGGTATCGTCCCCAAGGGCAATCCTGACCGCATAAGGGTCTCCTCTGCGGAAAACTTCGGTTCTTACGACATATCCGAACTCAAAAATATGACCCCCGACAATTACGAGTCCATCCATGGGGGATATGACCGCGAGTGGGCAAATGTGGATCCCGATGTGGTCCTCCCTCTTGACGTTATGCGCGAACTGGAAAGCGAAGGCGTCTTCAAAAAGATCCATCCGACATTCTATACTACCACCGGAACGGGTACGGCCGTTGCAAACGCCGAGAGGTTCGGAAAAGAAATAGGCGAAGAACTCAAAAAAGCGGGAGTGGACGCCGCTATCCTGACATCTACCTGAGGCACGTGCACCCGATGCGGCGCATCGATGACCCGAGAGATCGAGAGAGTAGCGGGGATACCGGTAGTCCAGATAGCTACCATCATTCCAATAATGCTGACGGTCGGAGCTAACAGGATAGTGCCGGGGATCGCCATCCCTCACCCAACGGGAGATCCCGCACTGGGGCCCGAAGGTGACAAGGCCGTGAGGCGTGAGCTTCTGCTCCGATCTTTCAAGGCAATGACCACACCTGTGACGGAACAAACCATTTTTGAAAAATAGACACAAATAGGAGGGACGCCTGTTGTCCGCCAAGATACTTCAGATCGTGACCAATAACCCTGAGGTCCATAGGTGTCCTGATATGCCTTACGGGGTCGTCTTTGCCGAGGGCGACCCCATGGGTGTGCTGGATAAAACAGAAGAGCTTCTCCAGGATGGATGGCGCTTGGTCTCGGCCCCCCTCCCCCCGAACGTCCCAATTATGCGCGGCCCCTACAGATCGCTGGTCATAGAAGAATCGGAGGACAGGTATGACTGCCGCGGCATCCTCTCTTTGGCAAAGGCGAGAGAAAGATACCTCATGGAGAGGCAAGTAAATTGTTCTGAGCCGGGGAAAGATTTTGCCCTGATCGATCGGCAGATGCTCCTCAGGGCATTGAGGGACTTTGCCATTCTCAACGGCATTTCTTCGTAGTTTTGCCGGCCGAGGGGTTATCTTAAACGGAGATTGGTGATACCATGATCGGGATAAAGCTTGTAACACCGATCATTTCAGGAGGCGAAGCAGTATGATAGAACTGACAAAAGAAAATTGTGACGCAGAGGTAAGAGAAGAGAAAACCTTGCCCGTAGTCGTTGATTTTTGGGGACCTCAGTGCGCGCCATGCATGGCTCTTATGCCCCAGTACGCCGAAATGGCAAAGGAATTTGAGGGCAAGGTCAAGTTCACAAAAGTAGATTGCTCGGCAAACAAGAGGGTGGCCATGGGGTTTCGTGTGATGGGACTCCCAACTTTTCTGTTCTGGAAAGATGGCGCAGAGGTGAAACGCCTCTCAAAAGAAGAGTGCACCCCCGAATCTATCCGGTCAGAGATAGAAAAACTTATTGCGTAGGCGTCAACGCCCATGCAAAGGGCGAAAAAATAAAACCTAAGGAGGTGTTCAGCCATGGGCAAACTGGCAGGTAAAAAGCTTCTCCTCCTGGGAGAAAGAGACGGAGTTCCCGGTCCTGCGATGGAGGCATGTCTCAAAGCGAGCGGAGCCGAGATCGTTTTTTCTGCGACAGAATGCTTTGTCTGAACCGCGGCGGGGGCAATGGACCTGCAGAACCAGCAGCGCATCGTAGATGCAGCTGAAAAGTACGGAGCCGAGAACTGTGTAGTGATACTGGGTTCTTCTGATGCGGAAGGCGCGGAAATTTACGCGGAGACCGTAACAAACGGCGATCCTACATTTGCAGGGCCACTTGCTGGAGTCTCGTTGGGACTCGCGGTATATCATATTTTCGACGGAGAGATTCGTTCCGAATGCGATGAAGCACAGTGGGAAGAGCAAATTTCAATGATGGAAATGGTACTGGAACCTGAGGCTTTGGCGGATGCCGTAAGGGGCATGCGCGACGAATTCAGCAAGTACGGGCTTTAAACCGACGGGGCCGGGCGTTAGACGCTCCGGCCCTCTCTTTTCGGCGCCTCGCCTAGGTGCATCAGTAGGCGGAAGAACTGAGCTTTTTCTTTTCGGGACTGTTCTGCTTAAGCCCCATGGCCACGTTCAGGATATGCGCATTGTCGGTCCACAAAAAGGAACACCCGGCAAGGATCCTGTCAGGCTCTTCCTTCAAGGCAAAACAGATGCTGCCGTTGACTATTCCCCAAAGCAGCCTGTCCCATGCATAAAATTCTTCCTTGGGTGATACGAGGGCTCTCTTTCTGGCCGTTATGATCCCATCGTCCGTAACAACAAGATCTCCAAAACGGTAGTTTTTACCCTCTGCCAGACCCTTGAGCATCTCAGAAAGGAGTCGTCTTCCGACAGCCTTCCAATATCTGTCAGTCAGGTGCTCGTAAAAATCTTTTTGCTTCGTCTTGATCATATATTCTTTTTCATCCGTCCCGAAGGCGGCGATATACGTTCTTCTGGGAAAGATCCCCCCTCTTTTGAGGTCGACACCCCATCTGATCCTTGTTACGGACTTAAGGGGAATGATCTCGCCGCACCAATCGAAGCCCCGCGGAGTGATCTCGAGGCTTTTTTTAAAGGGCCACACTCCGAAAGAACATCTGAGATCTATCTCCTGCCGCCATGACATTTTCTTTCCCAAAAAAACACTTCCCGACTGATAGATGTGGACCGGCCCCTAATATGACCGATCACTATATTTTATCTCTTACAGAGACATACCCCACCCCGGAGACCACCACAAAGAGAGATCTGCCCTCATGTCCGGGCAGCGGGTTCACCGCTAAAGTCAGTGCGGGAGTAAATGAGCCCCACTCGCCATCAAATATCATGGGTTTTGAAAGATCCCCATTGGCGGGAAAGATCCTAACCCTTGAGGTCTGATACGTTTCAGTAGCCCCGCTCTGTGTGCCGCCCTGCCACAGCATCCTGAATGACGCATTTTTTGTGTCATGCTGCGACATCGAAAGCTTAAACCGACACTCCTCAACCTGAGCCCTCGACACTCTGTCAGTGAGCCAAAGGGCAAAATTATCGGCTTCCTCTTTTATTGTTTTGTCTCCGTCCTCGTTCCCACATATCACGAAAGCGACGCAGCCCGCCAGGATGAGCAGTATGGACAATGTTGCCAAAAGCTCCGCGAGCGAAAAAGCGCTCTTTTTTCTAATGGTTTGTCATCCCCCGAGACCGTTTTTATCTTTGCCGGAAAGTATCCAATCGTAAAAGGGGTGCTCTTTTTTATACAGTTTGCCTTCCCGATTTGTGCATCCGTGCTTTGTCCAACCCTCTGCGATCAGTTTATAGTCCGTAGCCCTGAGCAGCCTGTACTCAAAGGTTACACTGTAGACCTTTACGTCTGTCACCCTGCACCAGAGCTGGATCTGATCATCGTATCTCGCAGGGTGCTTGTGACGGCATCTGCTTTCGACCACGGGGAGGATCAGGCCGTCCTCCTCCCATTTTGTGTAAGGTATGCCCATTTGTCTGCAAAACTCGGTCCTTGCGACCTCAAACCAATCGAGGTAGTTCGCATAATAAACTACGCCCATCTGATCTGTTTCACTGTATCTTACCCTCACTGTCGAAGCAAGCGTGAAGTCCTTTTGTGTCATTCCGGTCACCTCCGGATCATTCGCAATTTCTGACCAACATTCTAAGCGGGGTTCGCAACGCAATTATAATGCATAATGGCGACTGACCCGCATGAGGCATATCAGACAAAAGCAATGTTTGATTTTTTTCTGGGAGGAAACTGCCTCGCAGGCAGATACTCGGGGTGTCCCAGCATCAGTGCTCCGCACATATGTTCGTCCTCTTTGATGCCCAAATGATCCCTCAGTCCCGAGAAACTTCTCACTGCGGATGTTAAAAATCCGCCCCAGCAAGTCCCGATCCCCAGCGAGTGGGCTGAGAGCTCCAGATATGTCAAAGCGATAGTGCCGTCCTCCGGCCATCCATATTCTTTTGGCAAAATGGCCGCCGCGATATGGGGTGCGCCTCTGAGAAGGCCGTCCTCCCCGGCCTTTGCCTTTGCTATCATAGATGCTCCCACAAGTGCGATACGCGATGTGGGATCCTTGAAAATCGCCTCTCTCATCCAGCAAAGTATAAGGTCGGCGATCGCCTTAGTTTTTTCGCGATCCGCCGAAACTACCCACCTTACCTGCTGGCTGTTGGAGGCGGTAGGTGCCATAGAGGCTGCCTCAAAAATTTTATTAAAGGTCTCGGGAGCAAGAGAGTCTTCTTTGAAGCGCCTGATGCTCCTTCTGCTTTTGATAAGATCCAAGGCCTCCTCGGCGGAGGGCAGCTTGAGCTCCGAAGCGGGCAGCATATCCTCACTTCTCAAGAAAGAGAGGGAGTTGGCGCTCTCCGGACAAAAGAGAGCACAGTGCCCGCATCTGATACATTTGAGAGAGGAGGCGGGAGATATCTCGGGCAGCCCGCTGTCCCCAAAAGTTACTATTCCGGTCGGACAGATCTTGACGCACAGTCCGCATTTTGTGCACTTGGCAGGATCCGTTTCCATACTGATCATCCATAACACTCCCCTGCATTAATGTGTTTTATCGTGGACTATTATACCAACTCGCAACGCCCCCGCTCCGGCACAGAGTGCGGGGAATAAAGGAATGGCAAATCGATTG
>CAYZYF010000001.1:13685-101907 GCA_964482015.1 uncultured Synergistaceae bacterium
CCATCGATTCCCCGCCCTTGGCGTTGTGCTATTCCTCTATGTCGCACTCGGTTGTTTCGGGGATCTCAAACGCATCCTCGTCCCCCTCTGTGAGGGGAACTCCCTCCACCGTCCTCAACGTCCTTTTGATCGCTCTGGTCCTAACTTCTGCGTTTTCGAGCTCCTTACCGGCCTGTTCCAGCTTCTGCCTGGTCTTTTCAAGCACTGTGCCAAACTTGTCGAACTCCGTCTTGACCTTTCCCAACAGTATCCACACCTCGCTCGACCGCTTTTCGATGGCGAGAGTCCTGAATCCCATCTGAAGGCTGTTAAGCAGGGCGGTCAGGGTCGTCGGCCCGGCGGGAACGACTCTGTAATCACGCGAGAGAATATCACAGAGGTCCTCTATACGCAGTACCTCGGCATAGAGTCCTTCTATCGGCAGGTAGAGTATGCCGAAATCGGTCGTGTGAGGCGGTTCAAGGTATTTGTCCCTTATCTTTTTAGCTTCCTCTATGACCCTGCCCCTCAGCGCCTTCTGAGCCTCCGCGACCGACGCCGCATCACCCTCTTCGGAAGAGGTCACCAGACGCTGGTAATCCTCAAGAGGGAACTTGGAGTCTATAGGAAGCCAAAGAGGAATTCCGCCTTCTGACTGTCCGGGAAGGGCTATCGCAAATTCAACCCTCTCGGCACAGCCGGGCCTTACGGCCACGTTCTCTGCGTACTGATCCTTTGTCAGGATCTGTTCAAGAAGGGCTCTTAGCTGGGTCTCTCCCCATGTTCCTCTGACCTTGACGTTAGAGAGCACTTTTTTAAGGTCTCCAACGTCGGACGTGAGTGCCCTCATCTCTCCCAGGCCTTTATGCACCAGTTCAAGCCTCTCCGAAACCGTGGAAAAGGCCTCGCCCAGTCTCTTCTCAAGGGCAGTATGAAGCTGTTCGTCGACCGTGGCTCTCATCTTCTCAAGTTTTTCTTCGTTGCTTTTGTGCAGCTCGGTGAGCTTGTTCTCGACCGTTCCCCGGACCGACTCAAGTTTTTCCTCGTTCAGCCTGCTTATATTGGCAAGCTGCTGTGAAAATGAGGCGAGGCTCTCTCTCTGAAGGTCACCTATCTCTTTTATCCTGGCTGCCTGCGCTTCGCCGAAGGAGATCAAGCCCTTAGACTGCTCTTCTCTGGCCGCTCTGCCCTCGTCCCGCTGTTCTTTTCTCATCGAGACAAGCTCTTCATTTATCTCGCGTTCGGTCTCTCCAAGCCTTCCCTCTATGTTCTGCAGACGCACAAGAAGCTCTCTTGAGACCTGCTCCATCCCCGCGCTGTTGTCCCTCAGCCTTGAAACGGAGGCTATCATATACGCGGCGACGGCAATGGCCGCGATCGCGATGCCTATAAATAAATGCATTATGCATGCACCTCTCCTTCCGAAACCCATTATAAGACAAAAGTGTTCCGGCAATAACAGCCGCCTAAAAAATGCTTTCATAATAGTGCAGGCGCCTGTTTTTTAGAAACACATTTTTACATATTCGCTTTTTCCCAAATTTATTTATGATTCTATCTTTGCATCAGGGCATGGCTTAAAATATCTAAAGGGAGGAGATAAACATGACGGAAAGAGAGTACGTGAATGTACCAAGGCTCGTTGCCTCATACTACACAGAAGAGCCGACCCCGGACGACCCGTCTCACTCGGTCTCTTTCGGCACATCGGGACACAGGGGCTCTTCTTTTAAGAGAAGCTTCAATGATGCACACGTGGCTGCGATCTCACAGGCGGTATCGGAATACAGAAGATCATCGGGAATAAAGGGTCCCCTCTTTATCGGCATGGACACTCACGCCCTCTCCGAACCCGCGCTTAGGACGGCTGTGGAGGTCTTCGCCGCAAACGGCGTCGGTGTCCGTCTCCAGGAGGACTTCGGATACACTCCTACGCCTGTTATCTCACGCGCGATCCTCAGGTGGAATGCAGATCAACCCGACGCCAAGGCTGATGGGATAGTCATTACACCGTCACATAATCCTCCAGAGGACGGCGGCTTCAAGTATAACCCTCCCTCGGGGGGACCGGCGGAGACCAATATCACAAAGGTGATCGAAAAAAGGGCGAACGAGATACTCGAGAACGGGCTCAAAGATATAAAACGGATGAACTTCAGAAATGCTCTCGCAGGCGGCGACGTTATTTTCATAGACTATGTGCTGCCCTATGTAAGGGAGCTCGGCGGAATAGTTGATATGGAGGCCATAAAGAGGTCCGATCTGAGGATGGGCGCCGATCCCATGGGAGGCTCAGGAATACATTTCTGGGGGCCGATATCTGAGATCTGGGGACTTGATATCGAGCTGGTCAATAAAAATATCGATCCCACGTTCTCCTTTATGCCCCCCGACCACGATGGCAAGATCCGTATGGACTGCTCGTCGCCCTATGCCATGGCAAATCTTGTCACTCTTAAAGATAAATACGACATTGCGTTCGGCAATGACCCGGACTACGACCGACATGGGATCGTTACCAAAGATGGACTTATGGCCCCCAATTCATATCTGGCCGTCGCTGTGGAATACCTTTTCACACACAGACCAACCTGGAAAGACGGGTGCATGGCGGGTAAGACCCTCGTCTCAAGCTCCATGATAGACAAAACGGCAGAATCTCTCGGCAAGAAGGTGTACGAGGTACCCGTTGGCTTCAAGTGGTTCGTGGACGGACTGCTCTCGGGCACGATAGGCTTTGCCGGAGAAGAGAGTGCAGGGGCTTCGTTCCTTCAAAAAAACGGGACGGTGTGGACCACGGATAAGGACGGTTTTGTCATGGATCTTCTGGCTGCTGAAATGACGGCGGTCACGGGGAAAGATCCGGCGGAACGTTACAAGGACCTGACCGAAAGGTTCGGCAAGTCTTATTATTCGCGCAAGGACGCGCCCTCTACTCAGAGAGAAAAAAACAGGCTCAAAAGGCTTTCTCCCTCCGATGTGATGACTGGGACTTTGGCGGGAGAGGATATCATATCAAAGATGACCGCTGCTCCGGGAAACGGAGCGCCTATAGACGGACTTAAGGTAACGGCGAAAAGCGGCTGGTTCGCCGCCAGACCCTCCGGAACGGAGGATATATATAAAATCTACGCGGAAAGTTTTAAAAGTGAGGCACATCTGAAAACAATAATAGAAGAGGCTGAAGAAATCGTTTATAAAACTGTCTCAGCTTGAGATCATCCAGCCGGCCCTCTTGTCCTTATCAATGAGACCGGATATGGCGCTGATCCCGGGAGTTAAGCCGGCAATCACCGCGCGGGGCCCGATCGGGTCCCGCGCGGTCCGTACTAAGTACTTTTATCTGTGTCGGACTTAATTCCGAGTTTTAGAACTTAGCCCAATATCGCCTTTAGGTCCCCCTCAGCGGTGCCGATCGGCTTGATACCGAAGTTCTGGACAAGAACATCCAGTACGGCCGGACCGACAAATGCGGGCAGAGTGGGACCAAGCCTTATGTTCTTTATGCCGAGATGGAGCAGCGTGAGGAGTATACAGACGGCCTTTTGTTCGTACCAGGAAAGGATCAGCGAAAGGGGAAGACCATTTACGTCGGTCTTGAATACTTCTGCAAGCGCAACGGCGATCTTTATCGCTGAATATGCGTCGTTGCACTGTCCGCAGTCAAGCAGACGGGGTATCCCTTCAATGTCACCGAATTCAAGTTTGTTGAAACGATATTTGCCGCAGGCAAGGGTAAGGATCACCGTATCCTTGGGAGCCTTCTCGGCGAATTCAGTGTAGTAGTTGCGCCCAGACTTGGCGCCGTCACAGCCTCCGATGAGGAAGAAGTGGCGTATCTTGCCGGCCTGGACAAGTTCAACGACCTTTCCCGCCGCTCCAAGCACTGAGTTTCGGGCAAATCCGATCATGATCCTCTTTTCGGGCGCATCCTCCGCAAAGCCGGGGGCTTCCTGCGCCGCCTTAATCACAGGAGCAAAATCTCTGTTTTCTATGTGCGTGACCCCGGGCCAGCGGACAAGGCCGCACGTGAATATCCTGCCCTTGTAGCTGTCACGGGGCTTCTGGATACAGTTGGTGGTCATGAGAATGGCACCGGGGAACTCGTCGAATTCTTTCTGCTGATCCTGCCATGCACCGCCGTAGTTGCCCGCGAGATGCGAGTATTTTTTGAGACCGGGATAGGCATTGCATGGAAGCATTTCGCCGTGGGTGTAAATGTTGATCCCCTTGCCCTCCGTCTGTTTAAGAAGTTCTTCGAGATCAAGGAGGTCATGGCCAGAGACAAGTATCGCTTTGCCCTTTACCGGGGTGACCCTGACCATCGTCGGCTCAGGATGTCCGTAAGCACCGGTGTTAGCCGAATCGAGAAGCTCCATTACCTTAAGGTTTACCTCTCCTATTTTCAGGTTGAGCGCGAGCATCGAATCAACGGTAATGTCATCTTCAAGAAGTTCGGACATTGCCTCAAGGAAAAATTTATCGACATCGCTGTCCTTTTTTCCCAGGATACGCGCATGATCCGCATATGCGGCCATACCCTTGAGACCGTACACTGCCAGCCACTTCAGGCCTCCAAGATCCGCCCCGTACTTGTCTATGTCAGCCTGGGGGGAGCATGACTCTCCCTCTTCGATCAGCTCATCCAGAGTCGGTTCGCACGACGAACCACAGCCGCAGCAGCACGAACATCCGCCGACAAGCTCATCGCTCTTCTTTCTGGTTGCCCCGACCATCTCCGCGAGGACCTCAGGATCAAAATTAACATTGGTGACCGTAGTGAACAGGTTTGAAATTACCATTTCCGCCGCATCGCCGGAATGTTCACCTGACTCTAACGCCGCCTCCGAAAGCACCATGCTCTCGTAAATAAGAAGATCCTGCAGGGAGGAAGTCTCAGGATCTTTACCGCACACCCCGGTCACGGTACAGCCTGTCCCTTTTGCCGCCTGTTCACACTGATAACAAAACATCTGTCCACACTCCTCTGTTTGTCTACCGGTATCCCGGCATAGCTTTAGCGAAATCCCCTAGTTCGGGAATATCTGCCTTACCTCAAGAAGCTTGCCTTCGATCGAAAGCTTAATGAGCTTAAGCGTTACAGCCGCCCCCGATCTCTCCACCGCCGCGTCAACGAGCCTTATGAGCCCGCCGCAGCACGGGACTTCCATATAGGCAACATCTATCTCTTTGATTTCATTGAGTTTTATGATCTGAGAAAGTTTTTCGATGTATGGTTCGACCTCATCCAGCTTCGGACAGCCCACAAGACAGATTCTGCCGGGGAGGAGGTCTCTGTGGAAATTTGGGTACGCAAAGGCAGTACAGTCCGCAGCTATCAAAAGCTTGGCCCCCTGAAGATAGGGTGCACTGACGGGTACCAGAGAGAGCTGGACCGGCCAGCTGCGAAGTTCAGAGACCTGGCTGCAAGATCCTTCCTGATCTTTTTGCACTGGTTTGTCGGATTTCAGCTCTCGTGCCATGGCACCGGGACATCCGTGCGTTGCGGCACCCTCACACGGCTCTTTTTTTCTTGCCGCGATCCTTGCCTTAACTGCCGCTTCATCATAGGGGGCGGCCTTTCTTACCTCAAAAGAAATGGCGTCTCTAGGACATTCGCCGATACAATCGCCCAGACCGTCACAGTAACTGTCGCTTACCAACCTGGCTTTTCCGTTTTCTATCACTATAGCCCCTTCATGGCAGGCTTCGACGCAAAGTCCGCATCCGTCACATTTTTCTTCATCGATCTTGATTATCTTTCTCATCTTTTGTTCCCTCCAGACAAACAATTTTAAAACTCCGCCAATGTTTTTGCTTTGAGCCACTCTCTTGCTTCACGGGTCATCTTTACCAGAAAGTCATCAAATATACACGCTTTGTAAACACAGCTCCTCCTGCCAAAGACGCAATCGGAATTTTCAAGCGGACCCTCGATCGCCTCAACTATGTCAAGAAAATTGATCTCTTCGGGCTTTCGTGCAAGGACTGCGCCTCCTCCGGGACCTCTTGTAGTCACAATGAAGCCCGATCTCGAGAGCCTTAGTATCACCTTGGCAAGATGAGCCTCAGAGACGCCCAGTGTCTTCGCCATCTCACCTATGGAAATCCTCTCTCCCTTTTTTCGAGCTATAAGCGCCATGCTGTGAAGAGCGATGTATGTTGCTTCGCTGAAGCCGGCCATCCTCGTCATATAACCACCGCCTTGATTAAGGCATTAAGATACCTAAATATTTATATTCGGATAATACATTTTTTTCTCCGCCGTTTAATCAGTAAAATTACTTATGCGGAGAAAAATTTAGGTACATACAAACGCAGTCCGATTGCAATTTCCGCTCTTGAGTGATAATGTTCTTGAGTCCTTAAAACCATCACACCGCTCAAAGAAAGGGTTGATCCAATGTCTCTTTGTTACTATAGAGGTTCATTCATGCCGTCGGAGGAATGCCGTATTCCGGTCTCGGATCTCGCCATCCAACGGGGGATAGGGATTTTTGATTCGATCAGAACATACAGCAGAAAAGCTTTCGCAATGGATCTGCATCTGGAACGCCTTCTGGACAGCGCAGAGAGGTGCGGAATAGAGGCAAATGGCATTATTGAGAAGCTTCCGGAGATCATCAGAGAAGGTATAGGCCATGAGCTTGCCCCTAAGGGCGATATGATAATAAAGCCATACATCACCGGAGGCAGCATTAACAGCCACGGACACTTCCCCAGCCCCGACTGTTTTGTGCTTTTCGAAGAGATCCACGCCCCGGCCCCCGAAGCATTCATCAACGGCATAGCGCTGGAGCCTGTTTATATGCAAAGGCCCCTTCCAGAGACAAAGAGCACAAATTACCTGACCGGCTACGTCCCTATGAGGGGAACGGATTCAGATGTCTTTGAAGCCCTGTACATCACCAACGGGGAGATTACCGAGGCAACTTCCAGCAGCTTTTTTATATGCAAAGAGGGCAGGATCATCACCGCCCCCGTAGGAAAAGTCCTCCGAGGGATAACTAGGGAGATAGTCATATCTCTCCTTGAGGAGAATAATTTTACAGTAGAGGAAAGATGTCCTCTGGAATACGAGCTTGCTGAAGCTGACGAGGCCTTTATCTCCGGATCAGTCAAGGAGATCCTTCCTGTGGTCAAGATAGGAAAACAGGTAATAGGAAACGGCCATCCCGGACCGGTCTCAAAGCATATTTATAAAATCTTCCTCTCAAATATCGGCAGGTGGATGGAATAAAAAATCGGCCGGAGATTTTTTTGAAAGCAAAATCTCCGGCCAATTTTAGGTTCTGTTCCGTTCTAATTGTCAGTCATCGTAATTTTTGCCGTCATTTCCGCCCTTGCCCGGCGCGTTTTTGGCAGTGAAGTCTGATCTGTTCCCCATGACCTTCCTGTCGGGCGATGCATTGTGGTCAGGACGGCGCGACATTACATCGGCTACCGCATCCGCGCTGCCCTCAGCTCCAAAGGCTACAATAAACCTCTCCGCCCAGTGCTCCATTTCGTCTACGATCCTGTCTATGATAGGCTGCGGCTCAGCCAGTATCCTTTCACAGAAGGGGAGGTTCATTTTTTTATAATCGCCGCTTTTCCTGTTCATACCCTTGCTGTCGGCAGCCGTCACTATCTCGTTCCAAAGCTCGACGGAGATTCCCCTGTCGGCTTCTTTCGTGTACGTACCGCCCTCCGTTATGGCGTTGCCTGTCTCCGGGTCCATCTTTATTCCGAAATAGACGTTTTGGAAAAGAGTCGCCACGTTGCCCTTCCTTATGCCATACTTCCTGAAGGTGGAAACTTTATCCAGAGGAGTGCCGGATATGCCGTGCTGGGCGATCGTTACGCCGTAGGGTTCGATCACGTCGGCTATTTCCTTTGTTCTCTTAAGGTCGATACCCTCCATCTGTCCGACTGTCGGATCGTAGGTACCATGGAGGCTACCGTTGGAAATCGCAAGGTAGTCCGGGAATATGCCCCAAGCGTTGAGTCCGCCTATAAAATAAGCAGCCTCTTCAACCGTGGAAAGTTCGCCCGGGCCTTTTATCTCACCCACCTCAACTTCAAGTCCGAGTTCGGAAGGCAGCCACCCGGCAAGTGATCTGGTAGCGACGAAATTGTCATAATCTGCAAGGTGAGAGGCGTCTATTGCCACAGAAGTAAATCCGTTGACAAGTATCTTTGAAAGGTGTGCGACTCCTTTGAGGACATCTTCATTGCCCTTGATCGCATAATGGTCTACGTGCAGTCCGAATACCGCCCCGTGCCCGATCTCGGTCGAGTATTTGAGGGCGTAATCGGCAGTGTTGTCATAGTTTGTGCCGCAGTACGTTGATTCTGATTTCGCAAGTTCGATAAGAACAGCGGCGTTCTTCTTCTTTGCCGCCCTAAGGACGGCCTTGATCACAAGCGGATGCCTCGCGTTAGCCGCAAGTACGATCGAATCGACCTCTCTGGCCGCGGCAACTATGTCCCTGCCGCTTACAAGCCCAATATCGTCACCGCCAAAACGTGACTGGACATTAAGAGGCCTTTTCTTCAACAACTCCCGGTACGCCTTACTATTTACATCCATAGGAATCTCCTCCCGACTGGAATATTTATATTTTGGTCCTCCAACAATTGTATCCTATCAAGGGATTAATGCAAGTAAAGTAAGTGGGTCTATAACAAGCCACGGCCTTATTTAATGCGTATCGGCGCATTCACGCAGACTTGCCCAAAACTTATTTTTCATAAAAATCAGGCAAACAAAAAGCGCCCGGAATGTCCCCCTGATCGAGACATCCCGAGCACTTAACGCATCAGGCGCTTGAGGCCCTATACCTCAGAATTTATATTCTTCCCCCGGAGCAAGTATTTTTACGTCGGCAAACATCTCTCCGACAAGGCGGGCGAAATCGTTTGGGTTGGCCTCGATCCTGGGGAAAGTATTGTAGTGCATCGGGATGACCACTCTCGGCTTTATCATCCGGACCGCCCTGGCCGCATCAGCTACATCCATCGTGTAGTAGCCTCCGATCGGGAGGAGAGCGACGTCTATGCCCTCGTCCTCCAGAAGTGACATCTCTGTCGTAAGTCCGGTATCTCCCGCATGATAGATCTTTTTACCTTCAACTTCAATGACGAAACCACACGCAACGCCTCCGTAGCGCACTTCGTCGCCCTCAATAACAGGACATCCGTGCCAGGCCGGGGTCAGTTTGACCCTCCCGAAGGAAAAGGCAGCCCTGCCCCCGATGTGCATCCCCTCCGCCTTCACACCCTTTGACGATAGGTAACCTGCAAGTTCGTTGCAGGTAAAAACAACTGCCCCGGTTCTCAGCGCTATCTCTACGGTGTCGCCTATGTGATCACCATGGCCATGAGTCAGAAATATCGCGGTCAAGTCTGTGAAATCCGTAGGCTTGGCGGCTGCCAGCGGGTTGCCCTCAAAGAACGGATCTACAAGAGCCTTGAGACCTTCTCCTTCGATGTAAAAGGCACTGTGTCCCAGAAATCGTATTTTTGGCATCGTTCATCCCTCCGTCTGTCGTTTTTATAAATTATACCCCATGAGGCGGACCAAATTCAAAAACCCCCGCCGCCCCAAGCAGTTCGCGGGTCAGCGAGGGTGTTTTTACATGTGCAGAAGGTACTAGGACAGGTTCGACTCTGTAATTTTGATATGAAGTTCGTCCAGCTGTTTTTGTTCAACACGATCGGGGGCATCGGTCATGGGGCACTGAGCCTTTTGGTTTTTGGGGAATGCCATAACATCTCTTATCGACCTGCAGCCGCAGATAAGCATAACCAGCCTGTCGAGCCCGAGTGCGATTCCCCCGTGGGGAGGCGTCCCGTAGCTCAGCCCCTCCATTAAGAAACCAAAACGTTCCCGCGCTGCCTCCGGAGTAAAATTGAGCGCCCTAAACGCTTTAGCCTGCATTTCAGGGTCATGTATCCTGATCGAACCTCCGCCCAGCTCGTTGCCGTTCAGCACAACGTCATAGGCTCTCGAACGCACTCGTCCCGGCTCGGTCAAAAGAAGGTCAAGGTCATCGTTCATCGGCGCCGTGAACGGGTGATGCACCGCCGCGTACCTCTCCGTATCTTCGTCCCATTCAAATAGGGGAAACTCTGTGACCCAGAGGAATTTGAAGGAGTCTTCAACAGTCCCGGCTGCACGTCCCACTTCCAGGCGGATCTGGCCAAGTATTTCGCAGGCCTTTTTCCAATTTTCATCCGCCATTATGAAAAGAGCATCTCCATTTTCCAGCCCCGACAGATCCTTGAGCACGCCTATCCTCTCTTCATCAAGAAATTTCACGAGAGGCCCCTTTATCTCACCTTCCTTGATCTGGAAGTTGGCCATCCCTCTGGCCCCCAGCGCCTTAGCTCTGTTTTCCCAATCAGAAAGCTCCTTGCGCGAAAGAGATGCACCTCTAGGGACCCTGAGCCCTTTGACGGTGCCTCCTTTTGCTAAAAGTGGGGCAAATGGATTATCTCCCCCCTTAAACACCTCTCCAAGATCGACCATTTTAGTGGGGATCCTCATGTCAGGCTTATCGCTGCCGTAACGATCCATGGCTTCCTTCCATGTGAGGCGCAGGAATGGTTTGGGAACATCGACACACAGGATCTCCCCAAAAAGTCCGCTGAGGAAATTTTCGGTCATGCCCATTATGTCCTCTTCGGTTATGAAGCTCATTTCAACGTCTATCTGTGTAAATTCAGGCTGTCTGTCTGCCCTAAGATCCTCGTCCCTGAAGCATTTTACTATCTGCATATAACGGTCGCACCCACCGACCATCAGGAGCTGTTTGAACAGCTGAGGGGACTGGGGGAGCGCATAGAATTTGCCAGGGTTGACACGGCTTGGGACAAGGTAGTCCCTCGCCCCCTCGGGCGTCGATTTCGTGAGCATCGGTGTTTCGATCTCCATAAAACCGTTATCGGCGAAAAAATTACGGGCATATCGCGTTACTCTATGCCTGGTGCGGAGATTCTCCTGCATCGACTCGCGCCTGAGGTCGAGGTAACGATATTTGATCCTTAGATCTTCGTTTACGGAATCGGCGATATCCATTTCAAAGGGAATAAGTTTTGAAGGGGACAGCACGATAAAATCGTCCACCAGCAGCTCAACGGCTCCGGTCGCAAGTTCATCATTTTCCGTGCCTTCGGGGCGCTTCCGCAATTTGCCTTTTACAGCCAGCACATATTCGTTCCTTAGGGACGATGCCTTCCTGTGGGCTTCGGCATTGAGCTCAGGATTGAAAACGACCTGGGTCACCCCCGTTTTATCCCAAAGCTCGATAAATATGATCCCTCCGAGATCGCGGCGACAGCGCAGCCATCCGTTCAGCACCGCTTCTTTGCCCGAATCTTCAAGCCCAGCCTCTCCGCACATCATCGTCCTCTGCCAGGACGGGCCATAAAATTTTTCCATAAGGATCCCTCGCTTAAAAATTTTCTTGCGGTCTTCTTAATGACCGTACAAACATCGCTCAAAAGGAGAGTCCCTCCCGATCGTCGGGAGGGCCCTGCCGTGTATTATTTTATTTTTGCTTTAATTTGCCTATGACGTCGGTCAGGCTGAGTTCTTCCTGAGTCCCATCCTTCAGGTCTTTCAGAGTCACAGTTTTTCTTTCAACTTCCTCCGGGCCGATTATGCACGCATATTCCGCAAAGTTCCCGGCGGCCTTCATCTGGCTCCTCATGCTGCGCCCCATATAGTCCATGTCAGCGGAAATACGGTTCTGTCTGAGGGTCCGCACCAGATTCATGGCCTCTTCCCTGACGTCCGGCTCGGCTGCTACAACATATACCTTGTTTGAAGGTTCCTTCCCAAAACCGAGCCCCTGTGCCTCCATCGTCAGGACGACCCTTTCGATGCCTGAGGCAAAGCCCACTCCGGGTACATGCGGGCCGCCGATGGCTTCCGAGAGGTTGTCATATCTTCCGCCTCCGCAGACTGCGTTTTGTGATCCGAGATCCCCGGAAAGTATCTCATAGGCGGTTTTTGTGTAATAATCAAGCCCACGGACCAGCCTTTTGTCAATGTGTACCGCCGCACCGATACGGTCAAGTCCGGAACGAAGCAGCTTAAAATGGTCTTTGCATTCGTCACAGAGATGTTCCATTACAGCCGGAGCACCTTCCGTTATCTCTTTGCATATCGGACTCTTACAATCGAGGATCCTCAGCGGATTCCTCTCATAACGCCCTTTACAGGTTTCGCAGAGATCTTCGTATCTCTGCCTGAGAAAATCCTGCAAAGCCCTCCTGTAAACGGGTCTGCACTTCGGACATCCAACCGAGTTGAGAACGACCTGGAGGTTTGAAAGCCCCAGGCGTCGGTAAAGCTCCATCGAAAAATCTATCACCTCAAGGTCCACATATGCATCCTGCGCTCCAATAGCCTCAATGTCCAGCTGCACAAATTGCCTGTATCGGCCTTTCTGAGGCCTTTCGTAGCGAAACATGGGACCGATCGACCAAAGCTTAGCCGGCTGTACCCCCTTGCCCATCTCGTTTTCAAGATAAGAGCGCACCATCGACGCCGTGAGTTCGGGCCTCAGCGTTATGCTTCTCCCGCCCTTGTCCTCAAAAGTGTACATCTCTTTTTCCACAACGTCGGTCGTCTCTCCGACTCCTCTTGAGAAAAGCTCTGTATGTTCGAAAATGGGAAGATGTATCTCCCTATATCCGTAATCATCCGCTACATCGCGGCAAATGCCTGTAACATACGCCCATTTCCACGATTCGTCTCCAAGTATGTCCCTGGTGCCGCGCGGTGCTCTTATAATTTCCACAACTGCCGCCTCCCGAGAAAAAATTGTTTCGATCCGTTCAAACTGCTATGATACTTCATTTTAAGCAAACCTTACAAGTAGCAAAATATTTGATATTTGTTTATAATTGTTCCCGCATCATTCACCGGGGAGTGTCATTATGAAAAAAATCTTTGTCGCGGCGCTTATTCTGCTCTTGGCACCTTTTGTACATGAAGGTGAGACATCACAGAATTGGCAGCCCAAAGAGAGCGAAAAATGGATTAAGATCAATAAAGAACAGCTTCGCTTGACTCTTTATACGGGCACAAAGCCACTGAAAACCTGGCAAGTATCCGTCGGCAAGGGTAGAGGCACAGTAAAAAAGTCGCGCCTTGATCTGATTACTCCCTCCGGGACCTTTACCATATATCGGATTTTGGAGGACGCGAGCAAACTTGTCTATGATCCTGCCTGGTTTGACGAGCCTGGGAAGCCGGAACAGGGTGTTTACGGATCTAAATTGATTTCTTTTTACAACAAATGGCAGATCGCAATACATGGCACGAACAATCCGTCCTCAATAGGAAAGTGGACGACACACGGCTGCATAAGGCTCCGAAACAGGGATATCGAGGAACTTGTCAAGGATGTTGCTCCCAAGATGAAACTGGTCATCGTCGAAAGAGATGACGGTCTTAGATTTTATAAAGAGACAATTTGACCTAAGAGAGCCGATGTCCGGTCGTGTTGGCAAAATATCAAAATATGTAAATACAGAAGGGAGATAAGCGTTGTGAGCCGCGCATTTGTAAAGGAAGACGACGACGAGAGGAGAAACCTTATCTCCGATATCCGCCGCAGGGAGGAGAAGCTCGAATGGTTAAAAATCCAGGAGAAAAAACTTGACACACTCCTGAACGACCCTAAATCTAAAAAAATAAAGGCAGAAATGCTGGAAAGATGGATCAAAGAAACCAGGGAGGATATAGAAAAAACCAGGCGAGAGCTGGGTTATGACGATGACGGCTCCCTCCCCCAAAACGCCGATTGATTTCACCGGATCCGGTGTTTTGTTATATGCAAGTTGGTCGTTGCGTTTACGGATAAAAACAATTAAACTCAGGGTGATGCGGTGCCTATGTCATTACACGGAAGGGATGTGAGAAGAAAATTGAAAAAAATCACTGGTGTCTGGTGTGACAGACACATATCCGTTTTTTCCGGACCTTTTACAGAACCTCGCGTCAGTCACTCACCGGCGGCTTTCACCGTTACGGCGACCCTGCCGACGGCCGCGCCGATCTACGGCGAACAACTTCGAATATGACCCCCCTGACCTGTATCTTAAAACATTCAAAAAGGGGGCTTATAAAGTGAATATTACAAACAAACCACTCATTATCATAGAAAATCTGTACAAAGGGTTCGAGGACGGTGAAGTCCTGAAGAACATCAGCTTTACCATCCGAGAGGGAGACCTCGCCTCTATAATCGGTCCGTCAGGCTGCGGAAAATCAACTTTTCTCCGCTGTCTGAATTGCCTTGAGCTTTTGGACTCAGGTTCTATTTCCATAGCCGGGGTGACCATATCCCGTAAACCCGGACAGGTCCCTGACGAAAAAATGCTCGATATAGCCCATGAGATAAGAAGCGAGGTGGGTATGGTCTTTCAGAGCTACAACCTTTTCCCGCACAAAACGATAATCGAGAACATCATGCTTGCGCCCATGGTCGTAAAAAAACAGGCCAAGGACGAGGTCTATGACTTGGGCATGAAACTACTTGAAAAGGTCGGACTGAAAGGCTTCGCCTCTAAATATCCCTCGACACTTTCAGGAGGGCAGAGCCAAAGAGCCGCGATCGCACGGGCGCTGGCAATGAACCCCAGGGTGATGCTCTATGACGAGCCGACCTCCGCGCTTGATCCAGAACTGGTGGGAGAGGTGCTGCAGGTAATGAAGGACCTGGATGCCGAGGGAATGACCCAGATCATTGTGACCCATGAGATGAAGTTTGCGAGGGATGCTTCCGACTACATCATTTTTATGGACAACGGAGAGATAGTTGAGTATGACGACGGAGATATCCTTTTTGCCTCTCCCAAAAGCGAGAGAACCAAGGCCTTTCTTCGCCATTTCGTTAATACGGGGGTAGCATGAACATGAAAAAAATATCCGTCATACTTGCACTGACATTGCTTGTTTTGATATCAGCGATCCCCATTGAGGCCGCAAACGATAAAGAATTGGTCTGGGGAGGCGATTCCGAGGGCGGATTCCCCTACATGTTCCCAAACCCCAAAAACACGGATGAGCTTATTGGCTTTGAGGTGGACATCGTTGACGCTCTGGCCGAGGAAATGGGGCGCACTCCCGTTTACGTCAACAACGCCTGGGAAAACCTTATCCCGGGGCTGAACAGAAAACTTTACGACATTTCGATCAACGGACTTGAAGTGACGCCCGAGCATGAAGAGGTCGTAAATTTTTCTGTCCCCTATTACAAAACATTCCTCCAGCTGGCGGTCCGCAAGGAGGAGAACTCTATAAAGAGCCTCGAGGACTGCAGGGGAAAAAAGGTCGGCACACTTAAGGAAAGTTTCGCTCAGGAACTGCTCAAAGAGGTCGGCGGCATAGACATCAGGACGTACAACGTAGAGGCGAACACTTACGAAGATCTCGCCAACGGAAGGCTTGATGCCGCGTTTTTTGACCAGCCGATAGCTTTGTACTCAGCCGGATTCAACCCCGAAATAAAATTCGTGGGACCTCCGGTCGGAGAGCTGGAATACGCTATCGCCGTCCGCAAGGAGGACAAGGATCTCCTGCGGGAGGTTAACAAAGCCCTCGTCGCCCTGCGCGACTCCGGCAAACTCAGGGAGATCTACGACAGGTGGAACCTATGGACGCCTATAATGGCCGCGGAGTTCAACGACTTCAGCCCATCAAAGATCGAACCGTCGAGGTACAACGAGTGGGCAGAGGTCCACAGGCCAGACCTGACCTTTGCAAAGCGTCTCGAGCGGTATGGGGACGCAATGCCTGCATTCGGCCGCGCGGCGATCGTCACCATGCAGGTCTCTATCACCGCGATGATACTCGCTATAACGCTTGGGCTGACGCTCGCTATAGCCAGGGTATTCGCGCCGAAATGGGTCGCCGCGCTTGCCACGGCGTACATAGAGATAGTGCGGGGGACGCCTGTGCTGATACAGCTCTTTTTTATCTTTTACGGACTCCCCAGCATAGGAGTAAAATTTTCACCGTTCTGGGCTGGGGCAATAGGACTGGGACTTAACTACGCCGCATATGAGGCAGAGATATATAGGTCGGGCCTTTTTGCAATACCCAGGACACAGTGGGAATCCGCGCTCGCACTGGGCATGACGAGATGGCAGGCTATGAGGGAGGTCATACTCCCACAGGCGGTCCGCGTAGTCATCCCTCCCATTACAAATGATTTTATTTCGCTGCTCAAGGATTCGTCGCTTGTCTCCATCATCACGATGGTCGATCTGACAAAGGCCTATGGCCAGATCTCCGCTACCTACTATGACTACTTCGGTCCCGGAATAATAGTCGCGGTGATCTACCTGGTCCTCGGCCTGCCTTTTGTCCGCTTCGCGCGCTACACCGAAAGAAGGCTCGCCGCGGTCGAAAAGGATGGAAAGTATGGGCATAGGGAGAATATCTATCGTTCTTCAACAAGATATATATAGCTGAGAGCGCCGAGAAGCAAACAATGGGCAACGACAGGCAGACAGCAAATTGACCGGTGGGATCAGAGAAGCCCTAACCTTAGAACACCTCGCCTTTCGGTCGCTGCCGCCGCTCGTTTGATATCATAAGCCGCAGGTCTGTCAGCTGGTTTCCGGCAGACCTGCAGTTTTCCCGCAAAGGGGAGTCACCCCTCAGACTCCCAGGCAGCTCTTTCTGATCCTGCCGGCCAGTCTCGTGTATCTTTTGCGTGTCTTGTCATTTTTTACTGCTATGGCCACAGCTTTTTTTGAACCTACCATGACTACCAGTTTTTTTCCTCTGGTTATCGCTGTATAGAGCAGGTTTCTTTGCAGCATCATGTAGTGCTGTGTCAGGAAGGGCACCACTACAGCAGGATATTCGGAGCCTTGTGATTTGTGTATGGAGACTGCATAGGCGTGAACAAGCTCATCCAGCTCGGCAAACTCATAGGACACCCTGCCGCTGTCCATTATTACCGTCATTTTGGATTCCTCTCCGTCTATTTCAGCGACCGTGCCTATATCCCCGTTGAAAACGTCCTTTTCGTAGTTGTTGCGTATCTGCATCACTTTATCGCCTTCCTGAAATACCCTGCCCATCTTTTGGACCTTTGGCCCCCTGCACATGCTCAAGGCCTCCCTCAGCTCGGAGTTGAGCCTTGCCGTGCCGACAGAACCCCGGTGCATAGGCGTGAGGACCTGCACATCCTTGATTGGATCCAGGCCAAACCTAAGTGGTATCCTTTGGGTCACCAGCATTTTTATTGTCTCGAGAACCTTTTCAGGATCCTCCTGTTCAATGAAATAAAAGTCTCCTACGGGTGACGCATACGGAGTCTCGGTAAGAAGCGGCATCTCTCCGCTGTTTACCCTGTGGGCATTCAATATTATCATGCTCTCGCCATGCTGCCGGAATATCTCGTTCAGATGTATTACAGGACAGACCTCAGAGCTAATAAGGTCCTTCAGAACATTGCCGGGTCCGACAGAGGGGAGCTGGTCTATGTCGCCTACAAAGATTACGGCCGTACCTACGGAGAGAGCCTTAAGAAGGTGGTGGAAGAGTATCTGGTCTATCATCGAAGCCTCGTCAACTATCAGGAGATCACATTCAAGAGGGTTGTTTTCATTTCTCATAAATTCTCCGCCTATGCTGCCGCTCCCAGTATATTCGAGCATCCTGTGGATCGTTTTTGCTTCGTGCCCCGTTGCCTCAGTCATTCTTTTTGCCGCCCTGCCCGTGGGCGCGGCCAGCATTATTCTGAACCCCTTGGCTGATCTGATTTTGATAATGGCTCTGATCAGCGTTGTTTTGCCTGTACCGGGACCGCCGGTGATGACCATTACCTGCGAGCCCAAGGCTGTTTCGAGAGCCTCCCTCTGCCTCTCGGCAAAGCTTATTCCAAGCTCTCGCTGAACCCAAGGTATCACAGTTTTCGGATCAACATAACGGCCGTTGTATGGCGAAGAAAGAATTGAACAGAGGTTTTTTGCCGAGTGAACTTCGGAATAATGAAAAGCCGGCAAGTAGACCGCACAGTCATCTTTGCCTTCGTCGTTGGAATACCACTCAACTATCAGCTCCTGATCCAGGCGGCATTCCTCTATGCCTCTATCCGCAAGCTCAGGAGAAACCGAGAGTGTCTCGGCAGCCAGCGACGCAAGCTTTTCCACCGGGACGAAAACGTGACCTTCTCTGACAAGTTCGTTCATAACGTGAAGGACCCCCGCCCTTATCCTGAGAGGCGATTCTTTGCCGAATCCCATGCCCGCAGCGATTTTGTCGGCAGTCACGAAGCCGATCCCAAAGATATCTATCGCCAGCCTGTAGGGATTCTCACGCAAAACATCAACGGAAGCGCCGCCGTAGTGCCTGTATACCCTTAACGCATAACCCGTCCCGATGCCATGGCTTTGAAGAAATAGCATTACACCGCGCATCTCACGCTGTTCAACCCACGCTTCCCTGATCACTGCGGCTTTTTTTTCTCCTATTCCTTCGATCTCAAGGAGTCTTTCGGGCGTATTATCAAGGACGTCGAAAGAATCGGATCCAAACGCCGTGACGATCTTTTCGGCGGTCGAAGGACCTATCCCTCTGATAAGGCCGGACCCCAGGTACTTTTCTATTCCGTGCGCAGAAGAGGGGGCGAAAGATTCGTAGGATAAAATCTTAAACTGGGGACCGAACCTGGGGTGATCGGTCCAGTCTCCCTTCATTTTAATGACCTCTCCCACCGCCGGCGACGCCATGGTGCCTACAGCCGTAACCAATTCGGGGTATCCTCTCACTGCGATACGGAGAACAGTATATCCGCTCTCCGTGTCGTTATAGGTAATCCTTTCGACCTGTCCGGTTATTTCTTTATACTGTTTCTCGGAGACCGCAGCTCCGTTTTCCGAATGCGTCACAACTTTTAGAAGTTCTCCGCAGCGGGACGGTGGCGGTGGTCCAGTATCTCTATGATCAGTCTGTCTACATTTTTCATTCCTTCACGGGTTACCTTCGCGATGTTGTCCACCGTTTCTTCAATGGAGGCGCCGAAGAGCCCCTGAGGAATACAGAGTTTTTGACCGGTGGTGGCCCATCTGGCGGCAAAGTACGCTTCGGAGGAAGCTGAGCTTACTTTTAAAGCACAGCTTTCCTTGGCTCCGTCGCAGAGCATCCCTGCAAGGTTGGAGAGGAGGAGCTGCGCGGCGTCAGCCATCTGCTCCGCAGTACCTCCCATCAAAAAAGCCATCCCTGCAGCCGAACCTGCACCGGCTGCTACGGAACAGCCGCACACGACAGACATGCGCCCGAGTTTCCTCTTTACAAAGCTTGTAGTGATATGGCTGATGGCAAGAGCTCTCGCTATATCCCGCTCTGATTTTTCCATATGCTCCCCGAGAACGGCTACTGGGAGTATGGCCGTGATACCGTGGTTTCCGCTCCCGGCACTGCTCATGACGGGCAGTAGAATACCCGACATTCTGGCATCGGCTGCCGCGGCCGTAACGCTTCTGATTTTAAGCGCGATGTCGGTATTTTCCGCAGAGCCGGATATTTCCCTGAGCGTCCTGCCAAACCTGCTTCCCTGTACGCACTCCCCGCAGATGCTGCATACTTCGTTCGACTTAAAGCCACCCTCTGCTACGGTCAAATTCATATTTATCCCCGAGAGAAGAAATTTTTCATCCTCCTCATCCATCTCATCGGCCATTTTCAGTGCATCCGTAAAGTTCGAGGGGAAGCCGTCATCCTCAAACCCTTCGGAAGATGAGGAGAGAGTGGAATCCTCCATGACTGTCGTCCCGTCCACTATGACTTTCTCTATATGGTTATAGTTGCCTGAGACGAGACAGACCGATTTATGCTCCGGGGTAAAGACGGAGGCGAGAACATATACCCCGCTCCTGTCGGGATCGCAGTAGATAGTGACCCTCTCCTGCGACACCCATTTTTCCGCTTTTTCTACGTCGGAGGCAGAGCTGTTGCGCAGAACTTCCAGCCCCAGGTCCGGATCGCCGCAGATGGCGCCCATTGCGGCGGCCATGGCGTTGCCCCTGGCTCCCCGCGTTCCGGGGATCCCGACTGCCATACCGTTTTTGTAGATACTGCCGCTGACCGTGACCCTTATTGACGCGATACTATCCTTATCGGGCAGTTCCTTACATGCCCTTGCGACCGCAAGCGCCACGGCTCCCGGATCCGTACAGCCAAGAGCAGGTTTGACTTCCTTCCTGAGAAAATCTTTGAGCACGGGCATGAGCTTTCCCTCCTATCGAATATATCGGATCTTTCCGTCTACGACCGTCAGGCCTACTTTTAGGTCATGTATTTTGTTTTCGTCCGTTCTGAAAGGATCCTCCATAAACGCAATTATATCCGCAGCTTTTCCGATCTCAAGCGTACCGCGAAAATCGGCGTCACCGCATACAAGGGCACCCCCCTTTGTATACATGGAGAAAGCTTCCACCCTGTCAAGCTTTTCGGAGGGAAGCCATCCGTGCTCCGGCTGTCCCGAAAGGTCCTTGCGCATTATGGCAGCCCTTATACCGAGGAGAGGATCCAAAGGCTCAGTCGGTGAATCCGAGCCGGCTCCTACTACAATGCCGTACTGCAGAAGAGTTTTCCAGGCGTAGCTCCACCTGGCCCTTTCAGCGCCAAGCCTGGACATTGCGATCGGCCAGTCGGAGGTGACGAAAGCCGGCTGTATATCGGCCATAACGCCGAGATCAGACATCCTCCTATATATGTCGTGGGCACCCACCTGACAGTGCACTATACGATGCGATATATTCTTTCCCCTTTCCGCGGGCCTGCCTGCACATTCGACCGCATTGAGGCATCTCTCGATCGCTCCATCTCCTATGGCGTAAAAGGCCACCCTCATACCGGCTTCCTGCGCTATGGAAAGAAGCCTGTCCAATTCTCCCTGAGACCTGGCGTAAATGCCCCTATTGCCCGGTTCATCGGAGTACTCCTCACGAAGCGCCGCTGTTTTGGCTCCGAGCGTACCGTCTACATGGATTTTCAGCGGACCGGAGGTAAAATAACTGGTGCCATTTCTTTTGTGCAAACCACACTCAATGAATGTCGCGAGTTCGGCCTCATCTCTCAAATGCCACTGCTGGGCGATCCTCAGCGGCATCCCATCCTCAAGTTCCATCTGCTCGTAGAGCCTGAAGATCCTCTCCGTACTTCCGATAATGCCCAAGTCATCCGTCTGAACGGCTGTGATCCCAAGCCTGACCATTTCGCCCACAGCCCTTTTGTACCAGCGGACTAAGGTTTCGTCGGACGATTCAGGAATATTCATCCTTGCCCAATTCACAGCGGCTTCGCTTACCACCCCGGTCGGCTCGCCCTTTTCGTCAGCGTTTACCACGCCTCCGGATATCTTGAATCCGCTCACTATCCTTAAAATTTCAAGAGCCTTAGTGTTCATGGAAGCAATGTGCCCGCATGACCTTTCAAAGAAAAGCGGTACCGTCGTGCTTATTCTGTCCAGGTCATATCTGTTTGGGAATCTTTTTTCCCTGAGGTAATTCTGATCCCAGCCTCTGGCAAAAAACCATTGTCCCTCTCCGACGGGGAAAGACGAGAGAAAGCGGCGCCCCATAGAGACTATATCCTCAATCGAATACGCTTCGGAGAGGCTTAAAGTCTCAAGCGCCCTGCCTGTTGCAAGCAGATGGTTATGCGTGTCCGTCATACCCGGCATCAGGAATTTACCCCTCATATCGAGGACGGTGGTCTTGTTATCACAGAGCGCCAGTATCTCCCTGTCGTTTCCGATAGCCGTTATGATCCCGTTTTTAGCGTAGATCGCCCTCGCCCGTCCCGGGGATGACATCGGATAGATAACTCCGTTGATCAGCGCTATCGAATCATTCCTGAGGGGGGACTCCATCACAGATGCCACCTTTACAACGACATGAGAAGCGTTATAAGGGTCCTCGTTCCAAAACCCGAAGCGCCCTTTGTGTAGTAACTCCTCTGTTCCTTAATAAAATCTGCCGCGGCAATATCAAGATGTACCCACGGTATTTCTTTGCTTACGAATGCCTCCAGGAACATCGCAGCTGTTATCGCGCCCCCGTACCGTCCGGCCGAATTTACAAGATCGGCAACGGGCGATTTTATCGCTTTGCTCAGGGTCGGATCGTCCATAGGAAGTTTCCAGAAACGTTCGCCGGAAGCCTGCGAAGCAGAGAGGACCTTATCTCCGAAAGGAGCATCGTTCGTGAAAAGACCGCCGGTGTTGCCTCCCAGCGCAACTGCACAGGCTCCCGTCAGGGTCGCTATGTCAATTATCATGTCGGGCTTCAGTTCAGATGCAAAAGAGAGTGCATCGGCAAGGGTAAGCCTGCCTTCGGCGTCGGTGTTGTTGACCTCTATCGTTTTGCCGTTTCTGGCCCGCAGAATATCGTCGGGCCTGTAGGCATTGCCGCCCGGCATATTTTCTGCGGCGGCGATAAGAACCGTTATCTTCCATGGAAGTTTAAGTTCCGCAGCGGCTCGGATGGTTCCAAGTACGGCACAGGCGCCGCTCTTATCTCCCTTCATGGTAGTCATATAGTCGGCCGGTTTAATATCCAGTCCCCCACTGTCAAACGTCATTCCCTTGCCGACAAGCACGATATGGCCGTCCTGCCGTTTTGTGGGCTCGTATGTAAGACGGATGAAGCGCGGCGGATTGGCCGAGCCCTTTCCGACAGCATAAAAAGCGGACATGCCTTCTTTCTCGATCTTGTCTTCTTCCCAGATCTCGCATTCCAACCCATATTTTTCAGCCAAAGACATCGCTTCTTGCGCGAGCACCGCCGGGGTCACGATATTTCCGGGCTCATTGGCAATATCCCTGGCATAGCACTGAGCTTCGGCGAGAACGATCCCTTGCCGTATGCCATCCTCATCGGCATCGGGGATGTACAGGGATCCGGGTACCGAGAAGAGGTCGTCCTCTTCCGGCGAAAGATATTTGTTGAACCTGTAGCAGCCGAGCAGAGCACCTTCCGAAGCTGCTCTGGAAACCGAAGCCGAAGCCGCATCGGGCATGGCCAGCAATATGCTTGAAAAGCCTTTCGCAGCTGCCGTTCTTAGCACGTTGAAGCTGCCTTCCCTAATTTTCTCGTGAAAGGTTTCCTTCGTGTCGCCGAGTCCGTAAATAATAACATTTTTTAACACCCCGCGGCTCACAGGTATGTTTACGGAAGACCCGGCCTTAGCTTTAAAATGGGCATCCATCAAAACAGCGCGACAAAAACCCCCCGCCTCTTCGTTAAGAGGCCACAAATTTACAGATTCCGGTTCGGCGGCCGGTGCGAGTATGCCGATGACCTCAATTTTTTCAAGATCGAAGTCTTTTTTTGTTTTGATTATCTCCACAATATTCCCTCCGTAAAAGAAACTTGCCTTTATTCCATACACATTAATAATATCACTATTTACTCTCTGTGTTGAACTTTTTTCTGGTCTGTCGGGCTTTTCTGCTATACTTACCGGGCCAGTCTTGTTGATTATTATTTGGAGGGATACAAGTGAGCGACAGATATGACGTCATTATTGTGGGTGCCGGACCTGCCGGTTTATTCGCAGCCCTTGAACTTATAAAAAAAAATAAAAAAATTCTTATCCTCGACAAAGGCAGGGCGATCAGCTCCCGTGCCTGTCCTATGAAAGCCGGGGCCCGCGAGTGCGTACACTGCAACCCTTGCAATGTCGTCTGCGGGTGGGGGGGAGCGGGGGCTTTCAGCGACGGTAAGCTGACGCTGACCCCCGAATTCGGCGGAAACCTTGAAGAGTATTGCGGCAGGCAGATGCTTCTCTCTCTTATCGAAGAGGCTGACAGGATCTACGTTGAACACGGCGCAAGCAGGACTCTCTTCAAGCCGAGCGGAGAGCTCGCCCAAAAAGTGCTTTCCAAAGCCCTTCAGGCGGGGCTGGACATTATCCCAGCTACTATAAGACACATGGGGACGGACAGATCTAAACACATATTGAGCGGGATCTACGATACAATCAACGGAAGCTGTGACATACGCACAAGCACGCCTGTGGACAGAGTCCTTCTCTCAGCGGATGGATCCGTCGCCGGGGTCGCGCTCGCCAACGGAGAAGAAATATATGCAAAAAGGGTGCTTTTGGCTCCGGGACGTGAGGGCGCCGCATGGATGGAAAAAACCGTGAGAGAACTGGGCCTTGAGATCGAGTCGCTCCCCGTGGATATCGGCGTCAGGGTCGAGATCCCATCAGCCTGGTCGGATGAAATTACCGATCAGTTTTACGAGATAAAAGCAATCCTCGACACCCCTACTTTTGATGACAAGGTTCGCACTTTTTGCATGTGCCCCCACGGCGAGGTAACTTCGGAGTATCAGAGCCACCATGAGATACTGACGGTCAACGGACATTCCAACGAAGAAAATGAGAGAAAAACCGAAAACACAAACTTTGCGATCCTTGTTTCAACCAAGTTCACAAAACCGTTTAGAGATCCAATAGGATACGGCAGCCATATCGCGAGGCTCGCCAACATGCTGGGAGGCGGAATAATAGTTCAAAGGCTCGGAGATCTCCGTAAGGGAAGACGTTCTACGCCCGAGCGGATCGCCCGCGGACTGGTAAGGCCAACCCTCGCGAGCGCTGAGCCCGGAGATCTTGCATATGTATTCCCATACAGGCATTTGGTGGGCATAATGGAGATGCTCGCAGCTCTGGACAACATTATCCCCGGAGTCAACAGCAGACACACTCTGCTTTACGGGGCTGAGGTAAAATTCTACAGCCTGAAGGTGGCGCTCGACAGCGGCCTCAGAACTTCAATAAGAGGGCTCTACGCCGCAGGCGACGGGGCGGGCGTGACAAGGGGCGTCATCCAGGCCTCCGCATCCGGCATTTGGGCCGCAAGGGCCATGCTCTCCGAAAACTAAGGGCCCCGTCTCAAGCCGCATCGTACGAGAGGGGGCCTATTCCGTAGCAGATCAGCATTCCTCGTATATTTTTGTAACGTAGGGAGATGTGGACAAAGAGAGCATCGCCGAATAATCGGGCTTGAACCGGAGTATATCTCCTACCTGAGGTCTGTGAGGACATTCTTCCAAGTCTACCAGCAGGTGGTCGCTTGAGGCGGTGATGACCGACACTCCTTCGTCCATCGGAGTAAGGCCGCCTATGTTGACGTCCTGTTTTCCGATACCCAGTATTCCGCGCAGTCTTTCTCCCCTGTCCTCAAAGTAGGGAACTTCGCCGAAGGCATCTCTTCCGATCTCTCCGACCGGTTTGGTAGGCTTCTTTCTTACCTCGACCAGCTCTGCCTCAAGCTCCATGGTATCCTGACTCAGCCACGGTATGATCACTCCGGACGATTTATCGGTTCCGAGAAGATAACCTTCGCCGATCCTCAGGTTGTTTATCCTCTCAGGGAATAGGCCGCTGTCGATCGAGATAAGAGAGCGTGTCGTGGCTCCGCCCGAATAAATCTCAAGCTTTGTCCCAAGCTGAGATTCCATTTCTTCTCCGAATGCAACGAATTTGTTCAGTCCCTCATGTGACGGAAGGACTCCGCTCGCACAACTGTAATTCACTCCGATTCCGGCGATCCTTAATGCAGGACTAAGTTTTTTCAATGAAGAGGCTACTGCCTCCGCCTCATTCGGCCAAAACCCTTCCCTTAAGTCACCCATGTCTGCCATTAGGATTACGGAGTGCTCTTTTTTCTTTTTCTCGCAAATACGGGACATGTTTTCAAGGGTTCCTATATCCGAGGCAAGAGAGTAATCGGCATAATCTATCACATCCTCGATCTCAGAGCGCATGGGGATCCTGACAAGGGCCAAAGGCATTTTAATGCCCTCTCTCCTCATTCTCATGATGTTGAGCATCCTGCTGTCAGCCAAAGCGGCAACCCCGGTATCGACCAGCATCCCGGTGATCTCCCGAGGAGCCGACATCCCTTTTGTAACAGCCCAGACGGAAATTCCATGACCCGAACATTTTGTAACTATTTTTCTGATATTGCTCTCGATCGAACTCAAACGGACCCTAAGTACGGGATATGACATTCACTCATCACTGCCTTTACGTTTTTTGGTCATCGCCGCCCTGAGGGGAGCTCCTGAACATGACCGGCCGTTCTACAGACGTCCAACGCTGGATAAACGCGTCTGTACAACAAGCCTCTAGTGATTATAATTAGAGTATCTGAGATGTCAATTTGAACATTCGATAGACCATCAAACGGCACCGTTGCTCCAAGTCGGCGTGGCAAGGAGTCCAGCTCGTGCCCGGTAGAGACTAAAGGGAGGTATTCGTTTGAACAGACTGCCGATCGATCCAACCATCACCGACGTTGCAAAGGCCTACAGTTTCCTGAGACACAGAGTAAGACATACTCCCACGGAATATTCTTTTCCCCTAAGCGAAGAATGCGGTGCTCCCGTCTATTTGAAGTGGGAGAATCAGCAGCTTTGCGGCTCCTTTAAATTGAGAGGGGCGCTTTATAAAATGAGTTCCCTATCACCTGAAGAAAGAGCGCTGGGGGTCGTAACATGTTCAAGCGGAAATCACGGACAGGGAGTGGCGCTCGCCGCGGCGGAACTCGGCATACAAACGCTTATTTTCGTGCCGAATGTCTGCCCCGAAACTAAAAAAACCGCCATCAAAAGAAGAGGGGGCAATTTTGTGGAGCTGGTCGTGTGCGACGGAGATTACGATTTTGCGGAGCACGCGGCACATGAGCACGCCGAGAAAAACGACATGACATACGTCTCATCTTTCGAGGATCCTGTCGTTATAGCAGGTCAGGGAACCGCCGCTTTCGAAATGTTCACCGATGAACCGGACATTGAGCTCTTGCTGGTCCCGGCAGGAGGCGGAGGGCTGATGAATGGCATAGCTATAGCGGCGAAGGGGATAAATCCCGACGTAGAGATCTGGGGAGTCCAATCGATTGCGTCAAATCCATGGGTGGTATCATGGCCGGATGGGATCGTGAAAGAAGTAGTCTATCTTGAAACCCTCGCCGATGGTCTTGCGGGCTATATCCCCCAAAGCCTCCTCTCCCTCGCAAAAAAACGGGTCACAGGCATTTTGGAAGTTACGGAAGAGGATATCGCGAAAGCGATAGCATACCTGCACGAGGAGCATCACCAAATCGTAGAGGGTGCGGGAGCTGTAGGAGTCGCGGCCCTCCTGGCCGGAAAGATAGATCCGGCAGGCAAAAAAACAGGCATAGTGATTTCGGGAGGAAACATAGACGAAGGTAAACTGAGGGATATACTGGTCAAATACTGAAAAGACCGCCACGAAAAAGGCGGCCCCGTATATATTTCGGGGCCGCCTTTAGTCTGAGCCGTTTTAAAATCACTTATGTGCAAAATATCTCGGAGTTTACTCGCCGGTCTCTATGGGAAGCTCGGGAAGGCCGGCCCAGGCCTGAAATCCTTCGTCGTAACACTGTGACTTGTGAAACCCGGCGTAACGAAGCGCCATCGTCACGAAGGCCGCCCTGACTCCGGCAGTGTCATAGACAACGATCTCGCAGTCGGGCGTAACGGAGTATTTGCCGAGAAGTTCGGCTATTTCTTCGGGATCCTTAAAGTGGTATTGATCCTGGGTGAAATTCTGCATTTCGACATTTATCGCTCCGGGCAGATGCCCCGCCCTTTTCTCCTGAAATGGCCTTATCTTCCCCTGATATTCGGGGATAGTCCTCACATCGAGCAGGACCAGCCCGTTCTTGCCCATGTTGTCATTTATCCAGTCGGTATTGACAAGGTAATGCTCCTTGTATTTGGGTATCTTGAATGCAACGGCTTTGTTTTTATGCACGGTCCTCGAGACTTCTCCGCCCTCTTTTTTCCATGCCGTGAAACCGCCTTCAAGGATTTTGGCGTTCTTGACCCCGCTCATCCTCAATATCCAAAGGGTCCATCCGCTCTGCCCCCAGCCGCCGGCGTCATCATAAACCACCACCGGCTTGCTTCCGTTAATTCCGAGTGCACCTATCCTTTTCGCCATGGTATCAGTCTGCCATATCGTCCCCCATTTTTTCGTGCCCGTTGCAGCGTTCGTATTTGCAAAATATGTCCAGCTGGCGTTAACGGCACCGGGAATGTGCCCTCCGGAATAAAGGCTCTCCGGCCTTGAATCGACAAGGATCACTCCGCCTCTGTTTTTCTTCAGCCACTCGGCCGAAACCAAAAATGATTCCCTTGTTTCGGGGTCGCCCGCTTCCATAGGCGTCGGCTTTAAGGGTCGGATCAGCGGAGCGGACGGATCGCTCGCAGCTGCCGGCGGAGTTCCTGCCGCAGGTGTCTGCGCCGATATGGGGAGGACAAAGAGGAACACCGCGAAAAATGCGGCTAGGATCATGAAGGACATTTTTTTCATAAGACCAACCCTTTCTTCTTTAAAACTCTGCAAACCTTTGACGTACAAACATCTTCAAGTAGGTATCATAACAAAATCGGGACGTTTTTAATCTGCTAAATTACTGTTTTGTCCTCTAGCGCCAATTGTCGTATATCCAATGGGCGGCTCGCTTCGCCTCGTTGAATTCTTCCCAGATCTCCCGTTCATCACCCTCGTCCTCAAGCGATCCTCTCTCGTGACGCTTTCTTATCCAGTCCCTGAATTCTACCAGAGCCCCGTGCCTCGCAAAATTATCGAAGACCCTGTCAAATTTAGGGACCCCCCAGAGCATGTTCTGGGGCAGTGCGCCGGCTTCGATCAATCGGGCTGTCGCATTTTGCAATGTTCTTTTAAATCCCTTTTTACGGCCGACTTTTAGCAGCACAGCTCTGTGTCCGCCCGTAACGGTCTCGGAGACCATGTTCACAGAATCTTCCGTACAAAAGACCTCCGTGGAAAAACCGAGCATAGCAGGTATAGGGTTGAAATCGCTCTCCGATGCCAAAAGAAGATATCGCACCGCTGTAGAATGAGACGTCATATATCTTAGGGTTTCTTCCGTTTCCCGGGATGTCCTCCTGGAGGTAGTCATATACAGATCTGCCTCTTTCTGTTCGGCGATCTTCATAATATGTCCGACACATTTTTTCAGCCATTTAGGGGAAAGAGAATAGTTAGCGTCGTCTCCGCCGACAAGTACCGACCATATTTCCCGGGAACGCGGCGGATACTCCTTAAGAAAGGCCTCGCCGGCCCTTTTTAACTCATCTCTTGCTATAGAGTTGGGAGAACCAAGGGTCACAAGTACGTTTGTTTTTCTTTCCGGATAATCGTGTTCCGGGACTATAGCGAAATCGAAGGGATCTGTGCCGACGACCCCGGGTGTCATCACTGTCGCACAGGCACACCTCCAGATGTAGCCGAGCGCAAGGTTGTAGGGCGCAGGCGCGCTGCCGGCGGAAATTATCAGCACATCGCCGGCCCCTTCTCTGATGTCCCTCTCCGCAAACCATTGGCCTACTCTCCTGACAATGGTGTCACCCCCGGCCATGGCCAGCCAGTCTCTGGCATCCCTTCTGTTACCGTGCACCAGGCCGCGGGAGGCAGACCTCGCACGTGCTTTTGCCGCTCCGGATAAGAGAGGGACCTCTGATTCAAGTATCTCGGCACCAGTCAGCTTCGAGAGCCAGCCCGCGATCCCGCGGCTTTGGTTAAGATGCCCTCTGATCCCGTCGCTGAGTATGATTATCACCCTGATACTTTTGTCGCCGTTCATTCCGCTTTTTGTCTTCTCTTTTCTGCGGTCAATATCTCTCTGACTTTGATAAGATCCTTTTCTGTGTTCACGTTTGGCCCTATCGGAGGATATCTCGTCTGTATCACCGCCATTGAATACCCATGCTCCAAAATGCGGAGCTGCTCCAGCGACTCAGCCTCCATCAGAGGGGTCGGCGGAAGCTGCGCGTACTGCATTAGAAATTTTTTACTAAAGGCATAGATCCCAAGATGCCCCTGCACGGGACAGGATGTTTTGTTCCGCCTGTAAGGTATGGGGTACCTGCTGAAATATAGAGCCCTCCCTCTTAGGTCGGTGACCACCTTCACAACATTGGGATCATTTATCTCCTCATCGCTTGTGATGGGGACAGAGATGGTCGCAGAATCGGCATCCCGGTCCGAGACGATGCCGTCAGTAAGCTCCTTCAGCATTCTGGGATCGAGAAGAGGCTCATCTCCCTGAATATTAACCACATAATCCGCATCTATCGCTTCGGCAACTTCCGCCGCCCTGCTTGTGCCGTCAAGGTGCGCGTTCGAAGTCATGACCACATCACCGCCAAATTTTTCGGCGGCGCCGTATATTCTTTCATCATCGGTAGCTATAACTATCCTAAAAAATACTCCCGACGCGACAGCCCTCCTGAAAACATGTTCTACCATGGGTTTTCCGCATATATCCAGAAGCGGTTTGCCCGGAAGCCGGGTTGACGCATATCTCGAAGGGATCACTCCCAGGATCTTATATGGACTCATTTGTTATCATTCCATTCTCTGAACTTTTTAAGCATCTTTTCCCTGTCTAAAAACTTAATATTTTCAACTATCCACTCGCGCATTTTTTTGCCCTCATCAGTTTCCTGTCTGTAGCTGATGAAATCAAGGGTTATGTTCAGTTCGTCAGCTATTTTAACTGCAAATATGGGCCATATGGCACCGATGTCTCCGATCACCGGTATGCTCCCTTCGTGGCGCGCAAAGGCAGACATCTCCATCCTGAAGGGGATCTTGGATATTTTAGTTTTGGGAAGCCCTCTGTTGATTGCCTCCTGTATGATTGAGCTCTCACGCTGCAAGTCCTGCGCCAGCCTTAGGTTTTCATCCAGATCGAATCTGACCAGCGTTTTGCCTTCAAGGCTGAATACGGGCTGCCCCTGCCACCACGACCAAATGCCGTGTCCCGTATAAGTTTCAAAGGGACCGTCATGGATCTCCTGGGTCAGTGCTACAGCCGACTCGATAATCACATCCGCCGATCCGAGCATGTCCGCGATCCTCCGGGAGCGCTCGGCGACCGGTATGCTGTCTCCTATCGCCATTCCGACGTGCCCGCCGCCTACCAGCTGAGGTATCGTGACAAGAACAGGGATGCCTTTTTTCGCCCCCATACCCGTCATCGTTCTTATGTCGCAGCCCCAGCCGGCGATGACCTCAAAAGGGAGCCCTGACAGTCTGGAGAGCGTCAGTATCTCCAGAGCCAGTTTTTCCGTGCGGAGGCCCATGGGATATGCCATGTTGCCCGCAGCTTTTATTACCATCCTGCCCTCCGAGGTCCTGCCCTTATTCATCAATTCCAGGTCCAGTATCAGTTCTTCGCGCAGGACCTTAAGCTCCTCGTCGGAAAGTTCGGTAAATTCAAAGACATTTCCCCTGGGCATCTTTGATCTGTCGAATCCCAGAGAGGAGGCGTCACACATCTTGACCCTGTCCAATGAACCGCTCATTTCGTGGCTTATGACAGCCGAGCTAGTCGTGACTCCGTCGATTATCCCTTTTCCCATGAGTTCGGCGATCAGGTTCGTAACGCCTTCGTGCAGGTTGGGACCGCTTCCGGTCACCACAGCAACCTTTCCCCCCGCTTTTTTTGTTTCGACCACTTTTGTTACGGCGGCGTCAAGTGCACTTTGAGAGCGTGCGTCAAGTTCCGAATAAAATGAATTTAAAAGTTCCCTGTTAAGTTTCACCTGCATCCCTCCCAGTAGGTGCAACGATCCGACGTCTTGTCCGCAGAGGATTCCGGTCACGCCATGGCAACGCCCCGACGGTATTTTTTCATTTCTTTCCAGATTTCGAATGATGAACCTGATTCTTTTCCAAAGTATTCCTCACTTTTTTTCCTGATCTCATCATTGTTCTGCCACGGGCTCTCCGCTATCCGGATCCAGGCTCTCCCCAGGTCCGAGGGGCCGGAGATCTGTTCCGCAATGCCTAGTCCGATCAGATCCTTCGAGGCTGCTGCAAAATCCTCCATATGCGGACCATATTGGATCGGGATCCCCCATGAGACCGGCTCCAGTATATTCTGTCCTCCCCTGTCGACGAGGCTGCCTCCCACGAATGCGGCTCTGGCTATCCCATAAAGCTCATACAGGACGCCAATTTTGTCTACTACGGTGACATCTTTGCCGACCCCCTCCGACAGAAGATCAGCGCTGTACCTTTGCCTCGCCATAGAGACAACTTCAACGGCACGTTCGGGATGCCTAGGCGCCAGTATAAGTTTTGCTTCGTGACAGCGTTCTCTTAGTATGCCGAAGGCTTCCAGTACCGGTTCGTCTTCACCGATGTGAGTACTCCCCGCCACAAACACTTTATTGTCCGGATAACCGAATCTCGCGGCCCAGGCTTCGCGAGCAGAGGGATTTTTTCGGGACAGGATGGCATCTATTTTCGTATTTCTAAAAACCTTAAGTTTTTTCTCTTCGACGCCTATCTGCCTAAGTCTTTCAAAATCAACCTGATCCCTAAGATAAATTTCAGTAAAAAGTTCATAAAACGAAGTACCCAACCTTCTGGCAAGAGGATTGGCAAAGCGTCTCCACGTTCTGTCAGAGATCCTTCCGTTGATAAGAAAGGCCGGAATAGATGCATCCTTCAGCTCCCACAGCATGTTGGGCCACAGTTCGGTCTCAGCGGCCGCGAAGGCCCAAGGGGCAAGACTCTCGATAGCCCTTCTCACGAAAATTCTTTTATCCCACGGATAGTATATGTGAGAATCAAAAAGTCCCTCTCCGAGGCGAAAAGCCATCTCCTTTCCTGTCTCGGTCGTAGTCGAAATAACCACAGGGCCGGAATACCCCGAGCGCCTTGCGGCGGCCAGCACGGGCATAAGAGCCTGAACTTCACCAACAGAGACTCCGTGCAGCCACAGGGGACTCTCTCCGTTCAGCATCTCAATAACTTCGACGCCCTGTAAGCCCCTTCTTTCATCATGACCTTCCGAATACTTTTTTTTTAGTGCGGAACCCAAAAGTATAAAGACCGAGTTTATGATAGGCTGATAGAGGGTCCTCAGAAAGGCCAGTTAAGCCACCCCTGCTTTCAGTATCTCATGAATGTGGACCATCCCGACTGGCTTGCCGTTCTCCACAGCTATCAGAGCGGAAACTTCCCACTGCTCGACAATGCGTACCGCCTCCACCGCCAGTTTGTCCGGTGAGATCACTCTCGGAGATCTCGTCATGCCCATTTCAACGGGTAGTTCCAAGCCTTGAACCCCTTCTTTTTCTATGAAACGCCGCAAGTCGCCATCCGTAAAAATTCCAACCAGTCTGCCTTCTTCGTCCGTTACGGCCGTAGCTCCATAGCCTTTGCTCGTGATCTCAAAAAGAGCCTCCCTGACGAGAGAGTCACGTTTGATTACGGGCAGATTTTTTCCCGTCCCCATAAGGTCCTTTACCTTCAGCAGAAGCTTCTTCCCCAGGGTTCCTCCCGGATGAAACAGGGCAAAATCTTCCTTGCCAAGACCAAGAAGCAAGGTGGCCATTCCGGCCACTGCGTCTCCCAGAGCCATCTGTAAAGTGGTGCTGCTCGTCGGGGCAAGGCCAAGCGGGTCAGCTTCACGGTCAACACGGCAGTCAAGCACTATGTCTGATTCCCTGGCAAGCGTGGAGTCAACATTTCCGGTGACCGATATTATCGGTGCCCCAAGCCTTTTAAAGTACGGAATTATGTCTGTAAGTTCTCTGGTTTCACCGCTGTTGCTTAAAAAATATCCAAGATCCTCACGACAAACCATTCCCAGGTCACCGTGAGCGCCTTCCGTCGCATGGAGAAAAAATGCGGGAACTCCGAGTGAGGCAAATGTGGCAGCCGTTTTTCGCCCAACATGTCCGGACTTTCCGAGACCGGATACCACGACTCTGCCCTTACATCTGCTGACGAGATGAGCTGCTTTTACAAGTTCGTGGCCGATACGCTCCGCGGCAGCCTCAAGGGCCTCGGATTCTTTTCGAAGCACACTTTTGCCAGCCTCCAGCATTTCATCATCCGACAACTTTTTTTCTTCGCGTTCGTAAGGGAGAAACACTTTATTCACCAGCCCACTTAAGAGATGAAAATCCTATTTTATCTTTAACAATTTTATCTATCTCATAGACTTGCCTGAGAAGCTCTTCCATGAAGCGGAGCGGAACCATATTCGGCCCATCACACAGGGCCGCGTCGGGATCAGGGTGTACCTCCATGAACAGCGCGTCTATGCCCACAGCCGCCGCGGACCGCACTAAAGGAAGCACATAGGATCTGTCCCCGCCGCTTCTGTCGCCGCTGGCACCAGGCTTTTGAACGCTATGGGTCGCATCGAACATCACCGGGAAGCCCAGCTCCCTCATCACGGGAAGAGAGCGGAAATCGACGGAAAGCTCACGATACCCGAACGCTGTTCCCCTTTCACACAATATTATACGATCGTTGCCCGCCTCTTTGCATTTCTCGGTCACAGACTTCATATCCTCGGGCGCCATATATTGGGCTTTCTTTATATTGAGGGGCTTCCCCGTCCTCGCAGCCGCAACAAGCAGGTCGGTCTGACGGCATAGAAAAGCAGGGATCTGGATAAGGTCAACGGCCTCAGCCGATTTCTCCGCCTGCCACGGCTCATGGACATCCGTGACTACAGGCACGTCAAACCTGAGCCCTATTTCCTTAAGCCATTTTAGACCCTCTTCAATGCCCGGGCCCCTGTAGCTTCTGATCGACGTCCTGTTAGCCTTGTCAAAGGACGCCTTGAATATATATCCGAAGCCGAATTTTTGACATAGTTTTTTCATCTCTCCAGCTATAGCCGCCGCGCCCTCAAGGTCCTCCAGAACACACGGACCGGCGGCTACGGCGAGCCTGCCTCCTCCGACAGAGACATCCCCCACCTCAACTATCCTGACCGCGGCTGACGGTGTTTCGCTCAATTCACACATCTCCTTTTATTTCAGACATCATCAACATCTGCGCACTTTAAAAACGAACGATACTTCTCATAAACCTCACACCTATTATCCCACCCGAGCTCCGACGCGCAATAGCCTACAACATGGTCCAGCACGCCGACCCCTCCCAGATGGCGCATACCAGCATCGCTCATGCTGGTCCGCAGTTCAGGGTCATTGAGTATCACAAAGGCGGCATTGGCCAATTCATTCGGATCGGCCTTAACAAGGATCTCCGCCTCTTTAAGAAGCTTTTTCTGAATAAGTTTCCCCTTTTCGAGGATAGAAACAACGGGTACTCCCAGCCCCGCACAAAGTTGGTTGGCTGTGCCTCCCAGGCCGATCAGCAAGTCGGCGCCCATCGCCGCATCGGCGACCTCACCTTTATAGATCATGACCGATGTCTCTTTAGAGACGATTTTTTCTCCTCCGGGGGCAGGCATCCAGCCCGAAACATCTTTGACAAGCCTATCCACATCGATCATTGGCGCGGGCACCATGACAAATTCGCAGTTCGCTTTTTTTGAGAGCATGCTTGCCGCGCCGAGTATGAGTTTTACATCTTCATAGGTTCTGGGGCGGCTCCCCGGCAAAAGCAGTATCCTGAAACCTCCCGAATTGCTCCATACCTTGCGCTTCATTCCGTCTCTTTCAATAAGGTCCATTATCGGATTACCGCAAAATCCGGCCGCAACTCCGCCCGCCCTCAATTCCTCTGCCGTTTCAGAATCCCTCGTCCAGACAAATCTGCTCCTGTGCTTTAACAGAAACTGTTCTACAGAGAGATGGCCGCTTAAGTGCACGGATTTGGCAGTGGCCACAAGCACAGGTTTCATTCCCTGCCCCCAGAGCATGCTCGCCAGAAGGTAGACATCACCCACACAGACAGGAGTCCTATATCTTGTATAGAGCGAAGAAAGTGCGTTCATTTGAGTAGTAATCGAACTGCCCAGGCCATGTCTCAGGTCTTTGATAAACTCAAGAAGGCTGTATTTGATAACGCCCCCGCTTGGCATCTCTATTGCGGGAGAGATCACCCTGAACCCTTCCTTTTTGTAGTGCGTGCCCGACCCCACGAAGGCAAAAACCGATATGTCCGCGGACTTGAACCGTTTTCTCATTTTTTTGGCGAGCACCACCCCTATCGCGTCCTCGCCATATCCGTTAGAGGCAACCATTAGATTGGGCTTGAGTTTTTCCATTATTTTTCTTCTGAACCCGATATCGTCATCAAGCGAGACTACGATCCGCGGAATATATATGGGGATATCAAGGTTCAGATCAAGAGGAAGATTTACCAGGTCTTTTTCGGTACAGACAAAGCCATCCGCGGATCTTTTGTTTGCAAGCTCAACAAGTTTTCTTATGTCACCGCCGGTAAAAACATGATGATCCCTGAAGGTACGACAGGTGATGACCGAGAGTCCGCTTTGTTCAAGATATTTGTAAAACCCTGCCGGACTGCCTATGGCTGAAAAGGCGATAAAATTACCCTTAGGAGTGATTTCAGCAGGTATGATCTTCTCTTTTCCTTTAAAAATCTCTATCCATGATTCCATGACTATTTCAGCCGTGAATATCTTTTCCGGATCCAACAGCCGCTCAAGCTCTTCCCTGGCGGCGGCAAGTTCATGCGGGGCCGCCTGGTTGGCTTTTGTGATAACAAGTATGTCTGCTCTGCCAAAGGCCGATTTTGGCTCTCTCATTGAACCTGCAGGTATTACATTCCCGTTGCCGAAGGGACATGTTGCGTCAACAAGCACGATATCAACGTCGCGAGCCATCTTTCTATGCTGAAAGGTATCGTCGGTGACAGCCACCTTGACTCCCAATGATGCCAGCAGTGCCACGCCTTGCACCCTGTCCCTGGAAACTACTACCTTTACTCCCGGAAGCCTTTTAGCCAGCATAAGCGGTTCGTCGCCTGCGGTATCACGGCGCCTGCTCTCCTCATCCTGTCCGATCCAGATGGGGCCGTGCTCCTTCGTTCTGTAGCCTCTGCTCACCAATCCGGCTTCGATCCCGGCCTCTATGAACTGCTTTACAACAAGCTCTGTCATAGGTGTTTTGTTGGTTCCGCCAAGACTGTTATTGCCGATGCTGACAACCGGAAGAGGGGGTTCGGTCACGCTGAGAAGCCCTCTGGCGTACAAATTTATCCGAAGCCTCATCCATGCTCGGGTGAGAAACTGTAGAGGATACAGAACCGCCCACGATGAGAACCGTTTTTCTCCCCTGGCATATCTTAGGTAGCTGCGAAGGAATCTAGACATGGCCTTCCCGTGATTCTCCGTCGCCCGCAGTGAAAAGCCTGAAGTAGTGCCCTTTGGCAGAGAGAAGTTCCTCATGTGTCCCCTGTTCGGCAAGCCTGCCGCCCGAAAGCACCGCTATGCGATCCGCATCACGGACGGTGGAGAGCCTGTGGGCTATAACTATTGAGGTCCTGCCCTCCATAGCCTTTCTCATCGCTTCCTGGACCTGTTGTTCGATGAGGGCGTCCAGCGAAGATGTAGCTTCATCCATGATCAGTATTCGCGGGTCTCTGACGACCGCCCTCGCGATGGCGATGCGCTGTCTTTGCCCGCCGCTCAGGGTCACACCTCTCTCGCCGACTTCCGTATCAAATCCTTCCGGCAATCCCTTTATAAAGTCCAGGATGCCCGCGATCTCGGCGGCCCTCATCAGATCATCGTCTGTAACTCCCTCGTACCCATATCCTATGTTGTAAGCAAGCGTGCCCTTCATCAGCACGGGATCCTGAGGCACGACGCCTATCTGCCTTCTGTAGGTTTTAAGATCCAAAGACTTTAGGTCTGCTCCGTCAACGAGAACAGCCCCCTCCTGAGGGTCGTAAAACCTCATGACAAGGTCGGCCAGCGTGGATTTACCCGCGCCGGTAGACCCAACTACGGCGACATTCTGCCCGCTTTCTATTTCGAAGTTAAGCCCCTTGAGCACCCACGACTTTTCGTTATAGCCGAACCACACATCTCTGAACGCTATGCGCCCTTTCATCGACCGGAGGAATACCGGATCTTTGGGGAGCGGGACCTCATTTTTTTCATCCAGTATTTCAAATACCCTGTCTGCCGAGGCCACTCCCTGCTGGATCGTGCTGATTACCCTGCTGAGCACCCTGATGGGCTGAACAAGAAGCCCGATGTAAGTTAGGAAGGCCAGCAGCTCTCCCGCCGTAAGTTTTCCGCTGATCACGTCCCTGCCGCCGAACCAAAGTATCAAAGCGAGCGCGGCTATAAGTATGACCTCAACGAGACCCTCAAGGAGGCCCCTCACCTGGGTGCCCTTCATCACCGCCTTGAAATGCCTGTTGCTTTCCTCCTCAAACCTTGAGTACTCTTTTTCTTCCGTGACGAAGGCACGCACTATCCGGATCGAAGAGAGAGCCTCCTGGGCTATAGCCGCAACCATCGCAAGTTTTTCCTGTATCGTACCGCCGACCTCTCTCAGCTTTGAGGAAGCCTTATCTATTACCAACACGGCGAGGGGAGTTACGACAAAAGTGATTAGGGTCAATTTCCAGTTGATAAAGAGCAAGAATGCGATGATCCCGATAAACGTGCAGCTTTGTACCACAAAATCGACTATTACTGATGCAAGGATATTCTGAAGTGTGGCGACGTCATTGGTGATCCTTGAGAGGAATTCTCCGGATCGCTTGCTGTAAAGCTTGGCAAGAGAGAGCCTCTGGGTATGGTCGTAAAGTTCAAGCCTGATGTCGATCACGACCTTCTGCCCGACCCATGTCATAAGATACATATGCCCATAGCCAAAAAGCGCCTTCAATACATAAAGCCCGACTATCCCAAAGGCCAGGATATTCAGCGTCGTTGACTCCTTATTTATCAGGACGTCGTCAACTACATTTTTTATCAGCCAGGGCGGAATGATGCCGAAGAGAGCGGAAAGCACCATGCATACAAGGGCTGCAGTCAGCCGTGCCTTATAAGGCCGGCAGTAACCGATAAGCCGAAAGTATGACGTCCAGTACTTTTTGTTTTTTAAAGAGAGCATGTCAGCACGCCTCCAGAATCCTCTCCGACCACGCCTTGTACGCTCCGCTTCTGCCGAGCATGGCTTTTGCCGCACACAGCATATTTTCAACACGGCCCTTCTCAGCGGCATCAGCATTCAGGTATCTTTCCGCCGCCGCGGAGACATTTTCTACAGTAGCCTGCTCCTGCATAAATTCAGGATAAAGTTCCTCGCCAAGGAGAATGTTGGGTATGGTATAGGAAGGCACCCTAACTAAACGTCTGGCCAAAAATGCCGAAAATGAACTGAGCCTGTAAACTACCACCATATAGCGTCCCAGCATCAGGGATTCCGTCGCGACAGTCCCGCTGGCCGCTACAGAACAGGCTGACGCCGCAATGAGATCCCTCCCTCTCCCTGTATAAAAATCAAACGAACGATTTCTCAGGCGTGAAATCAGTCCGTTTCTAACTTCCTCCCGAAGTCCTTGAGCAACAGAAAAAACAGGCCGCCAGCCTTTTTTCGCCAGATAGTCCGCAACGTTCTCCATAAGCGGCATGAGGTTTTTAATCTCAACACCCCTGCTCCCGGGAAGGAAAGCTACGGTCCGGCCGTCATTCCACAAACCGGAGGGCACATTCTCTGCGGCACACGACGCATCCGAGAGCTCCTCCAGCATCGGGTGCCCCGTCCAGAAACTGCCGCAGCCATTCTTGACAAGAAAATCATGTTCGAATTCGAACAAAGGAAAACACTCGTCAACCAGAGCAGCGATTTTTTTTACGCGCCCTCTTCGCCAGGCCCAGACGGTCGGCGGCGAAATAAAACAGATCCGCCCGCCGTAGCCCCGGGATCTCAGCCTATGAGCCAGACGCAGGTTAAAATCAGGGCTGTCCGCTATGACAACACATTCGGGTCCGGCGGCTAATATATTTTTCGTGATCTCTCCCAGAAGCCGGTGCAGGAAGGGAATAGAAGAAAGCACCTCGGATATGCCTAAAAGCTGCAGTTTTTCACCGTTCCATACGGCTCGGACCCCGGCCTCGCGGCTCTCTTTCCCGACCATACCCCAGATGTCCCCGTCGTAACCAAGTTCACGAAGAGCTACGGTCAAAGAAGCCGTATAATGATCTCCCGAAGCCTCTCCGGAACTCAGGAAGATTGACAATGTTCAACACCTATCACGCAGATGCCTTCCTTTTCCGCTATTGCCCTGAACTCCTCAGGATTCATAATAAGGGTCCGGCCGGCGTGAACAGCAAGACAGGTGAGCCTCGACTGCGCCATATTCTTTAGAGTGTCGGGGCCGACCGTAGGAATATCGTATCGTTCATCTTGATCAAGCCTCATCATTTTGACCACAGTCCCCCCCGTACAGAGTCCTCCCGCTCTCAAGAGAGCGGCATCCGTCCCCTCCATGGCCTCCACCGCCACCACAGATTTTTTGTTGACTATGATCGTCTGACCGAAGGAGAGAGGAACCAGAATCTTGCAGATCGAAAATCCGTAATCCGTGTCCGCCAGTTCGCCGGAGGTGGGTAGCCTCCCTGCTATGTGTCCGGACGGGGCCAAAAGATCCGGAATTATTTCTTTGTAGCTGATCACCTCAAAGCCGGATCTCTCCAAAAAATCAACTATGGCTCCCAAAAGCGAATGGTCGTCTCTTAGGATGAGGCCCGCCAAGAATTTTTGAGTAGTAAGGTCGAAAAGAGAGGGTTTAAATGCCAGCGTCTTGGATACTATTCCCGCCATTATTATTTTTTTGACTCCGCGCCGTTTCATGTCTTTTATAGTAAAGCCCAAGTCCGGCTTGACAAGATCTATCATCTCGAGCGCATATTTAGAGATTTCACCCGCGCTATCCCTGACAGAGTAGACTATGGGAGGCATACCTGCATCGGTAAGCCTGTTGGCGATCACAACGGGCAGATCGCCCTCCCCTGCTATCAAGGCAGTCTTATTTCCCATCCTGCATACCCCCAACGATCACATATACTCTTTAAAAGAACTCATTATTATTGTCACTCAGAAGAGCTGTATTATCCGATAAAATACATAAGGTCCGGCCGAAAAAGTATAGCACAGTAAGACTTTAATTTATCGCCGTCGACTCATCAGGTCTTACGTGCGCCGCACCCGTCAGCCAAGTGCTACATCGAGAACCATCATGGCCGCAAAGCCGAAAAGGACTCCCATGGTAGCAATGTCCCCATTACCGCTTGTGTGAGACTCTGGGATAACTTCTTCCACTACGACAAATATCATCGCACCGGCTGCATAAGCAAGGGCGTAGGGGAGCACAGGACGGGCAACCTGCACAAGCAGCGCGCCAAGGACGGCAAATACGGGTTCGACGACCGCAGATAGCTGCCCATAAAGGAAAGCCCTTCTTTTGCTGAGTCCTTCTCGAAGCAGGGGCATAGAGACTGCCAGCCCCTCCGGAAAATTCTGAAGGCCTATCCCCAGCGCAAGTGCGACTGCTCCCGCCAGGGTAGCCTCCGGCATCAGTCCGATCGCGCCGAAGGCGACGCCTACCGCCATGCCTTCGGGAATGTTGTGGATGGTTATAGCGAGGACCAAAAGAGTCGTCCTTCTCATTCTGGAAGGCGGTCCGTCAGGCTCTGTCTCGGCCATTCCGGGATGGAGGTGCGGCAGGATCATATCGAGAAAACGCAAAGATATCCCGCCCAGGAGAAATCCTATAACGGGAGGCAGCCAGCCCGGGTAACCAAGTTCCACCGATATGGATATGGCCGGTTCGAGAAGCGACCAGAAGCTGGCGGCGATCATCACTCCGCCTGCGAATCCAAGCATGACATCCAGTACTTTTTGCCCGGGCTCTCGAGTTAAAAAAACACCGGATGCCCCAAGTGCCGTCACACCCCAAGTGAAAAACCCCGCGATGAGAGCCTGCATAGGCGCTGAAAAGCCTGTAAACCAATCCATGTTGCACCATCCCCCACAAAGATTTTAACAGCTCGCCGTCCGCGACCCGGCAAGACCGCCTGATCCGGACTGACACCAAAAAGCATAATCGTAATCCAATGGTATAATATTTTCTCAGAATACGGAGGGTGAAGCCAGTGTTTTCTACCGAAAGGGTCACTGAATGGTTCGATGGATTCACGAATAGATACAAAGAGGACGGCGTCTTTCATCCTATGCTGGACCTCAAATATCGCCACAGCAAGAGGGTGTCGGCTATATGCTCCCAAATAGCCCGCTCACTGTGCTGGGATGAAGAAAATGACTCCGTCCTCGCCGCAGCGGTAGGGCTCTTGCACGATATCGGAAGATTTCCTCAATATGACAGATACTCCACATTTTACGACAGCATCAGCGTAGACCACGGAGATCTGGGGGCGGAGAGACTCAACCGTGAGTTTGACTGGTCTGATGTTCCTCCAAACGTGCGTGAGAACATCATAACGGCCGTCAGGCTTCACAATAAAAAAGAGGTACCCTCCGACGTTAAATTGGGACCATACAAGTGGACTTGTCTGGTGAGGGATTCGGACAAGATAGACATTTACAGGATGGTTCAAAGGAAGATAGATAACGGAACCATCTTTGAGATGCTACCCGGACACATACCTGCAAAAGGCCTTTCTCCGGCCCTGGTGGAGGAGGTCAGAAGCACAGGGACCGGAACATACGCCAATGCCAGGACTCTGCAGGATTACAGACTAATCCAGCTGACGTGGGGCTGTGACCTCAATTTCTCCGTCACTGCGGCGACCCTGAAAGAAGAAAAAATCATTGATAAAATAACCAGGGACCTCGAACCTTGCGGTATCGGTGACCTTGTTGACGATTTGACCGAACGTATCTATTCGATGATCTGATCACCAAAAAAGGGAGGCCTTGCTACGGCAAAGTCTCCCTGAGAACGGTCGATGCACCCATGCGCTGCGCCGGGATCACCCTACTGGACTTCGAACATGTCCTTCCCAACTCCGCAGACGGGGCAAACCCAGTCGTCCGGAACCTCCTCAAACGGTGTCCCCGGCGCCACGCCGGAATCGGGATCTCCTGCTTCCGGATCGTAAACATAGCCACAGACGGTACACAGATACTTTTTCATGGTCGATTGTCCTCCTTTTGGTAGGGCCGATACTCCCGGCCTATTGTGCCAAAAATTCGAATTTCCCGCTACAGATCAGAGACGGAAGAAAGACTGTTCCAAACTCATGGTCAGCCTTTTGACGCCCCCGTCAATTATAAGGTAATTATCCTCCAATCTCAATCCTCCCCAGCCGTCAAAATAGATCCCGGGTTCTACAGTGACCACATCCCCGCACTTCAAAGAGCGGTCATATCTGGGGGAGAGGTAGGGGGTTTCGTGTACCTCTATTCCCAGTCCATGTCCAAGCCCGTGGGTAAAATATTCGGCCAGCCCGTTCTTCTGCAGGACATCCCGCGCAACATTGTATACTTCTGAGCCTATGGCGCCGGGCATAAGAGCTTTCACGGCAGCGGAGTGCGCCTCGGCAAGTATCTCATGGTATTCAAAAGCCCGTGAATCTGCTTTGCCAAGGCTGAAATTCCTTGTAATGTCGCAAAAATAGCCCCTGTGCCTGACTCCAAAGTCTACCGTTACCCACTCGCCCCGTTCCATGATCTTCTCCGTTGCTCTTCCGTGAGGCATCGAGCTTCTTGTACCGGAAGCGACTATCATGTCAAATCCAGTTTCCCCGTTGAATTTCACTATATTGAAATTTAAAAGGGCCTCAAATTCTTTTTCAGACATACCCGAGGAGGTCTCCCCCAGCGTCTTTAAAAACGCAGCTGCCGCAATATCTGCTGCCTTGCGCATGTATCCGGCTTCAACTTCATCTTTTGAGCGTCGAAGTTCTGATATCACAGAAGTGCCGTCCGACCACTTTTTCTTCGGGTCAAAAGAAAGCTTTTCCCACGCCGCATGCGATGTTTTTGATGCCTCACAAAGGATCTCTACCGCACCGTGAGCGGACAGGCTTTCAATTATGTCTTCGGCGAGTCCGAGGTCCTGGGTCCGCACCGCATAGGGCGACTGTTCTCCTCCCTGTTTGGTGTACCTTCCGTCTAGGATCAGCTCGACCGAATCGCCATAGACCAGCAATGCGCCCGATGTACCCCTAAAACCGCTCAGGTAGTACAGTGATTCCCAGTTATAACCTTCCTCCGTAATGACCACAAAGGCATCGGCGCCTTTCGACGACATAAGAGCTCGAAGCTTATCAGCCCTTTTCAAAATATGAGTTTTATCCATTTGGCATTTCTCCCATTTTAAGAAGCCGCCATAACTCCTCCGAGGGTTCGGGGACAGGGTTGCGGAGCTTATCACCTATCGTTCCGACAACAGAGGCCTCTACATTAATTTTTTTCAGTCCCTCGAGGGCCGCTTCCTTTTTTGCCGAGGGAAGCACCGCCAGAAGGCTCCCCGACGCGATCAGGCGCAGAGGATCAAAATGGAGTTTTTGTGCGGCTCTGACAGTCAGAGGATGGATAGGCAGCGAGGAAAAGTCCAGTTCAACCTCAAGTCCGCTCAGAGAAGAGATCTCTCCTATACCCCCCATAAAACCTCCCTCGGTTGGATCATGCATAAAGTTTGCCATTTCGCGGAGCGCTATCGATTCCTCAAGCACGGATGTTCTCTCTGACCATGAAAGTAATTCCTGGATCTCGTCCCTCGACATAAAAGGCTTTAAGAGTTCCGGCTTGTCCGCGGCCAGGATGGACATGCCCTCGATGCCTAGGTGCTTCGTTACAATAAGCACATCACCCCGCCTTAGGTCGCTGGCTCTCAGGACCCTGTCCGCCGTTCCGATGAGAGCGCCCATTATCACCGGCCTCTCATACCTGTCGTTGAATTCAGTGTGTCCCCCCGCTACGGCTATTCCCTGCGAGAGACACTCCTCATGTATCTCCCTCATGATCCGTGCCGCCCCCTCTTCTCCCCAAGAGGGAGGAAGTATAAGCGTTACAGCAAGATATGCCGGATCCCCGCCCTTCGACGCGATGTCGTTGGAGTTGATCCTTACCAGAAGTCTCCCCGCCCCTTTTTCGGCACCTACTATAGGGTCTGATGAAAAGACCAGATACTTTCCCACGGGCCATTCGATGACAGCCGCATCCTCTCCCACGGCGGGACCTACCAGTAGTTCTTTTCTCTCTGCACCAACATAGCGGAGTACGTTTCGTCTCAGAGACTCCGGGGATAATTTTCCGGAGGGAAGTTCGCTTTTGTCATTCACGTCATTCACCTGTTTCTGACAGAGTATACACAACCGCAGTAATCCTGCCTGTAAAGCCCGATTTTTTTGCTTTCCTCTACCGAACGTTTAAACCCGCCCATTTTCCGCCATATCCTTGAGACCCATTCCAAGCCATACTCAGAGGCAACCCTCTCACCTATTCCGTTTATCGCAGAAGGATCTTTATGAGGACTTATCGTAAGCGTCGTCGTCAAATACCGGGCCCCTGCCGCAGCGGCATGCATCGCTGCCGACTTCAGCTGGAGCTCAAAACAGAGGAGGCATCTTTTACCGCCCTCCGGCTCCGCACCGAGCGCTTGTGTCTCAGAAAGCCACTTCTCAGGGTCATAGGCGACAAAGTGACAGCGTACTTCTTTAAGTTCACACAGCTCTCTCACTGCTGCTGCCCTTTTGGCAAACTCTTCTTCGGGGTGGATGTTGCCGCCGTAGAAAAGTCCCTCAACGGCATAGCCATCCCCAATGAGAGCTTCTATGGGTACGGTCGCATCGGGGGCGCAGCATATATGGAGGATCAGCCTTTTGTTCTCTTCCATGTTCTATGAAAGTTATCGCGCTCCGCTACTCAGAGGCAACTTCGGATCCGCTATCCGTGCCGTTTTCTGCACTCCCATTCTCGGAAGGAATTTCCTCTGCCAGGGGAAGGGTCTTTACCGCAAAGACCAGATAACCGGTGTGCCCCGTCATAATGTCTTCCGGCCGGATGCGTTTCGGCTCAGTCTTGTAATAGCGGAGCATGAGCTCGACTACCTGTATATCTACAAAACCAAACTCCTGAAGTCCGGCTACCGTCTCTGAAATCTGATTTGTGGTCGGAACAAGGATACCTAAGTGGTGTCCGGAAGCGAGCGCTTCGTATGCAGCGCCGATGTAGTCCCAGGGATTCGGTACATCAAGGAAGACAGCATCCGCATTTTTCTCCTTAAAACCCTCGTCAAGCGACCTTACGTTAAACTCTATCCTGTGGGCGACCCCCCATTTTTCCGCGTTCTTTCTGGCAAGGGCAGAAAATTCCTCTCTTCTGTCGTAAGTACAGACCTTGCCTTCATCGCCCACAAAATGAGCGAAAGTGCAGCATAGGCTTCCGGAACCAGTCCCGCACTCGACCACGGTACAGCCGGGAAATATGTTGAGGTGCTGGAGTATGAAGCCGGCGTCCTTGGGAAAAACGATCTGAGTCTGTCTTTTCAGCCTCCTAGTATATCCCGCAAGCGTGGGCCTCAGAAGGTAGTACACCTCACCCTTGGGCGTGGTTACCCCCTCTCCGTAATCCCGTCCTATCAGGTCCGAGTGACTGATCTGGCCAAAATGTGTCCCCTGAGAGGATCCAGGCGTCACCTTTATCAGAAAATTATCCCCTTTTTTGGGATTCCATATAAATACCAGATCTCCTTTAGCGATCATTTATCTCAGAGATCCTTTGACCGCAGCTGAGATAGCCTCCGGAGAAAGGCCCATCTCGGCCATAACTTCGCCGCCCGGGCCGGAACACCCGTAATGAGTCACACCAAGGCAGGTGATCTTCACAGATTTGCCCGCCCTTGCCGCCATCATTGAAGCTATCGACCCGATACCTGTGTTCACGTGATGGTCTTCACATGTAATAAGAGGTTTGTTTCCAACGAGAGCAAACAGTTTATCCGGATCCATGCCCAGCGGAGAGGCACAATGGAGCACCCTTGCAGATATGCCATCCGCCGCAAGCAGATCATGGGCCGCCACGGCACGTCCGGCGAAGTGCCCCATCGACAGTATGACAGCATCTTCACCATCACGAATGACATCGATCTCACCGTATGCGAACTTGTAGTCCCCGCCGTAGAAAGGAGTCCCGTCTTCCTTGAGAAGCACAGGAAGGACGCTTCTGCCCATTGCAAGACAGATATTACCAGGCTCTTTAAGCATCCATCTCGCGGCCCTGTCCGTCTGGTTCGGGTCGGCGGGTACGACTACCCTCCATCCAAAAGTGTTCCGAAAGAGTCCGACATAGTCTATGCACTGGTGGGTCATGCCGTCCTCTCCGACGTCAAGCCCGGTATGGGTTATGACCGTCTTGACCGACGCCTTGTTAATATCATTCAGCCTCTGCTGATTGTATACTTCATCAGCTCCGAATACGCCGAAAGCGGCCCACACGGAGACCACTCCCGCGGCCGAAGCCGCTCCGGCAACTGTTGCCGTAGCGTGCTCCTGTATCCCTGTCTGGATAAAATTATCGGGGCAAACTTTCGCAAAGCCGTCTGACTTAACTGAACCGGACAGGTCACAGTCGAAAACAATTATGGGGGTCTTGCCCTCTTTTTTGTAATTTAGCTCGCCTATCTGCGCCAGGGCTCTTCCAAAGGCACCTCTGTTGTCCTTTTTGTCGTCTTTTCCGTACGTTACAGGAGTACCTGTATCTATATCAGGAACTTCCAAGGTAACCGTGCGCCCTTTGGGCAGCTCTTTCTTTCTCAGGTCAAGCGCCTTTTCAAACATCTCGCGTCCTTCGCCAAGTTCACTGAGGGCTAGGGCAAGATCATCGCCGGACGCCGCTTTTCCGTGATAGTCAGGGATGTTTTGCATAAACGAAACCCCTTTGCCCATTACAGTTCTGCAGAGTATGACGCAGCACCCCTCAAGGGACGATGCACGTTTCATGGCCTCGTACATTTGAGAGAAGGAATGTCCGTCGCACTCAATGACATGCCACCCGTCAGCTCTCCATAATTCAGGGATGTTCACAGGCATTACTTCGTCGATCCTTCCGCTTATCTGGATGTCATTCCAATCAACGATCACCGTAAGCCCGGCAAGCTTCTCCTTGGCGGCTATCCTTCTGGCCTCAGCAACCTGTCCCTTGACCTGTTCGCCGTCGCCCATCACGACCCACGTTCTGGAATCCGAACCCCTGGCTCTTGCCGCCAAGGCGAATCCGACTCCGGCGGCAAGCCCCTGTCCCAGGTTACCGGTCCCCCAATCCACACCCGGCACATCTCTTTCGACATGCCCCTGAAAAGGGCTGCAGGTCCGCCTGAAGTTCGCGTACATCTCTTCCGGCTGAAAAAAACCGTAGGCAGCAAGGGCGGAATAAAATCCGGCGGAAGTGTGCCCGTGGCTTACAACTATCCTGTCACGCTCCGGACTCTCTGCCGTGTCGGGAGAAACGGCGGCCGCGGCAAGCAATAATATATATATATCCATGGAAGAAAGCGCTCCTCCGGGATGTCCGCTTTTCGCTGCGGAGGTCGCGACTACGGACCATGCCCTTCCCTTTCTCGCTTTTTCCTTCAGCTCGGCTGTCATCTCGGGGCTGAGGCCTGGTGTCCTAAAACCCCTGATCTCCTTGATCGAATCCATTTCCTTGATAACTCCTCTCACGAAACATGAAAATTAGCCGGATACGGCAGAACAATTGTAACCTGAATACGGAAAATTTGGAAAAATATTTTCGATAGCTTATAATAGCAAATCGCTTAAAGGCGTACACTACCTTATCCAACGGCCCCCGGGCCACGTCAGGAGGAATAGATTTGCGGATAGCCGTACTGGTCAAACAGGTACCTGCGACAGACACGGTAAAAATAGACGAGACTACGGGCACCATGATCAGAGAGGGAGTTGAGGCCGAACTTAATCCCCTCGATCTTCATGCGGTAGAAGCGGCCCTAAGGATCAAAGAAAGCATGCCGGACGGGACGGTCGAAATAACGGCGGTAACTATGGGGCCTCCTCAAGCGCGCGGGGCTGCAGCCTACGCCATAGCAATGGGCTGTGATCGGGGAGCTCTGGTATCCGACAAAAAATTCGGCGGTTCGGACACATTGGCAACGTCCCGGACGCTGACAAAGGCACTTGAGGCCCTCGGCCCGTTTGACCTTTACTTTGCCGGAGAGAGAGCCACTGACGGAGAGACCGGCCAGGTGGGCCCCGCGGTCGCGGAGTTCCTTGGGATCCCGGTGCTGTCCTACGTAAGCTCAATAGACACTCTGGAGAACGGACGGATACATGTGACGAGGGCGGTTGAAGGAGGACGGGAACGGATCGGATCTGCGATACCGGCTATGATCATACCGCTCAAAGAGATGAATATTCCAAGGCTCTGCACTCTCGGCGGCAAACTGAGGGGCAAAAAAGCCGAAATTCCGATCCTGAACGCGGAAGATCTCGGACTTGATGAAAACTCTATCGGACTTAAAGGCTCGGCAACATTGGTTATAAACGTTACATATCCGCAGATGACGCGGCAGGGCAAAAAAATCTCCGCCGCGGGCGGGGTGAACGAGGCGGCTGAGCTGATATTGAGCTTCGCCGAGGAGAAGAACTGTCTGGAGGTAACGAGATGAGCTGTACCCAGGGAGAAATCTGGACTCTTGCGGAGCTTCGTGGAGGAAAGATACATTCCGTTTCACATGAGCTGCTGGCCTGGGGCAGAGAGGTCGCGGACCGGACCGGCGCAAAGCTCGCAAGCGTAGTTATCGGACATATCGCCCGATCAGAGGCGGAGGACCTTATATCGTACGGAGCAGACAAGGTTTATCTTACAAATGACCCGTCGCTTGCGGACTTTCTTTGCGACAGCAGGGTGGACATTTTGGAAGAACTTGTAGGCAGATTCGCCCCCTCGATACTTATTGCCTCGGCCACGACCCAAGGCCGCACTATAATGCCTATGCTCAGCGCGAGGCTGGGCTGCGGGCTTACCGCGGACTGTACTGAACTCTCAGTGGATAGGGAGTCGGGCAGGCTTATACAGACAAGGCCCGCGATTGGGGGCAACGTGATGGCGGACATAAAAACCAGAGGGCGGGATCCTCAGATGTGTACGGTCAGACCGAAGTCAAAGAAAGCCATGGCACCTGATCCGACACGAAAAGGAGAGGTGGTTTCCGCTGCGGTTACGTCACGCGCTCTCTCATCCGCGCTGGAATACTTGGGTTTTACCCCTGAACCCTCCATAGGTCTGCCGATCCAGGAGGCCGAAATAATCATATCCGGCGGAAAAGGCATGAAAAATTCTAAAAATTTTGCGAGACTTCAGGAGCTTGCGAGGCTCCTGGGAGGTACTGTCGGAGCTTCCCGCATGGCCGTCGATCTGGGCTGGGCGCCCTACTCGGCTCAAGTAGGACTCAGCGGAAAATCCGTCACTCCCCGCCTTTATATTGCCTTCGGCATATCAGGGGCTGTCCAGCACATCGCCGGCATGTCAGGTGCAGAGACCGTAATCGCGATCAACCATGACCCTGAAGCCCCCATATTCAGAGTTGCCGATCTGGGAATCGTCGGTGATGCGACAGAGATACTCGCCGCTCTGACAGAGAGCGTCAGGGAAAGGGAACAACACAAATGAAGGCCTACGGCAAACTGACCCCTGAGACTGTGAGAGAACTTGCCTCTGTTCTGGGAAGAGGAGGCATCGTTACAGGGGACGCGGAAACGCTGGAAAATTATGCCTGGGATCAGGCCGGAAGAATATGGGGGCATATGCCCGAGGCCCTAGTCCGTCCTGAGAATACGGGACAGGTCAGCTCGGTTATGAAAATAGCGTCGCGCTGCATGATACCGGTCACCCCCAGGGGAGCCGGGAGCGGACTGAACGGAGGAGCTGTGCCGCTGGCGGGAGGGATCGTGATGTCCTTTGAAAGGATGAATTCGATCATAGAGATCGACCCGATCAACCGTGTAGCTGTGGTAGAACCCGGCGTGGTCACCAACGACCTCTGCAGAGCTGCCGCAGAAAAAGGCTTTCTCTACGCCGGCTATCCGATGAGCACCGAAACCAGCTTTATAGGGGGCAACTTCGCGACCAACGCAGGCGGAGGAAAGGTAGTAAGGTATGGCAGTACAAGAAGACACATCCTCGGCGCCGAGGTCGTCCTCGCTTCGGGAGAGGTGATAAATCTCGGAGGTAAATTCAGAAAAGACACGTGGGGATATAACCTTTTACAGCTGCTGATTGGAAGCGAAGGTACGCTTGCGATAGCCACCAGGCTGACGGTAAACCTTGAGCCTAAGCCGGGCAGGACGGTAAACCTGCTGGCATGTTACTCCAGCATCGAGAAACTAGTGGAGAGCGTATCGAATGTCGTCGGTTCAGGCAAAAAAATAGTTTCCTGCGAGTTCATGGATAGGAACCTTGTAAAGTACACCTCCGAATATCTGGGCTGCACCCTTCCGGAACAGGAAAGGAGCGAGGGCTATCTCCTGATACAGATCGAGGCTGACAGCGAGGCCCAGCTCGAAGAGAGCTACGAAACAGTGGGAAATATATGCATGAAATGCGGGGCTTTCGAGGTTTTCGTTGCGGAAAGCAGGACAGACTCGGCGGCTATGTGGAACATCAGACAAAATGGATTGGAGGGGATGAGAGCCAGAGATCCCCACGCCTCGGGATCGGGAGACCTGATGGTCCCTCTCTCGGCCGTGCCTGAGATGATCAGGAGGATAGATGCGGCAGGCAAGAAGTGGGGACTTGAGATGGGGATCATCTCACATATTGCGGACGGCAATATACACCCGATACCGATAAAACCGGAAGGGATGCCTCCGGAGGAATGGGCTCTTTACTCCGAGAATTTTTTTCAGGATCTTATAGCCGATGCGATAGATCTGGGTGGAGTGGGCAGCGGAGAACACGGTGTGGGGCATGTCAAGCAGAATATGATCATCGGCAGCAAATCTTCCGCTGAGCTCGAGGTCATGAGAGGCATCAAAGCCTCTTTCGACCCGCTGAACATCCTTAATCCCGGAAAGATGTTTTTCCCTCTGTGATAATGTGATAAAACAAAGCGACACTAGAATGATATACGTTGATTATACGAGAATGACAGGCTATAATAAAAGTTGACATTTATCGTTTATTAATATAGAATTTCCGCTATTCTAACGGATCGATCAGGGATGAGGAGGAGTGCTATGCTTCGTTTTTCTGTTTTTGGAATAATGCCTATGATGATGCGCTGCAAACGCGGTCCCTCTCCTGAAATGGCCGGCGGATAGCCATCTGTGCCATATCAGGGCCGGACCCGAAAAGGGTCCGGCCCTTTTCTATATAAATAAGATCATGAGGAGGAAGAAGAATGAAAAAAGTACTGTTGGCGGCTTTGGCCGCGATCATCTCCATCCAGACGGCATCATTTGCCTCTGACAAGAAGATCGTCCTTGGTGTTACACCATTTCCGGCTAAGGATATCGCCGTTGTTGCCAAAGAGGTCCTGAAAAAAGACGGGTATGATTTGGTGATAAAAGAGTTTACGGATTTCGTACAGCCAAACTATGCCCTGCAAGACAAAGATCTTGACGCTAATTTCTTTCAGCACGTGCCTTATCTTGAAAACATGAGGAAGGAAAAGAAGCTGGACATAGTGCCCCTTGTAAAAGTACACCTTCTTCCCATAGGAATATATTCACAGAAGATAAAATATCTTGGCGATGTAAAAAAAGGCGCGGTCATAGCCGTGCCCAATGACCCGACAAACGGGTCCCGCGCTTACAAATTGCTTGAGCGGGAAGGACTGCTGAAAATGGATCCTTCAAAAAAGGATTTAACCGCTAAAGACATCGTTGACAATCCAAAGTCGCTTAAGATAATAGAGCTCGAAGCCCCTCAGCTTCCGAGGACTCTTCCAGACACGACTTTATCGGTGATCACAATGAATTTCGCCGTAGATGCAGGGCTCGATCCGACAAAAGAAGCCTTGGCACTGGAGGACAAAAACTCGCCCTACGCAGTCGTCCTGGCGGTAAGAAGCAACGATGCGGAAACTTCGGCGACCATGGCTTTGTCAAAAGCACTTAATTCGCCCGAGGTCAAAAAGTTTATAGTTGAAAAACTCGCTCCCAAGGGAGTCGTGCCCGCCTTTTGATAGGATCTGTCCGTCAGGTCCTTTTATACCGCAATGCGCCGGGACCATAGAGCAGCCCCGGCGCATTGCGTTTTACATCCATCGGAATTTTTTAAATATATCCGTTTTCTCTCAGCACTGATCTGGCCCTTTCCAAACGAGCCGATGCCGTTTTTATCACCGGCCCGGTGCAGCCCATTGAAGATTCGGCATAGATCCCCGCCTTCCAAAGCACTTTTACAGCATCTTCTATCTCAAGCACATCTATCCCGTGAAGTTCCTCGTCCGTGGGTTCTGCGGCCGGCGGTGTGATGCTCTCTTCCGCAGGCGCCTCTTTCGGACGGAGCGAAATCAATATTTCATCTAGTCCGGCCTCGCGCGCTGATCTGAGCTCGGCCTCTGCCAGCGCGGGCAGGCGCCCCGCGGAACATCTCGCATTAAAAGATAGTGCTCCGGCTACGACCGGGGCTCCGGAAGCCCGGGATATTATCGATACGACCTTATCCCATTTTTCTCCGACAGAAGGGCCATATCCCCAACCTAAAGCCTCATAGGCACCTCCGGTATTCCAAGAGGCGAAAAGTTTCATCAGGACATTCCCGGTCAACGTATCGGTGACGCAGACATCTGCCGACCCTGTTATAAGGTCGTTGCCTCTGAGTATCGCACCGCCCTCTTTTCTCATGCTGGAGGCAAAGCATATCGGGTAGCCGCCATCCTTTAACCTTTGAAGCTGCCTGAACGCCGTCTGAGCCCCGTCAAGATTAAGTACGCCGACTGTAGGGGATTTGATGCCATCGGCCTTTGCGGCAGCAATGCCATACAAGGCGTTCAGAACAAGACTCTCCACCCGTCCGGAAGATGACGTCCCGGTGCTTGAGGCAATATAGCACGCCTTTCCGCGGGCGGGAGTGAGCGCCTTTCCTATCGTGGCAACTCCCAAGGGGAACGGGTAGTGCAGGGCAACAGCTCCGGATATGACCCCCTCCTTGAGCGCCTGCTCCATTGCATTTGACACATCAGCCTCGCAGGCGGGTGTCTCTATCCAATTTATATCGCTGAAACCCTCTGAAACAGGCCCTATAGCAATAACGTTGAGTGAGGGGTCGTTCTCCATGGCCAGCCTCGCTCCTCTGAGAAGTTCATCGTTTCCAAGCTCGCTTCCATAGGCCATGAGGCCCACATTTATTTTTTTGATGTGCCCTTTTTTGGAACTTTCAACTATTTCAGCAAGGACCTCTCCTATTATTTTTTTTGTTCTGTTTCTCTCATCCATCGCAAGACACCTTTACTTTTTCAGTTCATCCGCAAGCTCGCCCAATACTTCCAGAACAAGTCCGCGTATCTCTTCCTTCGTAACTCCCGCGCTCTCCCCGGCCTGCCTGCGGGTCGGCCTTTCAATAAGGAAGGATGCGCCGTCGGCAAGATTGGTCAGTCTGGCAAGAAAAAGGCTCCCTTTGCCTATGATCATGGCTCTTGTCATTTCGCCGGAATTTATTGCTTCCGCCGCATGACCCATATATGGCACTCCTGAGGGTATGTGCCCCTGGGTATGAGCAAAGCCTTTCATACCCCGTTTTTTTATAAAATCAGCCATGTCGGCTTTTTCTATCTGTTTTTTCATTACTCCAAGCGCAGCTATCATCTTAAAATTAGCCTCGGGAACATTGCCTGCACCGGCAGGCAGGGTGATTTCCGGGTTGTGGAGTTCGGGGGCGTACTTGTCTACGTCATTGAGAGAAAGTCCCACCTTCTGGAGCGGCTCCAGCGTCAGAACACCTGTGACCGCCTGAGGGGAGGCTCCCGCGCCTACCGTATGCTTGCCCACTGCGTCCAGCCTTATTACCGGAAGTTCTCCGTCGTCCGGAACTATCAGGACTCCAAACGATCCCAGACAGTTTTCAAGGGCGGGCAGAGATTTCTTAACGTGGTCCCGGCTGTTCATGTAGAGCTTGGGTATCGCTCCGCCCGCGATGACCGCCACATTCCTGCGCATTCCGGATGCGACCATGGACGCTCCCGCAAGGACAGCGTTTACCGGACCTGCGCAAAAGCTCCTGACATCACATCCCGATGAATTGGAGCAGCCCGCGATCTCCGCCGCCGCTTTGGCAAAGTTGCCTCCGCCCCGCTGATTCATATCTCCTGCAGCCTCCTCGGAACATTCGATCACGAAATCAATATCTTCCGGCTTTAATCCGCTGTTTTTAATGAGATGGAGCAGCGACAGCACTGCGCTCGCCTTGCATGTCAGGTTCACAAGAAGCTCGTAGGCAGTAAGGTTGGGATCAAGCTCGTGCCCTCTTCTTCCGCAGCCAACGATCTTTCCTTCGAAATAAAGAGGAAGTGCGGCTGAACCCGCTATCTCGCACTCGATCTCATCGATGTCATGACCGGCCTCAAGACGCAGCATCATATCTTCCCTGATGAGGGGATGTTTTAAAAGCTTTTCTCTCACCGCTGAAGCAAATTCTTTCTCAAGCCATATAAGATCGAAAACATCGCAAATGTCCAGGAGTCCTAGGGTCTCGTCCTCGGGCATGATCTCACCAAACCTGCCGTACCTGACAACCTGAGGTTCAAGTTTCTGATACCACGGCTGCTCCTTGGATTCCAGTTCATCCGGCTTCATTGCTCCTATGTATACAAGATTTGGCGCGTATCTGGCACACTCCTCGTAGCCCTGAGCATGCAGAGGCAGCGCTGAAAGATATTCCGAGTCAGGGTGTGCCTCCCTTTCGACAAACGGAGTGTTTCCGTACAGGAGTGCAAGTTCCGGCGTGTGGTTCAGCGAATAGGATGTCGCTTTGATCGCTGCGTTGGGCATCATACATCCCTCCATAGAATTTTAATAGATCTCGTTTTTGAGAACATTTAAGATGGACCACTTGCGAGTACCCGGACAACCGGCTCGTAAGCCAAAAGATCTGCCGTCCGGATCCCCTTCAGCTGTTTCCGACACAATTAATTTCAGTTAAACACTGTCTGTTCCTTTATCGGCGTCTGCAATGCTTCCAGCGCCTTGTTCAGAATTTCCCTTCTGATCGCTTTTTCTTCCTCACCCGTGAGGGCGGGATTGCCCAACGGATAGGGTATCGCAACGGCGGGAACTATCCTATTGGCTCCGACCGTCAGAGAGATCGGGACTATCGTGCATATATGGACTACCGCAATGCCTGTCGCCTCTATCGCCTTTACCATCGTTGCGCCGCAACGGGTACAGGTACCTCAGGTCGATGTGAGTATCACGGCGTCTACTCCATCCTTTTTAAGCCTATCTCCGATCTCGGCACCGAATTTTTTAGCGTTGGCCACCGGAGTGCCGTTTCCAACTGTTGTAAAGAAGTGGTCATAAAGTTTCTTGAAAACACCCTCTTTTTCCATCTCTCTCAGAACGTCTATAGGAAGGACCCTATTCGGGTCGGTGTTGGCATAGGTGGGGTCATAACCTCCGTGAGCCGTGGCATAAGCCACTTCATCGGCGCTATTGACTCCTTCTATGGGGTAGGTCCCATATTTTGTCGCGCTTGATGCCTCGATGTGGTCAGGGTTGCCTTTAGGTACGATACCGCCGGAAGTAACTACGGCGATCACCGCATCCTTGATATTTTTTACCGGCTCCGCAGGTATGACCCTGTCAAAGACAGGCATCGGATACTCCGTTACGAAGTCCTCCCCACTCATTTTTTTAATAAGCATATCTACCGCCCGGGCCGCTCCTATTTTGTCATGAAAGCAGTTCACCCTCACGCCGCGCTCGATGTAGCCTTCATCCGCAGGACTGCCGACGGAGTCTTCCTTAAGTAATTTCATTACCAGTCTTGTCATCGCCGGCACGGCATTTTTTATGCCTCTGGCGCTGTCAGAAGTCTCGGCAATATAAATATTTTTTCTGTACATATCAACTCCCGGGTTCTCCGGGTACATTCCGGTAACGGCGGGTATGTCAAGCTCCCTCTGTACCGCGCTGCAGATATCTCCGCATGCGGTGCCGTATCTTCCCGCGTTAAATGCGGGACCGGCAACGACCGCATCAGGTTTGAACTCCGCTATCATCTCGAGGATCTCTTTTCTCGCGGCGTCCATGTTCTCGGCGAAATAACCGTCGCCGCAGATAACGGTAGCCACTATCTGAGCTTCGTCACCCAGCGCAGCCTTAAAAGCCGCCCCCGGACCCATTGCGCCCTCACGGATCTCCGGGCTGATGTCCGCTTTGTCCTCCCCGCCTATTCCCGCAAAAAATTGATTTATATAGTGTACTATTCTGTATGCCATCTTTTGTCCCCCCTCTACCAGGTCTCCGCTCCGATTTTGTTGAACCCAAGCTCACATGTCGCTCCGGTTATAGCCTGGAGCTCGACCTCTATCGCCCCATCGGGTTTCAAGGATCCGGCAAAACCTCCTGCAATCACATCAGCGTACTCGGCAAAACCGATCACCTTATCCATCGGAGGCAGAGTGATCATCATATTTGCGTTCCCGGCGGTCACAACGGCGTCAGCTTCGGGGGCCGCGTCGGCCAGCGACTGGCTGGCGCCGTCCCTCCCGGCAAATTCATCCGTGATCAGCACAGTTCTGATCCCCGCGCTCTCCGCCCTCTTGCAGTTCATGATAAGGTCGGCATCCGGATTCCCGAACCCTTCCTCGCTTATCACGAGTCCCTCTACGCCAAGCATCGTCGCCAGCTTAACTGCGAAGGCAGAACTTCTTCTCTTGTCCGCCAAAGTAACGTTCTCATTCGTTACTATAACTCCGACAAAGTTAACTTCTTTGCCGTGACGCTCATATAGTGAACTTATAACTGGGTTATTCTGGTGGACGTAGGTACTGTTTTTGTCACAGGCTGAGACACAGTTTCCCGAAACTATCGCTCCGTCCATAGTTTCGTTTGGATGGAGCATGGTTGGAAGGATTTTTTTCACGTCTATCCCGTACAGATAGGTGTCATGCAGCAGCCCCTGACTCTGAAGCATATAGAGATACGCCACTTTGGGAAGTTCGGGATAAGATGTCATGCCCTCCGCAAAAGAAGCTATTTCATATGTCTCTGTGACATTGGGCAAGGTCCCCGCCTCATATGCACACTTGGCCAGATACATCGCCGCCCTCAGTCCGGCGATCCTGCATGCCCTCTCATAAGCATAAATCTCTATACCCTCAACAGGCTCGAAGACAAGAACCAGGTTGGATGTTTTAGAGAATGGGGTGTAGTCGGCCCCATTGCCGGTCATGTCAATAATGCCTTCCTGAAAGCCAAGTATCTTTCCGCATGTCACTACGGCGGCGCCTTCAAGTACAAATGTTTTGCCCTCTCCCACAGACTCCACGTCGCTAGCCATCCCGGGGAAAACCTGCCCGCCGCCTTCTGTCTTATATCTAGGCTCAATCACGTCTTTTACAGGCACAATCCTGACACTTTGACCGGGAAGAGCGATATCGGCTTCCGTATTTTTCAGATGTTCGCCATCCTTGATGAATTCCAGGAGTTCCTCTTTAAGGACCCTCAATGTTCCGTCGCCGAGCACCTCGGTCCTGTCACCCCAAACAATGTTTTTAATGCCGACTTTCAACAGCTCCAGTTTCATAAAATTCCTCCTCAGGCGTCAATTCGATCTACAGCATTGATCCGTACCACCCGAACCGTTGGGTTTATCTTCGCACTGCCCTTTTGATAGCCCTGCTCAACAGCCCACAACTTTTCAGCGTACCTTCTATAAGAGCATAATCCACAAACCTTAAGTCACCGTCTACTTCTTCGTTAATTTCATCCGATACTGTTTTTAATTTAGTTTCAGACCAGATCCTTATTGCGGAATCGATCATCGCAAGCGAGGAAGTATCGATCTCTTTTTCAGCCAAATCCCGATCCAAAAACAAAATCAAAGTCCTATACGGCTGCTGATCCGGTTTGAAGTTCCCATAGAGAGGACTGGCGGCCAACCTCCATCCCAGATGTATGAGGTCCCTGCCCGCCATAAGGACCGAAAGGGCCGATCCTCTTATGTATTTCACATTTTTGACCGATCCTGTCAGTTCGTTATTATTTGTTACGCATATACAAAAAAGGGGGGACAAATCCACAGGAACCCCGCCTCTCAGCAAGAGATCCTCTGTCCCCGTCCCCAATAAAGCCTCATCCGGCTTATGTCCGTTCTCAGAGTACTGTCCGGCAGCAATCCTTATGCCTGAGAGTTTCAGCCCTATACCTTGCCCCTTCGGCGCCCCCAAGAAATACCGGGAGGTCTCTCTTGCTGCTTTCATACAGATTACGCTCAGTATAACAAGAGCCGCGGTCTTGTCAACCGCAGCCCTCGTTTTTCACAAAATGACTATTTTAAACTCTTTACCGCAGTGAAACCTACCATTTAAGTCCCGTTATGAAAATGATAGCGATGCAGGCCGGAGCGACGAGACGGCACGTCCAAAGCCAGACCGTGTAGAGCGGAAAGACAAGCTTTCCGTTATCTGTGACTTCAGCCTTGGCCCCGTCAGCCCATACCCAGCCGACGAACAGAGAGATAAAGATCCCCCCGAGAGGCATTATTACGTTGTTGGTAAGGTAGTCGGCCGCATCGAGGAAGTCCTTGCCGGCTATCTGGGGAATATGCCCTCCGACCGAGAGAGCGGAAGGAATGCCGAGCAGCGCGATTGCAGTTCCCATAACTATCGCCGACTTGGCTCTGCTCCACTTGAGCTGATCGATGCCATACGTAACAACGACCTCAAGCAGGGAGATAGCGGAGGTAAGGGCGGCTATATAAAGGAGGAGGAAAAATGCAAACGAGAAGATCGCTCCCATAGGCATCTGCGCGAATACCGCCGGTAGTGTGACAAAGGTCAGACCGGGACCCGCTCCGGGTTCGATCCCAAACGCAAATACTGCCGGGAAAATAACAAATCCGGCCAGGATGGCTACGGAAGTGTCAAGCATTACCACGGTGCTTGCTATCGAAGGCAGGTATTCTTTTTTATCCAAATAGCTTCCGTATGTGATCATACAGCCCATTCCGAGCGAGAGTGAGAAGAAGCCCTGTCCGACCGCCGCAAGTACTGCTTGACTGGTAAGTTTGGAGAAATCGGGCTTGAGATAGAATTCCAACCCTGCACCCGCTCCGGGAAGGGTTACCGAACGGATGATCAGAACAAGAAGTATCGTAAAGAGGGCCGGCATAAGGATTTTACAGCTCTTTTCAATGCCTCCGCTGATCCCCTTGTATACTATACCGCTGACCATCACCATTACCGCTATGTGGTAACTGATTGACTGTACTGGGTTTGAAACAAAAGCTCCGAACACTTCGCCGGCCTTTCCGGCGCCGGCCTCGGCCATAAGCCCTCCCAGAGATTTGAACATGTAGGCTACGGTCCAGCCTGCAATAACAGAGTAGTAGGACAGGATAACAAAACCACAGAAGAAGCCCATCCAGCCGACCAGCGGCCACGCTCCGCCGCCGAGTTTCCTGAAGGAGCCCACCGCATCGGACTGAGCGTTGCGTCCGATTGCAAATTCGGCCAACATTACAGACATACCGATAAATACGACAACTGCCAGATAAACTAAAACGAAAGCCGCTCCTCCGAATTTTCCCGTAATATACGGGAACCTCCAGATATTGCCAAGCCCTACCGCCGAACCTGCGGCAGCCATGATAAAACCAAATCGGCTGCCCCACTGTTCCCTATTTTCAGACATAAGATCCTCTCCTCTCAATAATAAAAAAAGCCACACCAAAGAAACATACCTTCAGCGCTTAAGTTGTATAGCATATTACTGTCAAAAATACAAATTGTAAAATAGTTATATAATCACTATCTTCATAACAAACATAGGATCAGATCAAGCTTATTTTCATAATTTCTTATCAAAACCATGCTTGTTTTTTCTATGCCCCCTTTATAACAAAGGCATCGTTAAAAAGCGACGGGAGTGTTAATCCTTAGGTCAACACGCCCCGTCGCTTTAATAACACAAATTACGCTTGTTTTCAGTCTTAACATGGGACGTTTATTCGACATATATCCATTGATCTTCCCGTCTCATCATCGATATCTATCACCACTGCCTGCAGTCTTACGCCTGTGTCACTGATCTCAAATTTAGTAGGGGTCCCGTACAAAAACCTTGGCAGGACCGAGTCGGCTGCCATGCCTATCACGCCGCCGTGGCCGCCGGTCATTCCCACATCCGTGATAAAAGCGGTCCCGCCGGCAAGCACCTGCTCATCGGCGGTCTGGACATGTGTGTGCGTCCCTGCCACGGCCGAGACCTTGCCATCGAGCCAAAGTGCCATTGCTTTTTTCTCAGAAGAAGCCTCCGCATGAAAATCAACAAATATACACGGGACCGGCGACGAGTTCGCCAGTTTTTCCGCAGCTCTGAAAGGACAATCGAGCGGGGGCATAAAAGTCCTGCCCTGTAAAGAAATCACCGTAAGTTTTCTGCCGTTTTTTTCAAACAGACCGCACCCGCGCCCCGGAACTCCATCGGGGTGGTTCGCCGGTCTGAGCAGATTTTTCTCGCTTCCCAGCAGCGGGATCACTTCTTTTTTGTCCCACACGTGGTTGCCGGTAGTGATTATGTCGATACCGGCGGCAAAAAGCTCGTCCAGAACAGACCCGGTGAGGCCAAAGCCCGCGGCGGAATTTTCACCATTCGCGATTATAAAATCAAAGCTGCCATAGTCTTCGCGTAGAGCGGGCATGACCCGGGGGACTGCTTTTCTCCCGGGCTTGCCCATTATATCTCCGATAAAAAGGATCCGCATTACGCATCACCTACTTGGCATACTCAACGGCACGTGTCTCCTTGAGAAGGGTCACTTTTATCTGCCCCGGATATCTCATCTCTTCCTCGATCTTGCGTGCAATATCGTAAGCGAGTTTCTGCATTGCGCCGTCATCCGTAATCGATGGAGAGACGGCCACACGAACCTCACGTCCGGCCTGTATAGCAAACGCCTTGCTGACACCACCAAAAGATTTGGCAACTTCTTCAAGCTTCTCAAGTCTTTTGACATAAGCATCAAGGCTTTCCCGACGTGCGCCGGGGCGGGAAGCACTGACTGCATCCGCCGCAGCTATCAGGACCGCATATATCGTCTGAGGCTCCTCATCTTCGTGGTGAGCGGCTATAGCGTTAACTATGTCGGGGGTCTCCCCGTATCTTTTTGCGAGATCAGCGCCTATCTTGGCATGCGGTCCTTCTATCTGATGGTCTACAGCCTTCCCGATGTCGTGCAGCAGGCCGGCTCGTCTGGCCTTTTGTTCGTCCAGCCCCATCTCCGCCGCCATTATTCCCGCAAGGTGAGCAACTTCAAGGCTATGCCCCAACGCATTCTGCCCGTAGCTGCTCCGGTATCTGAGCTGTCCGATTATCTTAGTCAATTCCATGTGCATATTTTTTATGCCTGTTTCGAGAAGTGCCTGCTCTGCAGTCTCAAGGATCTCCACCTGAACATCCTTTTCCGCACGCTCTATTATTTCCTCAATGCGCGCAGGGTGAATGCGTCCGTCAACAACAAGTCTCTCCAGCGAGAGTCGGGCCACTTCTCTCCTGACTGGATCAAAACTGCTCAGGGTTACGGCCTCCGGAGTATCGTCAACTATGAGGTCTACCCCGGTAAGTGTCTCGAACGTTCTGATGTTGCGTCCCTCTCTGCCGATGATCCGGCCCTTCATTTCATCGGAAGGAAGGTTTACGACACTGACCACTGCGTCAGATGTAAATTCAACACTGCATCGCTGAACTGCGGTGGCGATTATTTCCTGAGCTTTACGGTCCGCTTCACGCTTGGCACGTTCTTCCAGCTCTTTCAGCCTTAGGCCAATCAAATGATTCGCCTCTGATTCGACTTCTGTGAGAAGAAGATCTCTGGCCTGTTCGCGCGTCAGCTGGGCGATCGATTCCAGATTTGAGATTAATTCCTGTTCCCTCACTGAAAGATGGCTGAGCTTTTCGTTCGCCTGTTCATGTTTTTCTGCGAGCTCTTCTTCTCTGCGGCTGATGCCTTCTATCTTCCTGTCGAGGTTTTCTTCTTTTTGTTCAAGTCGCCTTTCGGAACGCTGTAGTTCATTTCTGCGTTCCTTGGTATCCCTGTCCAGTTCCTGTCTTAATCTATGGATCTCTTCCTTTCCCTCCGAAACCATGTCTCGTTTGAGCTGTTCCGCTTTTTTCAATGATTCGGAGATTATCTTGTCTGCCTCAGAAAGAGCTCCTTTGTACTTTTTGCCGGCTATACTTTTTTGATATAAAAATCCCACCAGAACCCCGGCAGCGAGTCCTGTGATCACACTCAAAATTACTGCCAATGTCATCATATGTCACCTCAGTTTCAATTGTCATGGTCCTTTAGCGCCGGTGCGAAAAAATACCGGCCATTATATTTCAGACGGTACATTTATTGCCTGCAGTTTGGTGTTTAACGCCCATAGGGTGTATTGTACAGAATATAGTCCGACTTCACAAGTGGTATTTATAACCATATATCAGACGAAGGGGAAACAGTCCGGAATGTCTTTAAAGACGGTTTCCACTTTCGACATAAATTCGTCCGGGAGCGGTGTTCCCGTATTTTTTTTCATAAGATCCTCCGCATCTTCCGCCGCCATTATCAAAAGCTCTCTATCCCTCAGGATATCAGCTACATTAAGTCCCGCTGTACCGTGCTGCTTAAAGCCGGCTATCGTTCCGGGACCTCTAATTAGCAGATCCGCTTCAGCTATCTTAAATCCGTCGTCCGTGTCAAGTATTACCTTGAGTCTTCCAGATACATCTTCATCGGATGAGCCGGTCAAAAGGATACATACGCCCCTTCTCGCACCCCTTCCGACTCTCCCTCTTATCTGATGCAGCTGAGAGAGACCGTAACGCTCCGGCGATTCTATAACCACAACAGAGGCTTCGGGCACATCCACGCCGACTTCAAGAACGGTAGTTCCTACCAATACCTTTGTCCTGCCGCTCCTGAACTTTTCAAGCTCAAGGTTTTTTCCCAAGCCGTCCATTTTACCGTGTATCTTGCCGATACCGAGAGTTCCGATATGTTTTTTCAAAAAAACATATCTTTTCTCAACTGATACAAGATCATCTGCATCTTCAACTCTGGGACAGATCCAGTATGTCCTCCCGCCTGCAGTCGATTCGTTTATTACGAACTGAAGCAGATCTCCCATCCTGCCGTAATCTATCAGCCTCGTCTCTTTTTTCCTTTTGCTACTCGGGCTCTCCCTGAGAAGGGATATATCAAGATCACCAAATAGCAGGGCCGATACCGTTCTTGGGATGGGAGTGGCGGACATCATAAGAAAATGCGGAATTTCTCTCGTGTTCAGCATCTCTCCGCGCTGCGCGACACCAAAACGCTGTTGTTCGTCTATGATCACAGCGCCTAATCTGAAAAACTCAGTCGCCTTTCCGAGAAGGGCGTGTGTTCCGACAACTACATCGATCTCCCCTCTTTTTATCTCTTCAAGAAGGCGTGTTTTTGTGGGGCCTCCCTGTCCTCCTTTAAGAAGCCCGCATCTTATACCCGCAGCAGAGAGAAATTTTTCCGCTCCGGAATATATCTGATCCGCTAAGATCTCGGTGGGGGCCATTATTGCCGTCTGGACTCCGGCATCCGCTGCGGCTGCGGCGAGACCGAGCGCCACGACGGTCTTGCCTGTCCCTACGTCTCCCTGCAAAAGCCGGGACATGGGATGTTCCTTTTGGGTATCCGCGAAAATATTGGCAAGCGCTTTTTTCTGGGAGACGGTCAGATCAAAGGGCAGCGAGACTAAAAACTTTGAGTACCGTTCTCCGTCGGGCTTTATTTTCACGGGACTCGGAGCGATCCTGATCCTTGTTTTTCTTTGAGCCATTGCAGCCCTAAGGAAGAGAAATTCTTCGTAGGCAAGCCTTTTTCTGGAGTTCTTCCAATGCTCCTCTGACCCGGGCCTGTGCATCCCAAGGAGAGCTTCTCGGATCCCAAGCAACTTTCTTTTTTCTATGACGCTTTCCGGAAGATACTCTTGGATAAGAGGGAGCGAATCAGATAAAATTTTTGTCATCAGCCGACCAAACCACCGGGGCGGGAGGCCGGCGGTCGACGGGTATACCGGCACTATTCCTAAAAAATCAGCCATGTCCGATTCTGTTTTTATGACTGCAAATTCGGGATTTATAAACTCCGCAATGCCGTCCCGAAAAGAGGGGAGTCCGTAAAGCACGACGGTCTCCCCTATTTTTAACAATTCTTTTAATCCCCTTCTGTTGAACCACAGGGCCAAAAGGGTTCCCGTACCGTCCTCGGCCTCACATGTACATATGCCTATGCCCGTTCTTCGACTTTTTCTTTCGTCAACTTTCCTGACCGTGACTCTCGCGACCGCAGCGCTCCCGGCTTCAAGCTCCGATATTTTACGCACGACCCTTCTGTCGATATACTTATGGGGGAAAAAACGAAGGGCGTCCCCGATAACAGTGATACCGAGCTTTTTCAATAATTCCGCCCTTTTGGGACCAACGCCTTTGAGGCTTTTTATGTCATCGGACGGCAGGCCGGACACGGAGATATCAGGACGTCTCCTCTTGGTCCCGTCCCTCTTCCATCAGATCCTTCGGGTCGACCCCAAGCAGCGCATAGGCGGCCTCAAGATCTCCTGTATCCGCTGAGCGTGAGGCTGTATTGTCGTCAGCAGGGTCAGCCGGGAGCTCCTCAAGGATCGAATTTACGGCGGAAGTAAGCGGCGAGGAACCGATGCTCTGGTTGAGCATATTGTCAAACTTGGCCAACAATCCACGGAACTCCTGCTCGTAGAGGTTCCGAACGTTTCTTATCTGTGATACTCCGTCGCGCAGCCGATCAGCCTCCTGCGCCGCCTCCTTGCATATTGCGTCAGCCTTTTCCTTAGCCTCGACTATTATCTTAGAGGCCTGTTCCTGAGCACTTTTGACCTTGTCGTCCGCGCTTTTCTGTGCCATAAGCAAGGCCTCGTGAAGAATGTCCTTCATTTTCTCGTATTCAGAGAGATTTTCTTCTTTTGTCTGCAGTTCCCGTTCAAGATCTTTTGTTCTCTGTGCGTATGTTTGCAGCGTCTCGGCCACTCCGTCCAGGAACTCGTCCACTTCAGCCGAATCATAACCCCTCATGCTTTTTTTGAAAGACTGATTGACTACATCTAGAGACGTCAAAAGCTCGACCATAAATCCCACCATCCTTTTTCACATTTACAAAAAAGCCGAAATATTCGCATGCCGCAACATTTCTAATTATACATTTTTATTCGGTGCACGCTGACCTTTTACCGAAGATGCCGGAACCGATCCTGACAATGGTGCTTCCTTCCTCTACAGCCGCCTCAAAATCACCGCTCATGCCCATAGAGAGTTCCGGAAGCGACAATCCCGACGTTGATCTCAGGGTATCTCTAAGCTCGCGAGCGTCCTCGAACGTCCGTCTGATCATTGTCTCGTCAGCGATATTTGGACCTATAGTCATGATGCCTTCGATAGAAAGCCGAGTGCAGTAGTTGAGCACCATATCCATAAGGTTAGCGGCTTCCTGCGGCGCGACACCACATTTAGTCGGCTCACCCGACATATTTACCTCGATAAATACCGGGAAACCGGACTGCTCCGTCTCGGCAAGTATCCTGTCCAGCATACGGGCCAGATCAAGCGAATCGAGCGATTCTATCAAATCAAATATTTCAAGGGCTTTCCTTGCTTTGTTTCTTTGCAGGTGTCCTATGAGATGCCACGGCACGCGATCCTCTGTGGGCCAGTCTCTTTTTTTAGCGACCGCCTCCTGTACCCTGTTTTCACCAAATATGTCCACTATCGAAGCCGCAGAGATCATGCTCTCGATCGCATGAGTTTTTGAAACCGCCATAAGCCTGATTTCTGAGGGATCGCGTCCGCTTTTACGGGCCGCCGAGGAGATCCTTTCATAGATCCCCCGTATGTTCCGCTCGATGAAATCTACCAAAGCTGGATCCTCCCTTCCCGCGCCGAAGATGCGCTCTCCACAACGGCATCCCCGACTGATATTCCCTTAGTTACTATAAACATATTATTTTCTGCCTTCTTTCCCGTCACCGGCACAAAAACCACACGGGAACCCCTTACCGTAAATACTCCGGTTATGCCTTCTTTTTCGGTGACCGAAGATATCGGCACCAAAGCGCCCTCCGTCCTGCCTGCCTCCACTATCAGCGTGTATTTTCTCGAAAGGACCGCTTCCGGCTGGAACCACGGAAGTGTGAGGTACAGTTTGACCTTTCGGCCCTCCCTTGTGCTGACCCTGACATCTGCGGCCGAGACAGTGTCTACGCCGTCCATCTTTACCCTGAGTTTTTTATTTTTTATCTGCTCGACCATGTTGCCCGAAAGGTTCGAATACGCTATAAACCTGAGTTCCTGAGGCTGTTCTATCATTTTTCCCACCGTCTGGCTTTTCCCCACAAGCAAGCCGTCCCTGATACGCGTTAATTGTCCAGGCTCGGGAAGCGGCCGGAAACCTGGCCAAAGGGCGGAGTAACGCCAAGTGTCTTCCATGCCGTCGATGCCTGCTATGAAATAGCCCTGCTGATAAGCTTTTATTTGAGACACTCTGCCGCCAGAGGTCACTTTAGCGATGACAGCCCCTCTTGAAACACGCAGGGGACCCGTCCCCTGCGGATAGGAAACTATCCCCTCTGTCGGCGCCCGGATGGGCACCTCCTTCCACAATAGTACGCCATCCATTCTTACCGTCTCAACATCAATGCCGGGAACGGCCCAGGTAATCTCGGGATGCAGATATTCATACCTGTCGAAGTACAGCTTGAAAGCCCAGATCCATGCCGCAAGAACGAACAGGACCATGAGCCAGTAAATAGGTCCGGACCTCCGCGTGCCATCCGGCTCAAAACGCCTTACCACAGCCCGTCCCTTTGATCAGTCTGCAAACAGGGGCGGAATCTCCCCAAGGTCATCCATGACCTTCCAGGCGCCCGCCCTTTTCAGCCCCGGCTCGTCGAAATTTCCGGTGGTCATGCCTATTCCAAGGCTTCCTGCAGCTGCAGAGGTGATCATGTCGATATCCGTGTCGCCCACGTAAAGGCCTTCAGTGGGGGATATGCCCAACATGCCGAAACCTTTTAGGAGGGGATCCGGCTCAGGCTTGGCCCTTTTAACATCCTCAAGGCCGATTACCACATCAAGCATTGAGGAAAGTCCCATGTACTCCACAGGTCTCCTGGCAAAACGGCGGTTCGTGACTACCCCCACCTTTATACCCTTTGAGCGGAGGTCTTCAAGAGTTGATAGAGTGTTGGGGAAAAATTTAAGTCTTGCCTGCTCTTCATCCCTGTAGGACGATCTGTAGTGATCGACCCACTCCTGGCGGAAGTCGCCCCAGAATGAGCGCCAGCTGTCTTCAATCGTAAGTCCGATCGCGGCAAGAACTTTTTCCCTTGAAACCTCTTCAAATCCGAGATGCGACGCAAGCAGGTTGGTGCAGTGATGTATCGCATAGCTGCTGTCAACGAGCGTCATATCGAAATCGAAAAGCACTGCTTTTATTTTTTTAGAACAGAACATCAGGATCGAACCCCCATAACAAAACCTTTTAGATAATCCGTTTCCGGTACCGCCACAAGTGCCGGATGGTCAGAGGGCTGGCGTATCTCATGTGCGATGCGGCATGAGACACCGGCGTCCGCAGCCGCTTCATTCATCACGGAGAGAAGCATCTCTCTGGTAAAGGCATGGCTGCAGGATAGAAAAACAAGGAATCCTCCCTCTTTTATGCGGTTAAATCCCCTGACAGCAAGTTCCTTATATCCCCGTCTTGCCGGAGCTATGTCACCTTTGGAAGGAGAAAAGGGTGGCGGATCCATGATGACGACATCAAACCGTTCTCTGTCCGAATCCATCTTCCTGACAACGTCAAATACATTTCCGCATATCCATTTCATACTATCCGGCAATCCGTTTACAGCCACGTTTTGTTTCGCGATCTCTATGGCCGGCAGGGATTGCTCCACTGCGACCACTTCCGCGGCACCGGAAGCAAGAGCGTGAAGCCCGAAATGCCCCTGATAGCTAAAACAGTCAAGCACTCTGGCATCCTTAAATATCGGCGAGACGGCGGCAGGTATATCCCTGACATCCAGATAAGCCCCGGTTTTCTGCCCCTTTTCTATATCCACCAATTCATAAAGAGCACCGATCTTAACCTTTAGCAGCTCTTTAGGGATACTTCCTGTAAGAGCCCTGACTTCTCTCGGAATGCCCTCTTTTTCGAGATGCCTGGTCTCATTGCGCAGCACTATCGAGGACAATTTTCTTACTTTTCCAAAAACCGATGCGACTTTATCGGCATGCCTGTACCAGCCTATCGCGGAGATCTGAAGCGAAAGCACATCACCATACAGGTCGGCTATTATTCCCGGGAGCCCGTCTGCCTCGCCGTGCACCCACCTGAAAGCTTCGTCGTTCGGACACCATTGTCTCCTCCACTTCAAAGCTGACGTAAGCCTCTCCCGCAACAGCTTCATTTGATCAGGCTCTTTGGGGCCGTATGTCAGGACCCGTATCGAAAGTGCGCTGTCGCTCCATAGCCCCCAGCCCTTTACAGCTCCCGCGCTGTCGGCAAAGGCGATAAGATCGCCGGGCGCACACTTAGGTATCTGTCTTAGACTGCCTCTGAAGATCCACGGATGCATCGCCTTGACCCTTTCAAGGCCCGACGCGTCAAGGACGGCCCGTCTTGCAAGTTTTTTTTCGGAAGCCACTAGATCTTGCTCCTCTCTACACTGGCAAAGGCGTCATGGTTATGTATGCTCTCATGGCTTATAACCGATACGTTGTACCAAATTATCCTGCTGTCGCTCTCCATAGCCAGCGCGAGTTCGCGGACCGAATCTTCTACAAAGCGCGGATTTGCATAGGCCCTCTCCGTAACAGCCTTCTCATCTTCCCGCTTCAATATGCTGTATACAGGGGCCGACGCGCACGAATCTGCGATTTCAGCAAGTTCCTCTATCCAGACGAAAGATTTCATTCTCACTGAAATTTTCGCGTGCGCCCTCTGATTGTGCGCGCCAAACTCTGAGATTTCCTTAGAGCAGGGACACAGCGTCTGTATGGGGGCCGTGAGTTCGGTGATCAGGTCAAATTTGCTGCCCTTTCGTTCTGAAATAAAGCGTACGTCATACCTCATCCGCCCGAGAGCCCCGCTTACCGGAGCTTTTTTTGTAATAAAATAGGGAAAATCGAAATCGGCGTGCGCTTCGTCGGCGTTTAAACGGTCCTGAAGCATGAGCAGCAGATTTTCCATGTTGTGGAAGGTTACCCTGTCTTCCTGCTCGCCCAAAACTTCGATGAAGCGGCTCATATGAGTACCTCTGTAGTCCCTCGGCAGAAAAACTGAGAGGCTGACGTTGGCTACTGTGTCTTGGATGCCGTTTGAGCGGTCAAGCACCTGGATCGGCCACGAGAGAGAGGTGATGCCGACCCTGTCTATCGCGATATTTCTTTTATCACGCTCACTCTGCACATCGCGCACTTTTAAACATCCTCTCTGCGGAAGATGACCGATGAGCTCTCGGTCTCCCATACACATATCTCGTACAGTTCGCAGTTTTCCCTGTTAAGAGGGCCGTCCAGCGCTTCGAATATCCAACGGGCAATGTATTCTGCTGTCGGCTGCGGCAAAATGTCGTTGATATACGCATGGTCAAGTTTAGAAAGCACCAGTTCCGAGACAACCTTTTTAAGCTCGACAAAGTCGAATATCATACCTTCATGATCAGGTTCTCCTTTTAGCACCACCGCAAGCCTGTACGTGTGACCATGGAGATTTTCGCACTTTCCGTGATAGTTAACGAGATTATGGGCGGCATCGAATTTAAACTCACGTCGCAGGTACATTCTCAATTCACCTCACAAATCATCAGTGATCTTCCGGTAGATTGTACCACTGCTTTGATAGATGATATACTCTACAAAACAAAAAGGGGGCGCTACAAGTGAGAATGACCGGTATTTTTGCGCCTGTCCCGACGCCCTTTTCCGCGGACGGCTCTCTGGACAGGGAAGCGTGGAGGGCTAACCTGAGAATATGGAAAGAATCCGCCCTTGACGGCATCGTTATCTGCGGGTCCAACGGCGAGATGCCTTTTATCACTATGGACGAAAGGACTGCACTGACCGAGATAGCAGCCGAAGAAGCCGGCGACAGGCTGGTGCTTATGACTGGCGCCCATTTCCCCTCTACCAGCGAGACCATAGAATGCGCGCGATCGCTTGCGCCGGCGGGAGCCAAATTCCTTCTCCTCCTTCCCCCGCATTACTTCAAGGGAAACAAGGAGGCTATCTTAAATTATTTCACCGAAGTTGCGGACAACTCGCCCATCCCGATCTTTATGTACAACATGCCGGCGAACACCGGCGTCGATCTGGATACGGAGACTATTATCGCTGCCTCTGGTCACCCCAACATAAAGGGCATAAAAGATACATCAGGGAACATGACGAAATTGGGATATATTGCCGCCGCGGCACCGGAGGGCTTCTCCGTTTTCGGCGGGACCGGGAACTGGTTTTTGGCAGCACTGGCGATGGGGGCATGCGGCGGTACCATGGCCGCCTCAATACTGTACCCCAACACCTGCCGCAGCATATACACATACTTTTCGGAAAATAAAATGAAAGAAGCAATGGAATTGCAGGCAAAACTTCTTCCTGTGAGTGATGCGATAACCAGAAGATTCGGGATCCCGGGCCTCAAAGCTGCGCTTGACAGCAAAGGGATGATAGGCGGCCCCTGCAGGTCCCCGTTGCTTCCCGCGTCTGAAGAAGTTAAAAAAGAGATCATGGACATACTTGAAAGGTCCGGTCTCGACCAATACGAGACCTGGCGGGAATAACCGTGATTTTTTGCACAGTATGGCACTGATAGAGTACATCCAAGCCTCAGCCCTTAAGACATCCCACCGGAGGTGCAAATGTACAAAGATTGACGAAATCGTCGCCACTGCATTGAATCGGCACAAAACGTACGTTGAAAAAGCGCCGTCCGTCTGAAAACGAAAGGAGAACGAATAAATGGACAACAAAAAAGTGCTCACATTGCTTCTGGGAAGCCCCAGAATCGGGGGAAACACAGAGAAACTTGCGGACGCACTCGCCGAGGGCGCCTCTGAAAAGGGATACGAGATCAGAAAAGTTCACCTTGCCGCGCTTTCCTTAAAAGGGTGTACAGACTGCCGCAAATGCTGGAGTCTGGGCAAACCGTGTGTCCAAAACGATGATATGGATCAGGTCTACCCCGACATAGAGGCCGCCTCCGTAGTTGCTTTCGTTTCTCCGCTTTATTTTTATTCGTGGTCTACGCAAATCAAGCCTGTATGGGACAGACTTCTGCCGTATTACATGCCGGGCGCCCTGCGTACAACAGCGGCAAAGAAGGCCGTACTGCTGGCCGCCTGCGGAGACAAAGAGGATGTAAAGTTCAGCGGCATGAGAGAGTCGTTCAACCTGGCCTCGGACTTCCTGGGCTGGGAGGTGTTGGGCGAGGTTTGCGCCTGCGACATCTACTACAAGGGTGATATTGAAGAAAAGGGCGCCCTCTGGCTTCAGAGGGCCAAAGAGCTCGGGCTCTCTCTTTAGCTCATAACACTTTCAAAAAATACTGGTCAGACTCAAGACAATACGCTTTTGATGGCCAGTATTTTTTGATGATCATTTGAACTTATCGTATATTTCTATGTGTCTGCTCGCAATCTCTTCAACGCTGAATTTTTGTGCGATCATGTCAATTCCTGATTTTGCGACTCGGTCTCTGTATTCCTTATCGTCCAGCAGCGTTTTGATTTTATCCGCTATCTCTTTGCAGGAATTGATCTCAACAAGACAGCCATTGACCCCATCTTCGATTATATCTATCGGTCCGCCCGCTCTGGTCGCGATGGAGGGCAAACCCGACGCCATTGCCTCTATCAATACAATACCGAAAGGTTCCGGTTCTTTTGAAGGAAGGACAAAGATATCGGATGCCCACATATAGGGGCGGATATCTTTAACAAAGCCAGGCATAATTACGTTTTTTTCTATTCCCAAAGATTTTATCAGTGCACAGAGCTTGTCTTTTTCTTCTCCCCCTCCTAAAAGGAGCAATTTTATGTTTTGATGACCATTATCCAGCAAAATTTTATATGCATTAATAAGGTTGTCAAAACCTTTCCAATCTACAAATCTGCCGGCTCCAAGAATAATTTTGTCGTGAGGCAGAACGCCCAATCCATCCCTGGTCTTTTTAGCCTCGTCACCGTCGAATAAATACAATTTTGAATCTACAGGGTTAAAAATCGTAGTGATTCGACCAGCAGGGAAACCGAGCCCTTCCATATGTGACTTGACAGATTCGGAACAAGTCAACAAGAACGCCGCATCTTTGTGATAGTGTGCCTTGGGAAATTTATCAACAGTTTGTGCTACAGGGATACCGGTACGTTTGCCCCAGTATCCTGCTATTCTCGCTGCAGATGAAAGCCTTGTGTGAATAACATCGGGAGAAAAACTCTGAATTATTTTTCTAAATTTTGTGCCCGTTTGTGGCAGCCATGGGATCGGTATGTCAAAGGTCTCAAAAAGTAAATTTTCTTCTTTTAATCTTCCCGCCAGCGTTCCTGCGCTTTTACAAACAACGAGATTCTTGATTCGTCTTCGGTTGAGTTCTTTTATCAAACTTATCCATGTCTCACCCCACGCGAGACGGTTTTCATCGACATAGTGCAGTATCTTCATCGTTATGCTCCCTATCAAGGCAGAGAGTGGGAATCGGCATTGCAAGAAGCAATCCCCAACAGGCCCAGAAAAACGCCGCTATGTCCCTTCTCGCCGCAAACACGTCTCCGTTGGTGCCATATACCACCTGAGAGGCAAGCAGCATGAAGCAGATTAGCCTCCAGGGTATGGCATCTCTCGTATCTTTGTGCCCTGCCCGAGGCCATGACCTTTTCAATGACAGCAGAAAAGCCGCCATGAAGAACAGTAAGGAGGGGAGCCCGCCGGCATATAGAATGGAAAGATACATACTGTGCGGGTGTGCGATCGGCATAGGCCATTTATATTTGAGCATCGCCGCCATATTTTTTCTGTTCTTTTCAAAGGAAGCCTCAAAGGTAGCCCACCCGCACCCTCCAACAAGATGGTCCTTAGCCATGAAAACAGCGGCGCGCCAAGTATCCGTCCTATGTGTGGTGAAAGATTCCAGATCGTTGAAAGAAATTATCTGCTCGTATTCTCTTTTTAATGAATCAAACGGCCCTCGCCCCAGGACGGTCAGCAGCAGGATAAAAACTAAAATCAATGCGGCTGACAGTAACAAAAGAGACCTAAACTTCATTCTTTTGCCGGCAATGGCGTAAAAGACGAAGATCAACGCCTGCAGCGCCGCAGCTGACCAGCCTCCCGAGGAAAACGAGAAAACTACCAAAAGCATGCTCGTCAGGCAGAGAAAATATTTAAGGAGGCTGTTTTTTTCAAACACCCAGAACGCGTAACAGAAGAAAATAGGCATCATAAAGAGGGCATATAGCGCGACGGCATTTCCGTTGTCCAGAGAGGCGTTCCAGCCTATAAAATGAAAATACGGCCTGAACATCACGTCGTAACAGAAGACAGCGTTTACCGCGATCACTGCAAGCCCGAACTTTTTTCTTTTTTCGGGCGTATCTATGAGCCTCATGGCAAGGTACAGCCCCGTCATAAATTCAAGCGGGATCGAAGCGCCCTTGCCCCAGACATAAAAGCTGTCGATGCTCGGAACGTGGGCAAACATCGACCAGGCCAGGAAAAGAATAAGAAAAACAAGAATCCTTCTGCTTTCTTTATCCAACTTGACAGAAAGAGGGGTTTGATATCTGATCCTTCCGTAGATAAGTGCCGATAAAGCGAATACCCAGCCTATGTAGTGTGCTATCGGACCGAATGCAGTGGTCGCCACGCCCAACGTATATATCCAGAATGCAAACTTTTCGTGATCTAAAGAGCGAAGAAAAGTGCCCCCGCACAATTGCCCCATCATTGAAAGCCACCCGGGAAAAGACTTTTCTCTGTTACCTCGTGTATTGTGTTTTTCCCTGAGCTAATGAGATCAAACACTTGTTTGAATTCTTGAGCGGCAGTTTCTCTTTCATAAAAGGGTTCGATAGTTTCCCGAACCCTAGCTGTGTCCTTTTTCATCGTTTCATCGTCCCATCTTTGATACGTTCTGATCACTTCGTCAATTATCGTGTCAGGGTTATCAGAAAGTAACGTGCCACCGCGCTCCGCGAAGTACGTTGCAAGAGCATCATCCAGTCTTCCCGGAGTTAACAATCCCAAGTAATAACCCGTAGAAGCAATCACGGGTCTGTTCGTCAATATGGCCTCCACGGCTGATGTAGAGCCCGCGCAAACAATGGTTGCCCATTCAAGCCAAAAACTTGGGTCGGTCTGTGTTCCGGCAATTTTTACAAAATTAACACCGGCCTTATAATTTATCTGCGTCGCTAAGAATCTGAATTTAACCGTACGCCATCCGCCGCCGAGAAAAATCATTTCCAGGGACGGGATATGTTTTTTCATGTACAGCGCATTGTTAAGCAATGACATCGACGTGACAGACTTAAACTTGCTTATCCTTCCGAAACAAAGCAATCTGAACGGATCTCTAGGTCGTATTTCAGTGGGGACAAACAGTCCTTTCAGTGGTCGTTGCAAATACACCTTAGGAAAGGGAGTCGGAATCTTCGCCAGCTCGGACAACAACGGTTTTTCCGCGGAGAGCCACACGTCACTGTATTTTATCAGAGAGCCGATATCTCTGCCCTTCCTGTTTGTTTTCTCCAACCTATCCAGAAAAAACGTAAACACTTTTGCACCAGTCACTTTTTTTAATCTGGTAGCAAGAGGGAATGAACGTCTTGAATCTGTAACAAGAACATCCGGCCTAAATTCCGCCGCCTTTTTATCAAACCAGAAGTTCCCGACCGTCGGGGATACGCACTGGATCACTGCTACTCCGTGTTCCTTCAGGCGTGACTGAAACCCTCTGCCCGCCCATCTCCCCAACACCGCGACGTCATGTCCCGATTCTTTGAGTGCTGTGGCGAGATGAAAGACAAAGGATGTAACCCCATCCACTATCATGGCATCCGAACAAAATAGAACTCTCAATCTACACTATCCTTTATTATCAACAATACTTTATCTTAACGTCCTCTAAAATACGGCTATTATGCCATATATAGATAAAATGTCGAAACATAAAGGTCCTATAATGCAAACAAAGTCGAACCTTCAAACAACGATTTGTTACATAAAGCATTTGTCAGAACACGTGCTTTAATCGTTGATCAATTCTTTGCATATCGCTTCGTTGGAATCTACCATTTTCTTTAATGTCGGGATGTTTGACGCGGGAATCATCACTTCCGTTTTTCCCGAGGATATGAAATTTATTATAGCCCGCCGCCATTCGTTAACATCGCCCGGAGGCAAAAGTCCTTTGCTTGATCCTGCAATCTCGGAGACGGACGGGATGTTTGAAGCGATTGTCGGAATGCCGACTTGTACCGCTCTCGCCAGGACTAGCCCGTAACCTTCAATAAAAGATGGAAACAACAAGCATGATGAACGTGACATTAAATTATCGATATCGTCTGAATACCCACAAAAATTGATGTTGCTCTCTATCCCCAGTTCCTTTGCCATCTCTTCAAGTTCTTTTCTTTCTACCCCATCACCTATAACATCCAGCGTCCAGTTTTTCTCTTCCATCCCGCCAAAGGCCTGAATTACTGTACTCAGCCCCTTAATTTTTGTCAAACGCCCTACAAAAATAAATTTGTTTTTATATCTGCTCTGAGGATCCCACCTTATGGTTGGTTCGGGAAGCGCTGCAGGTACGACCGAGTGGTCTTTGGGGAGAAAGTCTTTGATATGTCTCTCGACCGTTTCGCTTACTGAAATTACAAATCGGGAATATTTTAAAGGCATCAGCCCATAGTTGAGGCTGTAGCAGGCATGAGCCGTCTGGATCCATGGGATATTTGTTTTGGACGAAGTGCACCACGCGATCCACGCAGGCACCCTTGAATGGGCATGGATCAGTTCCCATCCCTCATTTCTGATCCACTCTGATATTTTTTGGGAACATTTCCACGCTATGACCGGATTTTTTTTATGCGCCGGCAATCTCCTGTGCAGCACGTCTTTCGAAAGCTGGCTGCGCATCCGTCCTCCGTTTGATATGACCAATACATCATGGCCCTTCTCCGAAAGTCCATTGGAGAGGTCGATCACATGCCGCTCTACTCCGCCCATATCCAATTCGGGAAGTATTTGGATCAACTTCATTTTTCGGCCTCCACGAGTCCTTCCGGCCGGCTCTCTTTACTCAAACTTTTATCAGATGAGGTCTTATATCCCGAAGGAGGCAGGTACGGCACTAAAAGTATCAATAGATCCCGGTTTTTTGTCTCCCTGGCCAGCTTCAAAAGTTCTACAAGCTGCTTTGCCTGAGGTCTTATTGTAAACGACCTGTAAAGCCGGTCAACTGCTTCCGTAAGGTCCTCCGGATCCTTGCTCTCCCTTGCCGCAGCCATCAGGTGATAGGCGTACTGTTCTTCTGCCTCATCTCTGCTCATAGGAATAGCCATGGCTTTCTCTATATAATGCGCGCGCACCGCCGGATCTTCTGCGTTGGCTGCGAGTCTCTGGTACCTGTTCCCCGCAAGTCCCCGGCCAAGAAATAAAAGCCCGAAAAGTGAGACTGCGGCCATAAAAACTCCCAAGATCCTATAGATGTTTGCATGCTTTACCTCAGACCAAGGATAGCTTATCGGCAATATTTCCCTGTTGGCTATGGCAAAAGCCAGGGAAAGCCATATAACATTCTCGATCCTATGAAAGGGCCTGCTAAAGATCGCGTCGAAAAGTATGAGAAAGAGCATGGCACAGGCCCATGAGGCCTCCAATGACAACATTTTTTTCTGTGTCAGCAACTTGATGAAGAGCCAGATCCACCATATTGCGGCAATGGCAAGAAGGGCAGCCCCGAAAATGCCGAACTCCGCCATCCATTGCAGATACTCATTGTGCGCCCAGTAGGTGAACTGCCACTCCATGGTGGGGTCCTTCCGGATCGCACGCCCCTGTCCCTCCAGATAGTGCCACTTGTACTGTCCTATACCCACACCCTTGATCGGGTGTTCCTTGAAGACGGCCCAGCTCGTCTTCCATATTCCCCTTCTCTTGCCGAAGGTGGCGGTATTGAGGACCATGTCCATCGTTTTATTCAACAGCGCATAGGCGCGGCCGATGCCAAAATGGCTCATCCCTATATTGAGTGCCAGCATAAGCAGGACGATCGCGACGCCCTGTGCGACTTTTTTAAGCATCTCACCTCTCTCATTTTTAATAAATATCAAGGTAAGTATTATCGTCCCTGATATCAATGAGAGGAACCCTGCCCTGGTGGTAGAATTCCACATTCCCCACGAGTTGAGGGCCAAAAGAAATAGGTTGGCATACCTAACGCAAGGAAAAAATCTTTTTTTGGGGGGAATTTCTCCCGGAAGAGGCGTGTATGCGGCGTTCAGATAGATCCCGTTCATAACGGCCATCGCCATCCAAAGCCCGAACATCTCCTGCTGTCCGGTATTGCCTATGTAATTTCCAGGGACGTTCATGATGAACGGAAAAGGCCCGTTCATCTCCCTTATCAGCAGTTCGGCGAAGAGAACGTTTATAGCGGCGTTTATGTTTGCCAGCCATAATACCGCGCGGTGCGCCCGGGGGTCCTTGAAAAGGACACGGCTGAATATGTAAAGGGCGAGCAGGACGGAGAAGAAGAACCATTCCTTCATGTATGTGGACCAAGAAACGATAACGACCCACATTGGCTGCAGTGATATATATCCGAGCATTATCAGCCAAAGCCAGCCGAAGAGGTCTATCTCAAAATCGGTCCGTTCACTGCCGCAGAGCAAAAGCGAGGCTCCTCCTACGATGGAGATCATCGCAACAGGCACCATAGCCGCCGTCCATTTCATGATATGGAGGGTGTCAAACCAGCTCAGGCCGGAATAAACCAGATTGGGGAGCCCCAGCGCAACAAAGGCAAGGAGATAAAAAATCGGGCGCGGCAGCACATCTTTGTGCCCCGATCCTCCAAATTTCATCGTCTCTAACGAATACCTGTTCCCGCAGGTCATGATCTTCTCTTCGTCTGACTTGTTCTGGATACTCATGAAGAGACCCTTTCTTAAAAACAAAATTTTAAAAGATCCGAACACGCAAACCTCGATCCTACGGATAAATAATGGAAAATAGGATCAATAATTCCCGCTCAGCCTGTTTTCAAAACGGGCATATTCTTTAAAAAAGATAAGGTCTATCTTTCCGGTAGGACCGTTTCTGTTTTTAGCGATTATTACCTCGGAGGTCGGATCTGTAGCTTCTTCCTCCTGGGCGTAGTAGGCTTCCCTGTAAAGGAATACGACCATATCCGCATCCTGTTCTATCGCGCCGCTGTCTCGAAGGTCAGAAAGCTGGGGTTTTTTGCTGCCTCCCCGTTTTTCAACATCTCTTGAAAGCTGTGAAAGGGCCAGGACCGGCACTTCAAATTCCCTGGCTATGCCCTTAAGGGCTCTCGATATCTCCGAAACTTCCTGCTGTCGGTTCTCTATTTTTCTTGCAACGTTCATCAGCTGGAGGTAGTCAAGCACGACAAGCCCCTTCTCCGCCTTATGTTTAGCGAAGAATCTCCTGCATCTGCCCCTTAGGTCCAGTGTGTTGAGCGTGGAGCTGTCGTCTATGTATATCGGACTTTTTGACAGGCTGCCTGCCGCCTTGGAAAGTTCTTGCCACTGTTCGTTCTGTACCCTGCGTGATTCAAACATCTGCCTCAGGTTTACCCTGGATTCGGCCGCAAGCATTCTTTGAGCTATCTGCTCCGCCGACATTTCAAGACTAAAGAGCAACACGGGCACGTTCTCCTGCAAGGCTGCGTATTGGGCCACGTTAAGGGCGAACGCAGTCTTACCCATAGAAGGCCTGGCGGCCAATATATACAGGCTGCCGGGCTGCAGACCGCCCGACAGTTTGTCAAAATCAGTGAACCCCGATGGGATCCCGGTGATATCCAGACCGCCGGCCAGCCTCTTCTCTATCTCACCGATTGCTGAGGATATAACCTCCCTGGCGCCCTTCACCCTTGAAGATCTTCCCGATCTGGCTATCTCAAATACTTTCTGCTCCGCAGTTTCCAAGGCCTCGTCTATCCCTATCTCCTCGGAAAAACCCATGCGCGAGATGTCGCTTCCGACCGTGATAAGGCCCCTGTGCACCGACTTATCCCTGACTATACCGACGTGATACTCCACATTGGCTGTCGTTGTAACCGCATCCATGAGTTCCGCCACAAAGGGCAGCCCCCCCAGGCGCTCATCAAGTCCGCGTTTTTTAATTTCTTCCCTAAAGGTCAGCGAGTCAACCGCATTATCTTTTTCTGTCATGGAGAGGATTATTTCAAACGCCGTCTTATGCCTCGAGTCGTAAAAATCGTCCGCTCTCAGGCTTTCAACAACGATAAGAAGAGATTCTTTATCTATCAGGCACGAGCCAAGTACGGAGCGCTCAGCCTCCAGGTTGAAAGGCGGTATCCTCTCGAGTTCTCTGTTTGCGCTCAATTTATTCAGATTCCACCTTAAGCGTCATTTCAGCCTCGACTCCGGTATAAAGCCTCACCTTGAAGCTGTAATCACCGGTCTGCCTGACTGTCTCCTCGATCTTAAGGTCCTTTTTGTCTATTTCCACAGAGTACTGATCTGTCACGGCTTCCGCCACCTGTGCCGCAGTGACGCTGCCAAAAAGCTTTCCGCCTTCTCCGGCGCTTGCTTTGATCTTCACAACCTTGCCGCCGATCTTTTTCTTTGCCTCCTCGGCATCCTTCAGTTTTTTTTCATCTTTTATTTGTTGGGTCTTTTTTTTCTCATTGAGCTCTCGGAGCCTCCCGTCGGTCGCCTCTTCCGCCAACCCTCTCGCAATAAGAAAGTTACGGCCGTAACCATCGGCGACCTCAATAAGGTCCCCCTTTTTGCCAACCTTGCTCACATCCTGTTTAAGTATGACCTTCATTATTTTTTCCTCCTCGCCCGTGCGCGCAAATCGTACCAAATGTCAAATATACCGACCAGTGAAAGTATGTATGAAAGGGGGGAAAAGAGCGTGCCGACCACAGCGAAAGCAATTCTTAAAGGCTTTGCGATACCTCTGGCAGCCATATAATACCAGCTTAGAGCTATGCCTTCCACCATAAAAAGCGCCCTTAACACCTCCATGAGGTTGGCAGAAATAACAGCGTAGGCTCTTTCGTCCGGGAAAGCCTTACTGGCGAAATCGGCCGCTACCGCAGCGGCAAGCGCCCAAAAGAGATTTTTAGGAAAACGCCACTCTTCCAAAGGCGGAATCGAGGGCATTCTTTTGCCGCCGATCCTGCGAATGATGTAAGACGCAAATGTATAAGTGGCTAACGTATCCATCGCTGAAAAAAATATTATCATCGACGGCATCAGCAGCGATACCGTCTCTGTCACCAGTATCGCATAATTTTTCAAAATTTCTTCAGATAGAACGATGCCCCCCGCAGATAGAGCCGCGGACATCGACGACAGCACTTCGGCGGCGGTCTCCGGTCTGACAGCAAACGGATTAGCCCCTGACAGCCCGGTAAATGCCATCATCAAAACCACCTTGGCCGCAATCGAAACTGTCATTGCCTGAAGGACAAAATCTACTCCCCTGCGAGACCTGATCGCTATCGCCCCAAATAATACCCCAAGCAAACCGAACTCCATCGTGAAAAGCAAAGCGGAGACAACTCCAAAAAACATTAAAGAGGCAACTGAGGCAAACACTGCGCCGAGCGCGGCCTCCCTTAACCCCTGCCGTTTAGCCAGCACCATAAATGGAAGAGGTGCTATCAGGATCAGGAGAGGAGCCGACGGTGCGAAAATCATTCCGACGGAGAACATAAAAAGACTTATTAATATCCATAAAAACCATTCAAAAAGAATTTTTGATCTCACTTCCGGACCCCGCCCATTCTAAAAAAAGAGAGAGAGCCAAGCGGCCCTCCCCTGATTATACAGCACAGTCAGATGTTTAATCCGATGTGAAGGGCAGGAGCGCGATAATCCTCGCTCTTTTTATAGCCCTGGTAAGCTGGCGCTGGTGTTTGGCACAAGTGCCCGTAACTCTGCGGGGCACTATCTTACCGCGCTCTGTAACATATTTTTTGAGTTTTTCGACTTCCTTGTAATCTATGTGATCGACTTTATCTACACAAAAATGACAAACCTTTGGTCTGCGCTTGCGGCGTTTACGATTAAAACCGGAACTGCTTTCCATTTAAGACTCAACCCCTTCCTAAAACGGTATCTGTACGTCACCCGGTCCCTCAGTTTCACCCATTTCAGAGAAATCGAGCGGGAATTCGTCCTCGAACCCCTCTTCCTCGCGCAAGCTGCCCATGTCGCCGGCCGACGTCGTGTCAGAGTTTTGTCTGACACCGTCTGAGCCCTGTTCCGCACGGAAACCTTGCCCGATGTTATCGTCTTCTCTGCGGCCGGAACTGAGGAGGACTATGTTGTCGGCAACAACTTCGGTTATCCACCTGCGCTGTCCGGTCTTTGGGTCATCAAAATCACGGACGCTTATGCGCCCTTCCAACAGAACGGGGCGCCCTTTCTTTAGGTAACGCTCGCAAATATCAGCGGTAAAACCCCAAGCGGACACACCGATAAAATCGGTATGGCTCTGAAGTTCTCCCGTTGTTCTGTTTTTCCATTGACGACCTACAGCTACAGTGATCCTGGCCACCTTCTGTTTGTTGGGCGTGTATCTAACGTCAGGATCTCTGGCCAAGTTTCCCATAAGGACGACCCTATTGTAACCTCTTGCCATGACTGCTACTTCTCCTCCAAGTTAACGACCATGTGACGTATTACCTGCGTTTTCAGGCTTAGAAGACGCTCCATCTCCTTGACCTGCGCAGGGTCGAGCTTAAACGTATAGAGCACGTAAAAGCCCTCGAGCTGTTTTTCGATGGGGTAGGCAAAACGTTTCTTGCCCCAGAGATCTACCTTTTCCAACTCTGCTCCCAAACCGCGCACGACCTCGGCGATATCCTCTTCAGCGACCATTTTGTGGTCTTCAAGATCTGCCTCAAGAATCACTACCATTTCATAAGATCGCACGTACTTCACCTCCTCCCTCTGGACTTTGGCCTCTTCCGTCAGAAGAGGCAGGGACATGCAACTGTGTACTATAACACTGAAGTCCGTCTAGCGCAATATATCCCCTGATGTGATCTCGATTTTATACATAATCTCCCCCGACAGGACGAGGTTAAACTGTTCCCTTGCCAACCTGGCTATTCCCTCCGGGGTGCTGTAGTATTCGATGTTCTGCCTGAGTTCCTGTGATTTCCGCTCCTCGGATACAAGCTCCTCCATCCTCTTGTCCAAAGTCTTTGAAAGAACGTCGATCCTTTGCAGCTCTTTAAAGAATGAGGTAAGCATCACGGCTATCAGAAAAGTTACAGCAGCTAAAAATATTACCCACCTCAGCCTCGGAGCTTTCATCGCGGATGTCCCCAAAATTTACAGCTTACATTCTTTCCGGCGCGGACACCCCGAGCAGCCCGAGAACGTTTCTAAGGGTTATCCTCGCGGCCTCCATCAACAGAATACGCGTCTTCATCACATTGTCTTCGGCTCCCAGTATCCGCTGGCTGTTGTAGAAAGAATGAAAAGCCTCAGCCAGTTCTGTGGCGTAATAAGCTATCCTGTGAGGTGCGAATTCATCTGCCGATTTGGCTACCTCCTCGGGAAGCCTTGATATGGCTTTTGCTAAGTTGATTTCCGTCTGGTCCGTCAGTGAAGAAACATCAAAATCATCTGTCCGGGGGAGAGCTATCCCTCTCTCTTCCAATTCACGGTAAATGCTGCATATTCTGGCATGAGCGTATTGAACGTAAAAAACGGGGTTTTCCGATGTGGCTTTTTTGGCGAGTTCAAGGTCAAAGTCAAGAGTGCTGTCGCAGCGGCGCGTCACAAAGAAAAACCTCGTGGCGTCTTTTCCTACCTCATCAACAATTTCCTTCAGCGTGATTATCGTCCCCGCTCGTTTTGACATCTGGACCGGCTTGCCGTCCCTCAAAAGGTTGACCATCTGTATAAGCAGGACATCCACCGCGTCATCGGGATGGCCGTAGGCTTTATTTATCGACTTGAGCCTGGGTACGTATCCGTGGTGGTCGGCACCCCAAACATAGATAAGTTTTTCGAAATTCCTGTCATATTTATTTTTCAGGTAAGCTACGTCCGAGGTAAAGTAAGTCGGCATTCCGTTGGATCTGATAAGCACCCTGTCTTTGTCATCCCCAAAGAGCGTTGACCTAAACCATAGAGCTCCGTCCTCTTCGTAGGCAAAATCGCGTCTCTTGAGTTCTTCCATGGCCGGATCAATAAGTCCGTCGTCATAGAGCGACTTTTCAGAAAACCACACATCAAAGGTCACCCCGAAATCTTCAAGGTCCTTACGTATCATCTCCAGCACTATCTTGCCAGTTTCTGAGGAGAAAAATTCTATCGTCTCATCAAGCGGCTTGCGAGCCAGCTCATCTCCGTATTTATCTACGAAAGATGCGGCTATCCCAGTCATGTATTCTCCATGGTACCCGTCTTCCGGCATCGGGGCATCGCCGCCTCTTCCCAGGGCGTCAAAATACCTTGACTGGGCGGACTTGCCCAGCAGCTCCATCTGCAGTCCGGCATCGTTGATATAGTATTCCCTTTCGACTTCCCATCCGGCAAAGTCCAGTATGGAGGCGGTGATATCCCCCACGGCCGCACCGCGCCCGTGCCCCAAGTGGAGCGGGCCGGTCGGATTGGCGCTGACGTACTCGACCTGTACTCTTCTGCCCTTGCCGACGTTTACCCTTCCATAGTCTTCAGCCTGTTCTATGGCAGCCGCAACCGTCTCTGCCATCCAGTCCGAGCTCAGAGTGAAGTTTATAAAGCCCGGGCCTGCGATCTCGATCTTATCAACAACTTCCCCCGTCGGTATGCGGCCAACTATCTTGGCGGCAAGGTCGCGCGGTTTCTCTTTAAATGGCTTTGCCAGCTGCATGGCAATGTTGGTAGCCCAGTCGCCATGTCCCTCCTGTCTGGGACGCTCGAGACGGACCGTAAAGCCTTCCGGCAGGTCACAGCCGCATTCCGCTGCAACGTCAAGTGCCGTTTTTTCGAGTATGGATCTAAGTTTTTCCGTCATGTCACTCAATTTTGAACACTCCTCATAAATTAAAGACTACGCCAATGCGCGTTCCCGGGGGCTACTGCTTTCTGAAGGGAAGGTCCAGAACGGGCCATCTCATGGTTGCAGAAAGCTCATCTTTCAGTATCGCCGCCAGATTCTCATCGACGTTTATCGCTTTGACGATCCAGAGGCTATCGGCTATAAGCTGTGCTTTTTTAGGCCAGTGGACGATGGATTCCCTAAGGACAGCCTTGGTACCCTCTCCGAGTTTTTTCAAAGGGGGCGTCTGCAGCATTTTATATCCAGGCGGCATAGCAATCCTTACCTTTTGCTCAACGGTGAAGGGGAACCTGAATGTATAATCGGATTCCTTCCCTATCATCTCGCTCACTCTGGAGGGGACACCGCCCGGGAGCCTGAGCAGGAGATCATTCCCGAGGACTATGCCGGGCATGCTTTTCACGTTGAATTCAAGCCTGTATCCCGTTTTGGTGGATTCGACCGAAAGCGGCTCAAGCTGCATTCCGGGGATCGCGAAGTTGACACGTCTTGTAAGAAAATCACTGAGACCGCTCTGGGAAGGGATAAAGCCGTCCGACATCAATTGTGTCCATCCGCCGCTGACCGTGATCAGAAGGGATCCTTCCGCATACCCCACGTCGTTGAGGTCCAGCTTCCACAAGAAATCCAGTTTATGGTCCGATGGACTCCCGGGGCTGACGACCTTCTCTTCAAAATCACCGTTGTCGGTACGATAAAGGAAAGTTCCGGCAATTGATGGGGCCGTTACGCCATAGGCGGACGTCTGCCCGGCCTGGTAAAATTCGGACTTGCCGCCGGTCGGGGAAAGTTCGAGGACCGGCGAGGTCCACAGACTGTCAGAGGCTGGGCTTTCTTTGTCTATCTCCATGTACGCCTGCCACCAGACCCTAGACTGCCATCCGATGGTTTTCAGCCATTTGTTCAGGATAAGCGTCTGTTCCCAAGGCGTCCATGGTCCCTCTTCGGGTATGTTCGCAGGCTGTCTCACCCAGTTGTGAGGATATCCGGTCAATTTTCTTGAGGGATGGCGCATCCATTCCATCAGTCTGATCCCTGTTTTGTACTTGTCTCCGCCCGACACCGCGAAAGGCGTTTTAATCACGGGCATAGTTACAGCAAATTCTTCCATTGAACTCAGGCTTTGAGATATTCCCTTACGGGAACTGAAAGAGAGGCTCGGGCGCATGTAAACCACAAAACCCTCTCCGCTCCACTTCTCCTGATTCATAACTTTCCATTTGTATTTCTGTGATCCTTCCGACTTTATGACGGAGGGCTCCTTCATATCCCGTCCGCTCCAATAAAGCTCCCTGCCCTCGGGGAGCTCGGCGGTAACGTTCTGCTCCCAAATAGGAAGCGGTCCCGCCATGTCTATAGTTTCATCGATCCCGTAGCGTTTTTCGTGTTTGATACTGACTGCGAGAACGACCGCCCTTCCGGCCGCATCCTCAGGAGTGGTTATTACCTTGGCGGCGGCTCCGCCGCTCAAGATCTCCTCTCTAACCTGCAGGCTGCCTTCTTTCATCGCGGTCATAGGGTTGTACCAAGATGCCTCAGAAACATCTACGGATCCCTGTGCCGGTATCGGGATCCTGATCTCCCTCCATTCTTCGGGAATACGTTCCCCCATAAGCACAACATGATAAGAGGTACTCTCCATGCTTCCGTCATTCAGCATTCTATAGTCGTTATTTTTAAGCCATATGACCGAATCTGAGCCGCTGAAACCTTCTATCGACGGAACTTCCTTGTTGAGCCTTCTAACCTCTTCGGAGCTGTTCCAGGCCTCTGCTCCGGGTGAGGGAAGCGTCATTGCCAAAAGCAGTAAAGCGTAGCCGAAAATGCGCTTCATACGGAAACCCCTCCTATCATCTGCCACAGCATTGCTTATATTTTTTACCGCTCCCGCATGGACAGGGGTCGTTGCGTCCAACCTTGTCGCCCTTCACGATGGGGGCTGTCTTTTGCGCGGTCGCGAGTGATCCGGGATTCTCCATATCATCAGTATATTCGGACATATCAGGGATCCTGAGGGCATCACGGCTTTCCACCCATTTTTTTCTGCCGTCATCTTTTTCTTTGCTTACCACCGATACCTTCAGAGCAAATTCGGTTATGCCTTCCCTGATCTGCACAAGCATGCTTTGAAAAAGGCTGAACGACTCGAACTGATATTCCAGAAGGGGGTCCTTTTGTCCTATCGCCCTGAGCCCTATCCCCCTCCTGAGCTCGTCCATCGCCAGAAGGTGCTCCTTCCAGTTGGAATCAAGGACCTCAAGAAAGATATACCGGAACACCTGTTCTGATACCTCCGGACCCAGCTCTTCTGTTTTTCGGACAAAGCGGGAGCGAATTTCTTCCAGTATCATAGGTTTCGCTTCTTCCAGTTCCTCCGCTGTGCTGACATTTTCAAGATATTTTGAGATGCCCGGCCAGTACAGTGCGTTTAGTTTCACCGCTACAGCCTGAATGTCCGGTTCCGTCTCATCTTTGTTTTCAAAAATCTTATCTAGAAGGGAAAGGAGCGTGTCTTCGAGAACGCCAAGCATCCTTGAGGAAATTTCGTGATCGTCGAGGATCTCACTCCTCTCTTTGTAAATAGCCTCTCTCTGCTGATTCATGACATTGTCGTAGGAAAGGAGCTGCTTTCTTATATCAAAATGCATCTCTTCAACTTTTTTCTGTGCGTTTTCAATTGCCTTGGAGAGAAGGGTATGCTCTATACACTCTCCCTCTTCCATGCCGAGTTTTTCCATTATGCCCTGGACCCTGTCCCCCCCAAAAAGGCGGATGAGGTCATCTTCCAGTGCGATATAAAAGCGGCTTTCTCCGGGGTCTCCCTGCCTGCCTGAACGCCCCCTCAGCTGATTGTCTATGCGTCTGGACTCATGGCGCTCAGTGCCGATTATCCTCAGCCCGCC
>CAYZYF010000001.1:102007-198785 GCA_964482015.1 uncultured Synergistaceae bacterium
GCCTCCTTGTCATGAACCTTGGCATTGAGCACATTATGCGGAATTTTCCTCGCACGCAGCAGTCTGCTTACCTTCTCCGAGTTTTCGATAGAAGTTGTGCCGACCAGAATGGGCTGTCCCTTTTCGTATGCCTCTCTGACTTCGTTGGCCGCTGCGTTGTATTTTTCCATAACCGTCCGGTATATGGCATCGTGGTGATCCTCCCTCACCATGGGCATATGGGTCGGCACCACGACAACGTCAAGACCGTATATCTCTTTGAACTCTTCCGCTTCTGTAAGGGCGGTGCCGGTCATACCGGCAAGCTTTCTGTACATCCTGAAATAATTCTGCAGCGTTATTGTTGCAAGAGTCTGGTTTTCTCTGCCTATCCTGACCCGTTCTTTAGCCTCTATAGCCTGATGCAGACCGTCCGAGTAACGGCGGCCGAACATTAGCCTGCCGGTAAACTCATCTACGATAACGATCTCGCCATCTTTCACGACGTAGTGTACGTCTCTTTGGAAGAGATGATGCGCTTTAAGGGACTGCACTATTTTGTGGGAGAGCGATGAATTCGCAAAATCTGTGAAAAGGTTTGGAAGACCCATTGATCTTTCCGCTTTTGCTATGCCAGCCTCGGTAAGAGCCAGGTTCCGCTCTTTCTCCTCGACCTCGAAATCATCGCCTTTTCTGAGTTCCCTGGCCACTCCGTCAGCGACCCGATAAGGCTCGGTATCGTCCTCAGAAGGGCCTGATATGATCAGAGGGGTCCTAGCTTCATCGATAAGTATCGAGTCGACCTCGTCCACTATGCAGAACGTATGTCCCCTCTGCACCTGCTGTTCTTTTTGAATTGCCATATTATCCCTGAGATAGTCAAAGCCAAATTCACTATTCGTTCCGTACGTGACATCTTTTCTATAAGCCTGAAAACGCTCTTCCTGATCCATGAAGGGAGATATAACTCCAACGGACAAGCCCATGCCATTGTAGATCGGAGTCATCCATTCCGCATCTCGGGCGGCCAGATAGTCATTTACCGTAATGACATGGACTCCCCCTGCCGCGATGGCGTTTAGAGCAACCGCCAGGGTTGCGACAAGGGTCTTCCCCTCACCGGTCTTCATCTCTGCGATCTTTCCCTCGTGCAGCGCCATAGCACCCATAAGCTGTTCTTTGAAATGCCGGAGTCCGATCGTCCGGACCGAGACCTCCCTCACTCTCGCGAAAACTTCAGGAAGCAAGTCATCCAGTGTCTCACCGTTGTCCAGGCGTGCCTTAAAATGCGCAGCGGAGCCGGCAAGCTCTTCATCTGTAAGCAACTTCATCTGCGGCTCATACGAATCTACGACCAGCGCCCTCTCCTCGTAGCGTCCTATAGCTCTGTCATTGGGGTCCAAGCCAAATGCCTTTATCAAACCGCTGAACAATCCCATTCAGTATCCACCTCTTCAGGATGATCGGGACATTTTCTAAAATCTTGTGCCCCTCTATTTCCCATCGTCCGATTATATCCTTTTTTACACAGTACCGTCAAAATAGTCCGGCGGTGGGACATCAAAACAGCCGGAGTCAGCCGATGCTTCCTCCGGCTCCGGCTCATTGTGTAATTCGCTTAATTTTATTATGGCTCTTTGCGGTCGAGCATCATGAGCGCAAAAACTTTTGCCTCGTTCAGCATATGCTCCACTTCGGCATATTCATTTGGCATATGGGCCACGTTGGCCTCCTGACACCAGACGACTGCGGGGATCTCTTCATCCCTAAAATATTTGGCGCAAGTTCCTCCGCCGACACCGCCCACATATGGATCTAATGAGAATACGCTTCTTATAGCCTCCGCCAGAACCATTACCACGGGAGAGTCCGTCGGGGTCGGTTTCGGAGCCTGTTCTCTCTGAACAAGCCCGTACGTTACATTGACATTTCTTCTGCTCTTGATATTTTGGATCTCACACTCGACTACTTTTAGCACCTCTTCGAGAGGTATTCCAGGCAGTACTCTGCAGTCGAAACAAAATGTCTCAAGTCCCGGGACCGTGTTTATGTTTGGTACGTTGGCCTTCCGCCGCGTAGGTTCAAAGGTCGAGCCCGCAGGTTCAAACAGCTTGTCTTCATCGGGAAAGGCTTTATGCAGTGCGGCGTCGAGCGCACAGGAGAGTTCATTTGCGGCCCTGCAGGCATTTATTCCCGTCCCGGGTCTGCTCGCATGGACCTGTCTGCCCTCTACCGTAAATTCTATCCAACAGATGCTCTTTTCCGCCACCTCTATGAAATTTCCTTTGTCGTTCCCACCGTCAGGGACAATAACAAGGTCCTCCGGCGCAAAAATTTTCCGGTCCAGCAGATATTGGATCCCATGGACGTTTCCCGTCTCCTCGTCCGAGACAAAGCAGAGGCAGACTTCGTATTCGGGTTCAAGTCCGAGCTTCTTAAGCGCAGCGGCGGCAAATACAGAGGAAACGAGCTCCTGGCAGTTGTCGCTGGAGCCACGGCCATAAACCCTTCGGTCCTTGACCTCCGCTTTGAAGGGATCAGTCTGCCACAGGCTTCTGTCTCCCTCCGGCACAACGTCCATGTGCGATACTATCCAAAGTCGTTTAGATGTCCGGCCTGGGATCCTAACTACCAGATTCGGGCGAACTCCGCCTTCAGCTTCGGGGTCCGGCGAATCATAGACTTCGGGTTTGCCAAAACCCATCTCCTCCATCCTTTTTGCCAGAAAAGCGGCTTTTTTAAGCTCACCTTTGCCTCCGGCCTGAGGACCTACAGCGGGTATGGCTATAAGCTCGGACAAAAGAGAGATCATACCGGGCTCAAGTTCTTCAATAGTTCTGAACAGTTTATCCTTCAAGGTCTTACCCCCTCCTTCAGACGAAACAAACGATGCCAAGGGCTTTCGTTTCGCCGATATAAACGCTCCGGCAGCGCTATTCCAAAAGATCGATGCACTTTATCAGGTAATCTCCTCCCGACCACACGGTGAGTCCCATCGCGATCCACATCACAGCAAGACCTCCCGGGAGGTTAAAAATCAGCAGGATTATACCGATTATCTGGCTTACGGTCTTGAGCTTTCCTCCGCTTGAAGCGGCTATGACAACGCCTTCGGAGGCGGCGATCATCCTAAGTCCGGTGACGATAAATTCCCTCGATATTATTACGACCACCATCCACGCGGGGACCCTGTGCAAGTCCACAAGCGCCACCAATACCGCAACCACCATTATTTTATCCGCAAGCGGGTCGATAAATTTGCCGAGGTTGGTCACTATCCCCTTTTTCCGGGCGATATAGCCATCTGCGGCATCGGTCAGCGAGGCTATTATGAAAATCAGGCCCGCGAGAAGGTCTCCTATGCTGACACCCTCTATGAATCCAAAACGGGTCCTCAAAGTAAGGAAAACCATCACAGCAGGGACGAGGAAGACTCTAGATATGCTAAGCAGGTTGGGGAGGTTTATGGCAGAAGATATTTTCATAGTTCTCTCCGTTTCGGAAATTATAGTCTAAGGATCCGACAACTGTATTTTATACCAAAACACTTCAAATAAATGTCAAAAAGCCTCTTGCAAACATAAACCCTACAGTTAACACAGACTCCCATGCCGCACAAAAACATACGGCCGGACGGTATAACCGATTATCCGCCCAGATAGGCGTCGACCACGCGCTTGTCTGTAAGGAGGTCTTTGCCCGCTCCCTCAAGCGTTATCGCACCGACTTCAAGCACATAAGCATAGTCTGCAGCTTTTAGGGCACCGAAAGCATTCTGCTCTACCAACAGGATAGTCTTGCCCTCTTTATTTATTTCCCTTATGATATCAAATACTTCTTCCACAAGGATGGGAGCGAGACCCAATGAGGGCTCATCCATCATTATAAGTTCCGGATCGCTCATCATCGCCCTCGCTAACGCAAGCATCTGCTGTTCCCCGCCCGAAAGCGTGCCGCCTTTCTGCCAAGATCTTTCTTTCAGTCTGGGAAATAGCTTAAAAGCCTTTTCCATAGATCGTTCCAGGCCTGCCCTGTCCTTTCTGGCATAACCTCCCAGCTTGAGATTTTCCAGCACCGTAAGCTGCGGAAAGATCCTGCGTCCTTCGGGACAAAGCGCTATGCCTGCCCTTAGTATTTCTTCGGGTAAAAGTCCCAGTATATTCTTATCCTTCCAGGAAATCCTGCCCGTCTTGCTTTTAACAAGTCCGGCGACCGATCTTAGCGTACTGCTTTTACCCGCGCCGTTCGCGCCGATGAGCGTCACTATTTTGCCCAAGGGAACTTCCAATGATATTCCTCTTATGGCGTGTATGCCTCCGTAGTGTACGTTGAGATCCTCAATTTTCAGCACAGGCGGCGGCCTCCTTTCCGAGATACGCCTCTATTACCCTGCAGTCGGAACGGATCTCTGAGGGAGTGCCCTCTGCAATGAGGCGTCCGTAGTCAAGGACCCAGATCCAGTCTGAGACCCCCATGACTACCTTCATGTCGTGCTCGATAAGCAGAATGGTCAGGTCAAAGTCGTCTCTGATCCGCCTGATGAAGGCCATGAGTTCACGGCTTTCCTGGGGGTTCATACCTGCTGCCGGCTCGTCCAGCAAAAGAAGCAGCGGTTCAGTCGCCAGAGCTCTGGCGATTTCAAGCCTTCTCTGAGCTCCATAGGGCAGGCATGTCGCTACCTCGCCGGAGAGGTGATCAAGCCCGACTGCACTCAGGAGTTCCATGGATTTCTCCCTTATCTCTCTTTCCTCTCTTAAAAATCCTGGGAGCATGATCGGTGCAGACCACCATGGAGATTTTTGTCTCACCCAGCAAGCTGTCATTACGTTCTGAAGGACCGTACCGCCCGTAAAAAGTCTGATATTCTGGAATGTCCTGGCTACTCCCGCCCTGCAGACATCATGCGGCTTCATGCCGGTGATGTTCTTATCGAGAAAGATGACCCTGCCCTCGCTGGGAGTGTAAAAGCCCGTAATAACATTAAAACAGGTAGTTTTTCCCGCCCCGTTTGGTCCAATAAGGCTCGAAATGCTGCCCTTGCGGACATCTATATTAAAATCACCGACTGCGGTAAGACCGCCGAATCGTATCGTTACATTCTCGGTTTTGAGGACTGACCCTGTCATCATCAGCACCCTTTCTTCCGGCCCAGTCTTCCCGTCAGGCTGTCCCAGCTGAATTCATAGCCGCCTATAATACCCTCTCTTCGATAGAGAATGATAACCAAGAGGATAAGCGAAAAAATGACCATTCTCATTCCGGGTATTCCAACTATTGTAAAAGATCCTATCTCAAAAGTATCCTCCACAAATCTGAGCCACTCAAGAAGGACGGTGATAACGACTGCGCCGACCATCGAACCGGTGATCGATCCCAGACCGCCTGCCACAACTATCATCAATATGTTGAACGTGAGCTGAAAATTAAACATTTTTGGGTCTATCGTTGTTATCAGGCTTCCCATGAGCGCCCCTCCGACTCCCGCGAAGAAGGCTCCTACAGAAAAGGATATAGCCTTGCACTTAAATGTGTTGATCCCCATCGCCTTGGCGGCGACCTCATCGTCCCGGATCGCCCTGAGGCAATTGCCGAAATTGCTGGACAGCAGTCTGCAGATGACAAAAAACGTCAGCACACACCAAAAATAATTCCATCCAAGATTAGCGTAAGGCGGTATTCCCTTGAGTCCCAGCGCTCCATTCGTAACCGGCGTTATGTTTGTAAATACCACTCGGATGATCTCCGCGAAACCGAGCGTGGCAATGCCCAGATAATCTCCTCCCAAACGTAGGACCGGCAGCGCTATAAGAAGCCCCAGCAAAGCGGCCATCAGGCCGCCGGCGAGAACCGAGATAAAAAACGGTGCCTCAAGGACGGAAAAGGGCCATATGATCGGCTCAAGAATGTACATCATTTCTTTTTGCGCTGCAGGCAAAATAAGTATCGCACTGACGTAAGCCCCTATCGCCATGAAGCCGGCGTGGCCGAGGGAGAACATGCCCGTAAAGCCGTATATCAGGTTTAAGCTCAGAGCCAGGATAGCGTTGACTGCTATAAGATTGAGCACCTGCACCTTATATCCGTCGAGATTTCCCTGAGCCCACCAGAGAAAGAGGGCAAGGAGAGATATAAAAAAAGAGTTAAGGGCGATCTTTGTCCTCTTTTGCATCATATCTTGTCCTCCAGTTTCTCTCCCATCAGTCCGGTCGGTTTGATGAAAAGTATGATTATGAGCAAAACGAAGGCAAACGCATCCCTGTATCCGGAGAGGGCAGGAAAGAATGCGATGATCATTATCTCCAGAAAACCAAGGATGAGGCCGCCGATCATTGCGCCCTGGACGGAACCGATTCCCCCGAAGACGGCCGCGATAAAAGCCTTAAAACCAGGAAATACTCCCATAAAGGGGTGTATCTGCGGATATCTCAGCGCCCACATTATGCCGGCAGCCGCGGCGAGGGCCGAGCCTATCGCAAATGTCAGCGCGATCACCCTGTCCACTCTTACTCCCATAAGACGAGTGGTCTCTATATCCTTGGATATAGCCCTCATGGCAAGTCCGGGCGGAGTCCTGTATAGGACCCACAAGAGGGCGCCGACCAGCAAAAATGAGCTGACCGGGACAAATATGGCCAGCGGGAGGATCCTTATATTGCCGAACTGCATGACAGTCACGAGCATTTCAAGTCTGGGCATCGGCTTGGGAACGCCGGAAAAAAGGACCAGACACATATTTTCGATGAAGAACGATACACCTATGGCACTTATAAGAGCGGAAATCCGCGGAGCCTCCCTAAGCGGCCTGTACGCTATTCGATCCACCAGCACACCGAAAAGCGCTGTGCCCGCTATCGAGAGCACTACGGCAGCCACCCAAGGCAGATGAAGAAGTGTTATGGTGAAAAAAACAAAATAGGCGCTTATCATAAAGATATCGCCGTGCGCAAAATTTATAAGTCTCAGAATGCCGTAGACCATCGTATAGCCGATGGCTATGAGGCCATATAGGCTTCCAAGCGATAACGCGTTGAACGCGTGCTGAACGAACATATCCCAGGTCATGGCTCTTCCCCCCGCCCTAGAAACGGGGGAGGGGCAACCCCTCCCCCGCCTTTTGGAACTCAGCGATTTCGTTTATTTAGGTTCCACTACTGTGAGGAAGATCCTCTTGCCATTCTTGATCTGCATGATGCCTACCGATTTTTCCGCATCGTGTGAGGCGTTTATTGTCGTGTTGCCGGTAACTCCGGGGAAGTTTTTCGTAGCGGCGAGAGCGGCGGTTATCTTCTCGGGATCATCGCTTCCCGCGCGTTTGATCGCATCAATAATGATCATATAGCTGTCATAGCCGCAAGCGGTCAGAGCGTTCGGATCCTTGTCAGGGAACGCTTTCCTCCAGTTCTCGGTGAACTTTTTAGCGATAGGGCTCATCTGGGGCATCTCAGGCGCATAGGCAAATGTGGTGTAGCTGAAGCCCTCCACAGAATCGCCTCCTATCTTGACTATTTCCGGGTTATCCATTGCATCCCCGCCTAGTATCTTGAACTTAGCGCCGAGCTCTTTGGCCTGGCGCATAATTATCGCACCCTCCGCAAAGTTGGCCGGGATATAGAGAACATCTGGATTCTTGCTGATTATCTCAGTAAGCTGAGCTGTAAAGTCCTGGTCGCCCTTCTGATAGTTGAGCTTAGCCACGACCTTTCCGCCGTTTTTAGTAAAGTTACGTTCAAAGAACGACGCAAGCCCCACGCTATAGTCTTCGGTCACCTCAATAAGGCAGGCAGCCGTTTTGGCTTTGAGCTCTTCCATGGCAAATGCCGCAGCGCCCGCTCCCTGGAATGGATCTATGAAGCACACGCGGAAGACATACTTCTTGCCCTGGGTCACAAGCGGGTTGGTGCACGACGTGCCCATCATCGGGGTACGGGCCTTCTCGGCGACTTCTCCTCCTGCCATAGCAAGCGATGATCCGTATGTACCGATAATGGCGTTGACCTTCTCTTTTTCTACCAGCCTTTTTACCGCGTTTGCCGACTCTACCTTGTCACTTTTGTTATCGACAAAAATGATCTCGACCTTCTTACCGAGCACCGTCGGAGTTTCTTTGTGCGCAAGTTTCACTCCGTCAAGCTCCAGCTGGCCGCCGATCGCATTTCCGCCGGTGACGGGGAGGTAGACGCCGATCTTCACCGTATCCGCTGCCAGGGCCATGCCGGCCATGACTAAGATGATACAAAAAGCCAACAGGATTTTTTTCGTCACCTTCACTGCAGAACACCCTCTTCTCAACAGTATTTTTGTGTCCAAAACGGAAAAAACGCACTAATGCGCCGACAATTATAACCTATCGACTGATCTTTTTCATCATCTATATTTTAGCCGGACGGTCAGAACCATGCCGCGAAAACTGACAGATCATCCTCTAAGCTTTATATCCGGGAACTCCTCTTTAAGTCTTTTGACGTCTGAGGCGTTAAAACCAAGACAGCGGGTATCCAAACAATTCATCGGCCTAAAACACTGTACTACCCAATGGGAGTCGTCTGAAACTTCCTCCCTGATCATCCTCATATCTTCGATCGAAAGAAGAGGAGCGACAAATGTCGTCCGGAATTCGTACGATGGAGCAGACTTTTTTATGACGCCCATGCATTTTTTGAGCACATCAGGGTCCGCATCTACCCCGGTCAGGACTTTAAGGGAGTGGCTGTTTAAAGGAGATTTCACATCCATTGCCACGTGGGCGGCCAGCCCTTCCTCCAGGATCATCGAAAGGGTGTCTGGAAATGACCCGTTTGTGTCAAGTTTAACGCTGATCCCCATGTCTTTCATAAAGCGCAGGAAAGTAAAAAGACCATCCCAAATACAAGGCTCGCCTCCGGTAAGCACAACTCCGTCAAGGAATTTTTTCCTCTTGACGATGTCCTTTACTATAAAGTCCAGATTTATCGGATCTGACCTTTCAAGCACCAAGTCGCTGTTGTGGCACCAGGGGCAGCGAAAGTTGCAACCAAGAGTAAAAACTACAGCTGAAACGTGCCCGTCCCAATCCAAAAAAGAAACGGGGAGATATCCCCCCGCTGAAAATCTTTCAATATCGGCGCTCATATCACACCGACGCCTTTACGGGTCCCCTCGCCCTATCTCTGAGCTCTCCCCGCTTTCCCGCATTCCAGGAAGAGGTCCTCGTAAAATAGCCGGTTACACGCGTAATGCCGTCGACATCCTCAGAACCGCATCTGGAGCATGAGCCCAAGAGACCCCTCTCCATATAATCACACTCATTGCAGATGGTAAACTCCGGGCTGAATGCGACCTGCGCATTTTCTGAGTGCTCGAAAGTTTTCATTACGAATGACGCCAGGGCGGCCGGGTCAGGTTTGTGCTCTCCCATCCAGACGTGCGTGATTGCGCCCGCCTTGATCATAGGGTGCAGTTCTCCCTCCTTGGTGACTTTATCGATCGGATCCTGCACCAGCTTGTAGTTCAGGTGGGTGCTGTTGGTATAGTAAATCTCACCCGACTCGAGATCTCCCTTGATATACTTGCGGGCAATGTCGGGATAGGCGCGGAGGTCCAGCTTCGCGAAACGAAGCGCGGTACTTTCGGCGGGAGTTTGCTCAAGGACTATCTTGAGTCCCAGTCTCTCGGAAAGCTGCTGGCACTTGAGGTCCATATACTGGATTACGGCCTTGCCGAGCTGTTCCGCGTACTCGCTTTCGTGCAGCTGATACCCGGTCACGGACTCAACCATCTCGTTCAGTCCGAGTATGCCTATCAGGTGGCTTGCCTTTCTCATCCTAAGATAGCTTTCGTCATCGTGAGAGACACAAAGGGCCGCAAGCGGACCCTGCAGTCCCAGGTCAAGTATGCTCTTGATAAAGGCTCTTTTTTGAAGGTGAGCCTTAGCGGCCAGTTCCATCTCTTCGTCAATAATTTCAAAAAGCCCTTCTTCGTCGCCTTTAGACCTGTACGCTGCCCTGGGCAGGTTGATGGTGACATTCTGAAGTGCGCAGTAGCGCATCTTCCAGGGATGCTTCGCCTCCTCAAGATCTTCCGGCGTCAGTTCGAAAGAGAGCCTGCAGCATTCGGAGAGTTTGGCTACCCCGCCACGGTCAAAGACGAAATAGGTGTTGCCTTTTTCTGAGGAAAGAAGGCAGGCTTTATGCAGAAACTCCTCCCATCCCTCTTCCTTGAAGAAGTAATCCGTAATGTGAAGCAGCGGCTTGGGAAAGAAAAAGGGCTGTCCTCTGCTGTCACCGTCCATATAAACATCGAACAGCGCTCTGAGGAACATCTTAGACTCGGCATCGTAGTCCGAATAGGTCTTTCCGGTAAACTTCCCTCCGGGCCCTATCGCAGGCACATCTCTGAAATGGTTGGGTATCTCGTAGTACAGGTTAATATCCGTAAACGCAACCTGACCGCCCCTGCCGCCCGCCAGCTGATTGAACTCAAATATCAGCTGCTGGGCAAGCTGCTTATGCTGGCTGTAATCCCAGCCCGTCAGATAAGGGGCGAAGTACATATTCACCGCATCCCATCCGATAGCCCCTGCAAAGTGGTTCTGCAGTACCGAGGTCATTTTGAGTATATGGGCAAGAAGCACGTCGGCGTGCTTAGCGGGATTGGAAACGCTGGTGATGGAAGGTATGTTGAGGCCGTAGCGGGCGACATAAGCCACGCTCTGGCCGGAACAGTAGGGCCGGTTGACCATCCCCAGATCATGGAGGTGGATATCTCCTTTAAGATGGGCGTCGGCTATGTCCTTTGTAAAGACTTTAGTAAGCGCGTATTCCTTCAGAACCATCTCCGCGATGGATAGGTTGATCGATTCCGGGTTGTGGCTTGTATTGCTGTTCTCTTTGTTTTTGGTCAGCATCATCTTTTCAAGGTCATGCACCGGCAATCCTATCCTGCTATGATCAGCAAGTTTCGCCTCTAGCCCTCTCTGAAAGAGCTTTACGTTGACCATCTCACGTATGGTGGTAGTAGTTACATGGCTCCTTCCGTACCGAAGAAGCTCCTCTTCTACCTCGAGAGCAATGCCCTCCGCCGTAGCCGGATCGACTCCTGCCTCTATTATTAAAGCATCACGTATCCTTCTGGCATCCCAAGGAGAGCTCTCTTCCTGTGCGAGAGCGTCAACCATAAGAGCAAGGTCTGTCGACTCTCCCCCGTTTCGGAAAAGCTTTCCCTGCTTTCCGAAAAAAGATCCCGCTTCCTGCTGTATCTCACTTGCCATTGCGATGTGCCTCCTTGTCTTCCAGTAACCTTGCGATCTCGTGCGTAAAATTAGAAATATCGGTAAATTCTCTGTATACCGAGGCGAACCTTACATAGGCGACTTTATTGATCTTTCTGAGCTCCTCTGAAGCGTACTCGCCTATCGCGGAGGCGGGCACCTCTCCCTGCCCTCCGCCTCGCACCCTGCCCTCAATGTCGGCAACCGCTTCTTCGATCCTCTCCAAAGGGACAGAGAGCTTCTCACAGGCCTTCTGGAGTCCCTTCATCAATTTCTCCCTGTCAAAGGCCTCTCGGCTCCCATCTTTTTTTACCACCCAAAGATATTTTTTTTCTTCAAGGCGTTCATAGGTCGTAAACCGATTCTGACATTCAGGACACTCCCGCCTTCGGCGGTTGACTCTGCCATCATCCGCGCTTCTGGTTTCTATGACTCTGGTCTCAAGCGCACCGCAGACCGGACAGCGCATTGCGTCCCCTCCTGACACTACATGTAACAGCCTTCCGAGTATAACACTATATACGGTGATTGAGAATGGGGCAAATCAATTTACTCAAATTGTCAGGCAACGTGAAAAAGCGATCGGACCGCAGCAGCAAAGAGCGGGCCGGAGTCCGGCCCGCTCTTTGCTTTTGTACGACCTTAGCGGCGGGATCCTATCATTTTTTGAGGACCTTGGCAAGCACGTCCATACCGCCCTTCACAAGCTCCATATCTGCCTGAGAACCCATGTGCCCGATCCTGAAAACTTTTCCGGCTAGCTTTCCGTAGCTCCCCCCAACTGCCATTCCCTCTTCTCTCAGCCTTTCGTCAAGCTGCTCCCAGCTCCATCCTAACGGCACTTTGATCGCGGTCACCGTCGGCGATGAGATCCTTTCGTCCTTTGCGTACAGCTCCAGCCCCATTGAAGCAATTCTAGAACGACAGTATGCTGCAACTTCCGCATGGCGCCTGAATGAGTTCTTAAGTCCTTCATCGAGCAAGGATCTCAGTGAGAGATTCATCGCAGCGTTTGCATGCCAATTATGAGTATAGGGCATACTCATTTTCCCTTCGGCGGCCCGCCACGGTAGTACCGCGTCATAGCCGGCGTAACCTACCTCTTCGGCAGCTTTCCAAGCCTTTTCGCTTACTGTCATTACAGAAAGGTCGGGGAGGAGCGAAAGGCATTTCTGGCTGCCGAGCAGACCGAGATCTATACCCCATTCGTCAACCCTCACATCCGCTCCTCCGGCACTTGCCACAAAATCCACACAGAAGAGAGCGCCGCTCTCTTTCACCAGAGGCGCTGCCTCTTCTATCGGATTCAGCAGGCCGCTCGGGGTCTCACAGTGGACAGCCGTAACAAGTGCAGGCCTGAATGACTCCAGCTCGCGGCCGAGAAGTTCCATATCGATGAATTCGCCCTCCCGAGCTTCCACGTACCTTACCTCGGCTCCGATCGATTCTGCCATTTCACCCAGACCGTGGCCAAAAACGCCGTTCGAGATTGCCAGAACTCTATCAGGCGCGGTGACAGTACTCTTTAGAGCTCCCCAAAGTACGAGCATCCCCTCTCCCGATTGTATGGTCACGCTGTTTTCGGTCTTAAGCATTTTTTTAATAAGAGTCTGGTTTTCCTTAAGCAGGTCGTAAAAATCTCTTTCCAGATCCGAACTTCCATAATCAGTGAGATAGGCCTCTCTGTATTTCTTTGGCACCGATACCGGGCCCGGTATCAACGGGATCTTATATGTTTTCATAGTCATCGCTCCTTTCTGTTTAAGGCCGGACATGGGGCCGCGCGCTTTCATCCGCCGCTTCAATAGCAAAATGCCGAACGTACGTTCGGCATTCTGTTCGCTTTTGTGGTTATGACCCTGGTTTCAGATGCTTCAGGACGAGCTCTTTGATCCGTCCGCCCTCCGCCCTTCCCCTGACCGCAGGTATCATTTTTCCCATCACACGGCCAAGGTCTTTAACGTCAACAGCTTTGATTTCGGCTATTATGTCGGTCGCCATCTTCTCAAGCTCATCGTCGGAGAGCTGTTCGGGCCGATATGAGCTCAGTATTTTCACTTCGTCGAGCTCGGACTGAGCCCTATCCGCAGCACCGCCGGACCTATACATTTCGGCTGCCTCGTTACGCTGCTTGATCAATCTGATTACGATCAGGCTTACCTCATCTTCCGTAAGGGGGACCTCTCTCCCTTTTTCGATCTGAGCCAGCTGTACGGCCGACTTTAGCATCCTCAGAACAGAGACCCTGAGTTCGTCCTTCGTTTTCATTGCATCGACAAGGTCAGCATTGACCCTGAGCTCAAGGTCAGACATGATCAATAATCCGTCTTCCTGCCCTTGTTCCGGGCCATTTCTGCCTTCTTACGTTTTTTGATCTCGCTGGGTTTTTCGTAATGTTCGTGCTTTCTAGCCTCACGAAGCACGCCCACCTTCCGAAGTTCACGCTTAAAGCGCTTAAGCGCATCCTCGATCGACTCGTTATCTCGTCTCGTTACGGTGGTCACCTACATTCCCCCCTTTCGCGGCCACTCACAAAACATGAACATATATGTGGAGTGGGGGATAGACACCATACTATTGTATCGTACTATTTAACAGTACACAAGCGGTCATGATCAAAAACCTGATCCGGCCGCATCTTTTCCATTCCTCGGGAGATAACCGACGCCGAGCCCGGATACCAGAATATCTTTCACGTACCTTTCCGCACGGACTGTGATTTCTTCGCCTACCTCAACCCCTTCATCAAAAGCCTCCGTTCTTATGTAGTTGCGGGTAAGCCCTCGGACCACGTTTCCGGACCTCTCCTCCACCAGTATATCGACGTCTCTTCCTATCCATTTTGAACAATACTCCCTATGGGCACTCTCGGCCGTTTCATGCGCCATAGAGAGCCGTTGCTTTACTTCGTCGCGGCCCGGGCGATCCCAAAGGTAGGCCTTCGTACCTTTCCGCGGAGAATAATTGAATACATGTATCTTGCCAAAGCCTGTTTCAGTCAATAGTTTTATGCTGTTTAGGAAGGCGCCCTCATCTTCGCCCGGGAAACCTACCATCAAATCCGTGCTGAGGTGCATATCGTCTCCCAGTTTTTTTCTGATGCTGTCAACGATCTTTCGAAATTCGTCAGACGTATATCCCCTTCTCATCTCGGACAGGACCCGGTCGTCGCCGCTTTGCAAAGGAATGTGCAGATGCTTACAGAACTTTTCGGTCTCTATGAGAGCCTCAAGGAGTTCTGCGCCGACCGCAAACGGTTCGATGGAGCCAAACCTGAGTCTCTTAAGGCCTTTTATGGCGCCGATCATCCTGACTAAACGAGGAAGATCTTTGTGCAGACCGAGATGCACCCCCGTGAGCACTATCTCAGGACAGCCTGACGCAACAATAGTTTTCGCCTCTTCAAGCGCGTCTTCGGGTTCCTTAAAAACCGGTCTTCCTCTCACGAAAGGAACTATACAATATGTACAGAAATGGCTGCAGCCGTCCTGAACCTTAAGAAATGCTCTGGTGTGCATCCTTGGCTTGTCCAAAAAAAGAGGATCCCAAAAAGTATCGTTCATGAGATCATCGTCATATATAACTGGCAGAGGGATCTTCCCCCCACTTTCATACCAATCCGAGACAAGCTCGGGTATCCTGTGCTTTAGGCGGTTTCCGACCACTATATCAATGCCCAGTGCTTCTCTCTCCGCCTCGGTCATTTTTTGAGCGGAACAACCGCACACAACCACAAGCGAACGGGGATTTTCTCTCCTAAGCCTTCTCACCAATTTTCGGCACTTGCCGTCAGCTGCTTTTGTCACTGTACAGCTAACCACGACTGCTATCTCCGGATCGGACGCGCAATATACGCACCCTGCTCTTTCCAGAGAGGCGGCAATGGCTTCTCCTTCATACTGGTTTGTCCTGCAACCTTGGATATAAACAGAAAAATTTTTGTTCCTTATCAAAGCTGTCTGCCGAAACCTCCCTCAGTTTAAAGAGAACCAGCCGCACGCGACTGCGACGGCCGTACTCGCACGAAGTATCCTTTTACCCAGGCTCACCGGAACAAAACTCTTCTCAAGGAGCAGTTCAGTCTCAGAGGGAGACCAATCACCCTCCGGACCTATGGCAACGGCGGCAGGGCTTCGGGCCTCCGTCTTTGAAAGAGGGATCGCGCCACCCATCAGCACCGCCGCATATCTGCAGGCAGGGAGAAGAGTGCAGTCAAGTTCGGCCGGTGAAACCGGAGGAAAAAGCAAGGGCGGCGCAGTTGATCCCGATTGTTTTGTTGATTCGCTCAGGATCTTTTCCCATCTCCTCATTTTTTCCCCAAGCCTTCTATCGGTATATCTGGGGACGCTCCTCTCACAGGAAAGCAGACGTATCGTGCCCACTCCTGTCTCCGCGGCAAAACGCAGAGCACTGTCAAACTGGTCACTTTTGAGAAGGGCCAGAATGAGATGAAGTTCGAACGTCGGAGCTTCCTCGACGATCCTCGATAATTCTTCGGCAAAAACAGTTTCTCCGTCACATGTGATTCGCAGACGGACTTTTTCACCGGACTGCAGCCCTTCCGCGAGCGAACCGGTGCAGCATCGCCTGACCCTTATCAGATAATGTGCCTGGTCCTTATCAATCTTCCAGCGCCCATTTATAAAGGAACAATTTTCAAGACGAAGCCTCGGCAACGACACCCCACCAGTCCTCCTTCACCTGTTCCCTGACAGCCTTCATCCCCGACTTGGCAAGGGCCTCCATAAAGATTTCACGCTCTGAGAAGAGCATGCCCGAAAATATGGCAATGCCTTCATCGCCTATTATTCTCGGGACGATCCCTACCATTGTGATGAGCGGATCAAGAAGTATGTTCGCTGTCAGCAGATCCGCCTTGTGTCTGAAACCTTTCAGAAGGTCCCCGGTTGCAAGATCGATCCGGCTCGGATCCAGCTCGTTCAGGCCAAAATTTTTATTAACCTCTTCGATAACCGCGGGATCAATATCACGGGCGTAGGATTTTTTTGCACCAAGCTTCAAAGCACATATAGTGAGAATGCCCGAGCCGGTTCCTATGTCCGCGGTCGTCATGCCGGGCTTGACTAAATCTTCCATAAGCTCAAGCACGATTTGGGTGCTCTCGTGATAACCCGTGCCAAAAGCGCTCCCGGGATTTATATAGAGAGGGATCCGCCCTTCAGGTTCTTTTCCCTTGTGCCATGGAGCAAGGACAACCAATTTCTTCCCCACGGACAACGGCGGGAACGCCTCTTCGGATACTACGTTCCATGGCTGGTTTTCTATTTTCCCCAAATCCTCGATCTTTATGCCGTCCCATCCCTCTATGGCGGAGAGCACCTTGTTTTTCCAGAAGTGCAGATCCATGTCGCTTCTGTAATACGACCTGAGCCGTACACCCCCAAGCGGCAGTTCCTGAAGTTCTGTGCCGATGCTGCCGGTCATGTCTGCGACTGAAAATAGGAGATCCTCCAGTCCATCCTCAGATAAAAGGGTGATATACCACCAAAAACTGTCGTTTTTTCTCATGACCCACCAGCTCCTTTCGAGGCATGGTCCATTGTACTCCAAGAAGAGCGCCGTGAACAACAGAATCTCCGGTCCGTACCGATAAATATCGTCGGACCGAGGTTCCCCAAAAAAAGAAGGCCCCTAAGCGAGCAGGACCTTCCGAATACCACCGTAACGTAATAGACCCGCGGAAATGACTTTTAGGCCTTTTTCCCCCCAAGATATGCCTCTTTTATTTCAGGATCAATGAGAAGTTTTTCTGAGTCACCCTCCATAATGATCTTGCCCGTTTGGAGGACGTAGCCTCTGTTTGAAAGAAGGAGCGCCTTTCTAGCGTTTTGTTCAACTATGAGGATGGTCATTCCAAGCAAGCGGTTTACCTCCGTCAGCTCCTTGAAGATCTCCGTGATAATTATTGGCGCAAGGCCGAGTGAGGGCTCATCCAGCAAGAGCACCTTTGGCATCGCCATGAGAGCTCTTCCGATAGCAAGCATTTGCTGTTCTCCGCCGGAAAGCGTACCTGCATACTGGTCCTTTCTCTCTTCGAGGCGCGGGAAAAGATCGTATACTTTCCTCAGCTGTTCCGAGACCATCGCCCTGTCCTTGAGCGGAAAGGCCCCCATCTGAAGGTTTTCGTAGACGGTAAGAGGAGCGAAAACCCTTCTGCCCTCCGGCGAAAGGCTTACGCCCGCGGCTGCCACCTGATAGCTCTTTGATGGGAGCGGTCTGCCTTCAAAGAGGATCTCGCCTCCCGACTTTGGAACATCCCCCATGATAGCGCTCATCATAGTGGATTTCCCGGCTCCGTTTGCGCCTATGACCGCAACTATCTCGCCGGGGAAGACATCCAGATCGATTCCCTTGAGGGCACGGATGGCGCCGTAGTTTACGGTAAGATCTCTGATCGAGAGGATCGGTTTGCTCTCCGTCACGGTGTCACTCCTCCTCCCCTAGATATGCCTTCAGCACTTCCGGGTGGCTTTGTATCTCATCCGGAGAACCTTCCGCTATTTTAGCGCCAAAGTTCATGCATATAATATGCGGGCATATGGCCATGACCATATCCATGTGGTGTTCAATAAGGAGTATTGTAAGGTCAAAGTCGCTGTGGATCTGCTTGATCAGCTCGTTCAGCTGTTCAACCTCCTCAGCGTTCATACCGGCGGCCGGTTCGTCCAAGAGCAGCAGTTCAGGGCGCAGGGACATCGCCCTAGCTATCTCCAAGCGGCGCTGGAGCCCATAGGGCAAAGTTCCGGCCGCCTGCTCCGCACGGTCAGCCAGACCGACCCTTTCGAGCAGCTCCATGCTCTCTTTTTTTGACGCTTTTTCCATCCTTTTCCACCGTCCGAGGTGGCTGACTGCTTCCAAAAAGCTATACTTGTAATGCTGCTGCGCCGCCGTCATGACATTATCCAGCACAGATGAAGCGGCAAAGAGGCGAAGGTTCTGAAAGGTCCGTGCAACTCCCAGGGAAATGACCTGAAAGGTCCTGAGCCTGTTGATGTTCGCACCCTTGAAGACCATATCGCCTTTTGAAACGTCATAAACTCCTGTAACCAAGTTGAAAATCGTGGTTTTGCCCGCTCCGTTGGGACCTATCAGCCCCGCAAGCTCTCCCGTTTTGATGGTAAAAGACATGTCTTTTACGGCCTGGACCCCGCCAAACGATTTATCTACGCCTTTGAGCTCCAATATCACCGTCATCGGCCGACACCCCCGCCTGACACGGTTATATTTTTCTTTCGTGAGAATACCTTCTTTATAAACCCGATGGTGAGTTCATTTGTCCCCATGATCCCCTCCGGCCTAAGGACCATGACAAAGACGAGAACGAGTCCGTAGACCAGCATGCGATACTGCGATATCGGCCTGAAGAGTTCCGTGACCAGAGTAAGTATCGTCGTTCCTATCAGGCATCCGCTCATTGAGCCCAATCCGCCGAAGACGACGATGGAGACGAGCTCTGTTGATTTTGCCATATCGAACATCACCGGCTGGATGAAGGACATAAATCCTCCCAGAAGAGCTCCGGATATGCCGCAATAAAAACCCGATATTGCAAGGCTGAGCACCCTGAACTTCGCCGTGTTGAAACCAAGAAGAGAGGCGGCAACGTAGTCATCCCGACATGCCTTGAACGCCCTTCCATAGTTGCTGTTGACAAGAAAAAACATGCCTGTCGCCATGACTGCGAGAAAAGATATAGCTACCGTCATCGAAGTATAGCTGTCAATGCCGGGATATCCCCTTGCACCTCTCGTTACACTCTCCCAGTTTTCAATAACCAGCCTTATTGCCTCTCCTAGCCCCAGTGAGGCTATGGTGTAATAGTCGCCCACAAGCTTAAGGGTCGGTATGCCGATAAGATAGGCAAAGATCATCGCGACCAGGCCGCCCGCGATTATAGCTCCGATAAAGTTGACTTCATACTGTACCGTGAGTATCGCCGCGGTGTAAGCGCCTATCGCCATATATCCGGCATGTCCCAGGGTAAAGACGCCTGTGAAGCCCGTAAAAAGCGAGACCCCGAGAGCCGCTATGCAGTTAATGGCAAGAAGCGTAACGATACCTATGGTATAGCCATCCATATTGTCTCCCTACACTTTCTCGCCCACGGACTTGCCGAACAATCCGGTCGGACGAACGATAAGCGTCATTATCAAAAGGCCGAAAACTACAAGATCCCTGAACTGGCTTGAAATGAATCCCGCAGTGAGCATCTCGGCGAGTCCGAGTATAAGGCTGCCGACCACAGCCCCCGGGAGAGAGCCAAGTCCTCCTATTACGGCGGCCACAAATGCTTTAGTCGTTATCATCCCAAGCTGGGGGTAGAGCGTGTATCTGACAGAGAGGAATATGCCCCCGATCCCGGCAAGCAGCCCTGCGACAAAAAAGACTATTGAGATGAGCCTATTGACATTCACTCCCATAAGTCCGGCTATTCTTAGATTATACGAAGCGGCCCTGATAGCCAGCCCCCACTTTGTCTTTGACAAAAACAGCTGGAGTGCGACCAAAAACACAACGGCCGTTGCCAGGGAAAGAAGGTCAAACGCGCTTGTCGTTGCCAATCCAAAAAAGTTTACGGGTTGAGTCGGGATCACAGGAGGCAGGGCTCTGAAACGGCCGCCGACGGTGACCACGAAAATATTTTCTATCACGATGCTCATGCCCATTGATGCGATCAACATATAAAGCGTTATGGGCGTGCGTTCACGTATCGGCTTGTAAGCCAGACGTTCAACTATAACGGCCGAAATCCCGGCGCCTATAAGGGCGGCGAACGACGAGGGCAATATGCCCATTCCTGCCCCTCTCAGGGCGAAATAGCATATATAGCCGCCAATTACAAGAAAACCTCCGTGGGCAAAATTTGAAAATAAGAGAATAGAATAAACCAGCGAATAACCTACTGCTATCAAGGCATAAACTGACCCCAAGGAGAGGCCGTTAATAATTTGCTGAATTATCATGTCCAATATGAGACACCTCAGTCTTTCTGGTGTTTAGCCGATTTTAGAAGTCCAGAACATAGACCCGAAACGGGATGAGATAAATACCCCAAACCCGTTTCGGACAAGGTGTTACATGTTATCTGGGTTCGACTTTCCGGAAGAACTTCGCTTTGAGGTCATCGCCGACCCTGAGGATTATACCAGCCTTTTTAAGCGGGTTGTGGTCGCTCGGATCGATCGTCAGCGTGGCGTGATTCAGTTTGAGTCCCTGTGTTGATTCCAATGCCTTGGCTATAGCAGTACCCTCTGCCTTGCCTGCACGTTTGATTGCATCCACAAGCCAGTAGGTCGCATCATAAGCCATTGTCCCGTTTACAAACTCTTTGCAATCATCTTTGTATACTTCCTTGTAACGCGCAAAAATCGGGGCCATTATAGGATCTTCGAGATAAGTATGGTTGACCCAGTAGGTCCCTTTCATCGCATCTCCGGCGATCTCATTCATAAACTCGCCATAACCGTCGCCGCCGATGATAGTCAAATCGTCGAGACCGAGTTCTTTTGACTGTTTAATTATGAGCGCCATATCTTTACCCATGCCGGGCAGGAAGAGTACGTTGGCGCCGGAGCTCTTGACCTTTGTCAGCTGGGCGCGGAAGTCAACGTCCGTGTCACGATAGCCCTCGTCCGCCACTATCTTCCCTTTCAGGGCCGTATAGTTTTTGACGAAAAACTCCCTGAGTCCCTGCGCATAGTCCGAACCTACGTTGTAAAGCACCGCCGCCTTATCCTTGCCTAAAGTCGTCATAGCAAGTTCCGCGGCCAGGGCGCCCTGGTAGGGATCGGTAAAGCATATGCGGAAAGAGTAAGGACGGACCTTGCCCTTGTTGTCCACCGTCACAAGCGGGTTGGTCCCCACTGTTGATATCTGCGGGGTCTTCCCCTTATCGACGATGGGTGCGGTTGCGATGTTTATCCCGCTGGAGTTCGCTCCGATGATCGCGACTACTTTGTCGCTTTCTATCATTCTGCGAACAGCGTTTACCGCATCTTCGTTCCTAGTTTTCGTATCGTAGACTACAAGCTCAATTGGGCGGCCGAGGACCCCACCCTTGGCATTCACGTCTTTAACGACCATTTTAGCCATATTGACTTCGGTAATGCCATATGCCGCGAAGTCACCGGTAAGGGCTGCAAGGTACCCCACCTTTATAGGATCAGCGGCCAGCGCCGCACCGGCGGAGCAAAGAATGATGATGACCGACATAACTGCAAGAATCTTTTTCAACACGCTACACCTCCATTAGATTTTGTGGAAATTGTTCGGGTACTTGCCGTATAGACGAGCGGTCCCACCACAAGCCGAGCATCTCACCTCCAGTCATATGCACAGTTGTAATAATGCTTGAAAGGGAAAAATGTCTAACGGGTCACAGGATTGCTTTGTTTATTCTATAGTCCACGTTATCATATGTAAAGAAACAAAGATACAAAAATGGCCGGAACTTGTCTCAAAACAATGGGATAAGCCCGGCCGACTACGAATTTTGAATGTTTTTCTCATTCATTTCATTCATTTTTTTATTTTGTCAAAGATACCCTCTTTTTTCTTGATAGGCGCCTTGATTTCTTTGGCTATCTGCTCCAGTAAATCCTTTTCCTTGGCAGTCGGATTTTTGCTTATCCCCACCTTGACAAGGATATTCATATCCCCGTTGCCTTTGCCGCGCATACGCGGCATGCCACGCCCCTTTATGCGAAGCTTTGATCCGGGCTGTGTGCCGGACGGGATATCCAGCGTCTCAAATCCGTCGAAGGTCTCGATCCTTACCTCGCAGCCCAGAATAGCCTGAGGATATTTTATTTCCACCGATGTATTCAGATCGTCGCCCCTGCGCTGGAACCTCCTGTCGGGCCTTACTTCGATCAAGAGGAAAAGATCCCCGAAAGGACCGCCGTTAATACCGGCCTCTCCCTTTCCGGTGACTCTCAGCCTAATGCCTGTGTCAATGCCGGCCGGTATCCTGACGTCGACGGTATGCTGCTTTCTTACTCGCCCCTGTCCCTTACATTCCCTGCAGGGCGTCGAAATTTTTTTGCCCTTGCCATGGCAGTCGGGACAGGTCGTGACCTGAGACATCTGGCCGAAAGGTGTATTTACCGTCTGCTGGACCTGTCCGCGCCCGGCGCAGGTGGGACAAGTCTCCGCCTTTGTGCCGGGCTCGGCTCCGCTGCCTCCGCAATGCGGGCAGGTTTCAAGGCGCGGCACATCAATTTTTTTCGTTGCGCCCCGGTAGGCGTCCTCAAGCGTGATCTGCATCGTATACTCAAGGTCGTTTCCCCTGCGCGGAGCGTTGGGATCGACATTGCGCCTTCCGGCACCGCCAAAGGCGCTCCCGAAAAGATCTCCAAAAAGGTCTCCGAAGTCCGCTCCGCCAAACCCCGCGCCCCCAAAGTCTCCTCCGGGAGGCATGTCGCCGACATAGCCAAACTGGTCGTACTGTGTCCGTTTCTGAGGGTCGCTGAGGATTTCGTTGGCCTCGTTGATCTCTTTATACTTCTTTTCGGCCTCCTTATCCCCGGGGTTGGCATCGGGATGGTACTTGCGGGTGAGTTTACGGTACGCTTTTTTTATCTCGTCAGCCGAGGCTCCCCGTCCGACACCCAATATTTCGTAATAGTCCTTCTTTCCGGGAGCAGCCATCAGCATCTCACCTCATTTTGTCAGTTATCTTCTTCATGGAACTCCGCGTCGACGGTGGTTCCGCCATCGTCCTCGACGTTGTCCGCCTCCGACTGGGGCCCTTCCGTACCGGACTGAGCTGCCTGCTCCTTTGCATAAGCCTTCTGGGATATCGGGTGCATGGCGCTCATCAGCTCTTCTATTGCAGTCTTGATCGCCGCGGTGTCCTCACCGGTCAAAAGATCCCTTAGGGCCTTAACTTTTTCTTCGACCGAGGCTCTCTCTTCGGGCGTCGCTTCTTCGCCAAGATCCTTAAGTGCTTTCTCGGCGCTGTAAGCCGCACTGTCACCCTCGTTTCGCGTCTCGACCAGTTCTTTTTTCTTTTTGTCTTCGTCTTCGTTCATTTCCGCGTCTCTGCGCATCTTTTCAATTTCTTCATCCGACAGCCTCGAGGACTGTATCGTTATGTTCTGCGCCTTTCCGGTGGCCTTGTCCTTGGCCGTAACGTTTACAATCCCGTTCGCGTCAATGTCAAAGGTGACTTCTATCTGGGGTATGCCTCTCGGAGCGGGAGCTATGCCGTCGAGGAAAAATCTCCCCAGCGATACGTTGTCACCAGCCATGGCTCTCTCACCCTGAAGCACATGTATCTCCACCTGCGGCTGATTATCGGCTGCAGTAGTAAAAACCTGTCCCTTGGAGACCGGGATCGCGCTATTTTTTTCTATTATCTTCGTAAAAACGCCGCCCAACGTCTCAAGTCCCAGAGAAAGCGGAGTAACATCGACCAGCACTATGCCCTTATGCTCGCCGGAGAGAATGGCTCCCTGTATCGCGGCACCTACAGCAACGCACTCGTCCGGATCGATCCCCTTTGTCGGCTCCTTGCCCAAAATCTCCTTGACCTTGCGCTGAACCATCGGCATACGCGTAGATCCCCCGACAAGAAGGATCTTATCTATCTCCGAGGCCTGGAGCCCCGCATCCTTCATAGCCGTACGAACGGGCTGCACCGTCCTGTCGAGCAGATCCCTGGTAAGTTCCTCAAACTTCGCCCTCGTAAGGGTCATCTCCAAATGCTTGGGCCCGTTCTGGTCAGCCGTAATGAACGGAAGCGAGATCGACGTCTCGGCCATGGAAGAGAGTTCCACCTTTGCCTTTTCCGCAGCCTCACGAAGACGCTGAGAGGCCATTTTGTCCTTTCTGAGATCTACTACATCCGTTTTTTTAAACTCTTCCGCCATCCAATTGACTACCTTTGCGTCCCAGTCATCTCCTCCGAGCCTGTTGTCGCCGGAGGTGGACAGGACCTCAAAAACCCCTTCCCCGACATCCAGTATGGATACGTCGAAGGTACCTCCGCCGAGGTCAAAAACCATTATCTTGTGATCTCCTTCTTTGTCCACACCGTAGGCAAGGCAGGCTGCGGTGGGCTCGTTGATGACCCTCAGCACATCAAGGCCGGCAATGATGCCTGCGTCCTTGGTGGCCTGCCGCTGTGCGTCGGTAAAGTATGCGGGACATGTGATAACTGCTTTTTTAACGGTCGTTCCGAGGTATTCCTCCGCGTCCCTCTTAAGCTTCTGCAGGATCATCGAAGAAATCTGCTGAGGGGTGTACTTCTGCCCATCAACGGTCACTTTGTGGTCGCTCCCCATCTCCCTTTTAATGGAGATTATGGTCCTGTCAGGGTTGACTATGGCCTGTCTCTTCGCAAGCTGTCCGACGAGCCGCTCATTGCCGTCCTTAGTAAACGCCACGACTGAAGGAGTGGTCCTGCCCCCTTCCGGATTGGGGATGACGGTGACATTATCTCCCTCCTTGACCGCTACACAGCTATTTGTTGTTCCCAAATCAATGCCGATTATTTTTTCCATTACTCATTCCACCTTTTAGAATAGTTTAGGTAATTTCGCTTCTTTAATTATTTGTTGCTTGGGCGAGTCACTCTACATATTTGCCGACCCTGACCTGCGGAGCCCTGATTATCCGGCCTGCCAGCCTGTACCCTTTTCTGAGGGTCCCTATGATACAGCCGTCTTTCGTCTTGTCGTTCACCTGTTCTATTGAAACAGCCTCATGCACGGCGGGATCAAACTCCCCTTCAGTCCCTATGCTTTCAAGCCCCAGGTTTTCCATAGCTTTGTAAAACTGTTTGGTTACCATGTAGATACCCTTGTAGAGATTGCTCTCTTCGTCCTCCACTGCGCAGCACACTCTTTCGAGATTCTCAAACACGGGAAGCAGTTCCTCTATGGACATCTCCGCCGCAAGCTTGCAGTTTTTCTCCCTGTCTCGTTCCACCCTTGTCCTGAGGTTGTAGTAATCCGCCCTGGCTCTGGCAGCCTCCTCAGTAAGAGCTTTTATCTCTTTCTGCATCTTTTCGATCATCTCCGAAAGTGCTGCCCGGTCTCTATCCGCAGTTAATTTTTCGTCAGCTTTTTCCGCTTTTAAATTTTCAGCTTCGCTGTCTTCGATTTTTGAGCCCTGCCTCATGTTTTTTTCCTTATCGCTTTTCAGCATTTTCTACTCATCCTCCTCTTCCGACCCGATATCCATGATGCGGAGCACATTATCTATGGCGGTGATCACTTTTTCATAGTCCATCCTCTCCGGACCTAATACGCCGATCATTGCCATCTGTCCGTTGGTGACAGCCGAAGCCGCAACCAGAGAAGATCTCTTCATCGCGGGAGATTCATTTTCCTCTCCGATAACAACGCTGATCCCCTCCCTGGAGGAACAGCTCTTGACCAGTTCTGTCATTCCCTCTTCCTGCTCAAGAAACTCATAAAGTGCCTGTATGCGGCTGAGGTCCTGGAAGTCGGGAAGGTTCAGCATATGGCTCATAGACCCGGTAAATACCTTCATCGAAGGAGAGAGCATGATTCCTTCCAGCTCTCTGAGCGTCGCCTCGCAGGCTGATTTATATTCTCTCAGCTCCTGCATTATGTACGCCTTCAGAGATTTTTTTATCTCGGTCCATTCATATCCGGCAAAAATATTTATTCTTCCGGAGAGGTCGTCAAGATAGTCCTGTGACATGTCCCATGGCAAACTGATCATCTTCTGATGTACAAGTCCGCCCTGAAGCACCACAAGCAGCAATATTTTTTTCTCTGACATCCTGACAAAGTCCACCCTCTGGAATTTAACTTTATCCAACGGAGTAAGGGCGGCCACTCCGACATAGTTCGAGACCCGGCTCAACATTTCCGAGGCCGATTCGAGGGCCCCTTCAACCCCTTTATGATGTTCACCTAGGTTCTTCATCCACTCTTTCCCGTGCTTTGACGAGTCGACCCTCTGAAGGACGGAGTCAACATAAAGTCTGTAACCAAGCGTTGTCGGTATCCTGCCGGAGGAAGTGTGCGTCTGTTTGAGAAAGCCCATTTCCTCGAGATCTGACATCTCGTTTCTTATCGTGGCCGAGCTGTGACCCGTCATATAACGCCTGGAGAGTGTACGCGAACCCACGCTCTCCCCGCTTCTTATATATTCGTAAACAACAGAGAGAACTACCTCCAACTGTCTTTCTGTGAGCAAAACCTCACCTCCGGACCTTGTTAGCACTCTCTCTATACGAGTGCTAATTGACTTTCAACGCGACAAGAATAACAGCCCTTCGCGCAAATGTCAATACAGGTCAGATAATTTACATAGTGGATTTTACTTACTTATTTCTTTTCATAAGACGGACCGGGCCGACCAATAATGTATAATTAAGCGCAGTGTTTTTACGCGGCGTTCGGAAGGATGCCTATCCTGACCCGGAATGGGGGAGTAACGGTATGAAAACCTCCGTTTACTTGATAAGGCACGGCGAGAGTGTCGGAAATAGGGAAAACAGGGTGCGCGGCCGGGTAGATTTTCGGCTGAACGCCAACGGGACGAAGCAGGCGCGTGCCCTTGCAGGCGCACTGAAAGAAAAAGGTATCGCGCGCATATACTCAAGTCCCCTTAAAAGAGCGCTGGAAACGGCTCAGATAATAGCCGCGCAATGTTCATGTCCGATAATTGAGAGCGACCCTTTTTGCAACATAAAGTTGACGCCGTGGGAAGGGCGTCTCAAAACTGAAATAGCTATCGCACAGCCCGAACTCTGGAACACATGGATGACCGATCCGGAGAGCCTGCGCCTTGAGGGCGCCGAAACGCTGGATCAGGTAGCCGAGCGCTCGCTGGGAGAATTGGACAGGCTGATAGAAACGCATCGGGGGGAGACATTCGCGATAGTCTCGCACAGGGGCGTACTTAAGCCTATGCTCTCCGCGGCCCTCGGGATCGCAAAGCCTAGATTCTGGCGGCTGCATATGGATACCGGATCATTCAGCCTTCTAACGCACGATCCGCTCCATGGGTACTGTCTGATGGGGCTCAACAGCGTCGAACACCTGAAAGACATCACCATTCTGCAGGAATTTGAGTAGGACGGCACTGTGAGCATTTACGAAATAAAATATACCGATACAAAAGAACTGGCAGATTCCCTCAGATCCATCGGAGCGGACATGAGGAGCCTTCCCTTCTTCGAAAACAGGAGAGAGGTAAAATGTTTTTTTCTCTCTGATGTCGATGTGCGCGCCGCCAATGTGATCAAGCAGGAAATCCTTTCCAGGGGGGGGGATGCCGCCGTTCACGCAAGGGCGATAGACTGCGGCACATCCAAGAGCGACGTGATCCTTTTCGGTACTGTAAAACAACTGACCTTCCTTACGGAAAAACTGGATATGACACATTGGTGGGGCATGCCGGGGATCGTACGCGAAATAAGACGTGCCCTGCTCTCCATCAGTAAAAAAACAAGAAGAGTATCGTTGCCTTCAGGCAGTGAGCTGCGTTTCGGCGAGCGCACCTTGCTGATGGGCATAATCAACCTGGGCGGCGATTCCTTTCACAGCGAAAGCAGGAACTACGGGGACCTCGGCGCGGCGCTTGAAAAAACTTCAGAACACGTCAAAAACGGTGCCGACATACTTGACTTCGGCGCCGAATCCACCCGCCCCGGAGCTGAAAGGATACCAGAGGAAGAAGAACTCGCCACGCTGATCCCCGCCATAAGACAGGCCAGGGAAAAATTTCCCGGCATGCCTATTTCTGCCGATACGACCCGCCTTTCTATCGCAAAAGCCGCTTTATCCGCCGGTGCAGACATCATCAACGATATATCGGGGCTTTCCTTTGAGCCCGGCATCGCCGAGGCTGCGGCCGAATCGGGAGCTATGCTGATCATAATGCATATGAAGGGCACCCCTAAAACTATGCGATCCATGTGCGATTACGATAACTTACTAAAAGAGATAAACGATTATTTTTCGGAGAAGATCGAACTGGCTGTTTCACACGGGTTAGACCCGGAAAAAATAATCATTGACCCTGGTATCGGATTCGCAAAGAACTACGGACAGAATCTTTTTCTGCTAAAACATCACGAATCCTTCATGATACACGGCAAGCCCATACTGATCGGGGCCTCCAGAAAAAAATCCATAGGCCTGGCCACAGATTCGGAGGATACATCCGACCGGCTGCCGGGGACTCTCGCCGTATCCACCCTTTGTGCTCGGTGCGGAGTGGACATAATCAGAGTCCATGACGTAAAGGAGAACAAGAAGGCTGTAATGATGACCGAAGCCATAATGAAAGCGAACTATGTCTGACATGCCGACCGTCATACTTTCATTGGGATCCAATAAGGGCAATAGGCTGCTGCTGCTCACAAAAGCTCTTGCAGAGCTGGAGAAATGCGGCTGGAAGATAATAAAAAAAAGCAGAGTCTGGGAGACCGCCCCATGGGGCATGAGAGATCAGCCACGGTTTCTCAACATGTGTGTTATGACGGAAACAGAGCTTTGTCTCGAAGACATGATCAGGCTGATAAAAGAGATCGAGAGGCGGCTGGGACGAAAAGAGGGTAAAAAATGGGGGCCGCGCGAGATCGATATAGATATAATAACCGTGGAAAATACCGTTCTTAGGTCCGAACAACTCTCTGTTCCCCACCCCAGAATGCAAGATAGAGCCTTTGTTCTTGTGCCATTGAGAGAGATAGATCCCGAATTCATCCATCCCGTCACAAAAAAGACGGTGGACGAGATGATCGGTGAGCTTCCTCCGGAAAATATGGAGTGGATAATAAAGCTATGACGTGTGAAAAAAATATAAGCCGAAAAGATATACACGGAAAGACATCGCATAATATATTCCGTGGAAAGGTATCGCGCTTGGCATTGCCGCTGGCGGTAATGCTCCTCGCGGTGTTTATCTGTTTTGTTCCCGGCAGCGAAATTCCTGAAGGGGGAACAAATCTCAGGGCGCTCAGAGCGGGCAATTTTCCTATAGTTCTGATCCTCGAACAACACAAGGGCGCCGTGATATCAGCCTGGCTGAGAACCCCCGGCGGAGTAAAGCAGATAGAACAGATCGAGGGACTATCGTACGTCTCCGACAGCACATTTCTGTCAAAGGCCGATCAGGACGACAGAGAGGATCTTCTCTGGAGGACCTCCTTCACCAATTTTGACGGAAACGGCGTACATTTGTTCATCGGAGTGACGACGTGGTCCCCGAAAGCACATATCTTTGTCGCGCCATACGAATATACAAGATGGGATGCGGTCCCCGCAAAGCTCGTAGTGCCCCGTGGGACCGCGGTCTATGTATCCCCCGCCGTGCCCTCGTACGATAAATCCGACACATACCGGGGAAGGGACAGCTATTCTTTTGTCTACACCATAAGGATGACCCCCGAGGGCCCGGCTTTCGTGCCAGTCCCGGACGTGTACAAACAGCTTTCTATACTGCTAAGGGCCGGTATACAGGGTGAGTTCACCCCGACCAAGCGGCTAGCCTATGTCAGAATGCTCAACGAGTTCAACGCACTTGCCGAAGGGAAACCGCCTAAAGCCGAAGCCCTCCTGAACTTCAGGATGGAGAAAGTATCGACACTGAGCTGGAAGAGATGAGGGGAAGACCTGCCGGATCCCCTGTCTGCCTGTAGGCAAACCGGCGTGCTCGCCCCGAAGCCTATTTTTTTATATCCGCCTTAATGCCTTTAGTCATGCCGATAAGATCGCTTGGCGAAACTGGGAAAAAAGCATATTCGCTGCCGGCCGCAGCCCAGACCTCTTTATATAGGAAAAGATCTTCATCGACAAATGTAACAGGCTGTTTCGGATAGCCTACCGGAGGCACTCCTCCGGGCTTGAACCCGGACCACCCTGTGCATTCTTCGGGACTTGCAAACGAAATATGCGAAGCTCCAGTCAGTTTCTTTATTTTTTTAGTGTCCACCTTGTTTATCCCCGACATCAGCGCAAGGGCGAAACTTTCTCCCCTGTTGACCCTCAACAGTATGCTCTTTAGTATCTCACACTCCGGCGCACCGACCGCTACAGCGGCGTCGGAAACGGTAAAGATCGTCTTGTCTGTGTGGAATATCTTCCCGCAATATCCAAACCCATCAAGAAACCCGCTCACTTTTTCGACGAGCGCAAGATCTCCGGCTTTTGTATCAAGACTCAACTTTTTCCTACCTCTTTTCTCAATTTTAATCTTGATCTATCTAACTAAAGGTGCCCCGCAGTGCGACCTATCTCACCGAGAACGCAACTCTCTCTGTGGACAGCGGCCGCTGTCCAGCCATCACGGCGAGGGGCGTATGCCCCTCCTCGGAAAAGAGGAGGCTGTACATTTCCATATTCTCTAGAACAGACCTAACGAACTCTTTTGTCTCGGGATATGGCATCTCCTCTATCCATTCGACCCAGTCCCCGGCTGACAAAGTGTTCCATCTAACGACAGGCGCCGTTCCGGCGTTGTATGCCGCGAGAGACCTCGGGAGATCACCGTCAAATTTTTTTGAAAGACGCATAAAATGGTTGGCGCCGACAAGAATATTATTTGCAGGAGAGATGATATCTGCTTCGCCCATTTTCATCGACACCATCTCGGCACTTGCTGTAGCCGGCATTAGCTGCATAAGGCCAAGCGCTCCCGTTTTGCTTACCGCGTTTACCCTGAACTTGCTCTCCTGTCTCATCAATGACCAAATTACAAACGGGCGCAGTCCGGTACGTGAAGATGCAGCATCCACTTCATTTCTCCATGGACGGGGATAGAAGAGCCCTTTGGTTTTTAGCGCGCATGGATCGGATAGGGCAAAAGCTCCGCCGTCCTTAAAAAACAAAAAGGTATAATAATCAAATGGATACCTGCGGGCCATTTCGAGCTTGAGTGCCTCCGCCTCTTTGTCCATTCCCAGCTCAAGCATTGCCCTGATCCTCCAGTAACAGATTTTCGAAGGCCTGACCATCGCATAGGCTGAAGGATCCAACCCGGACCAGTGCTCCAGCGCGGCGGCGGGCTCGCCGGCTTTCCAGGCACTCCAGCCCTCAGCCCACTGATCCGAGACCCGAGCATCGCGCGTTAAAAAAAGGGACGCGAGGACGAGCGGCAGAAATGCTGAAAGGATGAACAGCAGACGCTTGCGGGAGTCGGTGAATTGAGTTAATGTAGAGAGGCATATTTTAAACGCGGAGGTTACATCTTGCACAGAAACAAGCCCCCCTCAGATTTTATCGCTCACACTGAAAGTATCCTTCACTTGGACAGACAAGTCAAGCAATATTCCGGGATGAGTATATGGGACGCCGCAGCAAGGGCTGTCACCGAAGAAATCATGACCGCCCCCAAACCAGGCCTCGTAGATCCCCTCGGACAGGGATGCCATTGCGACATGACATGGGAAACCTTCATCAAAAGCGCGCAGGCGATCGAACCATTTTGGAGAGGCCAAGCATATGTCGGCCTCTCCGGAACCGATCCCTCCGAGGCGCTTACCTCTTTGAGACGGACGGGCTTGAAAATGGAAAAAAGCATGTCCGACGCCACAGGAGGAATAAATACACACAAAGGGCTGATCTTCCTCCTCTCTCTTTTGGTTTACGGAGCCGGGCATTGCGTTTATTCGGGAGAAGGGTTCACTGCGGAAAATATAGTCTCCCTCGCCTCCGAGGCCGCGGAGGGGCTCGTATTAAACGAACTCGCAGCATTGCACGAAATAAAGCGGGACAAACCGCTCACAAATGGAGAAAAACTGTTTCTTGCGCACGGGATCACGGGAGCGAGAGGCGAGGCGGAAGGAGGATTTCCCTCAGTCATACTCCACGGGCTTCCTGAAATGCGAAGGGTGTTGTCCCTCGGTGCGACGCCCAACAATGCTAACATTGCGTCGCTGCTTGCAATAATGCTCAGCAACGAGGACAGCAATGTCATACACAGAGGCGGGCACGACTTCTGGAAAAAAGATTACAGGGATATGGTGAAGGAAGCCTCCGTGAAATTCGATCCGACCTCCGAGGACTACGGACCTATCGAGGAGCTTGAAAAAGAATTTCTAAAGACAAGGACGAGCCCCGGAGGCGCAGCCGATTTGCTCTGCTGCACTATATTTTTGAATATGCTCACTAAACCTTCTTGTCAACAATACAAAAATGATGTATCCTTTTCTCACACATTTATAAAGGAAGGATGAGTGTTTGATGAGCCTTGGCAGCAGAATCAAAACATTGCGCAAAGCGCAGAACCTGACCCAGCAAAAACTCGCGGATAAAGTTGAGGTGAGCAGGATCTACGTACAGGCTCTGGAGAGCAACAGAAGACTGCCCTCCATGAAGCTCCTCCAGCGTCTTGCACCTGCTCTCAATGTCGACGTGACCGATCTTCTGATGGATTTTACTTCTCCGGACAGGCCCGGAAGGGTCCAGCTGGAATCAATGCTTGACAATGGGGAGCTCGAAATCTGGTATCGCAGCAAAAAACTTACCGATCAGGAACTCAAAAGGGTATATCGTCTCATAGAAGCCGCTCTCGACGACTGGGATATCGAGGATGCCGCAGAAAAATAGCTCTGAAATCAAAGAGGTGTGCAGTTTTTTCCCCCGCCCTCCGGAGGACATCCCCGAGTGGGCGGCTGTTGAGGCAAAAGAATGGCAGAGGCTCAGTGACTTCGAAGTCCTGGCGAGGGCTGAAGAAAAAACCGGACTTTATGTGGAGCTTAAGTACGAATCCATGCCCGAAGGGGTCTGGGGCATTCATGTGGTGCGCGGCGAACGTGGGCGCATCTATGTCAATTCCGCCCTGCCCCTCGTCTGGAGAAGGTTCGCCCTGTTCCATGAAACCTATCACCTGCTTAACCACAGAAAAGGGCACCGGTTCTGGACTCACACGTTTGAATCTATGGACTGTTTTGAAAATAGAGCTGATACCTTTGCCTGGGCCGCACTTTGGCCGGAGTGGACTGAGGGAGATTATTCGGATTGGGGCTGAACTACGGAAGCATGAAAAAACTGCCTTTCTTTTTGCCCTTCGCCGGATGCAGAGGCAGGTGCGTCTACTGCGACCAAAGCACTATCACCGGCGTTAAGGACATTCCTTCACCTGAGGACATATCTGCCGCATTGAAGCGGCTGGACACGCCCAGAGAGGTCTGCTTCTTCGGCGGATCCTTCTGCAGGTTTGGGTACGAAAAACTAAAGGGATACCTGGACGCGGTTATCCGATACGCCCCCACGGGCAGCAGAATTCGTTTTTCCACCTATCCCGGTGATTTGACAGACCCCCTTCTCAGGGCTCTGATTAAAAAATATCCGATAGCCTGCATCGAACTTGGAATACCTTCTCTCGATCCCGAAGTCCTCGCACTCTGTAAAAGAGAGGCCGATCCCAAGGCCATACTGAACGATATCGAAGTTCTGGCCGATGAGTCTCTGCCGCTCGGAGTACAGATGATGATCGGGCTTCCGGGACAGGATGAGAAAAGCAGCATAAAAGACCTTGAAACCCTCGCAATGCTGAAAGGGCCCCTCTCGTGGGATCTCAGGCTCTATCCCTGCCTGGTTCTTGAAGGGACCGCACTCTGCGGCATGACAGAAAGAAACCTATACGCACCGCTTAGCTTGGAGCGAGCGGTGAAATGGGGTGGAATTTTTCTTGACAAGGCCCTTTCGCTCGGTTTTAACCCTATAAGGATCGGTCTGCAGGAGAGCGAGTCACTCTCGCTTAAAGTTAAGAGCGGACCGCACCACCCTGCTTTAGGCGAAATGATCGCATCCGAGTCACTTATACTAAAATTACGGAGAAACCGCGAGAACGGCCCCTGGACCGTCCCCGACGAACACTTGTCCAAATTTACGGGACACGGCTACTTCGGCCTTCGTCGTCTCGCCGAACTTTCCGGAACCACCGTCGAGGCAGTTTCTGACAAGCTTTCGTTTTTCCCCCATGCCTTCCATATTCTTTAGCCGGTTTTTCCACGGTGACCATGCCTGCTATCCGGACCGGACGGACAGACTTTTGCAAAGCGGAAATTTCAAACAACAAAAACCGCGTTTGCGGAAATTGCGCTGTCTGCCGGTGCTGTTTTGTACTAGATTAACCGACGGACATCAATGAAAGGAAAGTTTAATATGGATAAAATGGAAAAAATCAGATCGCTTTTTTACGCTTTTGAGCGACCCGGTTTTAGAGGCAAGAACAGATTCGTCCGATCGGCAACCTGGCTTTCCGGTGCCGACGACATAACGGGGGAGATCTCAGAAGCTGAAATAAAAAGGCACTCTGAGATCGCGGCCGGAGGCGCCGGCACTCTGGTGACCGGGCTGGCGTATATCAGTCCGGAGGGTAAGGCTCTGAAACGCCAGTGGGGACTTCACAACGATCAGAGGATCGCCGATGTGGTAAAACTCGCGGAGGAAGTCCACAGGTACGATTCAAATCTTATTGTCCAGCTCTGCCACAGCGGGGGGCAAAAAGATCGGCATACCGCAAATAACACCCCGGCATACTCTCCTTCGGGGATCAAACACCCGGGGACAGGTCATGAGACCCAAGCTCTCACCTGCGAAAAGATAAGGGAGATAGCCGAAGACTTTGCCGCCGCGGCCGCGAGAGCAAAGGCAGGAGGGGCCGACGGGGTGGAAATACATGCCGGACATGGATTTCTCTTTACCCAGTTCCTCTCTCCATCCATCAACAAAAGAACTGACAGATATGGCGGATCACTGAAAAACAGAGCCGTGATCTTCAGCGAAGTGTTCCGTGAGGTCCGATCGGCGGTTGGAAACGCCTTTCCCGTTTGGTTCAAGATAAGCATCGAAGAAGGGATCGAAGGCGGATACGGACCGGAAGACGGCATGTATGCTGCAGCCTCTCTTCTTGAGAAGGGAGTTAACGCCATAAATGTGTCGAACGGCACCGCATATTCAGTCGCCACGAGAATTCCGACTCCCCTCGGCGTCTCGGCAGGCGAATCCGAGGCACCTTTCAGGAACTTCGCGCGCGAACTTAAGAAAACGGCAGCTGCGGACCGTCTTATCATCCTGAGCGGCGGGCTTAGGAGTATGGATGTAATGGCTAATCTGATACACGACGGCTATTGTGATCTTCTTTCATTGAGCCGTCCGTTTATAGCTGAGCCGGATCTGGTCAACAGGTGGATGGAAGAAGACACCAGGCCCTCGGCCTGCGTCTCATGCAACGCATGCTTCAAAACTTCCGGGTACGGATTGATAGGCTGTCCCATACTCAGAGATCGAAACGAAGGCAACTGGGATCCTCTTTAGACTGAATACCCGTTAAATTTTCGCGGGATAAGCGCACTTACAGCTTCTCCGTTTTTACCGAACGAAGGTGTATTTAAATGGGAGCTGGCTGACCTATTATCTTTTTGAACTAAATAAAACAAAAGTTGACCAAGGTTGACAAAATCGCCGCTCAATATTAAACTGGACCAGAGATTTTCGAAAAACAGAACACCGATAAAAAATTAAGGAGTGTTCCGAATGGACAGTACACAGCTGCAGAATCTGCTTATGGAGAAAGCCCACACAATGCCCAACAAAGCTAGGCGTGTCGCCGAATACCTATTGGCGAACATGCGGGAGGCCTCGTTTCGTTCCATAGGCGATATCGCTGAAGAACTGAAAGTATCAAAGGCACAGCTTGTAAGGGTCGCCCAAATGCTGGGCTTTTCAGGCTATGCGGAGTTAAAAGGCTGCCTCCAAAAGGCTATACTTGAGCAGATCAATCCGGCCGCTTTGCTTGCCAGGGCCGTAAGCAACGGAGACAGTTTCCCGGAGAGCCTCTATAAGGCAGAGCAGGCTAACCTTGACGACACCATGGCACAGCTGTCCCCTGAGGATACCGAAAAATTCTGTGAACTTGTCGGGGCTGCCAACACAATATATTGCGTGGGATGGGGCATCTCGTCTCTCGTTGTTGAACTAATGCACATGAGACTTTCGGTCCTGGGAAGAAAATCCGTCTTCGTGCAAAGGGGGAGCCTCTCCATGTGGGAACAGGTCAGGTCCGCCGACAAAGATGACCTTGTAGTTGTATGCGAATTGCCGAGCTACGCCATGGAAGTCACCGAATCCGTCGAAATCGCCTTCAAAAACGGCGCAAAGATAGTGACAATTACAGACAGCGCCGCAGCGCCTGTCTGCAGAAACGCCGAACTGTCATTTTTTGTTTCGGCAAACAGCCCCACTTTCGGCAGCAGCATTATCGGTCCGCTGTTTCTGACACACGTACTGGCGTCCGCATTAGCGATCACGCTCGAAGCGGATGCCAAGAAGCATCTTGAAGAACAGGCCGATTTTCTTCATGACACGAGGATATTTCACCCGATTTTCGGACTCAGATACTGACGCTCCATATAAATTTAAGAAAGGTCACACACGCAGACCGGGCGCCGTGAAACAACGGCGCCGTCCTTATACCCTACACCTGAAAACAATGACCTCGCCGACGTCCGCCGCCTCAAGATCCTCGACAGGCCGGGGCTCCGGTATCGGGCACCCCGCCTCGACGCAGCAATGAATATACTCTCTCAAGACGTCCGGAGCCCTTTTGATTACATCGTTTCTCTCCTCACCCTCCACCCAGCATCCCGAAAGATCTACGAAGTTCGCGACCCAAAGCCTACCGCCGTCATAGCCAAAAGCCAGGACCGCCGGATATGCGTATTCTTTTTTCATTCAGACACCTCCCTCAAATGAAGGAAACCGCAGCCGGATCATTATATGTGTCGCCTTTCGGATGACCGAGAGCCATCCGTCCCGCGACATGTCCTTATCTTTTGCGATTCAAAGTTGTGCAGGTCGAAGCAGAATAGTTCTTTTCTTACCGGGCTTATGGGAGACGCAAGTATCCTGATCGCTAAAGATGCCTGCAGCGCCGCGACAAACGCAGCTGTATAGGGAGGGTTCCCAAGATCCGTCTCCACGCCTTTGTCCGGCACATCACAGCTCTCCCACAGGGGAACATCCTCAGGATAAAAAACCCCCGTCTGGCCAAAAGGGCCGCCTATCGCACCGTGGACGAAAGGTATGCCCATTGCAGCGCATATTCTGAAAGCCGCTCTCCTGCTTTTATTGTTATCAAGAGCATCGATTACCACGGAACATCCTTCCAAAAGTTCCGCCCCGTTTTCTTCGTTGAAAAATATCATTTTGGGATATGCATCTACGGAACCGTTGATGAGCGCCGCTCTTTCGGCGGCGGCTTCAGCTTTGGATCTTCCGATATTTTCCTCCGTGGAAAACAGCTGCCTGTTCAAATTACTATCATCAAACACATCCATGTCTACGAGCACCATCTCTCCGACACCCGCTCTGGTCAATATCTCGATTATCCACCCCCCCAGCCCCCCGCATCCTATTACCGCGGCTTTTGATTTCAGAAGCCTGATCTGTCCGGAAATACCAAAAGTACCGATGTTTCTATGATACCTCGAAGGACATATTCCATTTTCAAGCGCAATCAGCTCTACCTGGCGCTGTTTAACGGAGAATTCAGCGGCTGCCTTTCGACAAAACGCAAGGGAGACGATTTTGATCTCACCGCTAATTTTCGCCTCTTTCTTCAAAACTTCAACCAACTCTCCGGACAAGACTACACCCCCTATGCCCAAATACGTCCGACCGGCAGTGTAATTATAACTTCTGCCGAAAAAACATGCATTGAACATGTTTAAGGAAGTTTTTGCTGTACAATGTGCAAATGGATCATATAATAAAATCCTCATTTAAATCCGACGCTTGGCCCCGCACCGAAAAGACGAAAGCTCTTGTTTTTATGAGCGGAGGCGTGGATTCGACTGCCGCAGCGCTTATTTTGATCGAGAAAGGCTATTCTGTGGCGGGGCTCACCATGCATATCGAAGGCTCGTCCGCCGTTAAAGACGCCGCTTCCGTATGCACCCAACTTTCCATCCCCCATTTTTACATCGACCTTGCAAAAGACTTCAGGGACGAGGTCATATCGCCATTTTGGGCATCCTATCGGAAAGGCAGAACGCCTAACCCCTGCGCAGACTGCAACGAGCGGATAAAATTCGGACTTCTGAGGCGTATCGCGGAAAAGATGTGGGGCGATGACCTGTATATCGCCACGGGACATTATGCCAGGATCGTCAAAGATGGAGAAAACTATTATCTTGCCATGGGGCTGAACAAAGCAAAGGATCAGTCTTATTTTTTGGCCGGCATACCCCGCCGCATCCTGCCAAGGACCATATTTCCGCTTGGCGAATTCCGTTCAAAGGAAGATACTCGTGCATTCATGCGGGCGAAAGGCATGGAGAGCTCAGAAAAACCCGAGAGCATGGAAATATGTTTTTTAACCAAAGCCGGATACAGGCCATTTGCAGAAAAAAACCCGCACCCCGGCCCCATTACCGATATGTCCGGAAAGGTCCTGGGAGAACACAGCGGCATTGCCGGATTCACTCTCGGACAAAGGAGGGGCATCGGAATCGCCCATGATCATCCCCTTTTTGTGGTTTCGATAGTGCCGGAGACAAATACGATAGTCGTGGCGGAGAGAGCAGAGGCATTTAGGTCGGAGGTGACGGCCGTCAGCATCAACATCATCGCGCCCGAATTTCTGAGCAAGGACTTGACCTTATGGGGGAAAATACGCTCGCAGGGGGCTCCCCAGCCTTGCCGCCTGCTCGACGCACGCGCCGACAGGATCTCCGTCGCTTTTTCAGAGCCCATTTTTGCTCCCGCCCCCGGGCAGAGACTCGTTCTTTATACGGACCGTGACCTAGTGACCGCGGGCGGGATCGTTGAAAGGTCCGCATGACCCCGGTCTTCTTCCGGATCTCAGTGCATGACCGTCGAAGTAATATATCCGGGCGGTGGAAGGTTTTATCCGAACCGAATAAGATTCATAGACATAAAAAGATTCACCACAATCCCCTCATATTATTTAAATCCTGATTTATCATAATGCTTACTTCTGTTACAATAGCCTATATTCAGACATCTTTGGAGGGTTGCTCATGACATTGCGCAGGAAGACACAGATCTCTCTCGGATTGACCTTGCTGATCCTCCTTCTTATGCTGGACCTTACATTTACAAGTTTTCTCCGAAAATCTGCAGAACAGACGGACAGGGAAAGAATAACCTTAAACTTATCACGAGCCGTGGTTTCCATCAACGCAGAAGCCAGGACCCTTGCGGCAATAGCAGCGAACTGGGCCCATTCTGACGCAACGTGGAACTATATGAAGGGACGATACCCCAACTATGCCTCGGAGGTACTTAACAGAGATGTTTTGACCGAAGTGGGGATCTCCTCAATGATTTTTATCGACAACGGCAATATGGTTCGACTCTTCAAGGATTTCAGCTCGGAAGATGATCCTTCATCACCTGAGAGCGAGTTCTTAGCTATATTTGACAACCCAAGGAACGAAGGCCTTCTGGACAATGTCTCTCTCTCCGGAACGAGCGGCATCGTGCTCAAGGAGGACCAGCCTGTACTCTTTACTATTAAGCCCATCCTGACTTCTGACATGAAAGGACCCTCTGCCGGCAATTTGGTGGTCACACAGACCATCAGTCCGAGGCTAATCCAAAACATTTCAAGGAACCTCCATTTCAATTTCTCGATCGAACCTACAACAGACAACGAAAAACAAATCTCTGACCTGCCGCTTGTGATGATCGACGAGCTTGACAGAAAGTCTGTCTCTATATCGGGACGGATGCTTGTCAAGGACCATGGGGGGACTCCCTCCTTCTGGGTGGTCGGGATCGATAAAAGAGAGGATATTGCCGCTGCCGAAAAGAAAATACAGATTCTCTTCCTGATATTTGCTGTGATCGCGGTCTTGATCTCATTCCTTTATGATCGGCTCGTAAAAGGCGCCTTTGCAGACAGAATGAAAAGATTCCAGTCCGAGATCGAAGCCATCAGAGACGAGAAAACTTACAAAGGGCTCATTACGGTAGACCGTCAAAAGGACGAGATAAGCAGCCTCCAGAGGACCCTGAACGATGCGATGGCTTACCATGATTTTAAACAGGAGAGTAAAAACAAGATGGACAGCATCAGCCTCATGGTCTACGAACGTTTTGCGCAGGCCGGCAACCGTCTTTGCTATAAAACTTTGGAAGATATAGCCACCGCCTTCTCACCCGGTGATGAAAAATTCAGGAGCTCCCTGCCCCGCGCAGCAAGGATGACGGTCAAATTTTGCGAAATGATGGGACTTCCCGATGAAGAAAAATTCTTTTCCTACCTCGGAGCTCTCTTTAACAGGATCGGACTCCTCGGGGTGCCTTTTCATATAAGGACCAAAACGACAGAACTGTCTCCTGCGGAAATAAGGGAGTACCATAAATATCCCATCATTTCCAAAGACTTCCTGGAGTCTGTTGAACTGCTTAGGCCTGCAGCGCAGATACCTTACTGCTGGAACGAAAAATGGGACGGCACCGGCTTCCCGAGAGGACTTAGCGGCAGTGCGATACCCTTACAGGCTCGGATGTTCGCGATAATAGACAGCTGGAATGAGATGACCAGACCCTGGCTCGGCCGCAAACTGCCGACCTACGAAGAGGTCGAAATAATGCTTCGGGAGCAGGCGGGAACAAAATATGACCCACATCTCGTGGAACAGTTTATCAAACTGCTGAGAGAGGATATGAGCTCATCAAATGGAAATAATTGATGCAAGGGGTCTTGATTGTCCCAGACCAGTGATCATGACAAAAGAAGCCGTTGAAAAAGGAAGCAGAGCATTTGCCGTATGGGTGGATAATGAGGTCTCAGCTTCGAACGTCACGAGATTTCTCGAGGGCAAGGGTTTTTCGGTCAAAAAAGAATATGGTGATACTTCCGTCGTGCTGGAAGCAATGCTTATAGACGGCGGAACCGGTGCGGACCGCATAGAAAAAGATACCATATCCGTGATGTTCACCTCTGACAAATTAGGTGCTGATTCCGACGGCCTTGGTGACACCCTCATGAGGGCGTATCTCGGCGCGGTCGCACAAAATGAAAATCCGCCCGCCGTTATGGCTCTCATGAACACCGCCGTAAAAATGGCTGTAAAGGGATCCTCTCCCTTCGATTACCTTTGTGAGATAGCCGACAAAGGATCGATGATTTTGGTTTGCGGAACCTGTACTAAACATTTCGGAATAACCGAAGAGGTAGGGGTGGGGGTAATATCCAACATGTTTGAGATAACAGAGGCGCTGGCCGGGACCTCCAAGACCATAACGGTGGGCTGAAAATGTCAATCTACCTTAACAATGCCGCAACAACGTGGCCAAAGCCGCTGTGCGTCTCAGAGGCCGTCAGTCACTTCATAGTCAGCAGCGGAGCCAATGTAGCAAGAGGATCCGCCTCTTCAAGAGATATACAAAGCCTCGATATCGTCTTCACATGCAGGGCAAAACTTGCGGAAATGCTTGGCGGATACGAAAAGCATGACCCAAGGTATGTTACGCTGACCGCGAACATCACTGAGTCCATCAATATTGTCGTAAAGGGTTTTCTAAAGCCCGGGATGAGAGCCGTAACATCCTCGATGGAACACAATTCAGTCATCAGGCCCCTTAGGAGAGCTGAGAAGGACGGCGTGTTTGTAGATGTGGTTCAGTGCGGTATGAGGGGATACCTGGATCCGCTGCAGCTCAGGAAAAAATTGTCCGATAGGGCAGATCTGGTGATTATTAACCACTGCAGCAACGTATGCGGTTCTCTCCAGAATATCGGTGACATCGCGGAAGTCTGTTCCGAGGCGGGAGTCCCCCTTGTGGTTGACGCCGCTCAGACAGCTGGGATAACTGAGATCGATACGGAGGAATTGGGTCTGGCTGCCCTCTGTTTCACAGGGCACAAAGGTCTGCTCGCCCCTCAGGGGACCGGAGGAGTCATATGGGATCCCGAATTTGCAAAGATGTGTTCGCCTCTGTATGATGGCGGGACAGGCAGCCTTTCTCACGAAGAATCGCAGCCTCTTTTGATGCCCGACAAATTCGAGGCGGGGACCCCGAACCTGCCGGGCATTGCAGGCTTGCTTGCAGCTATCGAATGGATAGAAAAAGAAGGAAGTGAGAGGATACGGGAGAGAGAGGAAATGCTGGGACACATTTTTGAAAACGACGTAAAAACCATTGAAGGACTCAAAATCGTAGGGCCGCAGCCCAACGACCCGAGACTGCCGGTCTACTCGGTAACACTTAACGGAAAGGACAACGCCAAGCTGGCACGTGACCTCTCCGATGTCTACGGTATAGAGACTCGTCCCGGACTGCATTGTGCGCCGATGGCACACAAAACCCTCGGCACATACCCCGAAGGCACGCTCAGAATATCTCCGGGCTATTTCAACACTCCCGAAGATATGGAAAAGATCGTCACGGCTTTAGTGGAACTTGCTCTCTGATACTTAAGGCCTATTCTGAACCGCTTTCAAAAAGGGTTTGCATCTCGGCCTCCGCCTTTTTTGGGGATCACGATCTCTCTTTTTCGTCGTCCTCCTCCATCGACGTAATAGCTAGCCTAGAGGCAATGAGCCATGACACCCCAATAAAACATGCCATGACGGGCAGTGAAAAATATTTAAACTCTATCCTGCCCATAAAATATGCCGCAAAAAAGAAGACAAGCCCTGCCAGGGCCGCACAGATAAAAAGCTTCGAAACTTTGTTTATAACCTTGGCTGTTTCGAGTTTCATGACAACCACCCTTCGACGGTCAGTGCAATCTCGATAAATAATACCACAGTCCCGTGGCAAAAAAGGTATAATTTAAATGTATCAAACTTACAAGGGGGATTTACGATGATGATGTTCCTGCTTGCGACAGCCGCAATTCTTGCGGTCTGGCTGATGACGACCTACAACGGCCTTGTGAAGCTGCGCAATATGAAAGACGAGGGTTGGAGCGGTATAGATGTCCAGCTCAAGAGACGTTCGGATCTGATCCCCAACATCGTTGAGACGGTCAAGGGATACGCATCCCATGAGAAAGAGACGTTCCAAAAGGTGACGGATGCCCGTGCGGCCGTGATGCGTGCGGGAGACAATACCGAAGCCAGGCTTCAGGCAGAAAACGCTCTTACCGGCACGCTGCGAACTCTTTTCGCTGTGGCGGAGAGCTATCCGGAACTTAAAGCAAACACCAGCTTCCTGGACCTGCAAAAACAGCTAAGCATCATTGAAGATGAGATCCAGATGTCGAGGCGTTACTATAACGGGACCGTAAGGAACCTGAATACTGCGATACAGCGCTTCCCGGCCGTACTTGTGGCCAGACAGTTCGGTTTTGCAGAGGCACCTTTCTTTGAGGCGGATGACGAAGCAAGAGCTACCCCCAGGGTTTCGTTTTAAAACGCGGCACAAGGGACTCATGTGTGAATAGATATGTACAAAGGAATTTTTCGTTTACTTGCTATATGTATCCTGATGGCGGCGTTTATGTTATCGGCAGCGCCGGCTGCCGTGCTCGCAGGAACGGAAGAGACTTTCGACAGATTCACTGCCGATGTTGTAATTAACAGTGACAGCTCGATCGAGGTTACCGAAGAAATACTGGTTCGAGTCGAAAATATTGAGATAAAAAGAGGAATAATAAGGACTTTCCCCGTTGAATACAGGGATGAAAAGGGCAGATCCAAAGAGCTGGGTTTCAACGTCATAGGGATCAGCCTTGATGGAAAAGAAATACCGTGGAGCACGGTACGTGCCGGAAGAGACGTTGAGGTGCGTATCGGAGATCCAAACAAGATCATTGACAAAGGACGCCATCTGTTTGTGTTGAAATACCGCGTTGAGAGACACATCGGTTTTTTTGAAGATCATGATGAGCTCTACTGGAACGTTACTGGGAAAGATTTCACTTTCCCAGTCCTTGAAACCTCCTGCCGTGTGACCCTGCCCGGACGAGATCCGGGAGAGGGATTCAACTCGATAGAATGGTATGTCGGCAGGTACGGCACCAAAGGAGATCCGGCAAGAGCGCGGCTCGACAAAGGCACTGTGAGAACTTCCGATATCCTCCTTCCGGGTGAAGTTTTAACTGTCGTATACACGTGGCCGAAAGGACTGATCACCCCTCCTCCTCCTCCCGCCAGAGACAATGTAGGGGCGCAGGGGCTGATCGCAGGCACGACTCTGGCACTTATAGCGGGATGGTTTTGGTACTCTTGGCGAAAATGGGGTAGAGACCCCGATAAAAAGGCTGTTATCCCTCTTTTTTACCCTCCGGATAATTTGTCCTCGGCATTCCTGAGGTACGTGAGAGATATGCGCCTTGATCAAACGGGATTTACGGCAGCGATAATCGGTCTTGCCGTCAAAGGTGCGCTTAAGGTTGAAGAGGTCGAAGGCAAAAAGACATTTTTCGGGACAGACAAGGGATACTATATCCTGAGCAAGAGTGAATTCGAACCTGACGATCTGCGGCCGGAAGAGGATGCACTCATGATGCAGCTCTTCCCGGGAAAGATTGACAGGCTGAAACTGACCCGGGACAACAGCGGCGTGATCTCGGGGGCAATGAGAAGCCTAGCAAGAAATCTGCGGGAGGCGGACCCGAATATTTTTACGAGAAATACCGACAAGATGATACCCGCTCTCGCAGCATACGCCGCAGGGGCCGCGGCTACCTACCCGTTCAGTGGTGAGTATCCTCTCAATACAATAATGATATCTGTTTGCGGGCTGTTGATAATAGCGCTCGGAATGAGACTTGGCAGAACTGCGAACACCGGAGGCCAAACCATAAGGCAATTTATTGGCAGGATATTTCCTTCTTTTGTTATTGCCGTAGTTGGTTCGACAGCTCTTGTAGGAGAGGAACTTTCGCCCCTGGCTTTCGCCGTTTTCACCGCTGCGGCCGGGCTGATAGCGGTCATGCGCCCGCTGATGGCCTCGAGGACACAAAAGGGCAGCGACATACTTGTCGGCACGGATGGGCTCAGGCTTTATATGGAGACGGCTGAGAAAGAACGCCTCGAAATGTTCAGCCCACCGGAGGAAACCCCGGAACTTTTCGAAAGACTGCTCCCCTACGCCCTGGCGCTTGGCGTTGCCAAGACATGGGGCAACAAATTCGAAAAAATACTTGCGGATGCCGGATACAAACCCGAGTGGTACGTGGGGCCCTCTCCCTTTTTGCTGCTCAACGGGGCCGGGTTAAACGGTTTTGCGTCAAACCTGTCAGATAGCCTGGGAGAAAGTATGGCTCCAAAATCTGCGCCGGGTACCACATCGGGAATGGGCGGAGGCGGCTTTGCCGGCGGCGGCGGCGGCGGCGGCGGTGCCAGGGGCTGGTAGAAAACGGCTTGACCTGCAATTATAAAATGGGCCGGAGCGGCTTTGCGACCGCTTAGGCCTGATTTTCACAAAACAAGAGAACCTGCGTTCAGCGCTGTTTTCTGAGGGTACTCTCAATAACAGGCCAGATATCATCGGTCTCGTGTCCCTTACGCCATCCCGCCGTTCCGGCCAGGCCGTACTTCTCGATAAGTGCAAGCTTCATCCCTATCGAGTCGCTGTTTTCTGCCCAGACCTTGTAAGTCTTCCCGTTGGAGACATAGGAATAGAAAAACTGCCCCTTGTCGCTGAGCCAAACCGGTGAAAGTCCCATGGCAGATACCAGGCTGTTGGACTCCGCCATCGTGAGTGTGGAAGCTTTTACCTTGACCTTCCCCTGTCCGATCGGGGTTTCCTCCCATTTTCTCATGTAAAAAGGTACCCCAAGAAGAAGCTTATGAGCGGGGACCCCTTCCGCAATCGTCCTCTTTACAGCCTGTTCGACCCACGGCATAGACGCTACCGACCCGGCCCTCGGCGAGGTCCTCCAGTGCTCATCGTAGGCCATGAGCATTACATAATCGACATGCTTCGAAAGAGAAGCTCTGTCATGGCTTCTCGACAAGCCGCTGTTGCCCGGAACATGCACGTCCACGGAAACAGTCAGCCCCTGCGATTTCAGATGCCTGCCCAGAAGAGAGAGAAAACGGACATAATTGTCCCTGTCAGATTCGTCCACATTCTCAAAATCGATATTTATGCCATCAAGGGCGTACAGCTTAGCGTAACAAAGTATCCTCGCAATAAAAAGGTTTACCGCAGCCGGATTTTTGAAAAAACCTGTCGTGTTCGCCTTGCTGAAACCGTTTGAAACCAGCGGCCACAGACGATAACCCTTTTCCCTGGCCGCCTCAGCATATGCGGCGGAGCCTCTGTTTGCCACCCCTCCGTTAGGATCGGTGAGGTTGAACCACGTAGGCGAGATCACGTCCAGCCCCGCTATCTTCTCCTCAGCGCCAAGGTCCGGATTGTCCCTTGTTATGTGTGCCCAGACAAGGGAAAATTTTTCGTTCAGAGGCCCCGACAGCTCCGATCTTCTTGACGGAAATGCCACCGGGTAGATTTCTTTTATAAGCGCCAGCCCTGCCGGCGTCTCTTCCGCCCTTATACCGGTCAGCGGCTCAAGACCGTTAACATTGAAATATGCGACCTTATCTTCGACCAATGAGGGGAAATAGAGAGCGATGTTTTTTCCTGCAAGCCCCTCAAGTTCTTTTATTCCAAATGATCTAGCCGGTTCGCTGATATCAATAAAATACCCCTTGCCGTTAGGCCCGTCTCTGAGAGAGACGCCGATGCTCCTAAGCGAATCAGCCTCGACCCAGATGTCTTTGCCGCGAATAAGAGCCCTTCCGGCTATTCTTTTTTGCCCTCCGTCATCGATCACCGCATCGAGAATACGATCTCCCTCCATGGCTTCGGATGGCAAAGAAAAAAGAAAAATCAAAAGAAGAAATGCCTTAAAAAGATTTCTGCCGCGCAATTCAAATTTCCTCAACAAAAATTACCCCTTTCATATCTGCTGTTATAATTCTATCTTCATTTCGCATTAAGTAATTGGGCAAAATTGCTATATAATGCTGAGACAAAACATACCGAACCATAAAGGGAGAAATTATGATGGACATTGAAAAATTGCTTGAAAGGCTCGACGAGGCCGAAACAGACGAAGAGATCTCCGAAATAGGCAGAGAAATACTCGATGGAGATCCAAAAAGCCCGTACGGCAAACTTGCCGTCTGGGAGACCATGGAATATGAGGATTGCATCGAAAACCTTGATATGCTCAGGGAAGCTCTCTACGCAATAAGAGCGGTCGTCTCGGAAAAAGAAACGCCCTGCAACATCGATGAAGACAGGGATACGCAGACATACTGCTCCATAATGATGAACCTCGGCTTTTCGCTTCTAGCTGAAGGTGCGTCTGAAGAAGCCCTGGAAGTCGCCAAAGAATTCGCAAACTTTGACGATGAGGGGTATTACCCCAGCCGTATACTTCTCTATCGCTGCCTATTGGATCTTCAGATGTATGATGAGATCCTTGATACCCTGGAGAGCGATCCCCTCGAGTCCGTAGTTGGCGAACACGCGCGTGCTATAGCACTGCTTGAGACCAAAGCCGATCCCGAGGATGTGCGTGATGCCATCACCTACGCCATATCTTTGGATCCGAATGTCCCCTTCTTTGTCCTAAATATATGGGCGTTTCCAGAGCACGACGAGGACATCGATGAAGAGTCAGAAGATACCGTCAATTATGCGGCTTACATCGCTGAGCCGTGGTGTTCTTCGGATAAAAGACTGGCGGCCCTAAGCGCCCCGACCTTCCTTTTTGGCTATCTCACAGGAAGGCTTGATGATGAGAAGGAAATGCAGGTCTTAAGGGAAGGCTATGAGGGCGCCGGCCTGCTGGAAGAGGTAGAAAGCGCAAAGACCAGAATAGCTGAGATGGAGGAACTTTCGCAGTATCCCGAAGAGACTGATGCTGCCGCCCTCGCAGAGACCTCGTCTATCGTGGAGAAGCTTTTTGGCTGACAGAATATCGATCAACATAGAGCTCCGGCGCGATACCTGGTCCTGTGGCATCCTCATTTTGTTTGCCCTAGACAGACTTACGAAGATCGCGGCAGTCAGAGGGGCGAGTTTTTCACTTGGGCCGGTCGTTTTTTCCTTCACCGAGGCGTTCAGGATACTTTCAAAGTTCTCGCCGCAGGGAAGAGCCTTCGTCATCATTCCTGCAGCCACGCTGCTATTTGGAATCTTCTACAAATGGGGCATTCTCAGGCCAAGGATATGGTCTATGGTTTTTTTGGCGGGGCTTGCGGGACAGGGATTTGATATGCTAATGCGGGGGAGTTTTCAATACTGCTTCTCGTTCTCATCAGGTAGCGGCATCTCCGTTTTCAACGCAGCCACGCTCTACCTCCTGGTTGGCACCGTTATAGGGATATTCGATATGGCCTGCGGAGCTGTAAAAGACAAAAACTGATCCTGTTTTAAACTCAATCCACCAAAAGGGGCACCCGTGCGATGCCCCTTTTTATTTTTGCGATATTTCCCCTGTCGTTCCTTTCTCAGAAAGGAGGCCGCAGTCAATTGCGGATCCATATTCCTCTGTGTTTTCCTCCCTCAATGACACGATACACCCGTCCCCTGTTCCTGTCCCAGGCATAAACTCCATTCGAGGCAATTGATCCGTACCCATCGAGATACTGCATGTTTTCCGAATCGGCCCTGCTGCTTGTAACAGAACCGCCGTAAACGGGCAGCAGAGGGAGCCTTCCCCTGACCCTCTTAATGCTCCAGTCGCCGGGAAGTCCCGTTGCGGAAACGACCCCTTTCAATATCACGTCCATACCTTGAGGTATTTCCTCGATAAACGTGACCTTCCCAAATGCAGACCTTCCAAAAAGCTCAAGAAGGTAAGCCGCACCACAGGCCCCGTCGGGAAGAGCTGAAAGTGAATCTATTGCGGCAAAAAAGGCATCCATAGCCAACAGCTGCCTGGGACGAAGAGACATGTCAGAGACAAAGCCTGACACTTCCTGCCAGCGTGAAGGATCTCCGTCCGGAAAGACCCTGTCGACCAAGGCGACTGCCGCCGCGGCTCTGCTATTGTGGTCCCCCGACCAAAGCATACTCCACAGCTCCGATTCCGTCCCGGCCGGGGCGTTTTTCAGCAGATCTTTGACCATCACCGCACCGGTCTCTTTTATCCTGCTTCTTTTTTCCATTTCGAGCACAAAGCTGTCCCAGTCGGCAGCTGCAAACGCCGGAATCGTAGCTGTCAGAGCCAAAAAAACCGCAAACAATAAGATATAAATTTTTCTTTTCATCGTTCCCACTCCTCACAAGAATCACGAAGAAAATTTCAGGATGCCCTGTCTCCCCTTACTGTGATTTCCCTCTCCCATTTACCCCCCGGCCAGGTTTTTTGGTTAACGCTCCCCGGAAGGACCTTCCATATATGTGTCTCTCTTTCTGAAAAACTCACAACATCCAGTATAAATATCTCTCCCAGTTCGAAAGGTATATAGACGGCGTCCGACGACGGATATATCCTGTCGTACTTTTCTGAGGGTACCTCGCCCTCTTTTACGGTCTTCCAGTAGCTGCCCCTTTTCCCTCCGGATGCTTTGAATCTTTCCGCCCCTTCTCCCGCAAGGATCAGGACTCCCTTTTTTCCATAACCTCTGAGAAACGAGCTTAAAAACTTGACCCTATCCTCCATCCCTGTTCCCGCCAAAACCAGGATATTGCGGCAATAAAAGGCCAGATATGCGGCGGAGCGCTTTCTCTCCTCCCCTAAAGCGGCTCCCAGTGCCTCAGCAGCATCGCTTTCCCTGTTCTCTGACAGAAGTTTTTCGATTTCTTCCATGAATTTTTCTTTTTTACTCTCATCTCCTATTGACAGAAGATCTGCAGAAACCTTGAATATTTCCGGCAGTCCGGCTCCTCTCTCAACGTCCTCATCATGTACAACATACGCCTCGTCCACGGAAGCAGGGAAGGGATCTACGGGTCCGGCCCTCTCGACCGTGCCGGCAGACGAAACAAGAGGATCCGCCAACATGAGCGAAATTGTAAACGCCGTAAAAAGGCAAAACGAAACAAAATAATTTCTTGCTATGGTTTTACGGTCGCGAAATCCATCCTTAAAAATATCAAAATAGCCGCTAAACATCTATATATCTCTTCCCCTTTTCATCGGCACCTTCACTGCCATATTCAGGCATCGAACCGTCAAAAGCAAGTATCAGCACGGGCAGCCCAAGGAGCACAGGGGTCAGGATACCCCACAGCCAGAAATTTTTACCAAGCCTGCGCGCTATGTTCCCCCAAAGGTAAACGTTTGCGGCAAGTGCAACAAAAGCCGCCCCGGAACTGAAAAATAGGTAGAAAATATAGAAGCTGATCAGATTCATTGCCGCCGTTACGATACCGGGGGCAACTATCGCAACCGTAAACCACCTTGAGATGCCGGCACAATCACAGAGAAGCGCAACGTTGTAAAAGGGTATCAAAAACGCAATAAAAGACCCTACTCCAAACTTCCCTCCAAGCCTTGAGAAGACATAGGCGGCAAAAATGTATATGCCGAAGCACATCAGCACCAGGACGATCACGGCCAGCGCAGCGAAAAGAATGGTAAACATTATCTGTTCGACCTCTCCTCGAGCTCCGAGATAACTTCACCGAGCTTTTTGATCTCTTCCCCATACAGTGCCCAGTCCCCCTTACGCAGGGCATCCTGAGCTGAATCGTATAATTCCTGTGCAGCCCTGGATAGCGCCGGGATATCGCGTATGTACAGCGGAGCAGAGCTTCCTTTTTCTCTCACCGCCTGGACCTCGGGCGATTCCGGCAGAGGCACGGCCTCACCGAGATCTTCTTTCTTGAATACGGCTTTGCCCATCAGCTTTTTGAGTGCCCCCGCAAAGGTATCGTCCCATTCTACCCTGCCTCCCGTAGATACGATTACCCTCTTTAACTCGGGCAATTCTCCGTTCTCGGCTTTAAGGTATAGAGGCTGTACGTAGAGGATCGATTTGCCTATCGGTATCACCAGCAGATCACCAATTATAACGTCCGACCCTCTTTGGCTCCAGAGAGAGAGCTGCGAAGCGATCTCCGGGCTCTGATTGATAAGGGCCTCTATCTGTGCCGGCCCATATATCAGATTCTGCTTGGGGAACTGATAAACCAGGAGTTCTCCATAGTTTTCAGGATCACACCTGCCGGCCATCCAGCCTATCAGGTTGTCCCTTCCAAGCGGCATATACGGGACTATGATAGCAAACTCAGGATCATCCTCCCCCCACAGTTTCATGGTGACATAATTGGGCTGGATCCTTCTCTGCCTCCCGACCGGCGTGACCTCCCACACGTCTTCCCTGTTGTAGTAGGTGTTCGTGTCCGTCATATGATATATTCTGTAAACATCCGTCTGCACTTCAAAGAAATCTTCCGGATACCTCATGTGTTCCCACAGTCCGTCCGCCATCTCATCGGCTGATTTAAATATGGCCGGAAATATTTTCTGCCAGGTTTTGACCACGGGATCTTTTTCATCAACTATGTAAAAGGACATTTTACCGTCATACGCATCAACCGTGGCCTTGACGCTGTTTCTTATGTAGTTGGCCCCGTTGAAGTGCCTCAGAGTAGGATCCTGTGTTGCCACTGGCTTTGAATAGGGATACCTGTGCGTCCACGTAAATGCATCCTGGACCCATACGATGTGCCCGTTATGGATGACAGGATAAGTGTCTCCGTCAAGTATAAGAAAGGGCGCAACCTCTTTGAGGGCCTGTCTGACATTCCTGTAAAAAAGGATCTTGCTTTCCGGCCTGAGAGAACCGGTAAAAAGGATCTCTGTGTCGCGAAACCTGATCGTGAAAAGGATCCTTCTCCATAAACTTCCGATCGACACCCCGCCGTCTCCCTCATATGTGCTCCTGGCGTTTGAATCTCCCATTGGATAGTCAAATTCTTTCACGTCAGTCTTAACGAGGACATAAAAGTCATCTTTAGAACCATAATATATTTGGGGCCTTTCAAGCTTTATATCTACGGTCGTTCTCGGCGGAAGGTCCTTCATGAAAAAATGAGGAAGCCCTCCGGGAGCCACTTCATTTACGGGATTCATGACTATACCGTATCCGTGCGTAAACTCCAGATGCATGTTGACCCAAGTTTTATTTTGGAGTTTTGAAAGGTCCAGCTCTCTCGCAGAGAGCATCACCTGCCTGTTCGAGCCGTTAAGCCTGTATCTGTCAATGTATATGTCGCCGAATTCATAATATGTCCTGATAGCCTGAAGCTGCCTATAAGTCCTTAAGAGCGGTGAATAGTCCCACAGCCTTATGTCGCGGACTGTCTCCTGATCCTCTAGCAGCTCTTCCGGAGTGACCTCGTTTTCCGGAGTGACCGCCACAGTTCTTACCCTGTTAAGGCCGAAGGCTCTGCGCGTATAATCCAGATGATAGCCAAGAAAAGGCTTTTCGAGCTCGTACTCGTTGGGCTTAACTCTGTACTGCTGAACTATGCCCGGAACGAAGGATACCGATAGCCACCCGAAAAGAAGAAAGGCACCCGCCAATATGAGAGAGAGCTTCCACATAGGCTTGAAAAAATTCAAAAGAAGAAGCAGGGCGGCAGCCACGGCGGTCGAGGTGAGAAAAGCGAGGGCGGGAAGGAGTATCTTAACATCGGTATAGCCGGCTCCGAAGACGACCCCCGTGGGGGAAAACAGTATCTCGTACCTTGCAAGCCAGTAACCCGCCCCCCACATCAGAAGGACCATGGAGCCCAAGAGGGAAAGGTGCAGACGTGCGCCGGGAGATATCGTAACCCTCGTCCCCTCAAGGGAGATCACGCGCGTTACAAAGTATGACACAAAGGTTCCGAGCAATGTTACGGTCACCACACCTTGAAACCACGACTGGACAAATTTGATGAAAGGAAGGGAGAAAACATAAAAACCTATGTCGAGTCCGAACAACGGATCGTACTCTCCAAAGGGGGTCCGGTGCATAAATTTCAGAAAAGTGCTCCACGAATCCATGGCGCTCAACGAGTTGACTACGGCGAAAAGAGCGGCGGCTCCGGTCAGTGCCCATCCGGAAAGCCTGATCCCCGCCGCTCCTTCGTAAGAGTCCTCTGCCAGTCTCAACCCACTTTTCCAAGCACGTCCCCAGTTGATCCTATAAAACGCGAACGCCGGGATGAGCGTAATAATAAAAAGTTCCCAGCGCACAGTGAAAAGCTTCCAGAAAACAGACTGAAAACCGTGAGACTCAAACCAATACAGATCGGTGATAAAGACGGCAATACCGGGAAGGACTACGGCGAACAGAACGAAAACAGCACCAAGCACCAGCCAGACCCTGGATATCTTAGGGATCCTAATTCGGGGTGCTGGCGGAGAATCGTCCTCCCAGCCGCCCTCGTTGTCACCAGCTCCGTCCGTCCATTCCTGTCTAGGGTATCCATATAGATTTTCAAGTAGTTTTCTAAGATCCATAATAGCAGCCTCCGCCGTTCTCTTCTTAATTTAGATTATTGTCGGCTAAAACTTGCGGCCTGTCCAGCGCCATCTCTACAGCCGCGCACCCAACCAGTTGGATCTCCCTTTTTCGCAGTGCCGCCCGTTCGGTTATAATTGGCAAAATTATGTGATCTTTAGAGTCGGAGGTCAGCCATGTTTATCGTGTATAAATTTTTAGGATCCATCCTTCTGCCGCCAGGCATAATAATTCTCTTTCTTTTCCTTCTCTCTGCGGCAGTAATAAAATTTAAAAATAAAAGAATCGCACCGACCCTTCTTCTTTTGGCCGGGATCGCAATATATTTTATCAGTACGGCGCCGGGCTCCTCTTTGATCACGGGAACCCTGGAAAGGAAATATAGGAACTCGCTGCCCGGATCAAAAGACCCGACGGCTTTCGTGGTCCTGGCCGGGGGATCCGGCTATGATCGCAGCGGGGTACCCATATCCCCAAGTCCCTACGCCTTAGAAAGAATATATTCCGCCGTCACTGCGGCTGACAGCACTAAGGACGTTCTTGTTTTTTCAGGGGGCAATGTCTACGGCTACGATCAAAGAACCGAAGCTGAAATAATGTACGATTGTGCGATAAAAATGGGATGGAAGGGCGAAACCAAGGTTGAAACCTCTTCAAGGACCACAGGAGAAAATATGTCGTTCTCCCGGAAGATGCTTCCCGCTTCAAAGTTCAAAGATGTTGTTATTGTGACCAACGCCTTCCATATGCCGCGTGCAATGCTCAGGGCAAGGTCGGAGTTCGCCGGCAGAAATATTTTTCCTCTCTCGTCGGCCGCCGTAACCAACCCGCGTTTGCGCGGGATCTCCGATCTGTTCCCTGAAGCGGGCTGGTTTCACGTCTCCTGCATGGGCATAAAGGAATGGCTTGGAATACTCTTCTACGAAGCCTTTGTTCCTCCTCTTTGAGAATTAATTTCATGTCACTCCGCCGTCTCGGCAAGAGCCGCCCGGATGTCGGTGAAGCTTAGGGCACCGACATCCGGGCGGCTTAACTGCAGTATTTTTGCAAGGTGATCTATTCTGCGTGCATCATTTCATACTCTTCACTCAGCGGTGCCCAACCGCCGCCCAATGCTTTATAAAGCTTAACCAACTCGGATGCTATCTGTCCGTCACTGACGGCCTTGGCCTCCTGAAGAGAGAGAAGCGCCCTCTGCGCATCAAGCACATTATTAAAATCCGTGAGTCCGTTTTTGTACTTGTCGTTGGCCACATCAAGCGCATCTCGGGCGGCCTCGGTGCCTCTTCTCAAGGCCTCGTTCCTTCTGCGTTCTTCAGCTCCGGCGGTAAGCGCGTTTCTGACCTCTGCTACCGCCCTTAGCACTGTTTCTTCGTAAGCTGCCAGGTACTGTTCCTGTCTGGCAGTTTGTACCCTGATGTTATTTCTTATGGCACCTCCGTGGAATATCGGCCAAACTATCTTAGGGCCAAACGAATACGACTTATTCGGCCCTTCAAAAAGGCTTCCCGAATCAACAGCTTCGGTGCCTATGGAGCCAAGCAGGAAAAACTTGGGCCAAAGATCGGCCTGCGCCGATTTTTTACGGGCCAGCTGTGCGGCCAGTTGGCGTTCAGCTGCGAATATGTCAGGCCTTTGGCGTATCGTATCCGCCGGGATACCTACCATCATCTTCAAATCAAGCACCGGCAAGGGCTTTTTTTCGCTCAGCACTTCGTCAAGATCACCGGGCACCCTGCCGGTTAGAACGGCAAGACTGTTTTTGACCTCTTCGATGCTATTTTTGATCGGCGGTATCTGTGCCTTTGTCTGTTCCAGAGTATAGCCTGACTGACTGAGAGCAAGATAGTCGCTCAAGCCCGCCTCCACCCTGGAGCGCAGCATTTCTGTCGTCTCCTCCTGGAGCTGCAGATTGTCCTCGGCTATCTCAAGCCTCTCCTGCAGGGTTCGCAAAGTCAGATAATTTATAGCGACCTCAGCGGAAAGAGAGACCCATGCGGCGTGAAGCGAAGCGTACTGCGCCTCAAGAGAAGCCATCCCTGCCTTGACAGCAGCTCTCTTTCCCCCAAAAATATCTATCTCCCATGATGCGTCCAGGCCCAATCGATAGATATCTGTGCCCTCTCCTCTGCCGCCGGTCTCGGCAGGTGTCCTGGTCCTGTACCAGTAATCAGTGTTGTCGAGCCAGGGGAGGAGGTCCGCCCTGCTGATCCCGAGCGCCGCCCTGGCCTCGGAGACCTTTGAACGGGCCGATGCAAGATCCCTGTTGCTCTCGAGTGACCACTCTACAAGCTGTGTCAGGGTCTCATCGTTCAGTGACTCCCACCACTTAGACAGCATCTCGGGATCCGGCGAGCTGAGTTCGGTGTCACTCAGAGAGGCAAACGGGTGCTTTTGGGCCATATCTATCCAGGTGTCCTCTCCCAGCGCAGCGGGATCCATATTTGTCGTCCCCTCCGCAAAAAGAGTTCCGGGGATGAATACGAATATGAATGCGATAATTGCGATGACTGCGATTTTTTTCATGATCCTACTCTCCCCGTATGTTGTCATGAGACATTCCCATACGCCCTTTGATGTTTTCCCTTAAAGTCTGGAAAAGAACGTAAAGCGCGGGTATAAGGAATATGCCGAGTACGGTGGCTGTCGTCATGCCAAAACAAATCGTGGTACCGACCGCCTTTCTGCTCCCCGCACCCGCACCGCTCGCAAGAAGCATTGGCAGTACGCCTGCCACGCAAGTAAAGGCAGTCATCAGAACGGCTCGGAACCTCTCGCGTGCCGCCCCCGCCGCTGCATCCACTATCGACAGCCCCATATCTTCCCTCTGCTCTTTAGCAAATTCAACGATAAGTATGGCGTTTTTGCCCGCCAGTCCGATGAGAAGCAGTATGCCAAGCTGGACATAGATGGATATGGAAATGCCCATTACAAAGACTCCGGCAAGCGCTCCCAGAACGGCCACGGAGAGCGAAAGTACGACCGGCACCGGCACAGTCCAGCTCTCGTACTGAGCCACCAGGAACAGATAGGCAAAAAGCATGGCTATAGAAATGATGATCGCTATCTGTCCTTTAGCCCGCTGCTCCTGATATGTCATCCCGGACCACTCATAGCCATATCCTTCCGGCAGGTCCTCAGCCACCTCTCTGATGGCTGTTATCCCCTGGCCCGTTGAGTATCCCTGCCTCATTACTATATTGATTGCTGCGCTGGGATAGAGGTTATAGCGCGCTATAGAGCGCGGCGCTACCGTGTTTTTGAGAGAGACGATGCTCTGAAGCGGCACTGATTCTCCGGAAGTACCGTAGATATGGATGTTGCCTATCTTGTCCAGGCTGTTTCTGAAGTTCCAGTCTGACTGGACCATTACCTTGTTGACCTGGGTCCCGATGTTAATATCGTTGATATATGCTGAGCCGAAGTATGTCTGGAGCGTTGAGAATATATTACCTACCGGCACATTGAATATCTCTGCCTTTTCCCTGTCTATATCCAGAAAAACGTGGGGCGTGTCGGATGTATAGGTACTATAGGCATAGAGGATCTCGGGGAGTTGATTGATCTTTCCCACAAAGTCCCTGAGGATCATCGCCATTTTTTCCGGGTCGTTCTCGACGCGGGATTGGAGCCTCATATCTATGCCTCCGCTGATCCCAAGCCCTTGAATAGCCGGGGGAGTAAATACATTTATCTGGGCTTCAGGCACGGATCGGCCGACAGCTGTGATCTTCTCGACGATCGTCTGAAGGTCTTTGCCTTTGACACTCCTTGAATCCCAATGCTCAAGAGGCACTATGATCGAACCCATGTTCTCGCTCGCGCCGCCGATTATGCTGTACCCCTTTATGCCCATGACAAACTTAACGCCCGGGATCTCCCTTATCTGAGGGATCAATTTGTCCATCACGGCCTGGGTCCTTCCGAGACTCGCGCCCTCCGGCAGCTGAATGGAGGTAAAGACGGCGCCCTGATCCTCTTCGGGGAGGAACTCGGTAGGCAGGCGCTTCGCAGCAAAAGCGGCACCGGCGATCACCAACGCCAGTACCAGGAACGTTACGGCCTTTCTCCTGGCCAGCCAGACAGAGCCCGATACATATTTTTCGGTAGAGGTGGCCAGAGCATTATTAAACAGCTTAAGGGGACCGCTATCCTTTTGATGAACCTTTTGCAGCATATGGGCGCACATGGCCGGACTTAGCGTCAGAGCCACAACGAGAGAGAAAACCACCGAGAAGGATATTGTCACGGCAAACTGCCTGTATATCTGTCCCGTGATGCCCTCCATAAAGGCTATCGGCACAAAAATGGCGAGGAAGACCAAGGTGGTGGCAACCATGGGTCCGGTCACGTCCTTCATTGCCTGCAGCGTCGCCGTACCAGGATCGCAGTGATCCCTGTCCATTATATACAGCACACGCTCGACAACTATTATCGCGTCGTCAACCACGGTGCCTATGACAAGCACAAGCCCAAAGAGCGAGAGAATATTTATGCTGTACCCGAGGAAAGCCAGCCCTGTAAAGGTCGCCAGAAGCGAGATCGGAATAGCCGCGACCGGCACCAGAGTAACCCTGAGATCCTGCAGGAAGAGATAACAGACCAGCACTACAAGAGAGAAGGTCAAAAAGAGCGTCGTGATTATCTCCTTGATGGTGGCCTTGACATATTCGGTGGAGTCATAACCAAGCACAAACTCAGTATCATCGGGAAGCTGCAGCTTAAGTTCTTCAATAGTCTTTTTAGCTCCTGCCATGACATCAAGGGCGTTCGAATCAGAGGCCTGGGTCAGAAGCATCATCGCGGCCGGCCTTCCGTTGAACGTAGCGTCAAAAGCGTAGCTCTCGGAGCCCAGTTCGATCCTTGAAACATCTTTCAGCTTCACAAGACCTCCTTGGGATGTCGTTCTCAGCACCACGTTCTCAAATTCCATGACAGAATTGAGCCTGCCCCTAGTGGTCAAAGAATAGACCAAGGGCTGGTCTGTCTGGACCGGCGCAGTACCTATCGAGCCGATAGAGGCCTGTTTGTTTTGACTTTTTATCGCCGCGGCGACATTATCGATACTCAGTCCCAGAGAGGCGATGCGCTCCGGGTCAAGCCAGATGCGTATGCTGTACTTGGAGCCGAAGACCCTGCAGTCGCCCATTCCGGGAACTCGTTTGAAGACGTTTTTGATGTTGTTCTCGGCATAGTCCATCAGGAAGGATCCGTCCTTCGTACCGTTGGGCGAGATCAGCCCTACGAATCCGAGTGTATCCGAAAATCGGGACGAGACTGTGATCCCCTGTGCCGTTACTTCTCCCGGCAGCATCTGAGAGGCTTGCTGAACTCGGTTCTGGACCTTGACCAAAGCCATGTCGGGGTCCGTCCCGAGGTCGAAGGTCACCGTAAGTTCGTAAGAGCCGCTGTTATCCGAGGTAGAACTCATATAGATCATCCCGTCGACGCCGTTGATCTGTTCTTCCAGCGGCGCTGCGACCGTGTTGGCCAAGGTTGACGCGTCAGCTCCTCGGTATGTGGCACTCACGCTTATCTGCGGCGGAGTGACGTTGGGATATTGGGCGATCGGCAGCCTAAAGGCGCTGATAAGTCCGGCAAAAGCCAGCACTATGGCTATCACCATCGCAAATCTGGGCCGTTTTATAAAAAATTCAGCAAGCATCTTTAATTGCCTTTTGCTTGATCGTCGGCTTCTAAAACAGAGAGATCCCCTTCGGATATCCCGGCCAGCTCAGCCGCGGTTTTATTGCCGCTTTCTTCGCTTGCAGGAGAGACCTGAGAGTCCGGGCGGACATTCTGCAGCCCGATGCGCACCACCCTGTCGTTAGGCGTCAATCCGCTTACGACTTTTCGCATGCTTCCGACCTCTTCACCAAGCTCTATCCTTGTCTGACGAGCGATATTATCGGCGTCCACCTTATAGACATAACTTCCATTGGAGTCTGCCAGTATTGATTCCTGCGGAATAAGAATGCCCGTAAATTTTTCGACGGCCTTGGTGCCCAAACGGACCATAGAGCCGGGGATCAGGACCCCTTCGGGGTTGGAAAACCTTATCTTCATCTCCAGGGTTCCAGTCTTTCCGTCCACCAAATTGCTCTCAAAATCCCTCTCCCCCTGGACATCAAGCTCCCGTCCGTTGGACAGCATCAAAGTTGTCTCATAGACAGGCCCCTCTTTTTTGAAGCGATCAAGCTCGTTGAGATATTCTTTGTCCGGCAGAGCGAATGATATCCTGACCGGATCCGTCTGGACTATCGTCGCAAGCGGCCCGGAGGCCTGAGTTACAAAATTGCCCTTAGTAAAGAGAGCGGCGCCTATTCGTCCGGAGATTGGAGATGTTATCCTTGTATCGGAGAGGCTTATCTGCGCCAGGCGCAATGCCGCCTTGGCCTGAGAAACAGCGGCCTTTGCCTGTAGAAAGGAGCTTTCCGCGGTATCGATGTCGTTCGCCGACACGCTGCGGCTATCCGCCGCCTTTACACGCACCAGATATTTATCAGCTTTGAGAAGAGCCGCCTCTGCCTGCTCGAGCTCGGCGGTCCTCAAGTCGGCCGTTGCCTTATACTGCCTGTCGTCAATGGTAAAAAGCAATTGGCCCTCCTTGACAAAAGACCCCTCCTTGAAATTCACCTTTACGATCTCTCCCGAGACCTGAGGCTTTACGGAGACACTTTGGATAGCCTCTACCTTTCCTATATAGCTTCGGCTTGAAGCAAGGCTTTTTTCTCTGGCCACATATAGTACCACTGCCGGTGCCGGAGGTTGGGCGCCGGGGTTTGTCGCCGCGGCATCGGTCTTTAAATAATTTTTCGCAGCAAAGCCAATAACAATAAGAAACACCACAACTAGCGCGGCTTTGATCCTGCCCCTGCCTCCGGACGGTCCCTTTGATACGATTTTTTTTACATCTCCGCTCAGTGATTCCATTTTTGACGCACCCGCTTCCTCATTAACTAAAAATCATCTATGGTCCGCTTCAGACGAGCTCTTTTTTAAACGCATCATAGATAAAATCCAAACTTTCGCCGAGATCATCCGTAATGATCTCGTTGATCACCAGCAAAATGAGCCCGTAAAAGAGCGAAACAAAGGCCGTTGAAACGCTGTTCGCAGCAACATCCTCTCTTATCGTTCCCGCTCTCGCCGCTTTGTGCAGGATGTTGCTGACCATCGTCCTTTCATACTCAAACGAGCTTTTTAACAGGTTTACCACATTACGCCTCACGTCTTCTGGCCACTCATAACGCCTGAGCATGAGCGTGTGGATCTTTAGAAATCTCTCGTTTTTGCGTGCTGCCGCAATTTTTTTGCCATAATACTCCCTGAGCTCTGATAGCGTATCCGGAGGGCCGCACCTCTCCATAAAATCTATATCCGAGCCGAGGCATATTTCTTCGATGAGTTTCATCAGGATCTCATTTTTACTTTTGAAGTGCCAGTAGACCGCGCCTTTCGTCATGCCCACCCTGCCTGCGATCTCATTAATGGTCACCTTTGAAAAACTTTTTTCCGAAAAAACGTCCAGTGCCGCCTCAAGAAGCATCCGGCGCGTTTTTATTGAATCTTCCTTGGTCCTCCTAGCCAAAATATCACATCCAAGTTATAGTCATCAGTCCCGACCTGCCTTTCGGCACCCTTAAAATGCGCATAAAAAGGCAGAAATTGTAAGACAAAAATCGACAGAACGAATTATACATACGCTTCGGTATGTATGTCAACGGTCTTTCGAGCCTTTATTAGATCTTTGTTATACTGGAATCGTCCAACAGAAAAGCGATAGGCAAAAGGCAAGGCTTCAGTACCGAGCCCTTAACATCAGGATCCTTGTCAGCCGACCTAGGCATCCCCCGTTTTAAGCGTTTATAGGGTCACCGGTTAAACAATTACACACTATAGGGACTATTTGTGATAAACTTGTCCATTATTCATCTTGTTTTTCTAGCGGATGAAAGGAAGAATCCGACATGTCTGACAATTCTGAACTCTCCGCCCTTGGAGCACAGCTGCTCTCCGAAGCGGAACACATATCTGATGAGATGCAGGATTGGAGAAGAGACTTTCACCAGTTCCCCGAACTTGCGTTCGAAGAAAACATAACAGCCTCCAAGATCTCCAGAGTACTTGAATCTGTAGAGGGCATGGAGGTCATAACCGGTTTCGCCATCCCCACCTCGGTCATAGGGGTACTTCGCGACGATCTGCCCGGCCCGGCGATACTTCTCCGCTCATGTATGGACGCTACAGCCGTAGAGGAAGAAACGGGACTTCCCTATTCGTCCTGCATGCCCGGTCTAATGCATGCGTGCGGTCACGACGCCCACATGGCATCTCTCCTTGGAGCGGCCAGAATACTTTCATTGCACAGAGACCGGCTTAAAAGAAAGGTCGTTTTTCTTTTTCAGCCGGCCGGAGAAGGGCGCGGAGGGGCCAAAATATTGGTTGAAAACAAATTTCTTGAGAACTTCAACGTTGGCGGGGCGGCCACATTACACTGGTGGTCGGAGATGCCATACGGAGAGCTTTTTCTTCGTCAGGGAGTTTTAACGGCGCTCTCTGACAAAATACATATCGACGTAAGAGGTATCGCGGGGCATGCGGCGGAGCCTCACATGTCCGTAGATCCGGTGACTATCGCCTCTCACATAGTCATAGCTATGCAGACTATGCTGACCAGAGAGATAGATCCAAGAGAGCCTATAGTCGTCTCCTTCGGACACATCGAGGCCGGCTTCGCTTATAATGTCATACCGGAACAGGTCAACATCTGGGGCACATTGCGCGCCTTCAACCCGAAGACCAGAGATTTTGTACAGGAAAGGATAGAAGCATTGGCGCCCGCGATCGCGAGAGCCTTCAGGGGACTCGCATCCGTTGAATATACTAGAAATTACAGTCAGGTCGAGAATGACCCCGCCATGGTAGAAAAGATTTTGAACATAGGCATTCCCTTTTTTGGGGAGGACGGCATGAACATTCTGGAGAAACCACTGCTTTCGGGGGAAGATTTTTCTTTCTTCAGTTCATGTATACCTTCGGTGTTCATGCTCATGGGAACGGGCCTTGAGTACGGCCTCCATCACCCTAGGTATGACATCCCCGAGAGTATGCTGCCCTTTTCCGCGGCATGGGAGGCATATATGGCGATGACGCTTTAAAAAGAATTGGAGGGGAAGCATTGGCTCCCAGACTCGAAGATATTATAGTTTCAAACCTAGGATCGTTAAGAACAGAACCTTTTATATGGTGGCAAAAAACCTGGTGGTCGGGCGGAGCCTTCCTTGAACTGATCGAAGAGTGCCGTAACAGGTTCCTTTCAAGCGGCTTCAGACCCGGGCAGAGAATGGCGTTCCTTCTCCCCAACAGTCCTATCCTTCTGGCCTCCATGATAGCTGTGTGGAAACTTGGCGGGACCGTAGTGCCCGTCGACCACAGGACAGGGTATGTTTCATTGGTAAGACAGATGAAACACGCTGACATTTTTGCTCTTATAACATACAGAGGTGCTTCATCCATAGTGCCCCTCATTTCCGAAGAGGGCATACCCTGTGTCGTGACTTCGCTGGATGCCCCTGTCGAAGGACTTTCAGGCAGACCCTCCGATGAAGAGTCCCCGGAAACGGCCGTTATCTTCTATACTTCCGGCATTACAGGAGACCCCAAGGCCGTTCCTCTTTCACACGCGAATTTGTACGCAAGCATCAATGCCTGTGTGGATCATATCGGAACGCTCAACGACGATGACGTCTTTCTCAATGCCCTCCCCAACTTCAATGCTTTCGGCTTTGTCTGCGGTTCGCTCATACCCCTTGTAAAGGGAACATGTCAGGCCGTCCTGCCTACTTTTATGCCGCCTGAAGCCGCTATGGAGGCCATCAGAAACGCATCGGTCACGATCGTTCCCGCGGTTCCGACCATGATATCTCTCCTGCTTGGAGCTGCCGCAAGGGGGGTCGCCCATCCGAAAACTATCAGGTATATACTTTCCGGAGGAGACAGGCTGCCTTTAGATTATGACAAGAGAGCCCAGGAGATCCTCGGGGCGCCGGTCCTTGAGGGATACGGGCTTACCGAAGCTTCGGCCGTGGTATCCATAGCTCCGGGAGTTGAAAACAGAAGGACTGGCAGTGTAGGCACGCTGCTCTCGTGTACCGAGGCTGAGATCAGAAACGACGACGGTGAACCGCTTCCCGCCGGATCGGAAGGTTATCTTTGGATAAGGGGCGAAAATGTGGCTGACAGTTATTATCGCAATCCGGAACTGACCGGGGAAAGATTCGTAGACGGATGGTTCGACACATGCGACATCGCCAGATTTGACGACGAAGGTTACCTCTATCTCGTCGGCCGCAGGACCGAAGTAATTTTTGTCGGCGGATTTAAAGTGTATGCACAGGAGGTAGAGAAGGTCCTGCTTGAGCACCCGGCAGTCGCGGAAGCCGCGGTCATAGGAGTGCCCAGGTCCATCAGCGGTGAAATCGTAAAGGCTTTCGTCGTGTTAAAAAAGGACGAGAGAGCGACATCTAAAGACCTTACGGAACACTGCAAGAAAAAACTTTCTTACTACAAAGTCCCTAGGATAATCGATTTTCTTTCTGAAATGCCCAAATCCAGTATAGGTGAGATCCTGAAGAGAAAACTGGAAAAGGAATGATGCTCAATGTTCGGCTTCAACAGAAAGATGCTGAAAAACTTAAGCGGTTCGGATAAAGAGCAGGTCGTACGTCTGCTTGAAGAAAACGGGCTGGCATTTGAACCGTCACCCGACTGCACCGCGGTAGTCGAGGACCACAATGAAAAAATAATCGCCACGGCGAGCATACAGGGTAAGGTAATAAAAATGGTGGCGGCGGACCCTGATTGGCAGGAAGCCGGGCTTGCCGGCACAGTCATTTCAGATTTGCTGGGGTATGCACGGGAAAACGGCATTTATCACCTTTTTGTCTATACCAAACGTGACATGGCAGACAAGTTCGCTTACCTTGGCTTTACCGAGCTGGCTAGAACGGAAACCGTGGTATTGATGGAATCGGGACAGCCTTCATCTGAAGATTACAGAGAAATGCTGAGAGAAAACAGAATGTTCCCTCTTTCCGGAAGGGTAGGGGCAATAGTTGTAAACTGCAACCCTTTTACGCTCGGCCACAGGTACCTGATAGAGACCGCATCAAAGAAATCCGAAGGACTTTACGTCATAGTCGTTCAGGAGGATCTCTCCATATTCCCCTTTGAGGACAGGATAGCTCTGGTCAAAGAGGGAACGGAGGACCTGTCCAATGTAAAAGTTTTGCCAAGCGGCGACTACGCGGTTTCAAGCGCAACCTTCCCAACATACTTCCTTAAGGACAGGGGCATTGCTTCTGTTGCAGAAACCCAGGCCGAACTTGACGCCACCCTCTTTGCAAACCTTTTTGCCCCGGAACTCGGCATCAAGACGCGTTTTGTTGGCACAGAGCCTTTTTGTCAGACCACCGCCAAATATAATCTGATGATGAAAAAAGTCCTCCCGGCAAGGGGTATAGAGGTAGAAGAGATACCCCGTAAGGATGACCGAACGGGAATAGCCATTTCCGCCTCACGCGTCAGGAAGGCGCTGGCAGAAGGAAGATCGGAAGAACTTGAAGGGATGCTCCCCGATGTTACGGTCCGCTATCTCTCTTCCGAAAGGGGCAAAGCGGCGATCCGAAAACTTTTGGATCCTTTGGATGGGGGCAGCTGCGATAACATCTGATGCAGCTATCCTCGAAAAAGTGCTCTCCGGGAAAGAGGAAAGAGTCATGCAAAGGGACTCCTCCCTGCTTTCCGGCTTCTTCGCGTGCCAAATAACATTGAATATCCCAGGCTACCCGAAGCATCTCAGCAACGAGATTTCAGCCATCAATGAATTTCGACGCAGATTTACCAAAAAATACCGCCTCCCCCTCCGTTCCGAAAAAATAATCGACAATCCTGCTGGGCACTGTTGGATCGGATACTTTTGCGGCACTCACCGGGAGGCAGCTGAGGCTAAAAAGATAGCGGTCGAAATCGAGGAAAGCTCACCCGAAGGGCGCGCGCTGGACATCGATATCGTAACTCCTGAAGGCTCGCTTTCAAGGCATGATTTAGGTCTGCCGCCGCGGAAATGCGTCCTCTGCGAAAGTCCCGCCAAAGAATGCGCTGCGGGAAGGAAACACCCATACGATGAGCTTCGGGCTGAGATTATAAGACTCATAAAAAAACTTTAGTATTTCCGCAATTTATACTCGCATAAAACCCATTGTTAATGTAGCTTTTAAACCCGGAAGATACGCTGGATAGCACCCTTGGCTTGCCGTGCAGCAAATGTGCATGACTCTGTCGGGTAAACGCTCTATATGTCGTAAAATTAAACTATAATCATAACAACAACTTTGAAGGGCAAGGGATGCGTTATGGAAAACCGTCCTGACTGGGACAGCTACTTTTTGTCGATAGCCAAGGTCGTATCGAGCAGAAGCACTTGCACAAGAAGAAAAGTCGGAGCGGTCCTTGTCAAGGATCGGCAAATACTAAGCACCGGCTACAACGGGGCCCCGAAAGGAGCGGCGCACTGTGAAGATGTCGGATGCCTGAGGGAAAGGCTGAACATACCTTCGGGGGAGAGGCATGAGATATGCCGGGGCTCTCACGCCGAAATAAACGCGATAGCCCAGGCGGCGTACTCCGGCACCGCGACCTCGGGATGCTGGCTTTACTGTACGCATGAACCCTGCGCCTACTGTGCCAAAGCTCTTATAAACTGCGGATGCGAACGTATTGTCTATATATATTCATACCCGGACAAGATAGCGAGGGAAATGCTTTCTGAGTCTGGTGTGGAGTTGATCTCTATCACCGAAACGAACGTCAGCGGCGATAAATTTTTAGCAGGGGGAGAAATAAAGTGATGTTTACTCGTGAAGAATCTTTTGAATTCCTTAAAGAGCACAATAAGGAAGATATGCATATCAGACATGCTCTGGCTGTGGAAGCCGCGATGAGATGGTTCGCCAGGGAAAACGGAGAGGATGAGGAGTTCTGGGGGCTTGTCGGTCTTATGCACGACATTGACTGGGAGGGATCTCCCTCGGTTGATACTCATCCGATGAAGGGCGGAGAATTGCTTAAGGAAAAAGGATATCCCGACGAATTTGTACGGGCAGTACTTGCTCATGGATGGGAGTACTCCGGAGTCAAACCCGAAACTTTATGCGAAAAGTATCTGTACACAATAGATGAGCTGACCGGTTTTATAACCGCTGTTGCGCTTGTTCGCCCAAGTAAATCTCTCCAGGACCTCGGGACGAAATCCGTAAAGAAAAAATGGAAGGACAAGGCGTTCGCCAGAGGGGTCAACAGGGAGGTCATAGAAAAGGGCTCGGAGCTCCTAGGCTTGCCTCTGGAAAAGCTGATCGAACAGACGATCGAAGCATTGAAGCCCGTCGAGAAAGAGATCGGGCTCGGTTCCTGACATAACAGGGTCAATTTAAACGAAGGGGAGGATAAGTCATGTCAATTTCTTTAATACTGGCGGATGACCATCCGCTGACAAGGGAAGGGATGAAGGCGTACCTCGCAAAGGAAACGGACTTCGAGATAGTTGGAAGCTACGCCGACGGAGAATCTGCCTGGGCGGGCGTACAGCAGCTTAAACCCCAGGTAGCGCTTCTTGACATAAGAATGCCCGGGATAGACGGGGTCGCCCTCGCCAGAAAAATAAAAGAGGCGGGGCTTCCTGTAGCTTCTCTTATGCTGACGTCCTACGACGCACAGCAGTACGTCATGGCCTCGCTCAGAGCCGGAGCCAGAGGATACGTGCTTAAGACAGCCAGCATGGAGACCCTCTCTAAAGCAATAAGAATCGTCGCACGCGGCGGTTTCTATCTCGACAGCGAGGTAGCCAACGCCGTCGAACAGGAAGGAGATTTTGTCCCTGAGCCCGTCTCGGTCAGGGAAAGAGAAGTTCTTCTTCTCGCAGCCAGAGGTTTGTCAGGCAAAGAGATCGCGACCCAGCTTTTCATAAGCGAGAGGACCGTGCAAACTCACCTCGCTTCGATATATGACAAGCTCGGCGCAAAGAACAAGACGGAGGCGATGCTTCTCTCCCTTAAATACGGGATCGTTACACTGGAGGAACTGCTCGATTGAGAAGGAGCCTCCTCCTTCAGCTCACAATTGCCGTCTTTCTTCCGAGCCTCGGCGCCTTTCTGATGGCTTGGATGGGCTTCTGTCAGTTTGAAAACACGATGGAGGGAATAGCCGGATCATACGTGCAAAACCTGGCCCGAGGAGCAGCCGCAAGGCTTGAGTCATCCCAATGGGACCTCAGGACAGATGGGACGTGGCAGCCCAATCAATACAGGTCACGCACACTGGGGCTTGGCGAAATGATGTCGGACGAAATGACCGCTCCGGGTATGTTCGCCGTTTTCGATGGAGACGGGCATCTGATTTACGGCACCTCAGACGTAACGATACTCTCCATAATTTGGGACAGGCCCATATCCGTGATGTCCCCCCAAAAGGTCAGGGGACCTGACGGCAAATCCTACACCATCGCCGTCTACCCAATGCTCCAGAGAAACCTGTTCGTGCTGGCCGCGGTCTCCTGGGATAAACTGCTCGGACCTATGGTATCCTTGGCAACCTTCTGGCCTTTCGTAATGGGCCTGTTGGGGCTGATTGGCATATTCTCGGTCTACATCATGTGGCAAAAGGTCATCATGCCCCTCAAAGACCTGGAGGAAGAGGTTTCGCTCCTGCGCTGGGGGGAAGAGGTGCCCCAGAAGAACGCCCCCGAGGCCGTAACGGAGCTTCAGAAGCTGAGAGAGGCGTTGGTCGTGCTTGCGAATTCAGCGATAGAGAAAGTTCGGCTTTCGAGGAGATATGTTAACGACCTGGTAAAGGTTCAAGAGGAGGAAAGGGAGAGGATCTCCCGCGAAATACATGACGGACCGCTTCAGGACCTGACTGCGCTGATCCAGAGACTTAGGCTCCTTTCCATGGATATTGACTCCCCCGAAGAGAGGCAGAAACAACTGGACGAGGCTGAGAGAGTGGCAATGGCGGGAGTCAGGGAGATGAGGGAACTGTGCAATAACCTCACTCCCCCTTGGCTGGACTTGGGGATAGCACAGGCTCTAACGGAACTTTCGGAGAGGCTCAGCCTACAGCTGGACATTAAAATACATCTCGACATACGTGAAATGCCCGAACTTCCGGATGACGTCACTCTGGCTCTTTTCAGGGTGGCTCAGGAGGCGGTCAGCAATTCGGCAAGGCATGGCAACGCACAAAACGTCAACATATCCCTTAAAAACACAGGCAAGAACATCCTGCTTCAAATCGAAGACGACGGAAAAGGTTTCGACGTACCTGACAACTTCACGGAACTGAGGGTAAGGGGACACAGAGGGCTTTCCAACATGAGGGAAAGAATGTCCATTGTCGGAGGAACTTTCAGTATTTTTTCAACCCCCGGAAAAGGGAGCGTTATTCGTTGTGAACTGCCGCTGCTGACTGTACAATATAACCATAACTGATATTTTTTTATTGTTATCGAAAGGTGGGAGCCTGTGGGGCGCAAAATTTGAAATTATCCATTCACGGTGCGGCCGGAGAGGTAACTGGATCAAACTTCTTGATAGAAACTTCCCTTTATAGGGTGCTCGTGGACTGCGGTTTTCATCAGGGACAAGACGAAGAAAAACATGAGGGAGAATCATTTGTCTATAATCCTTCCCGGATCGACGCGCTGCTCCTTACCCACGCCCATATAGACCACAGCGGGAGGATCCCCCTCCTCGTAAAGGAAGGGTTTAGAGGGAAGGTATACTGCACCTTCGCAACAGCTGAGCTTGTTGAGATCCTGTGGAAGGACTCGGCAAAACTTATGGCTGAGGAGGCGGAGTGGCGAACGAGAAAAAACAGCAGACGAGGCATGCCCCCGGTAAAAGCTCTTTACTCCGAAAAAGATGTCGAGGCGTCTTTAAAACTTTTGTCACCCATACCTTATGACGAAGTGATCGAGATCATTAAGGGACTCAAGGTACGGTTTCGTGAGGCAGGACACATTCTTGGCAGTGCGACTATAGAGACATGGGTGTCAGAAAATAACGGCGAAAAGCCGATCAAGGTCGTCTTTTCGGGAGACCTGGGACCGATGGAGGGAGTGATAGAAAAACCCCCGACGCTTATCGAAGAGGCAGATTTCGTTCTGATCGAATCGACCTATGGCGATAGGCTGCATAAGTCATTGGAGGACACCAGGACAGAGTTTGAGGACTCCCTGAAAGAGGCCCTAAAGGCAAGCGCCAAGGTGCTTGTGCCGACTTTCGTGGTCGATAGGGCTCAAAGGGTATTATACGAGATAGGCCGTTTCCAGAGGAAATTTCCGTATCTCGAAATGCCGGCGATCTATCTTGATTCGCCTATGGGAGTAAAGGTGACTGAAATATACAGCAAATATATCCCGCATCTTTCAAGGGAACTCAAAGATATGATCCTAAAAGGTGAAGATCCCTTCGAGCCAAAGAAATTTCGCTTTGTGCGCACCGCTGACGAATCAAAAGCTATAAATGAAGAAAAAAGCGGCATCATACTCGCGGGAAGCGGCATGTGTTCGGGAGGCAGGATCATGCACCATCTCAAACACAATCTATACAAGGACGATACTCACGTATTGTTCGTCGGATATCAGGCAAGAGGCACGCTTGGAAGACGGCTGGTCGATGGAGCCAAGGAGATAAGGATCGCAGGCGAGGATGTTGCAGTGAAGGCCCAATTCCACACCCTCAATGGGTTTTCAGCGCATGCCGATAGGGGTGATCTGCTCGAATGGGCTGGGAATTTTCCTAAAAAAACAAGATTCATCGTAGTGCATGGCGAACCAAAATCCGCCCAAGCCCTCGCAATGGGCCTTAACGACATGGGATACTCCGCCCGGGTCCCCGCACAGAATGACACAATAGATCTTCTCGCTCCTGTAGATGATAAGGCGGCAAGAAGACCGATCATTTCTCAAAAGATAATAGACAAGCTCGAACTTGGCCCTCAGGACATCATCCAGACCCTGTCCGCCATTACTCACAGTGCCGACGCTATGCAGCGCACAGCAATACCGAGCGAAGACTACGCCAGGATAATGCCCCTGCTCGTCTCCGCCAGGGTGCTGCTTGAAACCGCGGCATCGATCGAGGATGAAAAGAGGCCGGCCTGACGGCTCATTCGCCCGCACTGCAACCAGTATGCTCTGCCGTTTTAAGCTTAAGCGGCATTCGAAGATTTTTCCGGATAGAAGAGGAGAGTTACCCATGTCGAAGAGAGTCAGGATAATATTGTATCTGTCAGGCGCCGTCCTAATCGTGCTCTTGGGGCTTTTTGCCTTTCCGCACATAAAGGGTCCTGCGTCCCTCGTTTCGAAACTGCCTCTTCCCTCGGCATCTGTCCCCTATGTGCTGGTTGAGGCGTCTCAGGATGAATATCCGCTCCCTCTTGCCGCGCTTCTTACTGATGGACAATTTGCTCTGCTTCGCAAAGGTTCTCCCGGTGAACGTATACTCTCCATAACAAACAGGTCCCGTGAATGTGCCTTCCTGATCGAATCTGACGACGACGGAGCCTTGAGAGTCTCCGCCGTTTTGCGGCTCTCCGCAGAAGAATCGTCCTCTCTTAAAGGAAATGAGCTGCCGAGATCATGGAGGGCGGCGTTAGGCGCATCTGATTTGAAAACGAACGCTGAAAACGGGATATGGGAGATAAGATCTGAAAAATCGGGGCAGTCCCTCTTCTGCGCAATACACAAAAGGACCGCACTCCTCTCTGATCGCCGTGAATCCCTTGACAGGCTGCTTGATGTCTCTGCCGGAAGAAAAAAAGGGATCTCCGCAAATAAATGGAAGGACGAGAAAAAATGGCAAGGGCACATTGAAGTCTCTGACGGCGGATTATTTCTCTCCGGCGACGAGCGAAAGGATCCCATCCTTCTTCAGGCTGCGTGGAGATCCAGCCTCCCCGACGAAAGGACAGGAAGGGCGGGGAGTGCCAAATGGAGGATCAGCGGCCTGGAAAAAAGGATCCCATCGGAGTTCATAAATTCGCTCAGCGCAAAAAAATGGAACACTTCAAATTTTCTGATACCCGAGCCTCTGCTTCTCTCTGTGGGCGTCAATATACCTAAACTGAGCGGATCGCCCTCCGAATGGCCCTTTCCGCTCGACACAGTCGGGGAACTTGGACAGGCGATGGGATTAAAGGAAAAGCAGATCAAAGATGCACTGGCGGGCGAAACAACATTCTCCGTCGGCGGCCACAACAAATTACTTTGGTTCACGCTCCCAGGCCTAATGGCCGAGTTTACCGGTGAGAGGGAGCTGATCAAAGAACTCGTCGACGCGTTTTGGAAAAAGTTATTTTTCGGTGCGGAACCTCAGAAGATGGACGGGTTCGATTACGGAGGCTCTGCCGCTGTGCCCTTCTCTGTCGTCGGGGCGGGCAGGGAGAATATGGCCATTTTCGGGCTGCTTTCTCCAAACTCTATAAAAAAGACTACGGGGCTGGGAAATTTCCTGAAAGATGACGAGAAGGTCATCGCATGGACGATCGCAGATCTTCCAAAGATCGGTACAGCCTTGGGAGACATGACAAAGATGAACGCCTTTATGAGAGAAACCGGAGACGACGGGGAGGGTTCGTATGGGGACGATATGGATGATTTTCTTCAGCCTGATCAGTCCTTTTCTCCCTTCGACCAGGGAATTTCCGATTCATTCGGAAGGGTCCTTGAAAAAATGAGCAGGATTTTCATCGTATGGGAAACTACGGGATCGGGCAGGATCGACTGGTTCTAGCAATCATCAGACGGCTTCATCAACCGCACGCTGATGCATTAAGGATATCTGTTTTTTAGCAGCATAAACTGACCGGAGGGATAGCATAAATGTACCGCAATGCGCTTCAAGTTTTAAGGGAACGGGGATTCGTAGAGTGGAGCAGCCATGACGAGGAGCTTGAGGCTCATTTTATAAATGGCATGGTCACGGGTTATATAGGCTTTGACCCGAGCGCCGACAGCCTCCATGTAGGCAATCTTGTCGCAATAATGGGACTTGCGTGGCTGCAGCAGCTGGGGCACAGGCCTGTGGCTCTGGCAGGGGGAGGTACAGGCCGCATCGGTGATCCCTCGGGAAAAAGCGCTGAGAGAAATCTCCTTTCGGAAGAGCAGATCAGCTATAACCTGGAGAGGATCGCTAAACAGCTTGAGCACTTTCTGGACTTCGAGCGGGGCGAGAACAGTGCGCTCCTTCTCAATAACAATGACTGGCTGAAAAAACTCAACTATATTGAATTCCTTAGAGATACCGGCAAATATTTTTCTGTCAGCTTTCTGGTGAACAGGGAGTACGTCAGAAGCAGGGTGATGGATCCGGACAAATCGATAACCTATACTGAACTTTCTTATATACTGCTTCAGGCCTATGATTTCAACCATATGTTCAATGAGATAAACTGCACTCTCCAAATGGGAGGCAACGACCAGCAGGTCAATATTATCGCCGGCATGGATCTCGCGAGGAAAAAATCCGGAGGGCAGTGCTACGGCATTACCTTCCCGCTCCTGCTGAACGCCCAGGGACAAAAGTTCGGAAAGTCGGAGAGCGGAGCGATCTATCTATCCGCTCATCGCACGAGTATATACAAGTTCTATCAGTTCTGGATAAATGTTGACGACAGCGATCTGGAAAGACTTTTCAAGCTCTTCACATTCATGGGGCTTGACGATATAAAGGCCATTTTAGCGGAGCACGAAAAAGATCCCGGTTCAAGGACCGCGCAAAAGAAGCTCGCGTGGGACATAACCTGCCGCGTTCACGGTGAAGAGGCCGCCGGGAGAGTTCGCGACGCCAGCATGGTTCTCTTCGGAGAGATGGACATCAGAGAAGCAGGACCCGATCTTCTCGAGACACTCTCTGCGGAAATACCGTTTGCAAATATTGCAGCCGGCAAGGGAAGGTCCCTCACCGACCTCCTGGTGCTCTCGGGAGGCTGCGCCTCAAAGGGTGAGGCAAAACGAAAGATCAAGGAGGGCGGAGTCTATTTGAATGGCATCAAGGTCATGGAAGAATCCAAAGAAGTGGCCGAGAATGACATTCTTGAGGGCGGATACCTCCAACTGAGGGTCGGCAAGAAGGATTTCAGGCTGGTCAGATTCGAAGGACAATGACAGGCAGCCCGTATACAACATCCTGCGCCGGGTGCGGCAATACCCGGCGCGATCCTTTCACCCGGTTTTCTTATGCTATCATCTAACCATATTTTTCGTAAATGCAGTATACTTTTGCCTTGCGGAACGGCGGCAGAATTATTTTTGCGCTTACGGATGGACCCGGGAGTCGACGAATGGACCGAAGAATAAAACTCTTCATTAGCTTCGCAAAAAAAATAAAACCTGGATGGAGAGCGACTGCCCTCTTCTATTTTCTTTTCATCCCTTTGAGGCTGATATCTCCCCGAAAAAAAGTTGCCCAGAAAAATATAGACATCGTATTTCCAAACATTTCGAAAAAAGAAAAAAATCAGATACTCGGCGACTCATACAAAAGTATGATATGGACAGGTATTGAGATGCTTGCGTGGCAGAGGGACCCCTCACTGGTAGACAGGTGGATCGTGGATATAGAGGGCAGGGAACACATGGACCGGGCCTGCGAAAAGGGCAGGGGCATCATAGTAGTGTCAGCCCACTGCGGCAATTGGGAACATGCCGCGGCATGGCTCGGAAGGAATTACAAAGGAGTCGGCGTTGTCAGACACTCGGACGATCCTTTGCAAAAAATGCTCATCGACACACTTAGACGCAACGGGGGACTGCGTACTTTGGGAAAAGAAGAACCTATGACCAGGGCCGTGGCCATACTGAAAAGAAACGAGTCTCTCGGACTGGCCTCCGATCAGCATGGAGGCAGAGACGGGGTGCAAGTGCCCTTCTTCGGATGCAGGACAAGCACGTTCCAAGGCGCCGCCATGTTCGCCTGGATAACAGGAGCGCCGATCATTCCCATCCAAAGCATAAGAATCAAACCCTTTCACTTCAGACTGGTCATGGGACCTCCTATAGAGTGGGAAAGGGGCCAAGACAGAAACACCACGTTGGAAGCACTGACGGCAAAGGTAAACCTGGAACTGGAAAAACTCATCCGCAGGGCTCCGGGACAGTATTTATGGCAGCATAAAAGATTTAAGGAATTATTCTAGGAACGGTCTTTTTTGTTCACCTGAGCATCGGGGTTATCGCAGACCAGCGTCCCCGCAATGGCAAAATTATCGTTCGCCATCTCGTTTATAATTATCCTTACGGCTGTTTTGGGGACCCCCATAGTCTCGCAGACGGCTTCCGTAACTTTGGTGACCATCGCCCGTTTCTGTTCGAGAGTGCGTCCCTCTTTTATGTTTACTGTTAGAATAGGCATGTATTTTTGCCTCCTTTGCTTTATGTCGGTGTAAGTCCTTGCACAGCCATTTTAACCTCGTCCCGCGGGGGTGTCTATATGGAAGGGATAGAAACTTTGACGGTTTTCATTGGCTTCATCATTGGAGCTGCGATCGGTTCTTTTATCAATGCCGCCGCTTTGCGTACAGTCGCCGAAAAAAAATGGTGGGGAAACGAACGTTCCGTATGCGATTCATGCGGCAGACAACTGACAGTTTTCGACCTTATCCCCATAATTTCGTATCTGGTCCTGCAGGGGCGCTGCCGCAGCTGCAAAAATCCGATACCTCCCCGACATTTCCTCTCCGAAGTCATCGGAGGCCTCATCGGCGCCTTTTCTGTTTGGTATTGGGGCATCTCTTATCCTCTGTTGTTTTCTTATATCGCGCTTTTCTTCCTCCTTTTTCACTCCCTTACCGATGTCGAGAGCGGCTATATCTACGATTCTTGGGCTTTTGCGATGGCGGCAGCTTCGTTTTTAGCGAGGCTGCCCGGAGGAAAGCCTGCTTTGATCGATGGCCTGCTCGGTGCGATTCTCGGATTTATTTTTATCTATGCGATCGTGATAGTAAGCGGCGGCGGAATGGGTACCGGCGACGCAATACTGATGCTGGGGGTCGGCGCGCTCATGGGATGGAAGCTGACTATACTTGCGCTATACCTTGCATTTATGACCAGCGGGACAGTTGTTATCCCCCTTCTCGCCATGAAAAGGCTTAACAGGAAAGACGCGGTGCCCCTCGGCCCTTTTATCGCCGTCGGGTGTATGCTCGCGATATTCACCGGAGGATATATCTTGGGGCGTTTAGGTTTTGAACCAAACTGGCCCTGGCCGATCTAAAAATAAGAGGTGTTTTAAAATGATGTCTGCTATTAAAGCCACAGATTTAATGAAAAATTTTAAATTCAGGATGCCGTGGGAAATAACCTTTGGTTCCGGATGTGCAGCCCTTGCTCCGGAGAAAATCTTAGATTTGGGCTCACGGAGACCGCTCTTTGTAACGGGCAAAAATATGTCCGGGAGCAAATGCCTTGAGCTTTTGATCAAAAAAACCAAGGACATGGGGATGGATACGGGACATTGGGACAGGGTAAAGCCTGAACCTCCTGTAGAACTGCTTGAGGAGGCCTCTCTTTTTATCAGGGAGGGGGGCTATGATTCTCTGGTAGCTCTCGGCGGAGGAAGCTCGATGGATTTCGCAAAGATGGCGGCGGTAACAGCCAAAAATCCCGGGATCAAGCCCGCTGAAATGGTGGGCAGCGAAAAGATCCCCCGAAAAGGCCTCCCTACCCTTATGATCCCGACTACGTCGGGCAGCGGATCGGAGGTTTCCGCCGTAGCGGTTTTTTCATTCCCGGAAGAAAACATGAAAAAGGGCATATCAAGCAGGTTTCTCGTCGCCGATACGGCATTGGTCGATCCGGAACTGACTCTCGGCCTGCCTCCGGGGATCACAGCCGCTTCGGGCATGGACGCTCTGGTACACGGAGTTGAATCTTACCTCTCTTTGGGTACCAACCCTTTTACGCAGGACCTTGCGCTCATTGCCATATCCAATATCTCGGCAAACCTGGCCGAGTGCGTTGAAAACGGCGGCAGCCTCAAGGCGAGAGAGGCCCAATCTTACGGAAGCATGATTGCAGGAATGGCTTTTTCCATGTCCGGTACCGCCGGGGTACACGCAATGGCCTATCCCCTGGGCGGGTGCTATCACATACCGCATGGAGAGGCCAATACGGCGCTGCTTAGATGGGTGATGGAGTATAACCTGGAGGGCTGCGAGGAGAAATTCGTACCTATCGCGAAGGCGATGGGGGTTTACGGCTCCGGCATGTCTCCATGCGATGCTGCCGAAGCAGCGCTGCGTGCCATGATAGAGCTGGGCGAAAGGATCGGGGTCAAGACGAGGCTCCGGGAGTTTGGCATCCCCAAGGAAGCCGCATCTGAAATGGCCGCAGCGGCACTCAAGGAAGAGAGGCTCATGTCAAACAATCCGCGCCCCCTTGATTACGAGTCTGTGAAAAAAATATACGAGAAAGCCTGGTAAACCCCGGCAGGTATCGGAGGAGACCGATTCCTGCCAATCTAAGCCCATTTGGCTATCGCCGCGCTCTTTGCTCCGGTCACGGCAATGAGGTCCTTGGGACTTAGCTTAAACAGCAGTCCTCTCTGTCCTGCGTTCACCGTTATAAAATCGAAACCTAACATGCTTTCATCGACATATACGGGATATTTCCTGCGTGCTCCAACAGGTGAACATCCGCCCCTAATATAGCCGGTAAGGGACATAACTTCCTTAAGATGCACGAGTTCACTTTTTTTGTTGCCGCTCGCAGAGGAGAGGGCTTTAAAATCAAGCTCCCTGCCGGCCGGCACACAGACAAGCATAACTCCGTTTCTGTCGCCTCTCGCACAGAGGGTCTTGAATGTCTGTTCCTCGGGGATGCCGGTCTTCGAGGCCGCGTCTTCCGCCGAGAGCGAGCTCTCGTCAACCTCGTACTCTATTAATTCAAAAGGGATCCCCGCGTTCTCAAGTATCCTGACGGCGTTTGTTTTTTTAACCGATGCCATTCGTCTCACCCCCAAAGCTATATGTGTTAAAGTATAGCCTATCTATCCAAATCGGGGAGAGGGAGAGATGCATGGAAGGATTTTTTGATGGAGCATCCAGAGGCAATCCGGGCGCAGCCGGAGCGGGCGCTCTTTTGGTTAATGAGAGCGGCGACACCATTTGGGAAGCTTCCTGTTTCCTGGGCAAGAAAACAAACAACGAGGCAGAATACCTTGCCTTGATACTGCTGCTTAAGGCTGCTCGGGAAAGAGGTATAAGATCTCTAAAAATATTTGGTGACAGCAAACTCGTGGTGAGTCAGGTCTCCGGCGAATGGAAGATAAACCTGCCCCACCTGAGGCTGTTGGCCCAACAGGTAAAAGAGCTCTCCGACGGCATGGATGTGACATATCACTGGATACCCCGGGAAAAGAACAAGATCGCGGATAAACTCTCAAACAGGGGAATCGACGGGACGGTATAGGCTACGGCTTCCGACCGGCTCAACCGATCGCCTCCCGGCCGGAAGCATGCATTAAGATCTGTTATCGATCACTCTCTTGGTCTTTTTCTCGCTTCTCGGCAGTGCGCCTATCTCCTGTACATCGGGAACGACCTTGATCCCCAACCCCGACTTACATGCTCTTTCAAGCTCTGCACCCAGTTTTTCTTTGTCTGTCCCCTCAAATGCTTCTGCCTGTACCGTCATACGGTCTCTGAGATCTTCGTTGTCAAGTATTATTCTGTATTCGCTGGAAAAGCCCTCGATATTTTTAAGGATCTCTTCGACCTGAGCCGGATAAATATTGGTCCCCTTGACCTTTATCATATCGTCGCTTCTTCCGACTATTCTGTCGAGCCTCGGATAGGGTGACCCGCAGCGGCAGGTCCCCGGTATTATGGCGGATATATCATGGGTACGGTATCGTATCAGCGGTGCAGCTTCCTTCCTGAAAGTCGTTATGACCAGCTCGCCCTGCTCTCCGTCCGAAAGGACCCTCCCCGTCTCCGGATCGATTATTTCACAGAAGATGTAATCGTTGAAATAGTGCATGCCCGAATGCTCGGAACAGTCTATCGCTATCCCGGGGCCATATATCTCGGTCAGTCCGTAAATATCGAAAAACTCTATGCCCAAAGTCCGGAAAATTCGGTCTCTGACCTTGTCGCCCCAACGCTCCGAACCAAAAATCCCCTTTTTGAGACATATCAGATCTTTGATTCCGCGCCGGTCAATTTCTTCCGCCAGCAGAAGCCCATAGGATGAGGTTCCTATAAGAACGGTAGCTTTGAGATCTTTCATCAGCTGAAGCTGTCTTTCGGTGTTTCCGCTTCCCGTCGGTATTACCATCGCCCCGAGCCTTTCCGCGCCCGCCTGAAAACCGAGCCCGGCGGTCCAAAGCCCAAATCCCGGTGTAACCTGTACCCTGTCGCCTCTGGTCACTCCGGCGAACTGGTAGCATCTTTCCATCATAACAGCCCAATCTTCGATATCCTGGCTGCTGTACGGAATTATCACAGGAACTCCCGTTGTCCCGGAAGAAGAGTGTACCCTTACGATCTGATCATCCGGAACACACTGCATTCCCATCGGATATGCGTCTCTAAGATCCTGCTTCGTAGTGAACGGAAGAGCTTCGAATTGATCCTTTGTCATCATTGTATCGACAGGAATGCCGCCAAACTTTTCCCTGTACATGGGACTTTGGCGGGCGACTCTTCTTACCTGCGCAAAACACTGGCTCATTACTGAAAGTTCATTCATATCTCTCTTCTCTGCTCCTCTTGTCTGTCTCGTTTTCTTCCGCTTAGTCCTTGCACCGTCCTCCGGATGCCAAAATTCAGTTCTGCTTACTTCCCTCTTCTTCGCCTATAAAAAAAGCTCTTCTGTTAATATCCAAAAACGCCGGTCTCACGTTTCGTTCGATAGAGCGCAATATTTCACCCTCATCAAACGGCAGTATTGAGGCCCCCACAGAAAGCCCCAGCAGCACGATGTTCAGTGTCCTGACATCTCCGGCCCTTATCGCCAACGGCCTGGCGTTTACACAGACGGCATTTTTAATATTTTCTCTTATGGCTCCAAGATAGCCCTCTCCGTTATATTCGCCTCTGCCCAAAGCCACGTTGACCGGAATGATGCACTCCGTATTTACTACGGCAGCGGCGCCGGGCTTAAGTCTGGGCAGCTGTCTTGCTCCTTCCGCAAGCTCGAACCCTATCAAAACATCGGCATGCCGAAAAGGTATTACAGGGGAAATAAGTTCATCTCCTATCCTTATGTGGCTCGAAACGGATCCGCCTCTCTGCGCCATGCCTATAGTCTCTGAAGTCCTTACAAAGAGCCCTCTTTCTTGTGCGGCATCCGAAATGATCCTGGACGCCAAGAGCGTCCCCTGACCGCCTACCCCTGCAATTACTATGTCGCTACGCATCTCTGGACACCCTCTTTATCGCTCCGACCGGGCAGGTGTTCACGCAGAGCGAACAATCAGTGCAGAGCGGCTCGTTGATGATCACCCTTCCGCCCTCCCCCACGGACATCGCCGGACACCCCAGCTGTTTTATGCACTTCAGGCACCCTATGCACAAATCATTGATCCTGCGCACCGTCTTCGGCAGCTTCGTCAGTACGATGCAGGGAGCTTTGGCGATCACGGCGGACGGTCCCTCGTGATCAATGGCACCGCGGAAAGCCTCGACCGTCTCTTCAAATTTGAACGGATCGACCTTGGCTATGTGCTTTACGCCGCAGCCTCTCAATATTTTTTCAATATCTATAGATTCGGACGGAGCACCGGACGCACATCTGCCGGTGCCGGGGTGCGGCTGCCCGCCGGTCATCGCAGTAGTGCAATTGTCAAGCACCGCCACGGTGATATCCGTGTTTTGGTAAACGGCGTTGATCACCCCCGCTATTCCGCTATGAAAGAACGTCGAGTCGCCGACAAAGGCTACACACTTAGCTTTTTCTTCCGCCAGCCTGATTCCCTGCGCTATCGTTATGCCCGCCCCCATACAAAGGCATGTATCGACCGTTTCAAGGGGCGCGGCGTTCCCGAGCGTGTAACATCCGATATCGCCGCAGTAAACGACCTTTGTGTAATTCTTAGCCGCTGTTTTCGCCGCATAAAATGAAGCCCTGTGCGGACATCCGGCGCAAAGGACCGGGGGTCTGACCGGCAATTGCGGAATTTCAGGAATGAGCGGCGTTTCGGCCTCCATTTCCGCAAAGGCCATAAGCACACTCTTTACCGATTCATAGGTGTACTCGCCGTGATGGGGGAATGAACCCGTCAATTTGCCGAAAATATCCTTTTTACCCGCCGAGAGCAAAAGAAGCTGTTCCTCGAGGACCGGATCGAGCTCCTCCACAACCAGAACTGATTCTACGGACGACAGGAACTCCTCCGCGGGGGCAAGGGGCATAGGATAGGGCGTCCCTGCCTTGAAGAGAGTGAAATCCAATCCCAGCTCTTTCACTGCTTCGGTAACGTAAAGGTAAGATATGCCTGAGACGGCCACCCCCTTTCTGCCGCCTTTGATGACTTTGTTGAAGGGAAGATGGCCCAGTCTTTCTGACAGCAGTTTTTGTTTTTTCTCAAGCTCGCCATGTTTCCTGTATGAAAGCGAGGGGAATATGATCCAATCCTGTTTTTTTTCGAATCCCGCTGCGGGACGCGGGGGACGGATAGCTTTTGTCTCCACCGTGGCGCTTGCGTGACACACTCTTGTGGTTGGTCTCAGAAAAACAGGAAGTTTAAATTCCTCGGAGATGTCGAAAGCCGCGATCGCCATCTCATGGGCCTCTTCAGGTGAAGAGGGGTCAAAGACGGGCAGGTTCGCAAATTTAGCGAAATGTCTTGTATCCTGCTCTGTTTGGGATGACCAGGGGCCCGGGTCATCCGCCGTCACGATGACCATGCCGCCTTCGACGCCGACGTATGAAAGGCTCATCAGAGGGTCGGCGGCTACGTTGAGTCCTACCTGCTTCATCGTTACTAACGACCTTGCGCCCGCATATGCGGCCCCCGCCGCGACCTCCAGGGCCGTCTTTTCGTTTGACGACCATTGTATCTTTATGCCGGGAAATTTTTCGCTGATGAAGGTCTCTATTATCTCGGTCGATGGGGTACCGGGATAGCCGCATACAACACTGACTCCGGCTGCAGCCGCTCCAAGCGCTATAGCTTCGTTGCCCATACATATCCTTTTGACCATACAACGTCCTCCTAAAGTACAAAAAAGAGCCTGTCGCGGAAATGACAGGCTCTCTATGATCCAAGAGTTTCAAGCGTTCGGTCTGTCCTATCCTATCCTGTGTCTCGTCTTGCCGTCTCACCTGATGCCGGAAAGGCTCTAACATTCCGACCAAAATGTTTATAGCATTAATTTGGATAAAGTCAAGAACCCTCCATTGCGCACCTGAAGCCTGTCATCTTTCATTTATCCGCGGTCATATCGTGTTTCAGCCTTCGCAGAAGAAGCCAGGAAAAGAATCCGGCTGCGAGTGCTGCCCCAAATGAAGATATCGGCTGGAACCACCAAATATTATTCATCGACACTGTCAGGGACAGCAAGTGGGCAGCGGGGACACGCACCAAAACTGATCTCACAAGCTGAACGATAAGACCGAAAACTGAAAAGCCGGTCGCCACGAAAAGGGAGTTGTAGATCATGCTGTATATCAACATCGGATAACCGATCACGGTTACCCTTATCGCCCGTGCAGCCGCGCTTGCGACATCCTCGGCCGGCCTGAAGAGACTTATCGCCGGCGATGGGAAAATGAATACGAGGAGCGCGAGCCCTCCGGTGACCACAGCGCTTATGATCAGCGCCGACCTGATGCCCTTCTTCATTCTTAACAGGTCCCGCCTGCCGTAGTTGAAAGATAGGAAGGGAACAAGAGCACCGTTTATCCCCATCAGCGTATTAAAGGCGAGGTCCTCGACACGAAGCCCGACCATCCAGGCCGCTACCGCCTTCGATCCATAGGCGGCGGAAAGGATGCTGTTTACGCTCCCCATTCCCAAAGCTACGCTCGCAGTCGAAAGTGTCACCGGAAATCCTATCGCGCTGATCCTTTTCCACATCGGCAGCATATAAAGCCTGAATCGGGGGATGGACGAAAGCGGGATATCGCTCTCTGAGTCTAATTTTTTTATCAGGTAGACTATCCCCGCAAGCCTGCCGACAAATGTTGCGAAAGCGGCCCCTGTGATACCCCATCCGAAAGTAAAGATAAAAAGAGGGTCAAGGATTATATTCAACCCATTGGATATGAGGAAATATTTCAGTGGGATAACCGTATTACCCTGACATCTGAAAACAGAATTGGCAACATATGAAAAGCTCATAAGGACAAAGGTCGGTGGGATCCACATATTGTAGAGCCATGCCTGACGGAGGATCTCAGGGTCGGAGGCGCCCAGCGCCGTAAAAAACATGTCCGATGCCCAGGGGAAGAGAAAGGGCAGCCAAAGCAGGCATAAAACATAGGCAAGCCCAACCGCGGCTGACGCGATTTTTCCCGCCTCATCGACATTACCCTCGCCAAGTTTCCTGCCGCAAAGAGCCGTCATGCCGTTCCCCACCCCCTCCAAAACAGCAAAGACGGCGATCTGTACAGGAAATGTGTAGGATATCGCCACGAGATGTGCCTCTCCCAGCCAAGATATGAAAACTGTATCGACAAGGTGGAAAAGAGTGTGAAAGAGCACCATAGCTATGGAGGGTATAGACAATTTTACGAGTGTGCCCAGGACCGATCCGCTTCCGAGATCCACAGAACCCCTCATTCGGATAATTCGGATCAAAACTTTTAAAAATCTCATTAAACTTCCCCTTGGTTTGAATATTCGAACTATTATAATACAAATACTAATTAAAATATTATAATGCTCTAAAAGGGAGGTGTTGCCAATGTACAGGAAGTTCATCGAAATAATGAGCAGAAGCGATTGTCTGGCGGGCAGCAAAGTGGTTGCCGCCGCCGCGGATAAAGAGACAATAGAAGCGGTGAAGCTGGCCGTTAAGAGAGGGCTCGGGCATGCGATACTTATCGGGGACAGCGACCTTATTATGCGTGAAACGGAAAAAGCCGGCATAGTCGACAAGGTTGAGGTGATACATGCCGAGACGCCTTCTGCCGCCGCCGCTCTGGCCGTTCGTTCGATAAGGGAAGGAAAAGGAGATGCGCTGCTTAAAGGACTGATCAACACCGCAGATTTTCTTAAAGCGATCCTCGACAAGGATAAGGGCCTTAGGACCGGGCGGCTTCTAAGTCACCTCGCAATAATGGAAATACCGGGAGAAGACCGCCTTTCTTTTTGTACAGACAGCGGCTTCAACGTAGCTCCCGACCTCGACCAAAAGAAGCGGATCCTCAGAAACGCCCTTGAAGCCATAAGCGCCCTCGGCTACGCACATGTAAACGCCGCGTGCCTGTCAGCCAACGAAAAAGTCGACCCTAAAATGCCCTCTACCGTGGACGCTGCAGCCATTGCCAAGGCCTGGGCTGACGGTGAGTTTAATGATCTTCGCTGTACCTGTATTATCGAGGGACCAATAGCGCTTGATGTCGTAGCCTCTGCTGAACACGCAAAGCATAAAGGAATAAAGAGCAGGATAGCCGGAGATGTGGACCTGACGCTGGTCCCTAATATAGAGTGCGGAAACGTGCACTGTAAAACTCTCGTCCACTATTGCAACGCCCAGATGGCGGGGCTGGTGCTCGGTGCCAAAGCGCCGATAGTACTTGTTTCCAGGTCCGACCCTCCCGAATCAAAGTTCTTAAGTATGGCGCTTGCCTGTATCATTTCAGGCGGGATGGGATGACCATGCACAGGATCCTCACGATAAACCCAGGCTCTACCTCAACAAAGGCGGCGCTTTATGAAGGCGGGAACGTTATCTTCTCCGAAAACATCCCGATCGAAAAAGACTCCATCTCCTCCTGCCCTGCCGTGCTGGACCAGTTTACTATGCGCTATAAGCTCCTGGAGGGGCTTCTTGCGAATAAGGGTGTCGCCCTTGACAGTTTTGACGCAGTCGTGGGCAGGGGAGGCATTCTCTCTCCGGTTTCAAGCGGCACCTATTTGGTGAACGACGAAATGAAGGATTATCTTAGAAAAGCGCCGAGGGGAGAGCATGCTTCCAACCTGGGGGCTTTCCTGGCGGATAGGTTCGCGCTGTACTCTTCCTGCCCCGCTTTTATAGTGGATCCTGTCTCTGTAGACGAGCTTACCGACGTCGCCAGGATCTCAGGTGCTCCGGAAATAAAAAGATCCAGCCTCGTCCACGCGCTTAATCAAAAGGCCGTGGCAAGAAAAGTCGCGGCACATATGGGCAAAAGAATCGAAGAATGCAGGTTTGTGGTGGCTCACCTCGGCACAGGGATAACTATAGGCGCGCACGTCGACGGTAAAATAGTCGACGTAGTAGGGGCAAAGGCTGACGGCCCTTTCTCTCCCGAGAGGGCGGGCGGCCTTCCTGTGGGTGAGCTCATCGAGTTTATTTTCAACGGGAGGTACACCAGGGAAGAGATAGACAAGAAGCTTCTTTCAGGCTGGGGACTGGTGGCTTATCTTGGCACACGGGACATAAGGGCGGCATTCGAGATGGCTGAACGCGATCACGAAGCAAAGGTAGTCCTGGAGGCGATGATCTACCAGATTGCGAAAGGCATCGGGGAAATGTCCGTAGTTCTCGATGGGGATATCGATTCGATAATACTTACGGGAGGAATGGCCCACTCCCAAAAATTAGTCGGCATGATAAAAAAGAAAATTAAATTTCTCGCCCCTTTGACCATCATGCCGGGAGAAAATGAGATGGACGCCCTATTTGAAGGCGCGGAGAGGGTCCTTAACGGTGAGGAACTGCCGAGACACTACCCTACAGGAGAGTTCGTAAAGCTTTGATTTTAGGCTTATTAAAAACGCCTATACACAAAGCGGTAGTTCTCCCCTTTATGAATTTATTTGTTGTGCAAAAATATACCGAACAATAGCTTGGAGGTGTTATCTATGCTTTTTAAAAAGCGTCCAGGAGGATGTCCTCCTTGAATCCTTCTTCTGCCTTTCGCGGCGGTCGCCGCGGCTGCTTCGTGGATAATCTCCAAAATTAAAGGCGCGTCAAACGACACTGACGGCGAAAAGGGATCGGAGGAAGGTTAAATGCTCTTTGCAGGCAAGTTTTCCAAAGAAGATCTCAAAAAAAACAAAAGACGCTTTTATCTCATAGGAGGGCTGATGCTTGTCTTGGGGTTCATTTCCCTTTCTATGCCCCTCCTTGCATCTTTTGCTGTGGAAACCATTATAGGCCTGCTATTGATCGCAGTGGCGATCACACAGGGCTTGAGTGCCTTCAGAGGGTTTGGAGACGGTGGGAAACCTTGGCAGGAAGCCATTATGGCCTTGGCCGCTTTAGCGGCCGGCTTTATCTTCCTGACGCACCCCATCGCCGGTGTAATGACGCTGAGTATAATACTGGCCGCCTATTTCATGGCCGACGGAGTTACCAAGGTCATAGAGTACTTTAGGATACGGGAAATCCAAGGCTCGCTTTGGATACTGATCTCCGGCCTGTTGGGGATAGTTCTCTCGATAATGATGTGGAAAAACCTTTTCACAGGGGCCGCAGTTATAGGGATAATACTAGGGATCGACCTGGTTTTCAGCGGAATGAGCCTTATTTTGCTGGGAAGAGGCTGTTCAAAAGCATCGGACTGTCTCTAGGGCGCAGTCTCCGATCGTACCGGACATCAAGACGGGCTGTCCTTTTGGCAGACCCGTCTTTTTCGTTTCGGTGCCCTACATGAACAATCCGGCCCAATAACCGAAAAGGTCGAAGAGCATCAAAAATCCGGAGGCTAAAAGAATCAGACCGGATATGGTTTTGATCTGTTTCCCCCGTTTTTTGAACCATTGGAAGAGACCCTTTATATTCGTAAAGAAAACAGCTGCAAGTACGTACGGAACGCCCAGTCCCATAGAAAAAACGAAAAGATATAAGATGCCCTGCACGACTGTTTTGCCGCTCCCCGCAAGCATAAGTGCGGCTCCCAGGAACGGTCCGAGACAGGGAGACCATCCGAGAGAGAAGGCTCCCCCGAAAATCAGTGCTCCGACAAAGCCGCCGCGTTTTTTGAGTCCGAGATCTAACTTCTTCTCAACATCAAGAAAGCCTATCCTCAAAACCCCAAGGAAATGAAGCCCGAACGCCATTATCACGACTCCGCCGGCCCTCTGCAAGAGCATCCTATGTTCGTTCATCAGCGTACCTATCGCGGTAGCTGTCGCTCCCAGGGCCATAAAAACCAGAGTGAACCCGGCCACAAACCCAACCGTGTTCACAATGCTAGCCCTTTTGCCATGCTCCGTCTCAGCAGCAAGATACATCAGATAGACAGGAAGCATGGGGAGCATACAGGGCGATATGAAGGCCAAAAAACCCTCAAGAAAAAGAAGCGGCAGGTCGCTCCACATCTATTTTGTTTCCTTGACAGCCTTCAGCACGGCCTCTTTGGTGGTTTCTCCGAACACCTGCCAGCGAACGATGCCCTTGCTGTCGATAACCACAGTTGTGGGCAGCCATCTGATGTCAAATTGCTTGGCAGCCTTTCCCTCCGCATCGAGCAAAACCTTCATGCTGAATTTGTTGTCTCCGATGAACGATCTCACCTTTTCCGCCGTGTCTCTTTTTCCGTCTGTCATATTGACAGCCAGAAGGACTGCGTCGTTTGACTTTTTCAATTCCTTATCGAGAAGGTCAAAATCAGGCATCTCTTTTCTGCAGGGGGGACACCAAGTAGCCCAAAAATTGAGCACTACAACCTTGCCGCTGTGATCGCTGAGTTTGACCTTCTCCCCGCTCAGTGATACAAGTTCAAAGTCACCGGCCGGATCTCCGGCCTCTAAAGCGTACAGTTCGGGCGAAAACATCATCATTCCCGCCACAGCAAATAAAATGATCAAAAATGTCTTTTTCATCCGACACCTCTCCATCTCATAATTTTTTCGATTTCAATTCTATATTAAAATCTCATCGTGTCATAGGTGATGCGACGTATTTTGATCTTCTTGACAACAGGTACATCTGACTGTTATGTTCTACCCAATGATTTCATTCGTTAGGGGGAGAATTTATGCCGTTTTACAAGATCAAAAGCAAGACCCGTTCGTGGGATGGGGAACCAATCGGAATACTGATCCTGGACGCCGCTTACCCCTGCGTTCCCGGCAACGTCGGAAACGCGACCACCTATCCATTTCCTGTCCGTTACCATGAGGTTAGGGGCGCATCGATAGAGCGCCTTCTCAACCAGCGCGACATGACCCTTCTCGATCCGTTCATAGAGGGCGCAAAAAAACTTGAGGCTGAAGGCGTCAGGGCAATAACAGGGGCCTGCGGTTTCATGGCTCTCTTCCAGCAGGAGATCGCGGATTGCGTCGATGTTCCGGTATTTATGTCCAGCATGCTGCAGGTTCCTTTCATTACGCGCACCCTGAAGAAAGGACAGAAAGTCGGCATAATATCCGCCAATGCGTCTGTGATGACGGAACAGCATTTAAGGAATGTCGGTATCACGGCCGATATGCCGGTCGTGCTCTATGGGATGGAGGAAAAGTATGAATTCAGCTCTTCCGTCCTCGAGGAAAAGGGGACAATGGACACCGATGTGATAGAAAAAGAGATCCTGGAAGTTTGCGACCTCATGCTCAGGGAAAATCCTGAAGTTGCCGCCATCCAGCTTGAGTGCAGCGATCTTCCTCCCTTCGCGGCCGCCGTACACGAGCACACAGGACTCCCGGTCTACGACTTCATCACCATGATCAGGCACGTGGAATCGGCCCTCAATCCTACCAGATACGTGGGTCCGACCTACCGTATGTAAATCGACAGCCTATTTTTAAATTCGGCAATATATATTTGCTGTTCGGCAAAAAGGCAGTGCTGCGACGCCTCAGGCGCATCGCCGCGCTGCTTTTTCATATTATTTCGAACAGGTCAAGCCTCGCAGGAGAGTGCGGTCTTTTATCCTTTCTTGGCCCTTAACAGCGTCTCCGCCTCAGTAACCAGCATACCGCCGATAACCAGCATACCGCCTAGAGCTCCCTGCATATGAAAAGGGTCCTGTCCGCTCAAGACTGCGACCATATAGCCAAAAAGCCCCTCCAACGAGAAAATGACTGCCACATGAGATTCAGGGGTTATTTTTTGGGCCTTGAACTGTATGATAAAACAAAGCACCGTATTCCCCAGCGAAACACAAAGCAGCGTGCCCCAGATTTTCGGGCTGAACGACATAATGTTCGGAAAGGGCTCGAATATGGAGGCTATCAGTGTCATAACAGCGGCAAGCATTACAATGTGAAGGGTAACAAGCCTAAGCGGTTCCACTCTTCTAACGCCAAAGCCGGCGGCCAGTACCTGAAAAGCGTAGAATATAGCCATAATGAATGACAAAAAATCACCGAAATTAAATTCCATTCCGGGTGTAAACCCCATTACCAGCAATCCCGCTGTCGTTATAGCAGCTCCCGCAAAGATCCACCCGCTCGGCCTGGTCTTATATATGGCCCAGACAAAAAGAGGAACGAGTATGACATTGAGTCCGCCGATGAATGCCTGTTTGCTTGCGGTACTGTAGACCAATCCGAACGTGAGGCTCACAAACGTTCCCGTGAGGACGACCGTGAGTAAGGATGATATAGCCCAGTCCCTTCTGTTGGCACTGACTATTTTTTGGGGAAACATAAGTATCAGAAAAAAGGCCGCAAATATCATCCTGAGCGCTACGGCCCAAAGAGGAGTAATGGACCTTGCGAGGAGTGCGCTCATGGGAATGCCTGCTCCCCAGATAAAGGCGACGGCGACAAGCAGCATGTCCGCCATCAATATCTGTTTTGGGCTGTGTCCCGTTCTCATATCTTCCATTCGACTGCCTCCGGATCTTCAAGGGCCCTCCAGATCTGGTCCTTGATACCGTCTATTTTCCTGAGAAAATAGTACGCGATCGCGGCACTGGCGGTCCCGCATATAAACAGTGCCCAATCGGTCCCAAGCACGTCTCCCAGTTTGCCTGCAAGAAGGCTTCCGAATGGGGGTATGCCGAGTATGGCGGTCGTATAAAGCGCCATTATCCTGCTTCTGCTATCTGAAGGGACCATAGACTGTAAAAGCGTGTTGCAGGCTATGGTGCTTGTAACCATACAGAATCCTACCGGAGCCGCGAGGATGATTCCGGCATAAATATTTCCTGCGAGTGAGAAGAGCGCCACAGAGACTCCAAAGCCAAAAGCAGCTCTTGAGAACCACCAGTAAAGCCTATGGGTGGTTTTCAATGATGCCATTATCAAAGATCCCACCAACGCACCTATGGCCACGCCCATCAGCAAAAACCCCAAAGTCTCCGAAGTTCCCCCGAGGACCCCTTTGGCCATGGCGGGCATTAAAACAATACTGGGAAAGCAGAAGAAACCGGTACTGGCTATGAGCAGCAGCAGATAGCGGCTAGGCGCAAAATTTCTCGCCATCCTGAGCCCGTCGGCTGTATCTTTCAAAGGTCTTGATTTGCCGCCGTCCTTCCTTCCTATCGGCGGGCTCTCCATTTTCATTTTTCTTACGGCCACCAAAGTAGAGGAATAGGCCAGCCCGTTGAGCAGAAAGCAAACTCCCTCACCGACGGCATGTATGGCAAAGCCCGCCACTGTGGGGCCTATCATTCTGGCTACGTTGAAGTTCATGGAGTTTAGGGCGACAGCATTTGGCAGATCTTCCCTGCGATTCACCATATACGACACAAGCGAATACCTGCAGGGCAGCTCGAAGGCGTCGATGAAGCCTAGCATCAGGCTCATCGCGACCACTATGCGAAAAGTCACCAGTCCCGTGAGAGTCAGGAAAGCTAGCGTAAAGGCTATCGACATGCAGCCAATCTGACAATAAAGAAGCGTCTTTCTTAAATCACGCCTCTCTATCAATGCACCGGCGAGAGGTCCCAACAAAAAAACTGAGACGGAGGCAGCGAAATCTACGATCCCCAGCGCACTGTTGAGGCCGGTAAGCCTGAATACCAGCCATCCCATCGCAACACGATGCATCCATAGACCTGTGAGAGAAATTGCCTGGGCCATGAAAAAAAGCCTGTAATTTCTGCTTCTAAGTGCGCGCAGCGCATCTGGCAGCTCCAGCCTCATGGCCTGATCCCTAAATGCTCACTGTAACAGAGCCGGAAATGATCATTATGACCCCGGCCCACTGAACGGGCTTTAACTCGTCACGCAGTACAAAATGTCCGAAAAGAGCCGCTATAAAAGGGCTGGTCGCGGTAATGGCAGTCACTACCGCCACAGGCATTACTCTGATACAGGCAGCGTACATGATAGAGCTTATCGCAAGCCCCAACACCGCCGACCCAAAAAAATAACCCCATCCTTTGGCGGGTATGATCCTTAACGGCGATAGGGAGCCGGGGAAATATTTCATAAGTACAATTCTGTGGCACCACGACATGACAAGAAACGCGACAGACCTGTAGAAAGTTATCTCGACCGGTCCCAAACCGGAACTAACCATCGCAAGCTTCGTCATCGGGGCTCCGACAGCCCATGCAATGCCGGCGCCCACCGCGAACAAAAACCCTTTCATAAACTTTGAAAGCCCGATCTTCTCGCCCGAAGCACGCTTTTCGCCGTGATCTGTTCTTCCCCCGCCGAATCTGAGAAGCAGCAGCCCGGCTATAACTATTACAACTCCCAGCATTATGCGAAGAGTGATCTCCTCTCCCAGCATAAACCAGGAGGTAAACACCACGAGCATGGGATAAGCGTTCGATATCGGCACAGCGCGGCTGATGCCTATCTCCCTTATGGCAGTAAAATAAAGAAGATCACCCACCAAGTATCCGAAAAGAACGTTGCCTACGATATAAAGCAGTGCCATAGGGGAAAGGACCAGCGGTATGTTTCCTTTTGTATGTACGTAAGTAATAAGCAGGCTCACTGCAAAAAAAGGGATGGACCTGATGGGATTTATGTCGTTCGGGCTGCATTTTGACAACGCAAGACCGTGCGCCACCATGATCGGTGAGGCAGCCCACAGTACCGCCACAGTAAAACTCAGGAGGAACCCCCACAAAGGCATTAAAACACCCCTATCCAGAAGACCATTGTATACATATTAACCGGCCCCGACAACAGAGTTTTTACCGGGCATGCCTGCGAACGGCATTGCACCTTTAGGCCGAAAACATCACGGGATCATATTTATAAAGTCGCTTTCATCAAGGAAAGAAAAACTTTGAAAGCGGAACAAGGACAAAAAGCGAAAGCAATGTGCGCATAATATATAGTACCGTCATCTGCCAGAATTTTACAGGTATAGTCGAGTGCCAGACATGTATCCCCACCTCTGTCAGATTGATAAGGCCGGTAGTAGTCAGACATGCGCACATAAATCTCGCCTGTTCCGAAAAAAGCATCTGAGCGTAGCCGACTCCGAGAAATTGGTCTACAAACGCCAGCACTACAGTTCCGCCAAGCACCTCCGATTCGGGGACCCCCACGGCCCCCAGCAAGTGAGAGGCGGGACGTGAGATCACGCTGATGAGCGGCGTCGTATCGGCCAGTACAAGAAAGAGCGTGCCAAAAGATATCATCAGCGGGATCGTCCCAAAAAAAAGAGGAACAGCTATAGATAGCGTTTCATGTAAATATTGACTGGCGTCCATATGACGTGCCTTGTTTATCCCACGATATAAGGCCCAACCCAAAAGAGACCTTCCGTGCCTGTCACTTGCAGAAGGGGCGTCATACCTGTCCATGCCGCCGTGGTATATCTCCGGGATGGAATTCAAGGGCCAGATCCTCGGCAGAACCATAGCAAGCAAAAACATTGTCAGATATACCGAAAAAATGACCTGCGGAAACGCGTATCTGAAGTTAAGAAGGCTGGTTATAGCGTAGATATTATAGACACCGGCCAAAGAAAAGCTTGTCACCATAACTGCGGCCTCTCTGTCGTTATAGAAACCGCTATGATGCATTTTCGCGGTGATCACAACAGCCATGGAACTGCTCCCAAGCCATGAGGCGACGCAATCGACGGCTGAGCGTCCGGGAACTTTAAAGAGAGGCCTCATTATGGGGCTTGCAAATACCGCGACAAACTGGACCAGTCCGAAATCAAGCAGCATCGGTGCTGCAAACGCCATGACAAACGTCAGGACTATCAGTTTAGGGGCGAGTGTCAGCACCACAAGCTGCGCGTCTTTCAGCAGCACTCCGAAGGTACCAGGCTCTCCCCACACGGCCAGCATAGCTACGGGCAGGCTGAAAAGCCTCGCCGCGAACCAAAAGGGACTGCATATCAGGTTTTCACTGAATATCTGATTTCTGATTATCCAATGTGGCTTCAGCACCGTTGCGACGACACTCAGCACAATACTCATTGAAGAGACGGCAAGCACCAAAATGCCAAGATGATCCTCCAGCACCGAGAGAATATACTCTTTACCGTGCCCTATCAGCGTGTTCACACCGCCCTGCCATTCAAACGGAAACAAAAACGCGCAGATGCCGACGATGGACGGAATAATAAAAAATAGGACGTGTCTGGTAAGATAAAGTAACATTTTTACCTCACTGCGCTACAAAATAAGGGGGACCTATCCTCCCAGGTAAGCGAGGAGTACTCCTCCGGCAAGCACCGAGCCTATCTGACCGGCAACGTTCGCACCCACTGCGTGCATAAGGAGGTGGTTTGACGGATCCGCCTTCTGCCCAAGTTTCTGAATGGTTCTCGCGGACATTGGAAACGCCGATATGCCGGCCGCCCCTACCATCGGGTTTATCTTTTTGCCCTCGGGAAGGAAAATGTTGAGTGTCTTTGCTGTGAACACCCCTCCTGCTGTATCCAGCACAAAAGCTACCAGCCCCATACCTATTATTATCAAAGTATTCGCGTTTACAAACTTCTCCCCAGTCATGGTTGCAGATATAGAAAAACCCAGGAGAATAGTAACTATATTTGCGAGTTCGTTCTGCGCAGCCTGAGAGAGCCTCTCTGTTACGCCGCTCTCCCTGAGAAGGTTTCCGAACATTACAAAACCGAGCAATGAAACGGACGCCGGTGCGACCAGGCCGCCCACAATCGTTGTGGCTATCGGGAAAATGATCCTCGCTCTTTTGGTCACCGTCCTTACCGGCGGCGGCATTCTCATTGCTCTTTCCTTCTTAGACGTGATCGCCATTATCACGGGCGGCTGGATCATTGGGACCAAGGCCATATAGGTATACGCCGCCACGGAGATCGGTCCAAGTAGGTGCGGCGCAAATCTTCCGGAAACGTATATTGAGGTCGGTCCGTCGGCCGCCCCGATTATTCCGATCGAGGCCGCCTCGTGTACGGTGAATCCCATGAGGAGCGCTATCCCCATCGTAAGAAAGATCCCCATTTGTGCCGCCAGACCAAAGAGAAAGACCTTGGGGTTGGCCAAAAGCGGGCCGAAATCACACATAGCTCCTACGGCGATCAGTATAAGAAGAGGAAGCAGCTCGGTTGCAATACCCATCCTGAAAAGCATGGATACGGCTCCTTCAACGACCTCAGAGCCCACCACATGATCAAGGGCTGAAGATAGCGGAAGGTTGACGAGTAAAGTTCCGAATCCCATGGGGAGCAGGAGTGTAGGCTCAAAATTCTTCTCGATCGCAAGATATATTAAAAAAACTCCAATTAACATCATTACCGTGTTTTGCCAAGTAACAGCCTCAATTATCCCGGCCAAAAGATCCAAAGAACACGCCTCCCAAATTTAAAAAACACAACGACCCTCGGTCTCTATCCACCATGCCGGCCATATCTCCGGCGCACCTGCGCGCATTCCAATCAGTTGCCAATTTATGCCTATCTTATTTGATCACGACTCCTCACCAAGATCATTCAATGCCTCTTCCAAAGAGACGAAATCGACTTTACCCGTAGAAAGTAAAGGAATATTCTCCATAATAAGTACCTTTTTGGGAATGGCAATCTCCGCGACACCAAGTTCTGAAAGCTTCTGCCGTACTTCCTCCCGTTTGAGGCCCGCCCTTGATGTCACCAGCGAAAGCGTCTCCCTTTCCCCCTTGAGGCCTCCCTTGGTCATTACCACGGCGTGCATCTCATCCGGCCACACCTCAAAAAGCACCTCTTCTACCGCGGCAAGCGAGATCATCTCTCCCCCGATCTTAGCGAACCTTTTAGCTCTTCCCAGTATCGTGACAAAACCTTCTTCATCTACGCTGACTATGTCTCCTGTGTCATACCACCCATCTTCCGGCGGTTCGATGACGCCCGGACTTGTGGCGCGCAGGTATCCAAGCATTATGTTAGGTCCCTTGAGCCAGAGCCTCCCGCCCTCATGTACCCCTTCGACCGGCTCGATCCTGTGTTTCATTCCCGCGACGAACTGCCCTACCGTACCGCTCTTATGGTGGGCGTAGTAGTTGTTGGCGACTACCGGAGAGGCCTCGGTCACACCGTAACCCTCGGTTATCCTGATGCTGAAGCGCTCCATCCAAACTTCCTGTGTCGTATGCCTGAGCTTCTCTCCGCCCTGAACAAGGAGACGGATAGTGGCAAAGTCATAGTTGTCCGCCGCTGCCTTGGCATATCCCCCAAGAAACGTATCTGTGGCGAAGAGAACTGTTATACGTTCGTCATAACAGAGGGCTGATATGGTTTTATAGTGGAGGGGCGAGGGATAGAAACAGACGAAGATCCCAAGCGTGACAGGCATGAAAACCCCGCAAAGGCCGAACGAGTGGAATATCGGCATTACGTTGAGTATCCTGTCCGATCTGTAAAAATCTACCCTGGTGTACATCTGGGCATGGTTGACATTGAGGTTTCTGTAGCTGAGGACGACCCCCTTGGGCGCTCCCTCTGATCCTGAGGTAAAGAGTATTATGGCCGGCTTGTCGGCCTCACCCTCAGTGACAGGGGCGGACCCGATGAACAATGTCTTTACGGCCGCAGATATTTTCTTCCGCTTCGTTATCTGCGGGGCAAGATCCTCGAGCCACACCACAGCGATACCGGCCTCTTCGACCGCGGAGACAAGCGCCTCAAACTTTCCAAGCTCTATAAACTTTCTGGAGGTAATGACTGTTTTTACACATGCAGTCTTGCAGCAATTTACAAGGGACCGGCCGCCGAGGGAAAAATTTAACATGGCGGGTATTTTACCCATTTTCTGGAGCGCATAGATCGAGACCACGCCGCCCAGTGACGTCGGCAGAAGCACCCCGATGTTTTTCCCTTCCATGTTAAGACCTTTGAGTCCTTCTTCTATAAGCAGCACCCTTGTTATAAAGCCGTTATACGTTATAGGCCGCTGGCCGAAATCACAGAAGAGCCTCGACTTTCCGCCGTATTGTTTTCTTGCGTCGAGAAGAATATCAAAGAACGGTTTTTCTTTGGCTCTGGCCGCAAGCGATGCTTCGTCCATAATTTTTTCAAGGGACCTGCCCGCGGCGGCGACCCTTTTGGGGCCTGAGAGTTCCTTCGGTATATCTATCCTGACGGCGGGCAGGACTGTTATAGTGACCTTAGAAAAAAATCTGAGCCCCCTCCTGTGCTGAATACGAGAAAAGGGAGTAAGCTCCGTACCCTTTATATTGATCGGGAGGATCCAGGCATTGGTGTGGTCCGCTATCATGGCCACCCCAGGTGAAACTTTCATCGGATTGCCTATCGTTGTAGGCTGAAGTTCAGGGAATATAACACACCTTCCGCCATTCTTCAGGAGGTTCAGAAAATATTTCAGTGTAAGGGGAGCATCTGCATCAAGGATGTGTGTTTCGGCAAGGGGCAAAAAAAAGCTCAAAAATTTTTTCTTGGTCAGTCTCCGCTCTATGGCGAACGGAACCTTTTCAGGGAGGAAAACAGCCAGTATAAGCGGATCGATAAAGGAAACGTAATTTGGAGCTATAAGGACTCCGTCTTTTGATTTCTCCCAATTCTCCCAACCTTTTATCTCGACCCTGAAGAAGAGTTTAAGAAAGAATTTAACGATAAAAAGCCGCATCAGCCACTCCCCATTCCCCAAAACTAATGTGATGGTCTATTATAACACGGAGGTTTTAGAGCTTGCCTTCCTT
>CAYZYF010000002.1:0-101395 GCA_964482015.1 uncultured Synergistaceae bacterium
CTGGAAGAAAAAATTAACAAGGTCGGAGCGAAGTATGTCTCAGCGTTTATAGCAGAGCCTGTTATCGGATCGACGGCGGGGGCTGTCGTCGCTCCGGACGGTTATTGGCAGATCGTGCGTGATATATGTGATAAATACGATGTTCTTTTGATAGCCGATGAAGTAATGACGGGGTGCGGCAGGACGGGAGAAAATTTCGCGGTAGATCATTGGAGTGTAATTCCGGACATTATCGCTACTGCAAAAGGGCTGGCCGCCTGCTATTTTCCTGTAGGAGCGACACTGGTGACGGAAAAGGTCGCGGATGTTTTCGCCAAAGGCAGCGGAGTATTTGCGCACAGCCATACTTTCAATGGAATGCCGGCAGCTTCTGCAGCGGTCTCTGCCGTTATGGATTTTTACGCCGAGAATAATTTATGCGGTAATTCGTGCAGAATGGGCAGAATAATTCGTGAGAGATATGGCAAGCTCGTCTCAGACTACGACTTTGTCGGAGATTTTCGAGGCATGGGCTTGATGTGGGGGATCGAATTTGTGAAGGATAAGGAAACAAAGGAGCCTTTCTCTAGAAATGAAGATATATCGGCAAAATTCAAGGAACATTGTCTAAACAAAGGTTTTACAGTCTATCCCGGTACAGGCATGGTCGACGGTTTGAACGGAGACAATATCATTGTAGCTCCAGCTTTGATAATAGACGAGAATCAGCTTGATATTCTTTTTAATGGACTTCTATCCGCATTGGAATCTTTTGTTACCCAACTCAAAAAGCAGGTGAAAGCATGAAAATTCCGCAGTCGTTACTGAAGTTGTGGGATATGGTCGGTGCTGTCCATGGCGCATTGATGGTTTTTTTCTTGGTGGGGACAACATTACTTGTATTTGTTCAGGTTGTCCTGAGATATGTTTTTAACGCACCACTTATGGGTATTGAAGAGTTCCTTCTGTTCCCGATGGCATGGCTCTACATGGGCGGAGCTGCGTACGCTTCCTACCACAGGGCTCATATAGATTGCGGCATTATCATGTTGTATATCAAACGCCCCGTAACTTTCAAAATAATAAAATTACTGCGTAGCGCCGTTGTTCTTGGTGTTTGCCTATGGCTCCTGAAATGGAGTTGGTGGTATTTCCAATATTTGATGCGCATTGATAAGTACAGCCCGCTCGGATACATAAGACTTGTCTATGTGGAATCAAGTGTATTTTTCGGCATACTGCTGATGACGATATATTCATTAGTGGAATTTTCTGATTGGCTGCTGATTTTTGTAGGGAAAAAAGATTTCAATTTTATTCCGATGAGAGGTGTCAAGAGCAATGGTGACTAGTTTCTTTATAGGACTTGCCTTACTGATAGTACTCCTACTCTCCAGTTTACCAATCCCGTACGTTTTTGGGTCGGTCGTGGCATACATGTCGGCAACAACAACAGTCGGCATGAAAAGTCTCATGTTATGGGCGCTTCCCCAAATGTGTAGTTTCGTGCTTCTGGCCAGCCCGCTGTTCATCGTCGCTGGAACTTTGATGGGTGGAAGCGGAATTGCAAAAAGGCTTTTGGCGCTTGTAGATCTGATGGTTGGTCATATCCGAGGCGGGCTGGGTATGGTAGCGTGCGTGACCTGTGCAGTGATAGGTGCAATCTCTGGGAGTGGTTTTACAGGAGTAGCAGCTACAGGCCCAATACTGATACCGCGTATGGTCGAACAGGGGTATCCAAGAGGATTTTCAACTGCACTAGTTACGTCAGCCTCGATCCTTGGTTTACTTATCCCGCCAAGTGTAATAATGGTCATATACGGATGGGTCACGGATACCTCGATTTTGGCCTGTTTCCTGTCCACCTTGATTCCAGGTGTGATAATTTGTTTTCTTATGTGCTTAGTCAATCTTTGGTATTGTCGCAATTTCGATTTAAAGGTTGAAACGAGAGCAGAAATTCAGGAAAAAAGAAAGCAGAAAATTCCTGTTACATTTAATGCAATACCCGCACTCTTAATGCCTTTTATCATTCTTGGAGGTATTTATGGAGGAGTCTTTACAGCGACGGAAGCGGCGGCAGTAGCGGCGGTTTATACCATCCCGATAGGCTTATATGTTTACAAAGCTATGAAATTGAAGACATTATATACTTTGCTTGATGAATCGGCGGTAATGGTTGGATCAATCATGGCGATGATCTTCACAGGTTTAATGCTTGGGCAGATTTATGCGATGCTTCAGATCCCCCAGCAAGTCGCGGACATCATGTTCGCTCTGACACAGAATAAATTTGTGCTACTGCTGCTAATCAACATATTCCTCTTCTTTGTCGGAATGGTGATGAGCGATACTATGGGAATGCTTATCTGTGCTCCCCTGCTTTTGCCCCTTGTTACCAGAATAGGTGTTGACCCCATACATTTTGCATCAATCATGGGAGTTAATCTTGCAATGGGGGGCATCACTCCACCATATGCCAGCATACTTTACTTTGGAATGAAGGTAGGTAAGGCAGAATTTTCAGAAGTAGTGGGTCCAATTATTTCCATAATAATTTTCGCTTATCTGCCGGTTATTTTTCTTACAACAATGATTCCCTCTCTCTCGCTGGCATTACCTAGGCTTTTGGGCTATTAAGAGTTTATTTAATTTCGAAATGAAAGGAGGAAGAGCTTTCATTTGTAATGAGCAATGTTTCATAAAGTTTTTCATGTTAAGAAATTATAAATTTGAAGGGAAGTGTAAGTATGAAACGTTTTAGCTTGTATTTTATGATCATATTGTCTTTGATTGTGGTGTTTTCGGCTGTTGAAGCTGATGCTAAATCGAAGCTGATGTTTTCACATCACCGCCCTGCCGGATCACCTCTAGATATTGACGTCAAAGCTATTGCGTCACGAATAGAAAAAGAGACAGAAGGAAGAGTCGCATTTGACGTCTTCCCAGCCGGACAACTCGGAGATTATTCTGTTGTCCATGAGAGGATTGCTATTGGAGATGTAGCATGCCAGATGGCACCTTTGGCAATGCAAACAGACAAACAATTTGGAATCGCTTGGTTTCCATATCTGGTTATCAACATGGATGAAGCAAGGGTTCTTTATGGCAAAAATGGTGTTGTAAGAGAAATGATAAATGATCGCCTGAAAAAACAGGGACTTATTCTTATATCAACGTGGCCTGCAGGAATAGGTGGAGTTTGTGTTGCTAAAGAGCCTCAAAGCAGCGACCCTTCATTGGCACTAAAAGGTTTTAAGATCCGTGTGATGGCTAACAAAGTTAACGAATACGTATTTGGTGACGTGCTCAATGCAATACCTACATCAATGGCTTGGGGAGAACTTTTTACTGCAATGCAGACCGGTGTAGTTGATGGTTTACAAGGGAGTGCCAGTGCTGAAGGCGCATACTCACAGTTCAGAGATGTGACAAAGTACTATCTTGCCTATAACGACCATTATGAGAGTTTCTTTTTGTCTATGAATGAAGATATTTGGAATGGTATATCCAAAAAAGATCAAACGACTATATTAAAAATTTGCGATGAAGAAGAGGCGAAACGTTGGGAACAGGCACCCAAAGACGAGGCTGTCTACCGCAAGAAGCTTGCTGATGCTGGAGTAAAAACAGTAGTTTATAAAGACGAAGATCTGGCGAAAATACGCGATGAGGTAGCTAAGAAATGTTGGCCAAGAATTTATAATGAAGTGCCTAAAGAAATGCTGGACAGGGCTCTTGATGCACTAAAGAAAAACAAATAGTACTTCCTCTCCTGATCAATCGGGGTCGCGATCCGTCGCGGCTCCGATTTACCTTTGTGTTTCAAAATATGATTGACCTGCCGTATCGATGCGTTATCATATCGGGTGGTAAGAACTATTTTCTTGATGCCATGCCTTTATTGCATTGTTACGGAGGTAGGACTATGAAGATCGAATATTTTGTTTTTTCGGGGACGGGGAATACTCTTCTCATCGCGCGTGAGATCGGCGGGAGGCTTAGGGAGAAGGGGCACGAGGTAAATTATTATAGGATGGATGGGATAAATTCCTTCAGGATGACGGGGGAGAGCGTGATAGGACTGGCGTTTCCCATCGCGTATTTTTCGTCCTATCCTCTCGTGCTGAGGTTCATAGCCTCGCTGCCTGAGGGCAAGGGAAGGCGGATCTTTATGACCTCGACCATGGCCGGTTCATCTCTGGGGGCGGAGAGAAAGTTCCGAAGGCTTGTCGAGGCAAAGGGATACAAGCCCATCGGCTGCGGGCTTTTTTTGATGCCCGGCAACTACAACAACCCTACTCTGCCCGTCGATAAAAACAGGGAAAGGGTCGCACTTTCGCTTAAAAAGGCTGCGGAATTCGCGGATATGCTCGATCGCGGCGAAGCGGCCTGGGGCGGCGGCATGCCCCTCATCCCGTCGATGTGGCACAGCCTCGTCACGAGCGGAAGGATCGTAAGGTTTTTTTACAGGATGTTCCCGCTTGAGGTTGATAAGGCTGCCTGCATAAAGTGCATGAGGTGCGTGGAGATCTGTCCGACCAGGGCGATAAGCTCCGCCGCCGGCGATACGCCGCGCATAAACGGCGCGCTGTGCGAGTCCTGCCAGAGGTGCGCCGCCTTCTGTCCCGTACATGCAATTAAGGTCCCCAAAAAGCCGACCGAACAGTACAGGGCCGTGGAATACGAGGACTTTCGCCTCTGACGAAAGTCCGGCACCGTCTCCCACGGCCCTTTGAATCAGCCTTCCCGACCTCCTATTTTTCTTCGGGGTCGGGTTCAAGCTGAAGGTCGTTCTCTATCGCGCAGTCGTTGCAGACTACGACCGTGTCTCCGTCAGAGGTGACGGCTTCGTGGTACAGGTCGCAGCATTCCTTTATGACTTTGCCGCAGATCGCGCAAACCAGCATGTCGATCCCTCCTCTTTTTGTTCGCCCATGATCATGCCGATCGCAGAACGTTACGACCGTCCCGAGGTCTCAGTACGGCGTCCCTTATCGTTTTTTCTGTGCCCGCTGGAGTTTTTTCTGACCGAGTAACCGAACGAGCCAACCTGCTTGCCCAAAGCATAGTACTTTCCGTGGCTTGTTGCAACAAGACAGGCTTTTTCCAGACAGAGCTCGCCCTTTTCGTTTAGGAGGCTTTTATCCGCGTTTACCGCCACGATCCTTGAAAGGAACATATCGTGAGTTCCCAATGAGAGTATCCGGTCCACCCTGCATTCGATGTTAACCGGGCTCTCCGCGATCATCGGGGCTGAAACCTGAGATGCCGCAGCCGCCGTTACCATCCCCTGTGAAAATTTGTCGATATCCCTGCCCGACTTGACCCCGAAGTAATCGGCGATACGGATAAGCCTCTCCGTTGTGAGGTTTATCACGTATTCGCCCGTTTCTTTTATGAGTCCGTGCGAAAACCGCTCCGGCCGCACCGATACGTATGCCATTGCGGGATCCGAGTTGACTATTCCCGTCCAGGCAACGGTGATTATATTGGGTTTTTCCATGGTACCGCACGAGACCATCACCGGCGGCAGGGGGTAGAGCATCGTTCCGGCTTTCCAGACCAATTTTTCCAACGCGCATGCTCCTCTCAGCTGTTGTAAATTTATGGTATAGATTAGCACAAAGCTCCTCGGTTTACTGTGCTTAAACGCTAAAAAAATGTACAATATAGCGCGGGAGCGTGTTATGATGAAAATTGAGCGCAACGGTTTGATACAAAGCGGCATTATGCTGCCGGCAGCGTTGTTCCTGCTGTGGTGGGCCGGTTCGAACTTGGGATGGTGGAATGCCTTCCTGCTTCCCTCTCCCGAAAGGGTGGCGGCTTCGTTCGCCCTCTCTCTGGAAGAGGGAGAACTGCAGAGGCACGTCTGGGCGAGTCTCTACAGGATAATCAAGGGGTTTGGCCTCTCCGCAGCCTTGGCCCTCTCTCTTGCGCTCATCTGCTCGTGGTTTCCGGCACTGCTCGTGCAGCTTGAGCCGACGCTTGAATTTTTAAGGCATATCCCTCCTATGTCGGTCATACCGATGCTTATCCTGTGGTTTGGGATAGGTGAGGCGCCCAAGATCATACTGATAATTCTTGCCACCTTTTTCCCCGTCTTCATGAATGCGCTCCAGGGAATAAGGGAGTGTGACCCGATGCTGATAGAGGTCTCCAAGGTCTTCGGCTATGAGAGGCGGCACCAATTCAGGTACGTCATACTGCCGTCGGCCATACCTTCGGTCCTGACCGGACTCAGGCTCGGGCTCGGATACAGCTGGCGTTCGCTGGTCGCTGCGGAGCTTGTGGCGGCTTCTTCGGGGCTCGGCTACATGATACTGGATGCGGAACAGCTTTCACGCTCGGATGTCGTTCTCATGGGAATATTTGTTATAGGCGCGCTGGGCGCTCTGATAGACTACGGCTTTCTCTGGGTGATGAGACGTTATCTTAAAAGAGGTATAGAGGCATGAATAGACTGAGAATCGAGGGCCTCAAGAAAACTTACGTCCTCGATGACATGGAGGTAGAGGCGCTCAGGGGAGTCGATCTTGAAATAGAGGATGGCGGATTTATCGTGATAGTCGGCAGAAGCGGCTCCGGCAAGACCACGCTGCTTCGGATACTTGCCGGTCTGGAGGAGGAGACTGAAGGACGCATTATCTTCAACGGAAAGGTCCGGACCTCCGAAAACCGGCTGCCGGTCGGGATGGTCTTTCAGGAACCCCGTCTGCTTCCCTGGCTCTCTGTCGAAAACAATATCCTTTTCCCCTTTCTTCCCGGAGGGGAGGCCAGGAGGCTGCGTCCGAAGGCCTATGAGCTTTTAAAGATGCTCGGCTTGGAGGGGTACCAGAACGCTATGCCAAACCAGCTTTCGGGCGGGATGGCCCAAAGGGTCGCCCTCGGAAGGGCCCTCTCGTGCGATCCCGAGATAGTGCTGCTCGATGAGCCTCTCGGAGCGCTGGACTATTTCACAAGGAGGACGCTTCAGAGGGAACTTGTGCGGATCTATCTTGAGGGAGGAAAGACTTTCTTAATGGTGACGCACGATGTGGGGGAGGCTCTCCGGCTCGGCACGAGAATTCTCGTGCTCAAAGAGGGTATGATAGAGGCTTCTATACCGGTCCCCATGGAGTATCCAAGGGAGAGGCGGTGTGATCTCTTCCAGTCCCTTCTGGACGAGGTCCTTACCGCAATAGACGATTCAGAATGACTGTTCGGCGCCGTTTTATCAGGCGGCCTCGGCGAGACGCGATAGAAAGGAGAGGGTGGTATGAACACAAGGAAAGTGATGGATGGGCTTACCGAGATAGTGCTTCCCGTTGAAAGAAGGGGATATGAGGCCTTTATTCTGGGGTGGCATATGGACGACAGGTCAAGGGGCAGGACTCTCCTTATGGAGACCGGTCCTGCCTCGACCATCCCTCAGCTGGCTAAAGACCTTGAGGAGATGGGGGCAAAGGAGCCTGACTACCTCCTCTATACCCATGTTCACCTCGACCACTCCGGCGGGGCGGGGCATTTCCACAGGATCTTCCCCGGCACTAAAATAATAGCCCCCATGAAGGGGCGTCCGCATCTGATAGATCCCGAGAGGCTGGTTGAGGCGAGCAGGGAGAATCTGGGAGACCTGTGCGATGCGTACGGGATGCCCCTTCCCCTGCCGGAGGAGGCTCTGGCGGATCCGGATATAAGTCTCGCCGGCCTGGAGATCATAGACACTCCCGGACATGCTCCGCATCACAGCTCTTACGTTTACGAGCTGGAGGGCAAAAGGATCCTCTTCCCGGGAGAAGCGGCGGGATGCTACTTTGAGTTTGACGACGGCACGGTCTTTATGAGACCCGCCACGCCCCACAAGTTTTACTATGAGACGGCGATGGAATCGCTCCAAAAGCTTATCGGATTAAAAAACATCGACCTGATCTGTTTCCCCCACTCCGGCTTCAGCAGAGACCCCGAGGGACTTCTTGAGTCCGCCGCAGAACAGATGGAGCTTTGGAAGGATATCATATCGGCTCTGCCTGAGGATGCGAACACCGAAGAGGGGGTGGCGGCGCTGCTGAAGAACGACCCTGCGCTTGCTCAGGTCGAGAGGCTTTCGGAGAGGGACCGTGAGAGGGAGGCATTCTTTTTGCGTCAAAGCGTTGACGGCTATCTCGGATATGTGAAGAGAAATGCCGGTCGTTGAGACTTATTACAACATAACTGAGAGGACTGAGAGCCTTGCCCGTATTTACGAGAGGGAGGGTGACAGGGCTCTGTTTATCGTCCCCTCCAACCTGGATAAGGATAAGCTGTTCGACCTTGTATCGAGAGGGGGATCTTTTTTCGGGGCGAGGCCCGCGGTCAAGACGTGGAGCGACCTGTACAGGGATATCTCCGCGATCTCCAGGGAGAAGCCCAAAAGGATAATCGACCCCCCGGACCATGAGCTCATAATAACATTCATACTGAAGAGATTCATCGACGGCGGAGATGATCTTCACGATAAGCTCCCGGAGGGGGTCTTCCACAGGGGCTTCAGCGAGATCCTCGGAGAAAATATCAGGGAACTTCTCGCGGAGGATATTTCGCCTGAAGAGCTGAGGGAGAGGCTCTACGGCGAGAACGAGCCGGAAGAGGGTTCTCCCGGCTCGATACTGCTCAGCCTCTACTCCGATTACATCGGATATCTCGATGAATACGGCATTGCGGACAACGCCCAGACCGCCTCTCTGATCAGTCGCTGCATCCGGTGCGATCAGGCTCGGGAGGCACTATCGGAGACCGTCTTTGTTTTCGTCGGTTTTCTCTCCTTTACCGGCAGCCAGTTAAAGCTCGTAAGGACCCTTATCGACATTTCACAGAGGGCCGAAAAGGGCAAAACTATATTTATATTGCCCGAGAGCGGGATCGACGGATTTCATGATTCGATCCGTCAGGTCGGCGTCGATTACAGGGAGAGGCCTGAAGTAAAGACTAAGCTCTTCGAGCTTAAAGCCGGGGACAGCCAGCTTCAGTTTGACGCGATCGCCAAAGAGACGGCGCTGTGGGCCCACGGCAAGGGAAGTTTTTCCTCGCTCGGTCAGATCGACGGCTACGGCGACATCGGATTGATGACAGATCCGCTGAGGCTTCCTCGCATCGAAAACGCTCTCAAAAGATTTAAGATCCCATACAACGTCCAAATAAGAGGCTCTGTTTCTAGTACTCCTATAGGTGAACTGCCCAGATCCATCTGGAGGGCGTACATTTCGGGCTGGGAAACAGAGAATACGGCCTTTCTTTTGGCCGATCCCATCCTTAGGTCTTCCGGACCGGGATGTGAAGCCGCGCTTTCATCCTTCTCACAGGGGGCCGCCTCCTGGAAAAAGATGTTAAAGAAGGGCGGGCTGGCGATGTTCATAAGGCTGGAAGCCCTATGTGGCAGGCTTTCCGAGGGAGGCACCCCCCTTGAGATCCTGAGCCTTTGGCTTGAGTTCCTAAAGGAACTTGACCCGGCGAAACGCGTGGGGGGGAGCATAGATAAGATCCCCGACCTTGACTGGGCATTAAAGGATATCTCATCGGCAATAGGAGAGCTCGAAAAAAAGGTTGAAGCGCTTGATGAGACCGGCAGGCACATCGGCCCTGCGGCCGACGTAAGGCTCAGAGGGGGGGAGGCGGTCGCCTATATTTGCGGCTGGGGCGCCCATGCAACGCTCCCGATCAGGCTTCCGCAGAGCCGCTCTCTTACCGTTTATGCGGGAATACCCCCCGTTTTGACGACTCACAGGTACTGGATAATGACCGACGCCGATCACAGCAGGTGGCCGGGAAGGCTGCGAGAGTCGCCGCTCTTTGACAACGAGAGCAAGGTCAAGTTCAACGACATCTCTTCCTTAAGCGAGCTTCCGGAGGGACATCGCCCCCACATCCCTGAGCTGCATGAGGTCAGGGAGCAGAAGGAGGCGCTTTTCAGGAGACTCGTCGCGACCTCGACGGAGGGGACGGTAATAACGCGTTCGCTGACCGATGAGAACGCGCGGCCTCTCGGCCCTTCACAGTTCGCGGCCTCACTTTTTGCGTTTCTGGAGAAGAGGGGCAAAAAATGCGTGCTTGGAAGCGTGGAATACAAGCCCTCGGACACAATTCCGGGATACGGCGCCCATTGGTTTTCTGAGGCGGAGATACCTTTTTCCGCTCCTCAGAGCGAGAGGGGATATTTCCCGAGAACGGGGCTGCGTTTGCCCTCGGAGGGCCTTACCGCTTCGTTAAGCGGGCTTGATGAGTGGAACGAATGTCCTTACAGGTACTGGTGCAGGCGGAGCCTTCGCCTTCCGGAACATGAGAGGCGGCTTTTCGACAGCCTTAAGGCGGGATCGCTGCTGCACAGCCTTTGGGAGGAGTGCCGAAAAGAGCTGGGCCTTTCGGGAAAGAACTTTGCCGTTCTCTCCAAAGCTCTTTGGCCATCGGTACTTAAGAACTGCTATCCGGAACTGGAATCGGATCCGAGGCTGGAGAGGCACATGCACCTCCTTAAAGGCCGCGTCACTGCCGTCGCAGGGCTCTTGGACGGGATAGAGGATGCGACAAAGGGGCGCCGCGTGAAGACGGAGGTCGAGTATGTCCTGCCGGAACTCCCGGTCGGGGGCGTGACTTTCAGGGGCAGGGCGGACAGGGTGGACTTTTATGAAGAGGGATTTGTCATAGTTGACTTTAAGTCTAACGAGTCGAACAAGCACAGCAAGGGACTCCAGCTTGCGGCTTATTCACTTACGCTGAAGGAGGGTACGGGGCTGGAACCTCTGGGCTATGGCTGGATAGGACACGCGGATGCGAGGTTTTACGGCTATTTCCAGAGAGATGAGATAAGAGAGGCCTATGCCTCCGCCAAACCGCGGAGGAAGATGAACGATAGGAAGATGGACGATTTTCTGTCAGAGGCTGGAGAGAAGCTGGAAGAGATGGCGCAATCGCTGGTATCCGGCCGCTTCCCCGCCGTTTATGATTCGGATATGTGCAGGATCTGTGAGTTTTTCGTGACATGCAGAAAGAGAGAGGGACGCGGAGACGACGAAGATCCGGAGGCATCGGAGGGCGAGGGGAGTGACGCAGGTGAATAAGGATAAGGCCGCCGCGATAAGAGGCAGGCTTACGGGGCTGCTTCCCGAACAATCGGAGGCTGTGACCTCTGCGGCCCCTCTGACCGTGGTGAGCGCCGGTGCCGGGACCGGTAAGACCCAGACCCTCTCGCAGCGATTTGTCTGGCTCTTGGCAGAGCAGGAAGATTGTCCTGTCGATAGGATCCTGGTCCTCACCTTCACGGAAAAAGCGGCTCGGGAGATGCGCGAAAGGATCAGGGGGACGCTGGTTAGGTGGTATGAAGAGGAGCCGAAAGCTTTGTCTCACCTGGGGGAGAGAATTGCGAAGTTTGAGGATGCGTACATATCCACCATCCACTCGTTCGCCATGAAGATAATCAAGGAATCGGGGCTTGCACTTAATATTGACCCTTCGGCCAGGATCGTAACTAAACCCGAGGAGGAGCTCTGGTGGAGAGCCTTCTCGGATATGATCGGCACTCTTTCGCGAGAGAGGATAAAAGCGGCGGTATCGGGAGAGTGGGCCGAGAGGGCCGATGAACTTTTTGACGAAGATAGTTTTAAGGACTTTGTAAACCACTACGGACCTGAGAGGCTGGCTCAGATATCGAGGGATGCTTCAGAAAAATGGGGCAGTTTTGGAAGGACCCCTGATGATTTATGGAAGCAAAATATGGATAATTTACTCGAGGACACAAAAAAAGCTGAGAGTGTCTTCGACGAGATATGGGACGTCTGGCAAGATTATGTCTTTCCCCTCATAAGGGACGATCTTCGTGAAAAGCCGGGCGTAAGATTTGAAGGCCTGAGGGATATAGAGGCCGGCTTCTGCTTGGCGGAGCCTTCATTCGATGACAAGAGGGAATTTGCCTCACTCCTTCTGTGGGAGGGGATATCCGACCTCAGAAGCTGTTCCAGAAACATTAAGGGAGGGATCGAATCGGCGCTCGGCATGAAGCTTACGGAGTGGCGCGACGAAAAGCAAGTTGAGGTCCTCATGGCCTCTCGCCCCTCCAAAGGCGAGGAGAGGCTTGGCAGGCTTCTTTGCAGGACGAGCGCGCTGGGCTGGCACTGCTGGGAAAACAGGAGGAAGATCGAGGGAATACTTACAAACGACGACCTCATAAGATACGCGGGAGAGGTATTGAAAAAGGACCCCGATTTCGGTAAAAAATTCAGCCACATACTGGTAGATGAGTTTCAGGATACCGACGGGCTGCAGGACATGCTGCTCAGGGGGCTCTGGAATGAGGGTTCCAACACCCTTTTTATCGTTGGTGACATCAAGCAGTCGATATATCGTTTTCGCCACGCCAATCTGAAAATATTCGCAGATTATATCAAACTTGCGAAGGGAGGCGAGAAACGGTACAGGTACATTACACTCGACAAGAGCTTCAGGACCCATGACGGCCTCGTGAAGAGCATAAATTACGTCTTCGCCTCCGTCTGGTCGGAGGGCATCGGAAGGGATGCCTCCATGGCCTACGAACCGCTGAGCTCTCCCTCCACGGAGGCGTGGTGGCAGGAGAGGATCTCCAACCCTATGGAGCCGGGGTTCGACCTGCTGGTAACGAAAAGGGAGAGGCTGTACAGCGAAGAAAAAAAAGAATACGGCGCTCCTGAGAAGGTGCGTCAGTCAAGGGTGAGACTCTATGCCGCACTCGCTGAAAAAATAGATGAAATGCACAGGTCGGAGAGCCTTGTCTGGGAAGGAGAAGGCTTCAGGAAGATCAAATGGAGCGATTTTGCCCTCCTTCTGCCGAAGAGGACCTTCTACAGCGCCGTTGAAGAGGGTTTTGACCTTGTCGGGATTCCCTATGTACTCCGGACAAGAAGGGATTATTTCACAAGAGGCGAGACATCCGATGTCGTCAACCTTATATCACTTCTGGCTGAACCCGAAGATGCCTCCTATCTTGCCGGATGGGTCGCCTCTCCGCTGAGCTGCCTGCAGCCGGGGGAGGCGGAACGGCTTCTGGCCATGACTGAGAGCACGAATGAGGGCAGCACCACTATGGCCGAGGTGCTGAGGAGAGAGCGCCCCGAGATGGATGAACTGCTGAAGAGGCTGAAGGGTACGGCGGAACTTCGCGGCGTATCCGCGGCCATCAGGGAGATCCTTGTATCCTCGGAGCCTCTTCTCGCGTACGAGCCGCACACGCGCGGCAGGGTCAGGGCAAATATTCTTTACATGGCCGATCTGGCGGACGAGTACGAATCCTCACAGGGACGTTCGCTGCCGGGATGTGCGGAGTACATGAGGTTTGCGGTCAAAGGCGCCAAACAGCAGGAGGAGCCCGAGATAACGGATGAGGATCAAGACTCTGTCAATGTCCTCACCATCCATTCGGCGAAGGGGCTGGAGTACCCCGTTGTTGCGCTCGGCGGGACCGAAGAAAAGCTTAAGGGCCCTCCCACTATAGAGGCTTCGCTCAGGTATGGCGTTGTGGAGAGACATATGCCAGATTTCTTAAGGGATACCGAGGACAGGAAGGGACGGACGGTCTCGGGAGTATGGCACATGCAAAGCGAAGCCGAGGCCCTTCGGGAGGAGAACGAGCGCTTTTGGTACGTAGCTGCGACCCGGGCGAAAGATAAGCTTATAGTATGCGGCCTGGCCGATATTGAAAAAAAGAGCGGAGATGGGCTCCCGCCTTCTGAGGGAAGTTTTCTGAAAATGATGGCAGATTCAGGCAAGCCGATCTGTCTGGCCGGGGAAGCATCGGGCAAATACGATGGAGCGGAGCCTTTTTGCCGCCACGGAGGGGAGAGCGGACCCTACGGTGCTATGATGCTCTTTCCAAAGGTCGTCTCACCCGCCAAACTTGCGAGGATCTCGGCCTCCGCCTATGCGATGCTTTCATGGTGTCCCGCGGCTTATAGGCTAGCCTACAGGCAGGGACGCGAGATGAAGTGGACCGAGAGGATAGGCGACGGGACGGGGGGGTCGGAGTTCGGAAGTCTGGCCCACCGCATTCTTTCGATGTGGGACTTTGACACGGCCAAAATTGCGTCGCTGCTGCCTGAAAACGAGAACGACGGGAACTATGAAGCCTCATATAGAAGGATCCCCTATGAGCTCAGGGGAGAGTTCAGGTCCCGAGGAACCAGAATGGCTATAAGGAAAATGCTTGCTGACTATTCGGAGACAGATGAGGGCCGTCGGCTCCGCGCTCTTGCCGAACAGGGGAGAGCTCCTCTCTTCAGGGAGACTCCTTTCCGAGTCCGTGACGGCGATCTGCTTTTAGTCGGCTCGGTAGATCTATTTTGGGAAGACGAGGATCTTATCAGGCTGAGAGACTGGAAGACGGCGACCGAGGAGACCGCTCCGGGACTGTACTACGAAAAGCAGCTTGAGTTCTATGCCTATTCGCTTTTTGCCTATAGAAAAGAGCGGGCTCTTCCCGAGAAGGACATTGAAACGGGGATAATCTACCTGAGGGATCCCGGAGCCCTGCTGCCGTCTGTGATGCGCGGGGAAGAACTGGCAAGAGCGAAGGAAAATATACACAGGGCCGCGGTCGAAGCTCTCTCGGAGACGTTTGGGGCATCTCCGGACCGCTGTGAAATTTGTCCCTGGGGCGGGATCTGCACCAAAAGATATGCCCCGTAATCAAAAAATTCAGGATTGCCCCATATAAACCTGTTATTCACAAAATTCACAAAGGGGATCTTAGTTTCGGGTTTATTTTACATCAATGTGTGAAAATTGACGCAATTTAGAGCAGAGGTTAAAATCACCGAGTATTTGTTTGTTGTCGGTCTTATGCGTTCAGAGGGAGGTGAGTTTGTTGACAGAAAATTTGGCTCAGATGATCCGCGAACAGGAATCTCAGGCGAAAGCCGTAGTGGCCGATGCAAGGTTGGAGGCGGCCAGGATAGTTGCCGAGGCCCAGGCGCAAGCCGAACAGTCCATAAAGGACACCAGGCAGCGGTGCCACAGGGAATGGCGCGAATCTGTCGCGAACGCGGAGAAAGAGACGGAAGTCATGGCCGCGGAGATCCTTGAAAAAGGCAAAAAAGAAGCTTCCGATCATTATACGGAGCGAAAGGCTTCGGCGGCGGAGGTGGCGGATTGGCTGGTGAAAGAGGTGATGAAGGCCTATGGCTCTCGCTGAAATGACCAAAGCGCGAATTGTCGCGCACAGTTCAATCGCCGACGAGCTTGTCGGCAAATTACAGGCCCTCGGCTGTTGTGAGTTCGAGGAGGGCGTCGGTCACGATGCGGCAAGCGCCGCAATGGACCAGCTAAAGGTCAGGCAGAAACACCTTGACGAGCTCCTCAGCGATGTCAGATTCGTTATTCGTCTCCTTGAACCGCTGGAAGCCGAAAAAGGCAGCGCGCTTGCGAGGATGCTGGGAGACGTCCCTACGATAGGGTTTACGGAGCTGGCAGCCAAAACAGACGAGCCCCGCTTCAGGGCCTTTGCCGCTGAACTCAGGGAAAAAGAGAGAAAACTTACCGAGATCAGGGCAGAACTCTCCAGGCTCAACGGACTTCTCGCACAAGCCATTCTATTAAAGTCGATCAAATACCCCCTTGAATTTTTTACTACGGGCACGGAGTCGGTCAGCGGTGCAGTCTACAGCTTTCCCGCAGCATCAGCGGACGGTTTTGTCTCTAAGCTGACATCCGAGCTCGGTGACCTGGCGGAATATCAAAAGCTCTCAGAAAACGGCAAAGATCCTGTCACCGTCTTCGCGCTTCTCTTTCGTAAAGAGGACTTTGAAAAGATACAGTCGGTAACGTCCGAATTTTCCGCCGGAAGGATAGATGTGCCAAAAGATTTTGAGCTGACCGCAAAGGAAGAGGGCGAGAGGCTCACGGCCGAAATCAAGAGAGCGGAGGAGGAAGAGTCCCGGCTTGCGGATGGGATCGCATCCATGGCCGAGGAGGGGCTTGAGATGGCCCGCTGCTTCGGCGACTACTGGAACATACTCAGGGACAGGGTCAACTCTATGGTCTCGGGCGCCCCGACGAACGAGGTCTTTATCTGGACCTTCTGGATGCCTGAAGAATACCGATCCGCGGTTCGTGAGACCGTGGCTCCCTATGAGTCACTGACTGAGCTCTCCGAAATCGAGCCGGAGGAAGACGAACTTCCCCCGACGCTGCTCAGGAATCCCGGCTGGTCATCGTCCATGGAGCCTCTCACCATTATGTACGGGACGCCGACATACGGCGCTGTAGATCCGACCTCCCTGATGGCTCCCTTTTTCTTCCTCTTTCTCGGGATATGCTTTGGAGATGCCGGGTACGGCCTTGTGCTCAGCGGAGTGTTCGGTTACTTTATCGTAAGGCACAGTCTGCCGCCGCTCCTGCGCAAGTTCTTCATAATGCTCATGATAGGCATGCTTGTTTCAGTAGCGGTCGGAACGCTTACCGGCTCGTGGTTCGGGGACAGCGTGACGGCATTTCCGTTTCTCGCCCCGCTTGTACCGCTGGTAGATTCGCTGCAGGTCCTGGACACCATGAATGATCCGATGACTATGCTCATGATCTCCCTCGGGCTCGGATTTATTCAGGTGATCTTCGGACTGCTCATAGCCTTCAAAAACAGCTGGAGCCAGGGAGATCGTTTTGCCGCCATAGCTGACAACGGAGGATGGATCATCTTCCTGACGGGCCTTCTGCTCACCGGGCTGGCAGCCGGAGGTGCACTGACGGGGCCATTCGCGGGATATGCAAAGTACATTGCGATACTGAGCGCCCTCTCGCTTGTGGCTACTCAGGGAAGGACGAAGACCAATGTCGCCGGAAAGCTTTTTTCCGGTATCCTGAGCCTCTATAACGTAACCGGCTATCTGGGCGACGTTTTGAGCTACAGCAGGCTGCTGGCGCTCGGGCTGGGGTCGGCGGCGGTCGGCATGGTTATAAACCTGCTGGCGAACCTGGTGGCAGGGACTCCCTACATAGGGATACCGCTTGCGGTGCTGATATTTGTGCTTGGGCATCTTTTCAGCATTGCGGTAAACCTCCTTGGGGCGTTCATCCACTCGCTCAGGCTGCAGTACGTCGAGTTTTTCGGCAAGTTTTACGATGCCAACGGCAGGGATTTTAATCCCCTGCGCAACGTGACCGCATTTGCGCGCCTCACGGAAGAAGAGAGTAAAGCATAAATTAAAGCAAATTATAAAGACAAAGATACCGTATTTCTAAATTTGAGGAGGTAACAGTTCATCATGGAAACAATGCTCGCAACGATCTCCGAACAGCTTGGCCCGGCGCTCGTAATACTCGGAGCCGCACTGGCAGTAGGTTTCGCAGGCTCAGGCTCTGCGTGGGGAATAGGTATAGCCAATGAAGCGGCCGCCGGTATTATGACCGAGGACCCCAAGAAATTCGGTTATGCCCTGGTCCTCCTCGCGCTTCCCGGAACTCAGGGCATTTACGGCCTTCTGGTCGCAGTTCTCTCGCTGCAGAAGGCGGGCCTTCTTGGAGCCTCAGATGTGCATATCACGGTCTGGCAGGGGCTCGGCGTCTGTTTTGCATGCCTGCCTACAGCCATATCCGGCTTTTATTCCGCCATTTGGCAGGGCAAGTCCTCAGCAGCTTCGATTTTGCTGATATCCAAGCGCCCGGAGCAGATAGGAAAAGCCGTTATCCTTCCGGCGATGTGCGAAACTTACGCTGTCTTCGGACTTCTGCTCAGCATTCTGATGCTCAACGGCATCAAACTTTGATCGGAAACGGAGAAAGACAATGTCTTTGGCCCAGATAACAGAAAAGATCAGAAGCGATGCTCAGCGCGAAGCCGATGAAATTCTGGCCAAGGCCAGAACTAAAGCAGCAACGATAATGCAGAGGGCAGGAGAGGAGACGGACTCCATAAAGTCCGGCTTTATCCGCCGTTTTGAGGTTGAGCGTCCGGAAATTTTTCGTCGCCGTGAGATAGTGGCTAACCTGGATGTTAAAAGGATGATGCTGAAATCCAGCCGTGATCTTATACAGGACGTCTACGACCTGGCGCTCGAAAATCTCAGGACGATGGAAAAGGATGAATATATCAGGCTCAGTGAAGCCCTTCTCAAAAGCGCCATGAAGAGCGGGGATGAAGAGATAGAGGTCTCGGCCGACGAAAAATATCTCGACCATGGCTGGCTTGACGCATTCAACAAAGAAAACGGATCAAACTTGGTTTTTTCGGAGAAGAAGGCCGGGATCACAGGCGGCTTCTTGCTTACTAAGGGCAAGATCAGCACCAATTGTTCATGGGACATGCTGATACAGATGGCTCGGGAAAAACGCGAGTCGGACGTGGTTAAACGCTTATTCCCGCCGGCGGGGGAGTAAAGGAGGCGGTATGATGTCAAATCAGGAGGCTTATGGTTACGCCGTAGCGCGTATTCGCGCAATGGAGCAGCGCCTTCTTGACCCCGGGCTCTTGCAGAGGATGATAGATGCCGAGGATTTTGCATCTATTATCAAGATACTTGGGGAGACGTCTTACTCATTCTCCGTATCCGCCCAGATGCACGCATCTGATTTCGACAAGGTTCTTGAGGAGGTTCTGCACGAGATCTATGAGGAGATCCGAGCCTTTGTCCCCGACAAGGATCTGGTCGATATAATGAGGCTCCAATACGATTTTCACAACGTGAAGGTGTTATTGAAGAGCACGTTCAACGTGAGGACGGGAGGCAAAAAAAGGTGGGACCTGCTTACCTCCCTCGGATCGCTGCCGCTGGACGGCCTTATCGCAAATATCGAATCCGAGGAATACAGGCTGCTGCCTTACGGACTCAACACTCTTCTTCCTGCATGTGTTTCGCTCTGGGAGCAAAACAGAGACGTACTCGAGGTCGAGAGGCTTGTTGACAAAAAAATGTACGAGGTAATGCTTGAGAAGGCTCAGGCCCTTGCCATGCCTGGGTTGCTTTCGTGGGTGCGGATGAGGATAGACGGTGAGAACATCAGATCTCTCCTCAGGCTGAAGAGGCTCGGTTTTGACGCCATTAAGGCGCTGCCTTTTCTCCATGAGGGCGGCAGCATAGATGTCAATACCCTGGCGCCGCTGATCACCGAGCCCTTTGAGACATGGGGAAGGGCGCTCGAGTTCTCTGATCTCGGCGGCATGCTCGGCTCAATAGAGAGCAAGGCGAGCTTTTCAGAACTGATACTCTCGCTGGAGCGCGCTCTCGACGAGAAATATCTCGAGAAAATAGCGTCAGGAAGATACAGTTCGAGTGCGCCGGAGAACATTCCGGCCTATCTCTGGACGAAAGAGATGGAGATAAAAAATCTGAGGGTGATCACGGTCTCAAAGAGAAACAGAGGAGATTGTGAGAGTCTTAGGGGGCTCGTTCGCAATGTCTGTATCTGATAAGGGCTCTCCGATGGCCGCTGTAGGGAGTTATGACAGCATACTTCCGTTCAAGGCCATCGGACTGGATGTAGTGGAAATAACCGAAGAAAACAAAGACTCCCTCGGGCTGATCATGAACAAGTTCGCCCGTCAGGGATGCGCCGCCCTTTTTCTGGAGGAGGCGCTCTTTTCCGAATATCAGCAGGCCGTGGACGAGGTTAACGAGTCTACGGACATGTGCATAATTCCGGTACCGAACCAAAGCGGGTCCATGGGGGTCGGGCTGAACTCCGTCAGGCACAACGTGGAGCGGGCCGTCGGAATGGATATCTTTGGTGTCAAATGAAGAAAACGGAGGCGATGTGGTTGGCTACTCCCAATGCGATAACGGGATTCATCGCGAAGATATCCGGTCCCCTTGTAATAGCTAAGGGCATGGCCGGAGCCTGCATGTTCGACGTTGTAAGGGTCGGCGATGCGGGGCTCGTCGGTGAGATCATCGAACTTAAGGACGATACGGCTTCAGTACAGGTCTATGAAGAGACCTCGGGACTGATGCCGGGGGAGCCGGTAGTAAGCACCGGTGAACCCCTGAGCGTTGAACTGGCACCGGGGCTTATCGAAGAATTTTTTGACGGTATCCAAAGACCGCTCGAAAGCATAGAAAAGACCGCCGAAAGTCCCTACATACTGCGCGGGATAAGCGTTCCCGCGGTGAGCAGGACAAAGAAATGGGATTTCGTTCCGTCGGCTGAGGCCGGGGCCGAAGTTGCCGCCGGAGATGTGATCGGCTCGGTGCAGGAGACCGTACTGGTCGAGCACAAGGTGATGGTGCCGCACGGCATAGGCGGCGTCCTTAAAGAGATAAAAAAAGGCGAGTTTACGGTCGATGAGGCTATAGCGGTCGTTACCGGCGCAGACGGTGAAGATCGCGAGATAAGGCTGCTCCAGAGGTGGCCCGTCCGTAAACCGAGGCCCGTGGTCAAGAGGCTCCCGCCGGAACTGCCCCTGACAACAGGACAGAGGGTCGTAGATACATTTTTTCCGATAGCCAGAGGCGGCACGGCGTGCGTGCCCGGTCCCTTCGGATCGGGAAAGACCGTCATTCAGCACCAGCTGGCAAAGTGGGCCGACGCCGAGATCGTGGTCTATATCGGCTGCGGAGAGCGCGGCAACGAGATGACCGACGTCCTGCTGGAATTCCCCGAGCTTGAAGACCCGCGCTCGGGACAGCCTCTCATGAAGAGGACGCTGCTCATAGCCAATACGTCAAACATGCCGGTCGCGGCTCGTGAAGCTTCCATTTACACCGGAATCACGATAGCCGAATACTTCCGCGACATGGGCTACTCGGTCGCGTTGATGGCAGACTCGACTTCACGATGGGCCGAAGCCCTCCGAGAGATGTCCGGGCGGCTTGAGGAGATGCCCGGCGAGGAAGGTTACCCCGCGTACCTCGGAACGAGGCTTGCCTCCTTCTACGAGAGGGCGGGAAGGGCGATTTGCTTTGGGAAGGACGGCAGGGAGGGAGCGGTCACCGTAATAGGCGCGGTATCGCCTCCCGGCGGCGACCTTTCCGAACCGGTCACCCAGAACACGCTTCGCGTCACTAAGGTCTTCTGGGGATTGGATGCCCAGCTTGCCTATCAGCGTCACTTTCCTGCGATCAACTGGCTCTCGAGCTATTCGCTCTACGCCCAGACGATGGGAGAACACTGGGACGCGGTCTATGACGGGGAGTGGAGCTCGTTCAGAACAGAGGCGATGAGCCTGCTGGAGGACGAGGACAAGCTGAAAGAGATAGTTCGCCTGGTCGGACTTGACGCCCTGTCGAAAGAAGAGCGGATGGTCCTTGAGACATCCAAGTCCATCAGGGAGGACTTTCTGCACCAAAATTCGTTCCATGAGATCGATACCTACGCCTCAATGGATAAGCAGTTTAAGATGCTTAGGAACATCCTGACCTTTCATAACCTCGGGATGCAGGTGCTGAGCAGGGGGGGCATGCTTCGCTCGGTCATAGACATGCCGATCAGGGAAGAGATATCGCGCATGAGATATACGGAGGAGGGCGAGCTTGAAAAGCTGGACGTCCTCGAATCAAAAATAAAAAGTGAGCTTGGAAAGCTGAGTGCAGCCGGAGGTGATCTCGATGATGTTGCCTAAGGAGTATAAAACGATCTCCAACCTGTCGGGACCTCTGATGATGGTCGAGAAAATCGAAGACGTAAGCTATGATGAACTTGCCGAGATCCGTCTCTTAAACGGCGAGCGCAGGCGAGGCAGGGTACTTGAGATAACCGAGGACAAAGCTCTTGTTCAGGTCTATGAGGGCAGTACCGGGATCGACGTAAACACTACTCAGATAAGATTTCTCGGTGACGTGCTGAAGCTTCCCGTATCAAAAGACATGCTGGGAAGGATCTTCAACGGGAGAGGAGACCCGATAGACGGCGGGGCCGCCGTTATCGCCGAGACTTATCTTGACGTCAACGGCAACCCAATGAACCCTTACTCCCGAGACTTCCCGTCGGAATTCATACAGACGGGCATATCGACGATAGACGGGATGAACCCGCTTGTGCGGGGCCAGAAGCTCCCGATTTTCTCCGGAAGCGGCATGCCCCACAACCAAATGGCAGCGCAGATAGCCCGGCAGGCGGCAGTCATCAGCGGACATGCCAACTTTGCGGTCGTCTTCGCGGCCATGGGCATAACCTTTGAAGAGGCCTCCTTCTTCATGGAGGACTTCAGAAAGACCGGTGCCCTCGAGCGGACGGTCATGTTCGTAAACCTTGCGGACGACCCGGCGATCGAGCGTATATCGACACCGCGCCTGGCTCTGACCTGTGCCGAATACCTTGCGTTTGAACTCGACATGCACGTGCTTGTCATCCTGACAGACCTTACGAACTACTGCGAGGCCCTGAGAGAAATTTCCGCGGCCCGTAAGGAAGTTCCGGGACGGAGGGGGTATCCGGGATACCTCTACACCGACCTCGCCACCATGTACGAAAGGGCGGGACGGCTTCGCGGGAAGGAAGGATCCATCACACAGCTCCCGATACTGACCATGCCGGAGGACGACAAGACCCACCCCATTCCCGACCTAACCGGGTATATAACGGAGGGACAGATAATTCTGGCAAGGGGTCTCCACCGCAAGGGCATATACCCGCCGGTCGACGTCATGCCCTCTCTCTCAAGACTCAAGGACAAGGGTATCGGAAAGGGCAAGACCCGCGAAGATCACGCCGACCTTATGAACCAGCTCTTCGCCGCTTACTCGAGGGGCAAGGAGGCGAAAGAACTCGCGGTCATCCTCGGAGAGGGAGCCCTTTCGGATGAAGACAAGTCGTTCGCCAAGTTCGCCGATCTTTTTGAGGACAGGTATGTCAGACAGGGAGAGTATGAGAACAGGACTATAGAAGAGACCCTGCATCTGGGCTGGGAACTGCTGACTGTCGTCCCGATCAGAGAGCTCAAGCGCGTGAGAGACGAATATGTCGAAAAATACCTGAAACCGCTTATCGAAGCCCAAAAAGACGAAACGCTTAAGGCCGACATTGCGTAGGAAGGGGTGACCTCTTATGGCAAAGGTGCTGAACGTCAACCCCAACAGGATGGAGCTCTCAAAGCTGAAGAGACAGCTTGTGGTAGCCAAGAGGGGACATAAGCTGCTCAAGGACAAGCAAGATGCCCTGATCAAGGCGTTTTTAGAAAAGGCCAGGTTTGTCTGGGAACTGAGACAGGAGATCGAAGGGGAGATAAGCTCCTGCTATTCGGGCTTTTTGCTCGCCAGGGCGCAGACCCTTCCCGAGATCTTCGAGCAGACGCTTATGAGTGCGGGAGGTTCCGTGAGGGTCAACGTTAAATTTATGAACATCATGAGTGTAAGGGTCCCGTCGCTCGAGCTCCCGGAACAGAAAGCGGAACTCAGTTATGGTCTTGCCGCCTCTCCCGGAAGCCTTGATGTGGCCCTGGAGGATTTCCTGAAGCTGATGCCGAAGCTGGTAAAGCTTGCGGCCGAGGAAAAGGCGCTCAAGTCGATGGCCCTCGAGATCGAAAGGACGAGAAGAAGGGTCAACGCGCTGGAGCATGTGATGATCCCCTCCTTCATCGAAACTGTACGTTCCATCTCCATGAAGCTCGATGAGATGGAAAGATCCACGCTCTCGAGGCTGATGGTAATCAAGGAGATAGTCCGCTCGCACTAGGCGGCTGAAATCTGCTATACTTGCATCGGGAGTATGAAATCCTGCCGCCGGCGCTCAGCGCCGGAGGAAAGTCCGGGCTCCGCAGGGCAGGATGCAGGAGAATATCCTGCGGGTGTGAACCCAGGGAAAGTGCCACAGAGATATACCGCCCGTATTTACGGGTAAGGGTGAAAAGGCGGGGTAAGAGCCCACCGGCCGAAAGGGCGACCTTCGGGCCAGGCAAACCCCATCCGGAGCAAGGTCGAATAGGGGAGGACGAGGCTGCCCGCTGACTCCCGGGTACGACCGCTTGATTCCGTCCGCAAGGACCGGACCAGATAAATGGCAGGAGGGGAGATAGTCCCTTACAGAACCCGGCTTAAAGAGTGCTCCCATTAAAACGGCGTGAGAGATCCGAAAGGGTCTCTCACGCTTTTTTAAGTTGTACTCCCAGATATTGTTTAAAAACACAAGGTTTATGAGCTGAGCTTGTATGCATACAAATAGCTGACAATATCGTTTTTTATAGCAATAAAGCTATCAAAATACTGTCACAGTCAGGCTTTTTTCGATATTTGAGTCTTTAGGACTAATTTTGTTTATCAGATTAGTTTTTAAGGTATTGATTTGCGATGCCTTAGGGTATAAGGTGGGACAAAGTGGTATAAGATGGGACAAAGTGGGTGAATTGTACATGCTGGTGGGAAGTTACAACCATAAGTTGGACGCGAAAGGCAGAACGGTACTCCCCGCCCGATTCAGGGGCGAGCTGGGAAGTTCCGTCGTTGCGACCATCGGCATAGACCGCTGCATAGCGCTTTATCCCGTTGAAAGATGGGAGGAGCTTATTTTAAAGCTCAAAGATCTCTCGTCATTTAAGAAAAAGACACGTGATTTTAGGAGAGTCCTCCTCTCCATGGCAACAGAGCTTGAAATAGACGGATCTGGCAGGGTCCTCATACCGCAGGTTCTGAGAGAGTATGCCGGCGTTGACCAGGAGGTCACCCTGATCGGAGTCGAAGACCATCTGGAAATGTGGGACAACGGCAGATGGGATGAACAGAGGAACGGAGTGCTCGCGGATTTCAGCGATCTCGCGGAGGATCTTGAGGGAATATGAGGGAACACGTTCCCGTTATGCCAAGAGAGATCCTTGAGGGGCTCAGGCCCTGGGAAGAGATGAAAGTAGCGGTAGACGCAACTCTGGGGCTGGGGGGACACGCCGGATGTATTCTCAAGAACTGCGAGAATGTCTTTCTCATAGGATTCGATCAGGATCCGGAGGCAAGGAAAGAGGCAGAGGCGAATCTCTTTGAATTCGCCGAACGATTTGAGATCAAGGCGGAGAACTTTAGGCACATCGAAAAATTAAAGGAGAGGCCCGGCTGGGAGGGCGCATCCGCCGTCCTGTTCGATCTGGGAGTCTCGAATATGCAGATAAGCGAGTATGAAAGGGGTTTTTCCTTTCAGGGCGACGGACCGCTTGACATGAGGATGGACACCTCGGTCAGCGGATGCGAACGGACAACCGCCAAGGAGATCCTGGATACCGCGTCTGTAGCCGAACTCACTGATATTTTCAGGAAATACGGCGAAGAACGGTACGCATACGAGATCGCAAGAGGGATCGTCAGAAACAGGGAGCGCACGGCAGGCCCCGAGACAACGGGAGAGCTGGTGGATCTTATAAGAAAGATACTTCCCGCCCCTGTCCAGAGGAAAATGGGGGGGCACCCCGCGAGAAAGGTCTTTCAGGCTCTCAGGATCGCGGTGAATGACGAGCTGAACGCACTTAAAGAGGCGTTGGAGGGGGCACTCGGAATACTAAAGCCGAAAGGAAAGATCCTGGTGATCTCCTACCATTCGCTGGAGGACAGGATCGTAAAACAGACCTTCAGGTCGTGGCAAGAAAAAGGGCTGGGAAGCCCGATGCCCAGAAAACCGATATTACCGTCGGAAGAAGAAGTAGAGAATAATTATAAGGCCAGAAGCGCCAAGCTTCGTATTTTTGTATCTGAAAAAGAAATATACGAGAAAGGAGAGGAGAAATATGCGCCGTACAGGCTGCCGGCATAAAGCCCAAAGACCTCATTCATCTCTTTTTGTCATCTGTTTTCTTTCAGTCTTTTTATGTGCCGCTGCACTAGGATCGCTGCGCCTCTACGGCCTTTATCTTGAGCATCGCATATCCGAGACTGCATCGAGGATAGACTCGCGAAAAGAGGCAAACCTTGAGATGTCAAAAAAATATTCGGAGCTGCTGTCGCCTGCAAGGATCTACAGCTATGCACGCGAGGAACTTGGAATGAAAAACTCTGAAAAAATGCTGACGGTAAGGCTGGATAACAGCGATGTCATGATGGCCAAGGCCGTATTTGCAGATCAGGCGGAAAAGGCGGGTGTGCTGGATTACCTGAATCCATTCGTAAGGAAGGCACATGCCAAGAATTAAAAAAAAACTTCCTGAATGTGAAAGACGATCCCGGTCAGTATGGGCGGCAGTCTACCTCGTCCTCATCGTATTGGCTGCAGGAACTGCTTGGAAGCAGCTGAGGCCTGACGCAAGGGTAGTGAGGCAGTCTCAGAGGCAATACTGGGCGAGCGTGGCGGTCAGCGCCTCCAGGGGAGAAATAAAGGATAGGAACGGCATTCCGCTGGCGGTCTCCGTACCCGCCATAAGTTTTTTTATAGATCCGAAATACTGGGATCCTAAAAACTCGGATCTTCTTTCCAAACCGTTCGGAAAAGAGACGGCTAAAAAATTTTCGGGGCCCCTTTCAGGACGTTTTTATTGGGTAAAAAGGAGCGTCCCCAAAGAACAGGCTGACCGGCTGCCGGGAAAGGAAATCCCCGGGCTCTATACAATAAGCGAGAAAAAAAGGGTCTACCCTCACGGAGAACTTGCCTCCCACATACTCGGTTTCTGTGATATAGACGATTACGGGCAGGCGGGGGTCGAGCTCTCCTGGAACCACATACTATTTTCACCTCCGAGAACAAGATTCCTGACGAGAGATTCAAAAGGGAAGACCCTTGACATAATGGGCGGCAAATCAGGCGTCCTTAAAAACACATCCGGCTCGATCACGCTTACGATAGACTCCCGGATCCAGCAGATCATGGAATGGAGGCTGAACGAGGGCGCCAAAGAGGTCAAAGCGGCATGGGGAGCGGGTGTCTGCGTGGATCCCACAACTGGTGAAGTAATTGCGCTGGCAAGTTATCCGTCGCTTGACCCGAACGACAGGGTAAGCCTCAAAAATCAGGACGCAGTCAGAAACAATGTGGTGGGCAGGGTTTTTGAGCCGGGCTCCATCTTTAAGCCGATCACGATGTCGATAGCTCTGGAGACAGCCGCAGCAAACAGAAACAGCACATACTACTGCAGAGGAACAATGATACTTGCGGACAAGACGATGAGTGACGTAAATAAAAAGGCGCATGGCCGGCAGACCATCACTCAGGTCCTCATGAATTCGTGCAATATAGGCATGAGCCTGATGTCGATGGGAGTACCCAGACATCAGGCATACGGCATGCTTAAGCAGTTCGGATTCGGCGAGAAGACGGAGATCGAACTTGCGGGAGAGGAGTCCGGACTCATCAAGTCGCCCGAGGAGTGGCTGGGCACCGTGCCCGCCAATATTTTCATAGGCCAGGGAATAGCTGTAACGCCCCTGCAGGCGGTCATGGCCATATCAAGCATAGCAAACGGGGGCAAACTGCTTAAGCCATACCTTATATCCGAGGTCACGGACAGCGATGGCGCGGTCATCCACAAAGGCGGTAAAAGAGTCCGATACCAGGTAATGTCAGCGGGAAGCGCCGATTTTATGCGCGGCGCAATGGCGAAAGTAGTAAGCGAAGGGGGAGGCAAGCCGGTATTCTCAAACAAAGTGAGCATAGCCGGGAAGACGGGAACCGCTCAGATCGCCTCAGGGGGACAATATGCAAAAGGGCAGTATGTCGCCTCATTTGTGGGCTTCTGGCCGGCGGAAAAGCCCAAATATGTGATGATGATCACCCTCGGTGAACCAAAAGGATCAAGATATTACGGCGGACAGATCGCGGCTCCTATCTTTAAGTCTATAGTCGAGGACGTGGTCCAGATCGCGCCATAGCGGGAAAAGTGAGGGATTTTTTCACGCGTACGGAGAATAGAATTTTTTGCGGACAACACCGGAGCAAAAAACTCCGCTTAAGTTAAAATAACAGCAGGATCTTTGGGGGTGTGCTCATGAAATTAAGCAGTCTGGTCTCTCTGTTGGAACAAAGCCCCCTTGAGGTACGTTTTCATTGCTCCTCCGGCGAAGATGCCGCGTCAGTCGAAATATCTAGCCTTGTATCAGACAGCAGGGTGGTCACCGCCGGATCCCTATTTGCCTGCGTTCCCGGCGATCACACGGACGGCCACGGTTTTGCCGGTGCCGCCGTTCGCTCGGGAGCCGCGGCCCTTCTCTGCGAATACCCCTTGGATCTCGAGATCCCTCAGATCATATGCCCTGATGTCAGGCGCAGCATGGGCAGGGTCGCCTCCATCCTTTACGGGGAACCATCCTCGAAACTTCTCATGGTCGCTGTAACCGGCACAAACGGGAAGACTACCTCATCTTTTATGATCAGGTCGATTCTTGAGAGTTCAGGCATTAAAACGGGGATCTTAGGCACTGTCCTGTGCGGCGACGGCCTGAGGAGAGAGGACTCCGAACACACGACGCCCGAGGGTTCGGACCTCCAGAGGTGGCTTTACAGAATGCTGAGCAACGGCTGCAAAGCCTGCGTAATGGAGGCGTCATCGCATTCCATAAGCCAGGGAAGGCTTGAGGGCGCCCTATTTGACCGAGCCGGTTTTACCAACCTTACAGTCGACCACCTGAACTATCATCAAGACATGGAATCGTATTACAGGGCAAAGAAGGTCCTTTTTGAGAGGTATATGAAGAAAGAGATGTATGCTGCGGTAAACTCAGATGACGAGTACGGCCGCCGAATTGCCGGCGAACTTGGAGCCCGCTGCTGCCGTTACGGGATGGCTGACAGGACGGCGGATTTTTACGCATCGGTTGAGGGCCTCTCTATCGAGGGTACGGATGTACGGCTGATTTCGCCATACTCCTCGGGAGAGAGAAAACTCAGGATCCCTCTGCTGGGCACATACAACGTTATGAACGCGCTTCAGGCCCTCTCCCTCTGCTGGAGCATGGATGTGCCCTATGAAGCCGCAGCTGAGGGGCTTTTGAAAATGGATCAGGTCCCGGGCCGTCTTGAGAGATACCTTATAGAGGGAAGCGGAACCTGCGTAATAGATTTTGCGCACAATCCCGATGGACTGAAGAAGATACTTACAGCCCTGAGGTCGGTCTGTACCGGGAAGATCTCTGTTGTTTTCGGAGCGGGCGGCGAGAGCGACCGAAGCAAGCGGCCGATAATGGGAGAAGTCGCCTCATCGCTGGCCGATCTTGTGATAATAAGCTCGGACAATCCGAAGAGCGAGGACCCTCTGGCAATAGCTGGTGAGATAGAAATGGGCGCATCAAAATATCCGACCGAACGGAAGATCATAACAGAGAGGGAGGAAGCCGTAGGTTTCGGCCTGGAAAGGCTCATGCCCGGCGATATCCTTCTGTTGGCGGGCAAGGGCCCCGAGACTTCGCAGGTGCTGAAGGAGGGTCCCGTTCCCTATTCGGACAGGGAGGCAATGCTGAGCTGGTGTGAGCAAAGGGGCAGGACGATAAGATAAGGCCGTCCGAAGCCGGAGACGAAGATTTTTGAGCTTGTGCATGAACAAAACCTTGATGCGAGGTGTTTGCTTTGAGAATGGATGAACTGCTCTACAGGCTCGCAAACAGCGATATAAAACACGACCTGTGGCTTCCTGAGGGATTCGATCCGTCAGATGGGGCCGAGATCACGCGCCTTGTTTCGGACAGCAGAAAAGCCGAGGCCGGGACGCTGTTTGCCTGTGTCAGGGGAGATCACAGCGATGGGCACGACTTCGCAGAAAAGGCTTTTTCCGGCGGAACTGCCATGCTCCTATGCGAAAGAAGGCTTGACCTGCCGGTGCCTCAGATCATTTCAACGGAGATCAGGCGTAATATGGGGAGAGTTGCATCCATACTTTACGGGGAGCCCTCAAAGAAAATGAAGATGATCGCGGTGACCGGCACAAACGGAAAGACTACGTCAGTCTTCATGACCAGGTCGATCCTCGAGGACTCCGGGATCAAGACAGGCCTGCTGGGCACCATATATTACGACGACGGTGAAAATTCGGCCGAAGCGGAACACACGACACCGGAGGGAGCTGACCTGCAGCTTTGGCTGGCTAGAATGGCGAAGAACGGCTGCAGCGCCTGTGTTATGGAGACTTCCTCGCACGCGGTCGAGCAAGGACGCATCGACGGCATCCTTTTCGACGGGGCGGGGTTTACTAACCTGACGGTCGATCATCTGGATTACCACAAGGATATGGAGAGATATTACTCCGCAAAAAAAACGCTTTTTAAAGATTATTTGGCTGATGATGGGATCGCATCCGTAAACGTCGATGACAGCTACGGCAAAAGACTTTACGATGAACTTGCCGAAAGGGCGCTGGCCTACGGCATAAAGAATAGGGACTCGGACTTTTTCGCGGAGATAGGTAGTGTTTCGGCTGAGGGCATAGCCATCTCGATAAGTGCGCCCAAGCCCTGGGGCTCCTTTGAGGCGAGGCTTCCTATGCTAGGTGAATATAATGTCCTGAACGCGCTTCAGGCCCTCTCTCTTTCTAAATCCCTGGGGATCGATAAGGAGTGCGCTCTCGAGGGGCTGCAGAGGATGAAGCAAATCCCCGGCCGCCTCGAAAGATATCTCATCGAAGGGAGCGGCGCCTGCGTCATAGATTTCGCCCATAGCCCCGACAGCCTGGAGAAGGTACTCTCGACGCTGCAAAGGGTCTGTGAGGGCAAGCTGATCGTCGTCTTCGGAGCCGGAGGGGACAGGGACAAAACAAAGAGACCCATTATGGGAGAAATAGCAGGTAGGGTCGCCGATTCAATGATAATTACTTCGGATAATCCGCGAAGCGAGGATCCATACAGGATAATTTCGGAGATAGAGGCGGGCGCCGCCCTCCATCCCACCGAGAGAAAAGTTGTATGCGACAGAAAAGCGGCGATAATTGAAGGCCTCGAAATGTCCGCCCCAGGCGATATCCTGCTCATCGCCGGCAGGGGACATGAATCTCATCAGATCCTGAAGGACGGGCCGATACCGTTTTTGGACAGGGACGCGGTGCTCGAGTGGTGCGCCAGAAAAGGCAAGGAGGTGGGATGATGCCGAAGATAATGGCCTCAGACGCGGCAAGATGGTCCGGCGGAAGGCTTATGGGCCCCGACAGGCAGCTAAGCAGGACGTGGAAGAACGACAGCAGGGAGATAGCTCCCGGAGACGCTTTTGCTGCGCTAAAGGGAGAAAAGAGCGACGGGCACCTTCATGCTCTCGGAGCGGTTGAGAGGGGAGCCAAACTGTTGCTGATGAACGCGTCGGATCCCGGGATACCGGCCCTGGAGGCGCCGGAATACGCCGATGTGACGGTAATAGCCGTACCGGAGACGGAGACCGCCCTTCCCAGGATAGCCTCAGAGTATTTGAAAGCCGCTGCCCCGGCAGTGACGGCCATTACCGGAAGTGTCGGAAAGACCACTGCCAGAGAGCTTGCGCTCACCCTTTTGGGCAAGGACAAAAAGGTACACGGTGCGATCCGCAGCTATAATACCTTGATCGGATGCAGCCTTACCGTGCTCTCAATGCCCGAGGAGACAGAGGTGCTGCTCCTTGAGTTCGGAACAAACCATTTCGGTGAGATCAAGGAGCTCGTATCCTTTTTCCCGCCGGAGATCGCCGTGATAACGGAGGTAGCGCCCGCCCATCTTGAGGGATTCGGTACGGTTGAGGGAGTTCTGGAGGCCAAAACGGAGATATGCGGATCTGAAAAATTGAAAATGTTGATTTACAACTCCGATTGCGGACTGCTCGAAAACAAATTGTCCTATAAATTTAATAACATTGAAAAAATCGGTGTGGGCAAGGGCAGCAGCTCATATCTTCGGATAATAGGATCTGACCTCCGTCTCGGAGCGGATGGAGCCGAGCTCATATCGGAGTTTAGCGTTGGCGGCAGGAATTTGAGCTTTAAGACAAACCTGTACGGTCTTCAGCATTCGTACAACGTTGCTTACGCCTATTTGATCGCTGTCCATTTTGGGGTCAGCGAGGATGAGATAAAGGAAAGACTGTTAGCGTTTAAACCTATATCAGGCAGGGGAGTCTGTAAAAAACTGCCCGGAAACATATGGGTCATCGATGAGGCCTACAATGCAAATCCGAGCTCGATGACGGCGGCGATCGAAAACACACGGCGTGTATCCGAACATTCGGGCCTTTCATCGTACGCGGTGCTGGGAGGAATGAGAGAACTGGGAGACTCCTCTCCGTTTTGGCACGGAGAGATCCTTAAGTCAGCCGGTTTTTTCAAAAGACTTATCCTTTTGGGTGAGGAGTGGTTTTATGCCGGCGCCGAACTGCCGGATAATGCGGAGAGATATCACGCGTTCAGCGAGATAACTCATCTCGCCGGGGAGCTCATGGATCCCGACTCGGTGATACTTGTAAAGGGATCGAACTCTTATGGGCTGAAAAAGTTTGTCGCGCTGCTTGCGGAGGGAAGCCATGTATACTGAGTTTGTCCTCGTCTTCATCCTTTCGCTGCTTTTGGAGATCTGTCTGCAAAGGCGGTGGATCACGAAAATGCGCGCCATGAAGATAGAACAGGTAACTAAGCTCTATGGCCCCGCTTGGCATGAGGAATTGAAAACAGGCACCCCAACTATGGGAGGGGCGGTCTTTCCTTTCGTCTTTGTCGTTTCTGCCGCGGCCGGAGTCTTTCTGACGCCCTTTTCGGATATTCATGTTATCGCGAAGATAGCTGCCTACCCGCTGCTTGCAGCCGCGGTCGGCCTTGCCGATGACTGGCTGAAGTACGCCAGGCATTCAAGCGACGGGCTCAAAAGCGTTCAAAAACTTGTGCTCCAGGTATTGATAACAGTTCCTTGGGCTCTCTGGATAACCAATGACACGCTTTGGCTTTTGCCCAGCATAGCTTTGCCCCGTTGTCCCGCCATCCTTTTACTCATATTTGCCGGAGTGGGACTCCAGAACGCCGTAAATGTCACCGATGGGCTCGATGGGCTCGCATCCGGTTCTGTCCTGATATCTCTTCTCGGCGCGCTCTCCTTTCTTGGAGGAGACCCGTCCGTAGTCATTTGCATAGGAGCGGCTGCGGGGATTTGTATGGGCTTTTTATGGCACAATTCATTTCCCGCGAGCGTATTCATGGGAGATGTGGGCGCGCATTTTTTTGCGGGACTCCTGCTTTCTCTCTGCGTTGTATCAGGGGCTTTTTTATTTGTGATCCCAATATCCTTCATATTCGGAGCGGAGATACTCTCAGTGGCGCTGCAGATCCTGTCTATAAGAGGTTTCGGTAAAAAGGTTTTCCTGATGAGCCCGATCCACCACCACTTTGAAATGTTGGGGTGGAGGGAGACCGTTATAGTCGCCCGATTTTGGATCGTCCATGCTGCGGGAATGCTCGTAGTTATGATGTTGATATTTTTATTGCTTTCCGGTCTATGATAGGGCGGTATGCGGATCAGACCGTTTTTGAATCGGGGGAGTCGGCATGAAAAATGATCTAAGGTACAGGGGAAAAAAGATTTCGGTAATGGGCGGCGGCGTCAGCGGGAGGTCTCTCGCTGTGCTGGCCCAAAAGATCGGAGCCGACGTTTTTGTGTCGGACGCTAAAAAACCGGGTGGAGAGAGCCTTTGCCTTTTTGACTCACAGGGCATAGAGTGGGAAACGGGCGGGCATAGCGATAGGTTTCTTGATGCGGATGAGATCATAGTCAGTTCGGGGATCTCGCATGAGGCTCCGATACTTTTAAGAGCGGTCTCAATGGGCATCCCCGTTACGGGCGAGCTTGATTTCGTCTATCCTTTTCTCTCTGGGAAAATAATAGCAATTACCGGCAGCAACGGCAAAACAACCACGGCTTCGATGGCGGGACACTTTCTCATGAAGTCCGGTGCGGCCTCGCTTACGGTCGGGAACATCGGCGACCCCATAGCCGATGCGGCTTTTGCCAAGACGGATTTTCTCGTCATCGAACTGAGCAGTTTTCAGCTGAGTGCCGCAAAAAACTTTAGATGCGATGCAGCGGCGGTGACTAACCTCGCCCCGGATCATATAGACTGGCATGGGTCATACGAAAATTACGCTAAGGCGAAGGCCGTGATCATCAAATGCCTCAATGGCGGAGACCGTGTGATCTTTCAAAAGAGAGACAGAGCTCCGCTGGACATTTCAGAAGGTTTCGGGTATCCGCTTTCATGGGAGAGACCATGCGGCGTAAAGGGCATATATATGGACAGAGGCGCGTCGTGCGCGTTCATCATAGGGGAGGATGGGGAAGGGCCTCTGCAACTCTTGGACTTTGCCTCGGTCAGGCTCCTCGGATCACATAACCTTGAAAACGCGGCTATGGCCTCGGCCTCCCTTTTTCTTCTGGGACAGAAGATCCCTCAGGCGGAAGAAATTTCGGACTTTGAACCTCCGCGCCACAGGTGTGCCTTTGTGGCTTCGTGCAACGGAGTAAAATTTGTCGATGACTCCAAGGGAACGAACGTAGCCGCCTCCGTAGCGGCAATGAGCTCTCTGGACGGAGACAAGATCATGATCCTCGGAGGGCAGGGTAAGGGCGAGGACTACGGTCCCCTGGCTGATGCCCTTTCGAAGTACGCCAGAGGCGCGGTCCTGATGGGTTCTGAAAAGGCAAAGATAGCGATGGCTCTGGAGGCGGCGGGTTATAAAAAGTACATGATCGCTGAAACGATGGAAGATGCTGTAGAGGCGGCTTACAGGCAAGCCTCATCCGGTGACACAGTGCTTTTGTCTCCCGCCTGCACGAGCTGGGACATGTATCCCGACTATGGTGCCAGAGGGGATCATTTTAGTCGGATCGTCAAGGAAATAATTGAAAGAGGGGCCTGAATCGATGACGGCGGAAGATTTTCCGGACATCTCTAAAAGGGTAAAGATGAACCCGTTTATATGGGTCATCCCGCTGATACTGAGCGGGCTCGGCATTCTTATGATCACATCCACGACAAGCCCGAGCTCCTTTACATCTACGGGCACCCCCTTTCACATGGGGATAAAACAGCTCCAGTGGCTGCTGATAGCGATAGTCGTAATGTTAGTGATCTTTGCTATCCCGCTGCGTTTTTGGTATAAAATGAGCGGGGTCCTGCTAATACTCACATGGCTGATGTGCTGGCTGCCTTTGCTGCCGGGTATCGGCGGCAGTGTAGGGGGTGCCAGCAGGTGGATAAACATCCCCGGGAGCTCGGTCTCGATACAGCCGGGAGAACTTTTTTGCCTTGCCCTTGCGCTTCACCTTGCCAAGCTTCTTTCCAGGTGGGACAAAGATCCCGGAAAGGCTTTTCTGCTTATCGTGATACTGGTCGGCGCCGGGGCGCTTCCCCTTTCTTTGCAGCCCGACCTTGGGACGATCATTCTGGTTTTCGCGGTATCTATGGGCATGTATGTCGAGAGAATAGGCTGGAGGTGGCCGCTGATAGCGGGCACCGCACTGGGAGGGATGGCATTCCCGCTTTTGATATTCTTTGAACCGTACAGGATGCGGCGGGTCACGGCCTTCCTCGATCCCTGGAGCGACCCTCTGGACAAGGGCTTTCAGGCGATACAGGGACTGATCGCATTCGCCAACGGGGGATTTTGGGGCGCCGGGCTGGGACACGGATTTCAGAAGCTCAACTATCTGCCCGCAGCCTACACCGATTTTATCTATGCTGCGATAGGAGAGGAACTCGGACTGGCCGGAACTCTGGGCGTGATAGCGCTCTTCGCCTTCTGGGTGAGCCAGACGAGGATGATATATTACAGGGTGCCGGACGGATTCAAGCGCTCGCTGACATGGGGATTTACCCTTACGGTAATACTTCCCCTGCTAATAAATGTGGCGGGAGTCACCAAATTGATCCCGCTGACGGGGATGCCTCTCCCTTTCATCAGCTACGGGGGCACTGCGCTGCTTATGATGTGGTCCAGAGTGGGCATGATGCTCCGCCTGGAAAAAGAGAGTTACGCGGGAGGATAGCGGGATGTCGGCAAAATTGCTCCTGGCAGCCGGAGGGACGGGCGGTCATATATGGCCTGCGATATCCTTCGGGAAATGGATAGAAAAAAACAAGCCGGAGTCACATGTATCCTATGTTTGCGGAGACCGTCCGCTCGAAACAGAGATATACGGCGCCTCCGGGATAGAGCCGCACAGGCTCAAAGTAGGCGGGTCGCCCTTTTCAGGGGGAGCACTTGCCAGGATAACAAGGGGATACGGCCAGGCCGCGGCGATCTTTTCGGCTATAGGCCTGCTTAAGTCGGACCGCCCGGACATAGTCCTTCTTTTCGGAGGTTACGTTTCGTTTCCCCTTCTTACGGCGGCGAAGATCCTTAAGATCCCGGTGATAGCACACGAGCAGAACGCTTACGCCGGAAGGGTGACCAGGCTGGCGTCGAAGATAGGGGTGGAGGTGCTTTCCGGCTGGGCCGAGTGCGCTCCTTTGCCGGCGTCGAAATTCACAAGAATAGGGGTGCCGGTCAGGGAATTCAAAAGGATGCCGCGTGATGCCGCTTGGAAGGCGCTGGAGCTTACCGGCAGCGTACCGGCCGGTCCGATACTGCTGGTGTTCTCAGGTTCTCTCGGGAGCGGACTGATACGGGATATGGTCACGGAGATCAGCGGTGACGAAGATTTTACCGGGTGGACCTTCATAGTCCCAGCGGTATCGGAAAAGCTGGAAATTGTCAATAAAAATGTTTTTTTTATGGCTAAAATCTGGGATACGTCGCCTCTTTACAGCCTCGCCGATATGGCTGCAGTCAGAGGCGGGGGTTCTACGCTGACCGAGGTGGCAATGCTTGGCATACCGGCGCTTGTGATTCCCTGGAGCGGCGCTTCAGACAACCACCAGTATCACAACGCGGTCTCTTTTTCCTCCGAAAATAGGGCGATGATCTGGGATGGCTCGGAAGGAAGGAAAGGTTTTGCAAAAAACCTCCTCAGACTGTATGATATCCTGTCGGATAAAAACGAAAAACAGAGAGAAGCATCACACACCGGCGCGGGGCGCATTTGTGAAGATCTTTGGCTCGCGATCTCTTCGCATATGTGAAAGGAGAGGTTATTTTGGCGGCTGCGGAAGGCATGGAACTAAACAGAAAAAATATACACCTTATGGGTATCGGGGGTGCCGGGATGAGCGGCCTTGCCATCCTGCTGGATCAGATAGGGGCGAAGGTCTCGGGATGCGACATGATCCAGACCTCTTATATGAAGGGGTTGAAAAGACGCAACATCCCGATCGAAATGGGACATGACGCCAAGCACGTTGATGAATTCAAGCCGGATATCCTCGTCTATTCAAGTGCCATTCCCCAGGATCATTCGGAGATACTTAAGGCGTGGCAGCAGGGTATCGTAGTATCCAGAAGGGCTGAGATACTCAGCCTTATATTCAACTCGAGACGCGGAGTGGGCGTAGCCGGGACGCACGGCAAAACGACGACCTCTTCGATGATTTCCCTCATTGCCGAGCGCGCAGGCATTGATCCGACAGTGGCCATAGGCGGCGAGCTGGCTGATATCGGAACCAACGCCAAACTCGGAAAAGGCGGTTATATGGTGGCGGAACTCGACGAGAGCGACCGCTCCTTTGTCTATTTTCACCCTGAAATCGCTGTGGTGACTAACATAGATTGGGACCACAGAGACCACTATATGACATTCAAATCTGTAACCGATGCGTTTGCGGAATTTCTGGTGAACAGAAAAGAGGGGGGAAAGAGCATCCTCTGCATGGAGGATGAAGGGATCAATACCCTCGTCTCCGAATACGGCATCAGCGACGGAGCGGTGACATATGGATGGGGGACAGGGTGGGACTGGGGGGCTGCTGAGGTCGATCACAACCACGGCGGCGGGGTATCCTATACACTCAGCCGCCGCGGCGAAAAACTGGACAGGATAAAGCTCTCCGTCTCGGGCGAGCACAATGTTCTCAATTCCCTGGCCGCCTGTGCGGCAGCTTCGGAGATGGGAATATCCATCGAGAATATAAAGGCGGCTCTTGCCGGTTTTAAGGGGGCCAAACGCAGACTTCAGAAGATGGGTGAAATAGGCAATGTGCTGGTCTATGACGACTATGGACACCATCCCAACGAGATCAGCGCCACGCTCGGAACCGTGCGTAAGATCTTCCCCGACCGGAGGATAATAGCCGTTTTCCAGCCGCACCGGTTCAGCAGGACCGCCGCGCTGTACAAGGAATTTGCAGATGCTCTCTCACTCTCCGACAGAGCCTTTATTCTGCCGGTCTACGGTTCGGACGAGATCCCGATCGAGGGGGTCTCCTCGAAAATGATATTTGACGCCGCATCGGAGGACGATAGGGCGCACTACGAACTGTCCGGCGATTTTGACGATCTGGTCCGTTCTGTATGCTTATCGGCGAAAAACGGCGACTTGATCCTTACGATAGGTGCGGGAAGCATAGGTATGCTGGGCAAAAAAATATGCGAGATGCTTGAGCAGATGGCCTCTGAAGGAAAGACGTATTGAATTGCTGAAGGACCATCCCCTTGCCGGCCTGAATACGTGGGGTGTAGGAGGGGCATGCCGTGCCTATTACAGGCCGCGTGACCTGCGGGATGCCTCCGCCTCGGTTATTTCCGCCCTGAAAAGCGGATCCGGACTCTACGTCCTCGGAGGCGGATCGAACGTCCTTGTGGCGGACGGCAGGGTGGACGCGTCCGTGGTGCACACCGAGGGACTCGACCACATAAGGGTGAGCCGCACCCGGAGGGGTGGAGCTGCGGTGGTGGAGGCAGGCGCGGGAGTACCGGTAAAAAAACTGCTTGCACTTTCTATAGAGGAAGGGCTCGGCGGACTTGAGTTTTTAACTGGGATACCGGGCAGCCTGGGCGGAGCGCTATGGGGCAACGCAGGAGCGGGCGACGCCGGGTTTCGCGGTATTATCGAAGAAGCGGAGGGAATCGATCCGGAGGGAAGTCCGGTGACGGTTACGGCGGATTCTTTGGTGTGGTCGTACAGGAACTGTCCCTTCGACCGCGATAGGATCATGATGCTGACGTCGTCGCGCCTGAGGCTGCGGCCCTCTTCACGCGGAGATATCTTTGGCAGTATCCGCAGATATGCAGATATGAAAAAAGGGCAGCCGCTTGGAATGAAGACGGCAGGCTGCGTCTTTAAAAACCCGTCAGGGGAGTCGGCCGGCCTTCTTCTTGACAGATCGGGATGCAAGGGGCTGAGAGTGAGGGGAGCTGTTGTCTCCTGCTCACACGCCAATTTTATAATAAATGCCGGCGGGGCTTCCTCCGACGATATCTTCAGGCTTTGTGAGATCTGCAGAGGAAAGGTGCTTGACCTTCACGGAGTGGAACTTGAGTATGAGATTAAATTTCTTGGTTTTTTCGAGAAGGGCTAGAAAAAGATTTAAAATTCTGCTCCTTGTCATCGCAATATCGATGGGAGCTCTTCTGGCGGCAGAATCCAGATATGCAGTCTTGAGAGTGCGTTCCATAGAAGCTGATCCCTCTGAGATACTGCCCGAAAGGGCGGTGTGGGGGACAGTGAGACCGGAAGAGGAAAAAATATGGCCTTTGCTCTGGTTTTCTCAGGAGGCCTATTGCAAGAATATAGAAGCTTATTATCCTGTTAATTTGAGGATGAGGCTTTCGGGGTGGGGCAGATTCAAACTGGAGGTCCTTCCGCTTGAAGCGGCCTGTCGAATGTACTGGGGCGGGAGGTTTTGGTATGTTTCCGAGGACGGAAGGGCATGGCTCACATCCCTTAAAGAGAACTCATTCGTGAGGTCGGAGCGCGCAGGAAAACTCCCTCTTCTTTCCTGGAGCAGTGACAGGGCGACGCCGATAGATCTCTCCGGTGAACACGGAAATATTTTTTTATCACGCCTTCCGATGGGAAAGATACTTATGTGGTACGGCAGCCTAAACGAACTCGGCTGGTCTGAGAGCGTCAGGTTCGTACAGGCCGTCAGAGATAAGGGACGTGATGTGGTGAAGCTTATTCTATACGCACCGGACGGAGGAAACGGAGCCTCCATAGTCCTGGGCGACGATCCTGAAGAGTGGAGGACGGCGGCCTCGGCGGTAAAGAAAATATTTCCGGACATATCGCAAATTTCGCGTGATATTGACATCGACACTACATATAAAGGCAAAATTCTTGTAAAAAATAAGGTACAATAAGAGCTGCGAAAGTTTTGAGAATATGTTTGGTATTTTGAGAATATGTTTCTTATAAAGAAGAGAGGGGGCTATTTGATTGTTTAGGAAAGCCTCAGGTTACCAATCGGATCACGAACCTGAACTTATTGCGGGACTGGACCTCGGAACGAGCAAGGTCACTGTCGTCGTGGCCGAGAAGGAGCACGGGAGCGAGGAAGCGCAGATCATCGGCGTCGGGCAGGCTCCGTCAAATGGGATCAGGAAGGGCCTTATCGTCAATCTGGACCAGGCCGTCCGTTCTGTCAGGCAGGCGGTGAGCGATGCTCAGAATATGGTCGGACAGGACATCACCGAGGTCACGGTGGCTTTTGGCGGCGGTGAAGTCACGAGCATACGGACGAGAGGCATGGTTTCGTTGGGGCGTGCCCCGCGCCCAGTAATGCAGCTGGACATCGAAAGAGTGATAGAGGCCGCTCAGGCCGACGTCGCCGTTCCGGCAAACCAGACCATACTCCACACGATACCTATAGAGTACTCTCTCGACGGGAACGTAGGAATTGACGATCCGCTGGGCATGACCGCTATCAGGCTGGACATCCAGCTCCAGACCGTGATAGTGCCGACCTCAACCATACAAAACGTGGTGAACTGCGTTGATAAAGCCGGTCTGGACGTATCGGGCCTGGTCATCAAGCCTCTCGCCTCCGCCTTGGGCGTTATCTCGCCCGAGGAGTCGCTCGCCGGTGCCGCAGTAGTCGATATAGGAGGGGGAACTACGGGTGTGGCTGTCTTCTCCGACGGCAGGCCCAAGCACCTCGGCCTGATATCGGTCGGGGGCGATCACATCACCAACGACATAGGAAGCGTCCTGAAGCTGCCTCTCAACAAATCGGAGGAGCTTAAGCGGGAGGTATCTGTTTTTACCCCACCCGAGGATCCCGAGGAGACTATAGACTTTGTTTACAACAGCAGAAATTATGCCATCCCCAAGACCGACCTGCATGAAATTATAAGGTGCAGGATAGAGGAACTGTGCGATGTACTGGTGCGCCCGCAGATAAGGGCGGCCGGGATATCCATGCTCCCCGCCGGAGTTATAATTACCGGCGGCGTTTCAAAGACGGAGGGCATTGATGCTCTGGTGCTCGACATCATGGATCTGCCGTCGAGGGTCTCTTCTCCCCTGGATGCCGGCAGGATGCCGCCCGGCAGGAATACTCAGGAATATGCGGCGGCGGCCGGCATTATACGCTATATCGCCGAAAGGGACAGGGATCCCTTCCGTTATCTCGATAACCCAGCCATCAGGGGGGCACACGCGGAGGACGGCGGCAGGCAGCTGATCGTTCCGGAGAATAAGATCAGGATCAAGCTCGACGAGAACAACAGGGCATCGGGACCGGGATTCAACCCCCTTGAAGGCCTGAAGAACGCTTTCAAGGACCTGTTTTGATACCATATCCCGAGTTGTGAAGGAGGATCTCTTGTGGCCGATATGACTGGAATTTTTCAGCTGGATAAATCTAACTACCCGACCAGGGAAGTGATAAAAGTTATCGGAGTCGGCGGAGCCGGCAATAATGCCCTTAATCACATCATAAGAGGCGGACTCAACGGGGTCGAGTTTATAGCGGCCAACACGGACATGGCCCATCTGGAGCTCTCTGAGGCCCAAAACAGGATCATATTGGGCAAGGAGCTCACCAAGGGGCTTGGGGCAGGCTCAGACCCCGAAATAGGCTTTAAGTCCGCTCAGGAATCGAGAGAGGAGATCAGGGCGGCCGTTGAGGGCTCCGACATGGTCTTTATAGCGGCCGGGATGGGCGGAGGCACAGGAACAGGTGCGGCCCCCGTCATTGCTTCCGTTGCCAAAGAGGCCGAATCGCTTGTTGTGGCGGTTGTGACCCTCCCTTTTTCGTTTGAGGGAAAGCGAAGGATCATTCAGGCAAACCAAGGCATCACACAGCTTAAAGATAAAGTCGACGCTCTCATAATAATACCGAATGACAGGCTGCTCAGCATAACCGAAAAGAAGACGACGGTGAATGACGCCTTCAGGATAGCCGACGGTGTGCTCCACCAGGCCGTACAGGGGGTCACGGATCTGATCCTGCGTCCCGGGCTTGTAAACGTTGACTTTGCCGATGTTAAGACGATCATGTCCAACGCCGGTTCGGCAATAATGGGCATAGGCGAGGGCTACGGGGAGAAAAGGGCTTCCACCGCGGCGTACAACGCGATCAACAGTCCGCTGATGGACACGGATATGAAGGGGGCGAAGGGCATCCTCTTCAATATCACGGGAGGCGCCAATGTCGGCATCCACGAGATCAGCGAGGCGACGAGGATAATCACCGAAGCCGCCGATGAAAATGCCTTCATCATCTGGGGACACGTCTTTGACCCGGAGATGGACGACTCCGTTCAGATCACCGTGATCGCCACGGGCTTTGACGCAGCAAGAAAGGATGCCGCCCCAAGGGAGGCCGGCATATCGAGAAAGGTCGACATATCGGCGGTGAGGCACCTGAACGCCTTCAGTTCATCGCGGGCCTCCTCCCAACAGCAGAGGGATCCCGAGAGGGCCGAAAAACAGAGCATCTTTAAAGGCGTGCAATTGTCCGATGCAAAGGAGACGGTTCCCGAAAAAAGGCCCGAGGGAACGCTGCCGCCGTTCGCAGATGTTTCCGCAAGAAGCGCTTCCGACGATCAAAAAGAAAGGGAGCAGCCTCTCGCGGCTATAAAGAATGAACAGGACACGCCTACAGTTATAAGGGCATCTAAAACCGCACAGGCGCCGCAGCCGCCGCAGGAAGAAGACATGTTCAGGGGGAGCGGGGCACCGGACGACCAATACGACGTCCCCGCATATCTGAGACGGAGGGGCGGATCCTGAAAAACAGGGGAGAGATGGGACCCCGTGCCGCCAAGACTACCGCCTGGCAGAGCTGGAAAGAATACCGTGAGGACGAGGAGTACTTAACAGAGCTGCCCAAGGGAGGGGATCTTCCTTGGGCACTCTTTTATCCGGCCGATTATTCGGTGGGGGCCGCGAGCCTGGGATATCATTATGTCTATAGAAGGCTGAAGGAAAGCGGTGTGGCAGCGGAACGTTTTTTCTCCGAACCCGCCCCCTTTCGTTCAGTTGAGGGAGACACGCTGCTTGAGAGATTTCCTGTAATAACTGCGAGTATCGCATACGAGGGCAACGCCGAGGTTTTCTTTAAATGGCTTCATTCGGCGAATATCCCGCTGAAGTGCGAGGAACGCGCATCGGGAGGTTATCCGATCATCGGGGCCGGCGGTGCGATGACTTATATCAATCCGCTTTTGCTGTCCGCTGTATGTGATTTTATAGTATTGGGGGACGCTCTTGAGATCCTTCCGTTTACAGTGAGCGCGCTCAGGGACTATGTTTCTGCGGGGGATAAGGAGAGACTGCTGGAAAGGCTGGCCTCTCACCCCTCTATACTTGTTCCCAGCAGGCATATATCTGAGGGAAGGGTCGCTGTGAAAAGAAAGCTCGCCAACGATATGCCCCTTGATTGTCTGCATCCGAAGCTCAGCACATGGATCACCCCCAGGAGCGCGTTCGGGGCTACGGTTCTTGCGGAGCTGCAGAGGGGGTGTGTCAGGGGCTGTTCGTACTGCACACTTCCGCATTGTTTCGGAAGAGTGAGGCATGGGGATTTAGCCGATATAACAAAAGAGCTCGATGCCGCCTTTGCGATGACCAAAGCCGAACAGGTCGGTCTCGTGACCCCGGAGGCCGGAGACTATCCCTATATAGCAGACCTGCTGGATTTCCTTGAAAGCAGGGGAAAGGGAGTTTCCTTTGCCTCTCTGAGGATAGACAGGCTCACTGAGAAAATGGTATCGGCGTTGACGAGAGGCGGCAGGCACAGCCTGACCGCGGCTCCGGAGACGGGGAGCGACGATCTCAGGCATTCATGCGGCAAGAAATTTACGAATGAAATGATCATCGAAAAAATGGAGATGGCGAGATCGCTCGGCATAGAACGGGCGAAGCTTTACTTCATGGTAGGCCTTCCCGGAGAGGGGGACGGGGATATAGGGTCGATAGCGGATCTGACAGAGAGGATAGTTGCCCGAACGGGGCTTGATCTCACCCTCTCGGTGAACCCTTTTGTGCCTAAACCGGGCACGGCGTGGGAAAAACAGGCGTTTGCCGGTGTACGGGAGATCAAAAGGAAGTATGATCTGCTTAGCGATGAAATTTCAAAGAAAATAAAGAAAAAAAGACCTAAACTTCGTTTTATGAGCCCCAAAGAGGGTCAAAACGAGTTTTCACTGGCTTGGTACGGCTATAATGAAAGTGCTTTGCTGGCAGGGTCAAAGGGAATTTTGAAAAATGTTCCCGCCATTCAAGGCACCAGAGAGAAAACACTGTTAGAATTAGAACGTCTATGGTAGTTTTATGGGAGGTGACCACATGGTTACACGGAGAACGAGAAACTTTAAAGAAAAGAAGACTGTGACATCGTTCGGACAGTTCGTGCTGCCGCTTACCGTGATAATGGCGGTCGCTCTGCTGTTTTTCAGCGTCAGGCTCTTCTTTTTCGGTTCGGGCGGAAAGAGTGACTATCGTGCCATCGAAAGCGAGACGCACTCGGCTTCGCAGCAGCTGGAAGAGAGCTCTCACAGTCTGTCCGCAACAATATCGGACGGAGCCCTCGAGGAGGAAAAGATCGATATTGCGGCGGCGCAGCCGGTCAAGTCCGCAAAGGAAGAGGATCAGAAGGTAAAAGCGGTTCCCAAAACGGCGCCGGCAAAAGCTGCCTCTATGCCTGCCGCCGGAGGCACGGCCAAAAAAGAGGCGGTAAAGGCAACGACGACGGACGGCCCGCGGTGGGATGTCCAGATAGGCGCTTTTACCTCAAAAGAAAACGCGTCGGCGCTTGCGGAGAAAACAAAATCGCAGGGCTTGGGATCCTACATCGTGACTGAACAGAAGAGCGGAGCTCCGCTTTATAAGGTGAGGGTCAAAAATCCGAATAAGACGCGAGGGGAAGCCGCAGCTCTTGCAAAGAGGCTTGAAGCGGATGGGCATCCCGTCTTTTTGGTGGAGACAAAATAGCTCGTATATTATGAAGATTTGAAAGGTCGCTGTTTTTATGTCAGGTTTTGTTAAAGAGGTCACCCCTCGGATACAGGCGCTGGACTATGTCGCCGAAATGCTTGAGTTTCCATGGAACAAAGGGAAGATCATGATCCCGTCCGATGATGCGCTTAATAAAAGGCTGTTTGAAGACTTTATCGCTGCGGAAAAACATCCCCCCTACACAAGAAGCCTCAGGGACGGATATGCGGTATGCAGCTCGGACGTAGTCGCGGCGACGCCGGGGACCCCTACTTTTCTCAGCATAACGGGAGAAGTTCCTATGGGAGAGCTTCACGGACTGAGAGTAAGTCCGGGCGAAGCCGTATATATTCCGACCGGGGGACTCCTTCCGGTCGGTGCTGATGCGGTGGTCATGCTCGAGAACACCTCCTCCGCCGGGGGCTGGATAGAGGTCAGGAGCCCGGCTCAGTCAGGCGAGAACGTGATCCCCGCGGGAGAGGAGTTTCAGGAGGGCGCAAAGGTGCTCTCCAGAGGGGATCTGGTTGATTTCAGGACCATGAGCCTATTGTCCTCGCTGGGTGTAAGCGAGGTGCCGGCCCTCTCGCTGAGGATAAGTATCCTCAGCACGGGCGACGAGATAGTCCCCGTGGATACATCGCCCGTTCCTCCCGGCAAGATCAGGGATGTAAACGGGCGCTCCGTAAGATCCCTGCTCGCACGTTACGGATTCGAGTCGGAGTACAGAGGCATACTCTCAGATGACGGCGATGTTTTCGAAAGCTCCCTCCTCAGAGAGCTGTCAAAGTGCGATGTTTTGATCTTGAGCGGCGGATCCTCGGTAGGGATCAGGGACCACTGCTCTAAAGTGCTTGAAAAACTGCCCGAACCAGGTCTTTTAGTTCGCGGCATAAACATAGTTCCGGGCAAACCGACTCTTATAGCCGGAAGCCTGGAGGATAAAAAACTTGTCGTCAGCCTTCCGGGGCATCCACTTTCGTGCATGACCGTCGCATTTGTACTTTTGCTTCCTTTGCTGCTTAAGCTCACGGGGGCGAGTAACGGATGTCCCGGGATAAAGACCCTGCTTCCGCTATCGAGAGATCTTACCGCGAGAACAGGGCCTGAGGAGTTTGTCCCCTGCAGGGTCACGGATTCGGGCGAAGCGTTTCCCATCCTCGCCAGGTCGGGCTATGTCTCCTCGCTTGCTTCCGCCGACGGCTTCATAATGATACCGGAGGACAGGGAGACTATAAGGGCCCGGGAAAGGGCGGAGGTTTGGCTGTGGTAAACAAATATCCCGAGCATGTTGAGCTGCGGGCTGCCGCAGAGATCATGAAACGGCACTTCGGTGCGGAAAAGAACAGAAAATATGTCGAGAAAAACATTTCGGACTCCTTGGGAGATGTCCTGACACGGGACATAGCCGCCCTAAGGAATGTCCCTCACTATGCCGCATCCGCTGTCGACGGCTACGCCGTTGAAGCATCTTCCACGATAGGTGCGACGCCGGGCACCCCTGTGACTCTTGAAACCGCCCGATATGTCTGGGTAAACACCGGTTCAGATGTTCCGCATTGGGCAAATTCGGTCCTTATGGTCGAGGATTCTTCGCTCGCCGGGGAGGATCTCCTCGTATATAAAAGCCTCACCCCCTCCGCCAATGTCAGGCCACTGGGGGAAGATGTAATGGCGGGTCAGATCATAGCGCGAGCGGGTGATACTGTGACCCCCGCCCTGATATCGCTTTTTTTGTGCGCAGGGCTGGAAAAGGTACCTGTTTTCGCAAAACCGAGAACTCTCTTCATACCGACGGGCGACGAGGTGGTGGCGAGAGGAGAATGGCTCTCGGACCCCGAACCAAGGTCGGGCACTGTTGCGGAGAGCAATTCACTTTTTATCGAAGCCTCGTTTGATGAGTGGGGGTTTGAAGTGGATGTGACTTCAATAATCCCCGATGATCCGGAGGTCCTGAGGGCCAAAGTCCTTGAGGGAGCTGAGAAGTACGACTTAGTGATGGTCGGTGCGGGCTCGGCAAAGGGCAGAAGAGACCATACATTTGACGTTTTAAATGATGCGGGCGAGATCCTCTTCCGCTGGATCAGGATGAAACCGGGACGTCCGGCCATGGCTGCCGACATAAAGGGCAAGCCTGTTGTCTGCCTGCCCGGTTTTCCGATGTCGACCGCAGTGGTCCTGTGGAGCGTGGTATATCCGCTGCTGAATACCCTCAGCGGCAGGGAGGGGGAGTATGAGGAGCAGCTCAGGACGGCTGCGGGGGCTTTTAAGACTCTCGAGACCAAGCTCCTTATCCAGCATTCTTCATCTCCCGGCATCGAAGAGTGGCTTAGAATGCAGGCCGCCGAGGTAAACGGAATCCTCTATTCTTGGGCGCTCACCTCGGGAGCGAGTGTGCTCTGGGCCCTTGCAGAGGCCGACGGCATCGCGCTGCTTCCGCCTTCAGCCCTTGAGTGCGAAAAAGGTATGGATGTCACTCTCTGGATGAGAAGGAATGTCGGCTTTAAAAAACGCATCCTCTTTCAAGGATCGGACGATCCCGCGATACAGCTGCTGATAACCCCGATCAGACGAAGGGGCGGGGATATGGTATGCAGAGCTGTGGGCAGCATGGGAGGGCTGGCTGCCCTGAGCAGAGGAGAATGCCACCTCGCGGCGGCACATCTTCTGGACGACAGCACCGGAGGCTATAACGACAGCTTTATAGAACGATTTTCAGGAGGCGCGCCGTGGGAGAGGATCCTGGTCTTCTACAGAAGTCAGGGCATAATCGTACAGTCGGGGAATCCGAAAAAGATATACAGTTTCGAAGACCTTTGCGCCGGTGACAACGTTTTTTCCAACAGGCAGCCGGGGGCCGGAACTAGGGTCCTCTTTGATCACCTGCTTAAAAAAATCGGAAAATCGCCGTCCGATATAAAGGGTTACGGACAGCAGTGCACCACCCACATGGAGGCTGGAAATCGCGTCTTCACCGGACTGGCGGACGCAACGATCGGCATAAAGTCCGCGGCCGACGCCCTAGGACTGGATTTCATCCCGCTGACCGAGGAACCTTACGAACTGGTGATCCCTTCCGAACATATGGATCATCCCGGGATCCGCGCGCTGCTCGCCTCTCTGGAGGAGAGGGCCTGGAGAGAGGCGGTCGAGGCCATGGGAGGCTACAGATGGGCGGACTGACGGATGAATACGGAAGAAACCTCAACTATGTCCGCATCTCCGTGACGGACAGGTGCAATTACAGGTGTAAATACTGCATGCCTCCGGAGGGCGTAGAGTTTTTGGAACACAACGACATAATGAGGTATGAGGAGATCATTTTTCTCTGTGAGGTATTGAAAGAGCTTGGGGTGCGCAAACTGCGCTTTACCGGGGGAGAACCTCTCGTAAGAAGGGGGATGGTCGACTTTCTTGGTGAACTCAACAGAAAGTTTCCGGGAATGAAGACCGCCCTGACCACCAACGGCTCTCTCCTCGCGCAGCACGCGGAGCGGCTTGCCGAAGCAAATCTGCATTCATTGAACATAAGCCTTGACACTCTGGATCCCGTTAAGTTTGCCGATGTCACAAGGCTGGGTAAGATAGAGGACGTTATCGAGGGGATAAGGGCGGCCGTGAGGGCCAAGATAAGAAATATAAAACTCAATACTGTACTTATAAAGGGTTTCAACGATGATGAGATAGAGGATATGCTTAAGTTTGCCAAGAGGGAAAAAGTGCTGCTCAGGCTAATAGAGTTTATGCCCCTTGAGGACGATGTATGGAACAAGGATGCCTTTATCAGCGGGGAGGAGATTCTCGCGATGCTGCCTGGAGGCGATGCATGGAAGCCTGAAAAGCCGGGAGCTGCCGAGGCCGGACCGGCGAGATACTATACAAATTCGGAGACGGGGGATTCGATAGGGATAATCACGGCAGTATCGAATCATTTTTGCAGGTACTGCAACCGCCTAAGGATCTCGGCCACAGGCAGGCTTCGTACGTGCCTCTTCGCACCCGACGATATACCGCTCAGGCATCTGATCCTTAAGTCTGACAAAGAGGGCCTTAAGGACCTTATTATGGGCAGCGTCAGAAGCAAGCCGGGATGCTGGATGGACGTAAGGACCGGACATCAGCATATGTCCGGCATAGGAGGTTAGGTTATGGCCGATTACACACATTTCGACGGAGAGGGCAGGCCCGTTCTGGTTGACGTGAGCAAAAAAAAGGTCACAGCGCGGACGGCTCTGGCTGAGGGATGGATAGATCTTCCCGACCTGGTATTTGAAAAAGTTTCTGCGGGCGACCTGAAGAAGGGCGATCCTTTTCTTATCTCTGAGCTGGCGGGCATAATGGGGGCAAAAAAGACCCCCGGCCTCATACCGCTCTGTCATACCATCACCCTTGCCAATGTCACGGTCAAGTGCCGTCTGGCGGAGGCGGCGAGGGCGGTCAGGATAACCTGCGAAGCCGCCGCAGACGATGTTACGGGGGTAGAGATGGAGGCCCTGACGGGGGTCTCTCTCGCAGCGCTCTGCTTTTACGACATGTGCAAGGGGATAGATAAGGGCATGGTCATAAGAGATATACGCCTCCTTAAAAAAACGGGGGGTAAAAGCGGCGAATGGACGGCTGAGGAGGTGTACGAGGTATGAGGATACTGAGGCTTTACGCTCCTTCTCTAACGGGGGATCACACTCTTTGCTACGTGCACGTTAACTCCGATGGAAAGAGCTGTGTCAACGAGGTGCCTATCGTAATAACCTATGCGGCGCCGGGTTCGGATCTTTCTTCGGAAAGCTGCGGCAAAAGCATGACGATAGTGCTCTCCGGTGAGCCTCGTCCCGATGACGGTGATTTTCTGGCGGTCTGCGGAGGAGACACGCTGCTTAGGTGGAATGGCGGCTCTGATAATTTCAGCGTTGCCACACCGGGATTTCTGAGCGTCTCCGCGAAGGCGGAAGTGTGGCGCCCCATCAGGACAGCCATCCTTACGGTAAGCGACAAGGGCAGCAGAGGCGAGAGGATCGACACTGCCGGTCCCGAGCTGGAAAGGCTGGTTTCAGCGATAGGAGCCGTTGTGGGGGAAAAAAAGATCGTACCTGACGAGAAAGGCGTTATTGAAGAGAGCCTGAAGGCCTGGTGCGGCGAAGGGTTCGACCTCATACTGACTACGGGGGGAACGGGGCTTTCGCCCAGGGACGTTACTCCCGAGGCGCTTATGGCGATAGCGGAAAAGACCGTCCCCGGCTTTGGGGAGGTTATGCGAATGAGGACCCTTGAGTTCACGGATAGGGCGTTTCTCTCCAGGAACCTTGCCGTCATAAGGAAAAAGAGCCTTATTATTGCGTTTCCCGGCAGCCGCCGAGGAGCCGGACAGTGTTTTGAGGCTGTAGCTCCCGCTTTGAGGCATGCTGTTGAGACGCTTACGGGTCGGGAAGGCGAGTGCGGCGAACAGCCTTCGGGCCGGCGGTACAGCCATTGACGAAGGAGGAGGCAGGAGGAATGTCGGAAGAACGTGCTTCAAACAAGATCAAAAGATGTGTAATAATCACCGGCATGTCCGGGGGAGGAAAGTCTTCGGCCCTCCATATATTTGAGGATCAGGGCTTTTACGTTATAGACAACCTGCCGCCGACACTGCTGCCGCAGCTGCTCGACGTGCTGATGAACCACCAGTCCGCAGTTTGCTGCGGCGTCGCCGCGGTGGTCGACGTGCGGGGTGAAGAGCTTCTCGATGATCTGGATAACGTTCTGCCCCTGCTCCGCCGCAAGACAGAAAGGCTTGAGATACTCTTTGTGGACGCCTCGGATGATGTGCTCGTAAGAAGATACGAGACGACAAGGCGCAGGCACCCCCTTACCGGCAACTCCACGATACTCGACGGGCTTGCGAAAGAGAGGGAGATGCTGGCGCATATCCGCAGGGATGCCGACATCGTGATCGACACCTCCGGCATGAAAACCACCGAATTCAGGACCAGGCTCTTTGAGGTCATGGGCATGACATCGAACAAAATAAACGTGATAATAAGCTCTTTCGGATTCAAATTCGGGCTGCCCCAGGATTCGGATTATGTGCTTGACGTGAGATTCCTTCCCAACCCAAATTACGTTGATGAGCTGCACCCTCTTTCGGGCAGGGATCAGGAGGTCAGAAAATACCTCTCTGGGTTCGAAGCACTGGAGACGTTTATAAACAGAGCGGAGGAACTTCTGGATTTTATCGCTTCAGTTTATCCGGGGACCGGTAAAAACCAGCTCCACATTGCAATAGGCTGTACCGGGGGAAGGCACAGGTCGGTCGCAGTTTCGGAGATCCTAGGAAACAACCTGAAAAAAAGGGGAAACAGCGTCATAGTGAAGCATAGAGACATAGACAAGGGGAATTATCTGTGAGACCTTTTACCATGCTGCTGCTCCTTTTGACATTCGGTGCGGCTGCGCTCTCCTTTTATATCCTCTCCTCGCGCGGGACCGGCAGAATAAAAAAACAGCCGGGAAGGCACGGAGTTATGACCAATGCGGTAGAGTACAGGCTCTCTTTGGGTCCGAGGATAGTGACGATAGGCGGGGGTACGGGGCTCTCCACCCTGCTCGGCGGACTGAAGGCCTTCACTCGGAACATAACTGCGGTCGTTGCCGTCACCGATGAAGGAGGCAGTTCCGGCCGCCTGAGGCAAGAGTGGGGCATGCTGCCGCCCGGAGACATAAGGAACTGCATAGTTGCCCTTGCCGAGAATGACAGCTCCCTCAACAGGCTCCTCAACTTCAGATTTGACAGGGGCGAGCTTAAGGGGCATAACCTCGGCAACCTGATACTTCTCGCGACTACGGAGATGATGGGCGATTTCCAGAGGGCGGTAGAGGAACTCAACAAAATGCTCGCTATAAGAGGACAGGTACTTCCGGTTACTACCGAGACAGTAACGCTTATGGGCGAAACAAAAGAGGGCAAGAGGGTCAGAGGAGAGCTCGAGGTCTCGGACAACGGCGGCGACCTCGTCAAGCTTTGGATAGAGCCCTGTACAGCGCCTCCGCTGGACGGCGTGAAGAGGGCCGTCAAGTCGGCGGACCTTATAGTGCTGGGACCTGGGAGCCTCTTCACCAGCGTGCTTCCGAACCTGCTGCTTAAGGACCTTTCAGAGCTGCTTCAGGAGACGCCTGTACCTATAGTTTACGTTGCAAATCTTGTGACCCAGCCCAGGGAGACCGAGGGAATGAACATCCTCGCGCATGTGGACTGGGTGGCGAGTGTTCTCGGAACAGTGCCGGATTTTCTTCTCGCCAACCAGGCTCCGATACCCGAAGAATTCCTTAGGAGATACGGCAAAACGGGAGCGGAGCCCCTTTACCTGTCAGGCGAAGAGGAGAAATACCTCAGGTCTCTCGGCACCACGGTCATATACGGTGATTTTGTAACGATCAAAGACGAAGAATACCTTAGACACAATGCACAGAATCTCTCAGAGGCCATAATGAGGCTCGCGAGAGAGGGCAGGGAGACGAAGGAAGGATAGATGGGCGAGCTGAACAGCAGGATCTGGGACGAATGGCTGTCATTTCGGCCGACCGCACCCGTTGAAGATGAGATAGCCGGGATCCTTGACGGGATGAATCGGGTCGTACTCTGCGATGGCCCTGAATTCTCCTCAGGGAGGATCTTTGCCGTAAGGCGGCTTTTGAAGCTGTGGCCAGTTTCGGACTTTCGCGAGGCCGGACCTATAAGGATAACTTACGGCGACCTGCCCAAGAGCAGAGTCCGCTTTCTGCTTGAGGCCGGGCTCGCCGACGAGATAGCTCAAAGGATCTCAGCAACGCCCCGAAATAAGCGTAACTGGAATTGGGCAAGGGGCCTGTGGGGAAGCTGCGGGGCCCTTTACGTGCCGAGAATGGGTTACCATATGGTCATCAGGCCTCCGGCGGGAAGTGATGCCGTTGAAAGGCTTTTATCCATGTTGAAGTCGGCAGGCTTCAGCGTTGCCCTGAGAACAAAGGGAGGCATGAGGGAACTGATGCTGAGGGACCAGCAGCAGATAGTGACATTTCTCACGAGGCTTGGATTTGTGAGGACCGCGCTGGCCCTTGAGGAGACAGCGATCTACAGGTCTATGAGGAGCCGAGCCAATAAACTGGTAAACTGCGATTCCGCCAATATCAACAAGACCCTGAGGGCAGCCGAAAGGCAGATGATGCTTATCAGAGAGATGGAAGAGGCGGGGATCGTGGATGATCTCCCTGAAGACCTCAGAGAGCTTGTTTACGCCAGGAAAAAAAATCCCAGCGTAACATTAAGGGAACTTGGACAGAATCTGCCGAGACCGATTAGCAAAAGTACGGTAGAATATAGATGGAGGAAATGTGAAAATATGTTGCATAAGCTGTTGAAGGGGGATGGTGGCCATGTATTTGGGAAAGGCAGACGTTAACACCTATGATAAGGGGGCGGGCAGGGAGTATCTCGTTTCCAACGGCCGGGGCAGCTACGGGTTTTCAACGGTCATCGGAGCGAATACGAGAAGAGAACACGGACTCCTTGTAGTCCGCCCCGAAGGAGAGACACAGCACTCGGTACTCATAAGCAAGATCGAAGAGACTGTCTACCACGACAAAAAGAAATATCAGCTTTCGACCAACCGCTACAAAGACCTGGTCTATCCTGACGGATACAGGTATCTTCAGGAATATCAAGGCAACCCATTTCCAAGCATGTTGTTCGTCATACACAGCATCCTCCTCAAGAAATCAATTTTCATGCCGCAGGGAAAAGCATGCACAATAATCAAATACGAACTTCTGGCGGCCCCGGATAAGATACGGGTCGACCTGAGACCTCTGTTCGCGCACAGGATAAACTCGGAGATATGCCCCGATTCGGCCAAGGGAGATTTCAGGCTGTCGATGAAAGAGGGCAGCTCCGTAGGGGTAGAAGGAAAGGGCAGGATCAGCTATTTCCGGACCACGTCCGGAACATGGGCATCCAAGCCGCTCTGGTATGAAAACCTGATATACGAACAAGACGACACTCCCGACATTCCATCTGTCGACCATCTGTGGTCGCCGGGCTATGTGAGCAATGACATGTCCGAAGGAGACGTCATATACGTGATCCTTTCGGACGAACAGCCTGTCCTCTCGCCGGAGGATATACTGGCCGTCGAAAGGGAATGCGAGGAGAGATTTGAGAATATTCTGGAGCAGGCCAACCTGCCGGCTTTCAGCAGTGCCGAGCAGGATATGATAGCGGCCTCCTACCATCTTATAGATGACCGGGACGATCCTATATCTCCCGTATACAGCGGCTATCCCTCCGTCGAATACAAGACGAGGGACACATTCGTCTCCCTTCCCGGACTTACTCTGGCTACGGGCAGGGAAGAGACAGCTCAAAGAATACTCCGGATATGGGCCGGTACCTGCGAAGAAAACGGCTGGGTGATGCCGGGACGCATAGTGCCGGACAAAAGGTGTGTTTTCGAAGGCGCCGACAGCGGACTCTGGTACGTCTATGCCGCGGACAAGTATACGAAGCACGTCGGCGTGAAGGAAGAGGATATACGGATCAGGAAAGCGGCGAGGAATATGGCAGATCGCTATGCCGAAGGGATAGACCTGCTGGGCCTCTCATGCGGCAGGGAAGGCCTTCTTCACATAGATTCCGACGATCCGAGCAGGCATTGGATGGATGGGACCGCCGGGGGAGAGATCGTGGTCTCAAGGAGAGGCTATCTGGTAGAGGTCAACGCCCTCTGGTACAACGCGCTGAAGGCATGTGAAGGCTTTGCCGAAGCGGACGGAGAGACCGAAGCGGCGGGAAAATATAGAAAGGCCGCCGAAAAGTGCGCGGATTCCTTCCGCAGGATCTTCTGGAACGGCGATAAAAAATGTCTTTTTGACTGGGTAGATCCCGAGGGCACCGCGAGGGACCATTCTGTAAGGCCCAACCAGATCCTGGCTGTCTCGCTCCCTCACTCGCCGCTTACGGACGATATGGCAAAGAGTGTAATCAGAGCATGCTGGGACGAGCTTTATACAACATACGGACTGCGGACGCTCGATCCCAGGCAGGACAAGTTCAAGGGAAGATCTGAGGGAAGGCTGGACCAGAGGATGAAGGCCCGCTTCAGAGGCATGGCGTGGCCGTGGCTGCTTGGCGAGTTTATCACCGCCTTTATCAGGCACAATCCTTCCAGAAGGGACCTCGGATGGATGTTCATGCGTCCATTTAATTCCCACATAAGACACAGGTGTCTTGGAGGCATAGCCGAATATTTTGACGGTATGATGCCCTATAAGCCTCACGGAGATGTCCTTAGCGCAATGGCTCTCGGCGAACTCCTGAGGGTCCTGCACGAAGACCTTCAGGTGGAAGACTGATCGCAGGCAGGCTGCAGGTGACCAAATGCAGCGAAACGGCGGCGAGGCTGAAGTGCAGTTTTAAGCATGTGTTCAATTGTTCACAAGTGATTTTGTGAAAAAAATATAAGGAGGCAGTATTTATGGCAAAGTACAAGGTAGCGATCAACGGTTTTGGGCGTATCGGGAGGCTCTCCCTCCGTTCTTTCTTTATGAACGGAAAAGAAAATCTCTTTGAGGTCGTCGCAGTAAACGATCTGACCCCTCCGGAATCCCTCGCATATCTCTTAAAGTATGACTCGGTCTTCCGTCGTTTTCCCGGTGAAGTATCTATAGACGGAGACTTCCTCGTAGTAAACGGAAAAAAGATAAAAGCTGTGGCTGAGCCCGATCCCGCAAAGCTTCCCTGGAAAGAGCTCGGAGTGGATATCGTCGTCGAGAGCACCGGCCGTTTCACCGACGCCAATGCGGCGAAAGCTCATATCGCGGCGGGGGCAAAGAAAGTTATCATCTCAGCTCCGGCCAAGAATCAGGATGCCACGATAGTAATGGGTGTAAACGAAGGCGTCTACGATCCGGCAAAGCATAACGTGCTCTCAAACGCCTCCTGCACGACTAACTGCCTTGCCCCGGTGTGCAAGGTCCTCCAGGACAAGTTCGGCATCGTTGAAGGGCTTATGAACACGATCCACGCCTACACAAACGACCAGGTCACCCTCGACTTCCCGCACAAGTCGACACCGTCGAGAGGCAGGGCCGCCGCCCTTTCCATTATCCCGACAACGACGGGAGCTGCGAAGGCCATCTCCGAGGTCATGCCCGAACTAAAGGGAAAACTGAACGGTTTTGCGCTTCGCGTGCCGACTCCCGACGTCTCTGTAGTTGACCTTACCGCTACCCTTGAAAAACCGGTGACGGTCGACGAAATCAACGCGGCCATGAAGGAGTACGCGGAAGGTCCCCTGAAGGGAATACTTGGATATGAGCCCGAAGACCTCGTGTCCATGGATTTTGTCGGAGATCCCCGTTCTTCGATCTTCGCGCCGAGGCATACCATGGTAATGGGAGATAAAATGGTAAAGATACTCTCATGGTATGACAACGAATGGGCCTACAGCAACAGGGTCATTGACCTCGCAAACTATATCTGTTCAAAGGGGATCTGACCCCATGAGACTGAAAACTTTTTCGCCCGGCGATGTGGCAGGGAAAAAGGTTTTGGTCAGGGTCGATTTCAACGTTCCTCTCAACGAAGGCAGGGTCTCTGATTCTACTAGGATCGAGGCCCACCTTCCGACCTTGAAGCAGCTCCGGGAAGCCGGGGCCAGGGTCGCTTTGCTCTCCCACCTCGGAAGGCCCAAGGGAGACAAGGACCTCAAGTACTCGCTCAAGCCGGTGGGGGAGGAGCTGGCGCGGCTGACCGGATGGGAGGTGCGTTTTGTTCCGGACTGCATCGGCCAGCCGGTGGACGAGGCCGTCGACAGATGGACAGAACAATTGCTCATGCTTGAGAACGTGCGGTTCCACGCGGAGGAAGAAAAAAACGACGCCGCCTTTGCCGAGGCAATGGCAAAGAACTTCGATGCTTTTGTGATGGATGCCTTCAGCGCATCTCACAGGGCTCACGCCTCCACCAGGGCGCTGGCGGAGATACTTCCCTCCTATGCCGGTCCTTTGATCGTCCGCGAGACCGAGATGCTCGGAGCCGTGAGGGATAATCCCCGCAAGCCGTTCGTGCTTATCCTTGGCGGCGCCAAGGTGTCCGATAAGATAGGCGTGGTCGAGAACATGCTTAAAAAGGTAGATACTATTCTTATCGGCGGCGGCATGGCCTTCACCTTTTTTAAGGCACAGGGGCTCGAAATAGGAAAGTCTCTCTGCGAATCGGAGAAGGTCGAATTTGCCCGCTCCATGCTTGAGGAGGCGGAAAAGCTCGGAGTCAGGATCATCCTTCCCGGCGATGTGATCGCGGCGGACAGGTTTGATAAGGATTCTCCGTTCGTTATCGTGCCTTCTGACGAGATCCCCGAGGACAAAATGGGGCTCGACGTAGGTCCCGAGACGGTCAAAGAGTTTACCGACATCATTCTCGAATCTCGTACCGTACTCTGGAACGGCCCCATGGGCGTCTTCGAAATGCCCGCTTTCTCCAAAGGGACGGAGGCTATCGCCAAGGCTCTTGCGACGGCCACAGATAAAGGATCCCTTACTGTCGTCGGAGGAGGGGACTCGGCCGCAGCTGTGGCATTGTTCGGCTATCAGGAGCGAGTATCCCATGTTTCGACAGGCGGTGGGGCTAGCCTTGAGTTTTTTGAAGGCAAAAAACTGCCCGGGATCGAACCATACGAAATCTCTCTTTAAAACAAAAAGCGGCTTCCGGGGCAACTGCCGGCGAGCCGCTTTTTGAAAACTTCAAGGAGGATAAGAAATATGCGCAGAAGATTCATTGCGGGTAACTGGAAGATGTTCAACGGGCCCTCTGATACCGAGAAATTCATGGGTGAATTTGGCCCCTCGCTGCTCTCGTCGGAAGAAGTCATCTCCGACATAAAAACCAAAAAAATGGAAGTAGCCTTTTTCGTGCCCTTTGTCTCCATAGGAGCTGCGGCTAAGCATAAGGAAAAATTGCCGGTGATCGTAGGGGCCCAAAACCTCCATTGGGAGAAGAACGGGGCCTTCACAGGCGAGATATCGGCGCCGATGCTTGCCGAGGTCGGCTGTACCCACGTTCTGATAGGGCACAGCGAAAGAAGACATATCTTTAGAGAAACAAGTGAAGAACTTCACAAAAAGGTACTTGCCGCGCTTGACGAGGGTCTGACCCCGGTTTTCTGTGTCGGCGAACTGCTTGAAGACCGCGAAGCGGAAAAGACGTTCGATGTCATCAGAAACCAGCTCTTAAGCGGGCTCAGGTCTATGGACGGCGACGTTGTTGCCAAGAACATTATAATAGCATATGAACCAGTATGGGCCATAGGGACCGGAAAGACGGCCGGCCCGGAAGACGCTCAGGAGGTCTGTGCCTTTATAAGGAAGCTTTTGGCTGATACCTTCGGTGAAGGAGTCGCCATCCAAACCCCGATCCTATACGGAGGCAGCGTGAAACCTGAGAACACCGAGGGGATCCTTTCGATGGACGACATTGACGGCGTTCTTGTAGGAGGAGCTTCGCTGAAGCCTGAGAGCTTCATGGGCATCATCAAAGCCGCGGTGAGATAAAAATCACCCATATGGCGCTCTGCAGACAAGGCCTCTTTGGATTTTGTCCAAAGAGGCCTCTGTTCTGAAGTCATTTATAAAATATGGCCTTGAGTCACATAAGAATAATTATAGGACATCATAAAATTATATTTTATGAAATGGTATTTTTATCTCCTGTATTCCATCTCTTCCGGAATGACTCCCCTGACTCCCACATTGGCTCCGGAAGTGTCGCCTGAACGTCTCGGTATCAGGTGAACGTGGACGTGCATGACAGACTGTCCTGCGGTGCTGCCGCAGTTGACTCCGATATTGTATCCGTCGGGCGCGTATTTTTCGTCGAGCATGGGCTTTGCCTCGTCGATCAGGTCGAAGAGCGCCTCACGTTCTTTTTTTGTCAGGTCAAAAAAATTTTCGACGTGCCTTTTGGTGATTAAAAGCATGTGTCCCTCGCTTACGGGCATCTTGTCGAAGATCGCATAGGCAAGTTCGTTTTCAAGAACATAGTCTTTGATCATGCAGAAGATACAGCTCTTGCCTCTCATTCTTTATGCCTCAGGCGTCAGGATCAGTGAATTTGATAGCAGGTGCGTCTCCCCAGAGCGAATCGAGCCTGTAATAGTCCCTGCCCTCTTTGCTGAGGATATTGACCACAAGGTGGCCGGCGTCCATGAGGCACCAGCGGCTGCTCGTCTCGCCCTCAACCTTATGAGGGAGCTTCATTTCGTCGAGCTTTTCACTCGCCGTATCCCGCAGTGTCCTGGCATGGAGGTCGGAACGCGCTATCGCGACTATGAAAGCCTCCGTAAAGCCTGAGACCTCACTCAGGTCGTGGACCGTAACTTCCAGCGCGTGCTTTTCCCTTAGCGCCTCGACAAGCGGTTTGTAAGGTTCATAGAACGTCTCCATAGGTTTTGAGCCTGCCATAAAATCCTTCGCCTCCCTCTAAATTCTATATATCTGTGATATGTCAGTGATCTTTTATTTTGAGCTTATCTCGACCAGCTTATCTATCCGGCTGATGAGGCTTTGGCTGTCGTGCCCTATGATCAGCGATGCATAAAAAGCCTGGTTATTGGTTCTGATAAGACTGCCTGGTATTCCTAAAAGTTTTCCCAGCTTCTTTGCGGTATCGACTACCTTCGGCTGTGCATTTGCCGGATAGACCACATTACTGGATCTGTAATCGAAATGCTTGGCGTTTGCTGTCATAACGACATCCACTCCGATCTTTTGGAGTTTTGTCGCGACCTCCGAGCTAAGTCCCGCCTTCCCCGTGCCATTAAGAACGGCGACCGATTCGGGCATTGACCTGATAAGGCTGATGAGCTCTTCGTCGGAGATGGTCTCTTCACTCTTTGTTTTAGCTGGTGCTTCTGCCGGTGAATTCACCGCCGCTTCTCCGTTTGGCCTCTTTGTCTCTTCAGCTGCCGATGAGTATGTCAGCGAAAGTCCGGCGAAGCTGTTGGTGTTGTTATTTTCTCTGATATCACCAGAAAGCAGGGCTTCAACGGGTGCGTTGAGGAAGTCGTTCGCAGCTTTGGTATCCCCTATCCAGTAGCTAAGATTATTGACCGTGGCCGCCTGTCCATGCAGCGTGGAGAAAAAGATCCTCTCGCGTCCAAGCTCGTTTTGGGCAAAGCCGGCAAGCTGTATGGCAAGGGCCGGAGACATGTCGGTCTTGAAAAGCTTTACCATCTGTGCGGTCAGCTCAGGGACCTTAACTATGACCCTGGGATCGTATGCTTTTTTCAGGAGCGCCTTTATGAACTTTTGCTGCCTCTGTACCCTGCCAATGTCACCGAGGGCGTCCATCCTGAAACGGACATAATGAAGGGCAGTTTTACCATCCATTGTTTGTAGTCCAGGCTGGATGTTTATGTTCAGTTTTCCTGCCCTGTCCACGTATTTCATCCTTTTTTCGACGTCTATCTCTACCCCGCCCAGTATGTCCACCACCGCAGGAAAACTGTCATAATCTATAACGACGTAATAAAGTATAGGCTGGTTCAAATACTTTTCAACCGTGGCTTTTAAGAGGTCGGGCCCGCCGTAGGCGAAGGCGTGGTTGAGCTTCTGGACTCCGTGACCCATTATCTGGACTCTGGTGTCCCTGGGCATTGAGAGTATCCTCATGTTTTTGTCATCTATGTCGATAGTCACGAAGAGTATCGTGTCGGAGCGCCGAGACCCCTCCACGTCGTCCTCCCCCATCACCAGGATGTTGAACCTTCCCTGTTCCTTTAAAGCGGCATATTGGGCGCTGCCGCTGTCCAATGAACTCTGGATGGCGGTCAGTATGTCCTGAGATTTAGAGTGCAGGATAGAGTAAACCTTGAGGCCGGCTCCCGCCGTTATGCCCAGGATAGCCAGCGCGGCCACAATTATTATGGTTTTATATCGTTTCAAAGGCGTTACCTCCGAAGAAAGGGTCAGGTCGCCCTATAGAGCGATCTTTTGTGGATGTAGTGCTCGACTGAGGGCGGGACCAGGAACCTGATGCTCCTGTCGATTTTTACCCTCTCTCTCAATCCGGTACTGGAGATCGCCAGATGTGGGATCTCCAGCGATATTATCGCTGATCTCAGGTCTTCGGGCAGTTCTTCCATCCTCTTGTGAGTATATCCATACCTGCTTACAGCTACAAATTTGCAGAGCCCCATGATCTCCGAAGGGGTTTTCCAAGAGACGATGTCCATCACGGCATCAAGCCCCGTAATAAAGTAAAACTCGGCATCGGAGTATTTGGGGATCTCACGAAGAGATCTGAGCGTATCGATGGTGTAACTGTTGCCCGGTTTGTCGATCTCTATTCTGGAGACAGAGAAATAGGGGCAGTCGACCGTTGCGAGCAGGGTCATCATGTATCTGTCCTCCGACGAGGATACCCTCTCCCCCGCCTTATGCGGGGGCACTCCCGTCGGGACGAATATTACCTCGGCAAGGCCAAATGCCGCGTGGGCTTCATCCGCTGCCCTCAAGTGGCCGTAGTGGATCGGGTCGAATGTTCCCCCCATGATTCCAATCCTTCTTTTTTCTTCGTTTGCCATCTTCATGCCTCTTTACGTCTGTGTTTTTTCTTCCTCAGGTCCCTCTTCCGTCTCCGGCTCTTCGTCGGTATCCGAGGGATAGTAATCGGGGTAAAAAATAAAGTCCTTGTATCCTATGGTGACCTGGTCGCCCTCTTGGGCTCCCGCGGCTTCAAGCAGGTCTTCGACCTTGTACTTTCTCATAAGTCTGGTGAATCTGGCCACGTTTTCGTCCTGGCTGAAGTCGCAGCGCTCCGCCGCTTTTTCGAGGCGTCCGTGCAGGATCCTGTAACCGCCCCCGTGCAATGATACTATCTGCACCACGTTCCTCTTTGCGGACGGCAGAGGCTCTTCATCCCTGCTCTCTAAGGCGTAGAGCCTGACTTCGCTCTTAGGTCTCGGATTCTTCTCGGCAAATTCGGCAATCAGTCTGACCAGGTCAGGTATTCCCTCCTCTGTCAGGGCGCTTACGGCACAAAATGCGATGCCTTCGGAGGTGAAATGCTTTGCCAGTTTTCCTACCGTACCGGGATCCGGAGAGAGGTCGAGCTTATTGGCTGCTACGGCATAGGGTCTCTCATTCAGCCCCGGGTCGTAGGATCTCATTTCATTCCTGACTGTCCTCAACTCTTCTATCAGAAGCTCCGGGTCGTTGTTCTCAAGGCTTAGGACGTGGATCAGAAGCCTCGTGCGGGCAATGTGCCGCAGGAACTGTATGCCCAGCCCCTTGTTTATGTGCGCCCCCTCTATAAGACCCGGGATATCAGCCAGGACGATCCGTTCGTAGCCTACGGTCAGGACGCCCAAGTTTGGAGATAGGGTCGTGAAGGGATAGTTTGCTATTTTGGGCTGCGCATTCGATATAGCGGCAAGGATGCTTGATTTACCGACATTAGGCATGCCTACAAGTCCTATGTCCGCTATCAATCTTAATTCGAGCCTCAGTTCTGCCTCTTCTCCGAGATCACCGTTTTCACAGAATCTGGGGGCTTTTCTCATCGCATTGGCAAAATAACGGTTGCCCCTGCCGCCCCTCCCGCCCCTTGCGGCGAGAAAGCGGTCTCCCGGCTCGACAAGATCGGCCAGTCCCTCGTCAGTCTGCGCGTCATAGATTATCGTACCGCACGGCACCAATATAAGTGTATCCTCGCCCATAGCTCCATTGCGGGAGCTGCCCTTGCCATGGATCCCGTTTTTTCCCTTTATGTTTCTCTGATATGCGAGGTCGGCCAGAGTCTGCAAGTTGTTTGAAGCTTCGAAAATTATGTTTCCGCCTCTGCCGCCGTTGCCTCCGTCAGGACCGCCGAACGGCCTGAATCTCTCACGGAGGAAACTCATGCAGCCGTTTCCGCCCTTCCCCGCTTTTACAGAGAGACGAACAGAATCAATAAATTTCATCCTCTTTATCCCATCCCTAAGATACTACAAAAGGGGGCCTGAAACAAAGGCCCCCGGTTCTTTTCCGAATTTTGGACGGTTAAACGACTTCCGGTTCGATCGCTACGAATTTGCGGTTTGCCTTCGTAAGAAAGCGCACCTTCCCGGAGACCAGCGCGAAAAGCGTGTAATCGCGTCCGAGTCCGACGTTGTTTCCCGGGTGGAACTTTGTGCCGCGCTGCCGTACTATGATCGTTCCGGCATTTACAGACTGGCCGTCGCTGCGCTTGACGCCGAGATATTTCGGCTGGCTGTCCCGTCCGTTGGTGCTGCTGCCCTGTCCTTTTTTATGTGCCATTTGTATTGCCCTCCCAACTAAAAAGACGTAACTCTAAGCGTTTATACCGTCGATCTCGACCAGTGTGTACTGCTGACGGTGCCCGCGTAATTTACGATAATTCTTCTTCCTGCGATACCTTAAGACGAGGATCTTATCCTCTTTGCCGTGCTCGATGACCTTTCCCGTGACGGCGGCTCCGCCGACATAGGGAGTGCCTATTACCGGTCCGTCGTCCTTGCCGAGAAGGATTACCTTGTCGAACGTCACCTGTTCCCCTGCCTCGGCGCCTATTTTTTCAAGGCGAAGCTTGTCCCCTGCCGCGACTCTGTATTGCTTGCCGCCTGTTTCGATCACTGCGTACATTGCTTTTCCTCCCTCCGCTGCGTGTCAGGCAGCCATAAGGCTTTTAAAGGCCTGCACCAAGCGTCTTCTACAACCTGTGCATTATAAAGAAAAATACGGGTTTAGTCAACAAGGGCGTTAGCGCCCCTTTATTCGCCGCCGTCCGCCAAAAGCGACCTTGCGTGCTCAAGGGCTTCCCGGGAATCTTCGTCCCCGGCAAGCATCCTCGCTATCTCTTTTTCTCTCTCTCCGCCCGAGACTTCCTGTATGTATGTCTCGTCACCCTCTCTTTTGACCAGAAAATGCTGGTCCGCCATGGAGGCTATCACAGCTTCATGGGTGATCAGGAGAGTCCTGCAGCGCCTCGAGAGCTCTTTGAGCTTGTAGCCGGCAAGTAGCGCAGTCCTGCCTCCCAGCCCCGCCTCGACCTCGTCGAAAACAAGGGTGCCGGGAAGCTTTTCATCACCGAGCGAAAGCTGAAGGGCAATCAATATCCTGCTCAGTTCGCCGCCTGAGGCGTTCCTTCCGACTGGAAGAGGAGGCTGATCCGGCTGCGAAAGCATGAACGTCACTGCTTCGGCGCCATTTACGCGAAGTTTTTCAAGGTCTTCGACCTCTATCGAGAAAAGGACGTTCTCCATAGCAAGGTCAGCGAGGTGGCAGTTGACCCTCAAAGCAAGCTCTTTGGCTGCCTCTCTTCTCATTCTGCGCAGCTCAAGGGCGAGGCTCTTAGTCTCTTTTCTCTTTGCTGCAGCCGCTTTTTCCAGTTCTTCCAGCTCTGTGCGGCTCTCTAAAAGCCATTTCATACCTGACTCGGCTCTTTCGGCGTATTCGATAAGCTCTTTGCAGCTGTGAAGGTCATGTGTCCGCCTGAGCTTTCTTGATGAGCCTATTTTTTTTTCAAGACGTTCTTTCGTGCTTTCCGCATTTTCGTCCGAGGGAAAAGTCGTAAGTTCATCTTTAAGAAGCTTCGATAAGGATTGCAAACTCAAGAGGGCTTCTTCAACGGTCCTTTTCCACTGCTTGTCCCTATCGGCGAAAATCTCATATATATCATGCGCGACGGCTTCAAGTTCTCCTGAGAGTCCGCCGCCTGCAGCTCCTCCCGTCAGCCTTTCGAAGACGGCGCTGAGACTTTCTCTGATGATCTCTTTTGATTCAAGATCTCTGATCTCCTTCTCCCATATATCTTCGCTGTCTTCTCTGATTTCCAGAGCTCGGACCTTCAGCAGGGTCTCCTCCGCCCCTTGGCAAAAGGTCTCTGTCTCTTCGCGCCTTTTTTTAAGGTCGATTATCTCGCGCTCCGCTGAGAGCGTCTCATTGAAGACCTTTTCAAGGTTCACCTTGATCCTTTCAAGCGGCGCCCCTCCGCATGAATCGACCAGGTCGAGCTGTTTTGCCGGATCAAGCAGGCTGAGCTGAGCGAACTGGCTCTGTATGACCAGCCTGTTCTCCATTGCGGATGAGAGGGCGTTCAGCGGCAAAGGGATGTTTTGCAAGGAGCATCTGCCCCTTCCGTTTCTGGAGAAAGTTCTCCTGACAACGAGGGTACCCTCCTGGGGCCTGTATTCATCCGGCAGCTCCCTCGCCTCGTCTGCGGCGAGGGTAACAGCTACGTCGGCGGATTCTTCAAGAACATGTATCAAGCCGCTGTGGGCACGTTTTCCGGCAATAAACTCCATCGCGCGCACGAGGCTGCTTTTGCCCGACCCGCTCTCGCCCGTTATCACTATAAATGCGCCGTCAAGGGATAGGCTTGCCTCCCTGATACCCCCCACTCCAAGGACATGTATATCCTCGAGCAATATCAATCCCCTCCGTCTGTGATGCCGTTGAACCCCCAGCGGAGCTTTTCCCTTAAGAGATCGTAGTAGCTCCTGTCTTTGAGGCGGATTATGTTTACGTGCATTTCGGGGGCGAGCGAAGCCTCAAGGTAGTCCCCCGGCAGGAGTTCGTAGAAAAGCTGTCCGTCCTGGGTAAGGATCAGATTCCTGTTGTCACCCTTCGGGGTGACATATGCCTTGTCCGTACCGCTTAGTACCACCGGCCGGGCATAGAGTGTATGGGCGCAGATCGGCGCTAAAAGCATGCACCTCACATGAGGCGGTACTATAGGACCGCCCGCCGAGAGGGCGTATGCCGTAGATCCGGTCGGAGTCGAAAGGATGAGCCCATCGGCGAGGAAGAGGGATAATATCTCGTCATCCACCCTGACCTCCAGGTCGATGACCCGCGCAAGGTTGCCCTTTGAAATTACGAGATCGTTTAGGGCGTGCAGCTCATAGACGACCCTGTCGCCCCTCCATACGAGGCCCTTTATGAGATCCCTTTGCTGGACGGTATAATTTCCGGCGAGGATCGACGAGATGTCTTCCTTCGCGCATTCGGGATCGCCGGTGGCCAGAAAGCCGAGCCTACCGAGGTTTATGCCGTAAAGCGGGATCGGATGGCCGAAAGTGTACCTTGCAGCGCGGAGAAATGTTCCGTCTCCTCCTAGAATAACGGCAAATTCGACCTCCGAGCGCCACATATCGTCGGGCACCTCGGGAAGGCTCAGCGCCGACGCCTCATGAGGCGGGAGCATAAAATTTATCCCCGTCTCCCTCCCCCATGCACAAAGCTTGGCTGCCAGGCTTATTGCTTCAGGTTTTTGTGTGTTGAAAAGAAGCCCTACGCTGTTAGACCCCATGACGTTTCCCCTGCCTTTATTCAGTCGCTTCGTGAGCCTCTCTTACCGTTTTTTGAAAATCGGCGGGCTCATGCTCTATTATAGTCCCCTTTGGCGATCTTAAATGAAACAAAAATTCTATATTGCCCTCGGGGCCCCTTATCGGCGAAAAAGTTACGTTCACAAGCGTAAGATCCGTTTTTTCTTCAATGAATGAGGCGAGCCCGAGAAGAGTTTCCTCGTGGAGTCGAGGGTCCCGGACGACCCCTTTGCCGACCTTTTCCCTGCCTACCTCAAACTGCGGCTTAACAAGCACTGCCATCTCCCCGTTATCGCCAAGGAGCGCCTCAAGAGGCTTCAGAAGCAGCCTCAGGGAGATAAAGGACGCGTCCGAGACGATCAGGTCCGCGGGGCGATCAGCGAACATTTCAGGTTTCAGAAAGCGGGCGTTTGTCCTTTCCATAACCGTGACCCTCGGATCGTTCCGAAGCTTCCAGGCAAGCTGCCCGTAGCCGACATCGACGGCATAAACTCTTGAGGCCCCCCTTGCGAGGAGCACATCTGTAAATCCGCCGGTCGAAGCGCCGATATCTATGCATATCTTCCCTGCCGGGTCGATCGCAAAGCTGTCGAGCCCCTTTATCAGCTTATGTGCCCCCCTGCTCACCCAGGCGCTGCCCGCCTCCGTAAGCCTTATGTCGGCGCAGGGTGAAACCATAGATGAGGCTTTGGCGGCCGGGATGCCGTCCACCGTCACACGCCCCGCTTCAATGTATTCACGTGCGAGGGTCCTTGAAGTGAGCATCCTGCGTTCGACAAGGAGCCTGTCAAGTCTTACCGGCTTGCTTCTGTTCATGACGATCTGATCAAAGCTACGATCGCCTCGGGTGTCAGTCCGCACTCCGCCAGCTGTTCGCTCCTCGTGGCGTGCGAGATGTACCTGTCAGGGACACCAGCCCGGAGGACCCTGCATCCGGTGCCTTTTTCTGCCGCGAAATTGGCTATCGCCTCCCCCGTACCGCCGCTCAGGTAATTCTCCTCCGCGACTACAAGCAGAGTGTGGCCGCTGATCAGTTCGGAGAGTCCGGCGAGGTCCAGGGGTTTTATAAATCTCAGGTCGGCGACGGTCGGCGCGATGCCTTCTTCTTTGAGTTTTTCCGCGCTCCTGAGCATGAGGGGAAGGGTGCTCCCGATCCCGACCAAGCAGACGCCGCTTCCTTGAGAAAGGACCTCAAGCCTGTTCCACTCCGCAGGTTCCCTGGAGCTTGAGCCGTCGGGCAAGATATTTCCCGAGGCCTTGCCTCTGGGATATCGTATGGCCATGGGGATCTGCCGTTCGAGCCACCCCTCTGTAAAAAACTTCAGATCCGCCTCATCTCTGGGGGCTGCGATCGTGATGTCGGGCAGCGACCGCAGCCACGGGACGTCGAGCAGCCCGTGGTGGGTCTCTCCGTCCTCACCCACCAGGCCGGCCCTGTCGATACAGATGAGGACCGGCAATCCGGGCAGGCATATGTCGTGCGCTATCTGATCCGCTGCTCTTTGTAGGAAGGTCGAATATATGCAGACTGCGGGCATCATGCCGCCTGCGGCCATCCCCGCGGCATAAGTGAGCATGTGTTCCTCCGCTATGCCTACGTCGAGAAAGCGCTCGGGAAATTTTTGGGCGAATTCGTTGAGCTTCGTGCCATCGGTCATCGCGGCGGTGGAGACAGTAATTCGGGGGTCTTCTTCCGCGGCGGCGGAGAGAGTATCCGCCATCACTTCGCTCCACGTCCGTGAGGAAGCGCCGCTGCCGTTGCGCGCCGCATCGAGAGGGGTGTTTGGCCCGATACCGTGGAAGAACGATGCGTTTTCCTCCGCTTCTCCGCAGCCCTTGCCTTTTTTAGTCAGGACGTGGATCAGCACGGAATCCTGAGAGTGTCCGGCAAGCCTGAATACCTCTTCCATCTCCTGTATGTCATGGCCGTTGAACGGCCCCCAGTAGCTTATCCCCAATTCCTCGAAGACGTTTGTCGGCAAAAGAAGGGATTTTAGCTTTCCCTTTACTCTTTTAAGCGTATCCTCAAGTGCGTCTCCCCTTCTTATCGTGCGGCACTGCTCTCTTATGAAGTCCTTTATTTTATTGTACGTTGGGTTGACTGAAAGCCTTGCAAGGTGTCCTGCCATTCCGCCGATCCTGGGATTGATGGACATCTTATTGTCGTTCAGAACGATGATCAATTTTGTCCCGGTGCTCTCTATGCAGTTCAGCGCTTCGAACGAGACGCCGTTAAGGAGTGCGCCGTCGCCTATGACGGCAACAACTTCGTGGTTCTCTTTTTTTACGTCCCTCGCTTTTGCGTAGCCCATCGCCGCCGAAATGGATGTGCTGCTGTGCCCCGTGGTAAAAAAATCGTAGGGGCTCTCGTCCATTCTGGGAAAGCCGGCTATCCCTCCCTTTGTCCTGAGGGTGTGGAAAGAGTCGAGTCTCCCCGTCAGGAGCTTGTAGGCGTAGGACTGGTGCCCTACATCGAATATGATCTTGTCCCTATCGGGATCGAATGCGCGAAGAAGGGCCAGGGTGAGCTCAACGGCTCCAAGCGAGGAGGCAAGGTGACCGCCATTTTTCAGAGTTACTTCAAGAATTTTTTTTCTGATGTCAAGGCTTAAACCGTTCAATTCTTCGTACGTCAGGACAGAAAGGTCCTTGAAGTCCTTTATGGATCCTAATATGCTCATAACGACATCTCCGGAATGTATATTTTCTTAGTTGGTACGGCTCAGCAAGTGGTCAGGCAGTTCGGAAAGGAAATCATCGGCGGGAAGGATCTTAGTGATGTGTTCTTTTGCAAGTTCACTCTCGATCCCGGCCATCCTCTTTGCCTCTGCCATGCCGTAGGCGGATACGTGCGTTATCTTGCCCTGTTCAAGATCCTTTCCGGGAGTCTTGCCGAGCTCCTCCGCCGTGCCTGATACGTCGAGTATATCGTCCACTATCTGGAAAGCCGAACCCAAATGAGTACCATAATTATAATAGCAGTCCAATGCGGTCTCGTCATCCGTGCCCAGCGAGGCTCCAGCCACGACGGCGGCCCTGATCAGCGCGCCCGTTTTGAGGGAGGCCACTTTTCTGACGTAATCGGGGTCTCCCTCCGCAGCCGCAGCGTCCATGTCCAGGACCTGCCCGCCGCAGACCCCGGAAGGTCCTATCGCCGAGCTGAATACTTTCACTGCCCTGAGAAGCTTATCAGGCTTGATGTCAACAGTGTAATTGAGCGGGTAATCCAAAGAGAGGGCCAGAAGAGCGTCTCCGGCCAGTACCGCCAGGGTCTCTCCGAAGACTGCGTGGTTCGACGGCTTGCCCCTTCTCATGTCATCATCGTCCATGCAGGGAAGATCATCGTGTATCAGCGTGGCGGTATGAAGCATTTCAAAACCGAGCGCCAGAGGCAGTGCGTCCTTCGGAGAACAGCCGCACCTCTCCGCGGCAGCCAGGCATAGTACGGGTCTCAGCCTCTTGCCCCCTGCGAAGAGTGAATAGTCCATAGCTTCGCTCAGTTTTTTTGGTACTCCTTTGTTCCTTCTTGCACCGGAACTCTTCAGGTAATCCTCAAAAAGCGCCCTGTATTTTCTCAGTTCTCCCTTTACCCTTTGTTCCATTTCGCCTTGGTTCATAGGGAAGGCTCTCCCTTTTTTGGAGAGTCGAATTCTCTCTCGCCCTCTTCGGAAAGCAGGGCCACCCTCTGCTTTGCATTCTCCAGATATTCGCGGCACTCCCTGACAAGGCCTATACCTCTTTCAAATTCCGAGAGGGCCTCTTCGAGAGGGAGCGATGTTCCTTCAAGTCCGCGTAATATTTTATCCAGCTCTTCCATCTTTTCGCTGAAATTCATGGCCGTTCCTCCAATACTATTGTTGCAAGTTTTTTATATACTGTGATACAATACCCAGGTTGGATGTTTCTAGGTACAAGGGGGGAATAAAATTGTCCAAGTTCTGTGATTGCTGCGGCCGCGGACCGACTACGGGAAATGCCGTAAGCCACTCCAACCGTCATACCCGACGTCGCTGGTTGGTCAACATTCAGAGTGTCCGTGTCGATGTCGGCGGAGGAGAGACACGCAAGCTTCGTGTATGCACGAAGTGCCTTCGTTCCGGTAAAGTCCAAAGAGCCGTTTAGCAAACGGCTCTTTTTTTTATTTCCCGCACCAGCCGGACAGGTCATCCCTCTAATACCCGTCTTTCGCGTCTCTTACCATTTCACGCGCCTCTTCCTCATCTACCAGTATCTCACGAGGTTTTGAACCGTCGGCCGGTCCCACGATCCCCATCAGCTCCATCATGTCGATGAGCCGCGAAGCTCTTGAGAAGCCCACACGAAGCCTTCTCTGGAGACCGCTCGCGGAGGCTATGCCCGTTGCCATTACCATGTCTATGGCCTCTTCAAGCAGATCGTCATCCAGAGCGCCCGATCCGTCCATGCCTGACGGCCCCTCTCCCTGCCTGTCGATCTCAACGAAATCAGGAAGTCCGAAAAGGCTGACGAGATAGTTCAGCCATACCGCGAGGATCTGTTCGTCTATCCACGGAGACTGTATCCTGACAGGCTTCGGGTGTCTTGTGGAGAGAAAGAGCATGTCTCCCTTGCCGAGCAGTTTTTCTGCTCCCGCACAATCGATTATAGTCCTTGAATCCACAGAGCTCGGAAGGGTAAATGCCACCCTTGCCGGTATGTTGGCTTTGATGAGGCCGGTGATAACGTTGACCGATGGCCTTTGAGTTGCGAGGATCAGGTGGATGCCGGTCGCCCTTGCCATCTGGGCAAGCCTGCAAATATACTCTTCCGCCTCCTTTGGTGCGGTCATCATGAGGTCAGCCAGTTCGTCCACCACGATGACTATATTGGGAAGCCTGTCCTTCGGAAGGACCTTCTTGTTGAAGTTCTCAATATTTCTTACACGCGCTTTAGCGAACATCGTATAGCGCGATTCCATCTCCCTTATGGCCCATGCCAGAACGTGGACGGCTTTCTTGGGGTCGGTGACCGGAGGGGTAAGGAGGTGAGGCAGCTTGTCATAAATAGCCATCTCAACGCGCTTGGGATCTACCAGTATCATCCTCAGCTCATCGGGCTTACGCATGGAACAGAGCCCCACTATGCATGAATTTATAAATACGCTCTTTCCGGATCCCGTGGTGCCCGCTACCAGCAGATGGGGCAAGCTCTCCAGTGCAATGACCGCCGACTCTCCGTTGACTCCGACCCCAAAAGGGAGAGGCAGTATGGCATCGTTCTCACTGTAAGCGGGATCTTCGATGACCGTCCTCAGCGGTATGCCCCGCCGTTTCGGATTTGGTATCTCGATCCCGATATATGGTTTCCCCGGGATAGGAGCTTCGATCCTGAGGCTAGGAACGGCCATTGCAAGCGCTATGTCATTTGCCAGGACCGCGACCCTGTTTACCTTAATTCCCGGCGCAAGCTGGATCCTGAACTGGATCACAGTTGGTCCGACAAGGATCTCGGCCAGCCGGGCCTCGATATTGAAATGCATCAGCGCTTTTATGATCTTCTCTCCGAGAGGCAGGGATTTTTCTTCATCCATCTCGCCCTCGTGCGACTCTTCCCCGCCGAAGATCTCGATGGGCGGCGGAAATACTCCTTCTTCGATACTAAACTGAGAGCCATCCTCAATGAGCGAGAGCTCCGGATCGCTGATCATTCCTGCCTCGGATGTCACATCCTCCGAGCGTTTCCCGAGCCCGGTGAGCGTTATCGGTGCCCGGTCAACCTCGCTCTCCGATCGGCCGAAATAATCGGTCCCGCTGTATTCGGCAATGTTTAAAGCCTCGTCGGGCAGATCTGCCGATTTTTCGCCGTCTTCACCCGACTTGTCACCGAAAGGGTAAAAGACAATTTTGGGCAGTTTAATTTTTGGAACTATCGGAATGTCATACAAGACTATAGATATATATATGGCCAGAGCCCCGATGATGAAGGTTCCGAAAGCTCCCAGGGTGGAAAAGATATATTCCGCAAGCAAAAGTCCGGAGGTTCCGGGCGAGAGCCATCGGAGCACAGGAGGGACGGATGCCAGCATTTCATTAAGGCCCAGAAGGAGCGCCGCGGTCAGAAAGAGGATCAGTGTAGCCGCGGACTGTCTGGCTAAAAAGGGAACATTTTTTGACAAAAGTTTTAAAACGCTGACGTAAAGCGCAAAGAGTACAGGAATGATGAAGGCGCCGCCAAAGGACGCCAGAAGCGAATCGGAGATCCTCTCGCCGAGCGTTCCGGTCCACGGGGTATAAAGGGATGCTGTCAGATACAACGATATAAGAAGAAGTGTGGCATATGCCGGACGGCTCCACGACTCTGCGGACGCAGGCTTTTCTTTCTGCCGCGGCTTTCGTGCGGGCTGCTTCTCATTCTTCTTTCTGTTCTTCCTGAAGATCATATCAGACTATGCTTCCTCCTACAGTCATGCCGTCGATCAGCATTGAGGGCTGACCGTCCGTCACAGGGACGCCCTGTCCCGATTTTCCACATATTCCTGGCTCCATGCAAACGTCCTTTCCCAGCGCTATTATGTTTTCAAGCACGGCCGGTCCGTTCCCCGTGAGCGTCGCTCCCTTTACAGGATATGATATGCGGCCCTTTTCAATTATATATGCTTCTGAGACGTAGAATACGAAATCTCCCGATGTGGGATCGACTTCTCCCCCACCCATCTTTTTTACTAGAAGCCCATTTTCCGTCTGCGATAGCATGGATTCGAAGTCGGAGCCGCCGGGAAGCAAAAAAGTGTTGCTCATCCTCGGTACCGGTATGTTCCTGTATGACTGCCTTCTTCCATTTCCCGTAAGGGGAAGGCCTGATGTCATGGCTGAATGGATATCCGTAAGGTACCGTTTCAGCACACCATTTTCTATAAGCACGTTTCTTTCTGCGGGAGTGCCTTCGTCGTCATACCTGTAAGATCCGTAAAGCGACGGTATGGTTGGATCATCTATCATAGTAACAGATGGGTCAGCTACCCTTTTTCCCAGCTTGTCCATGTAGACTGACCTGTCCTTTTCCACAACGTCGGCCTCCAGTCCGTGTCCGCACGCTTCGTGGATCACAGTGCCTCCGGAATCTCCCGAGAGAAGGACCCTCATCTTTCCGGCAGGACACGGCTTTGCGTCGGTCATGATAAGGGCGCGGTCAAGTGCGGCAGAGGCTATCGATTCGGGGTCGGATCCCGTCCAGAATTCGGACGGAGGCACCGAGAGGCTCCTTCGTTCGGATGAGGTCTGCAGGACTCCGTTTTTGTCCGTTATGACCTGGGCTGAAAATGTGCCGTAGGTTCTTGTGTCCTCCGCCCATATTCCGTCCGACCTTATTATCAGGACCCTCCGTTTTGAAATACCGTACCTGAAAGCGGCCTGCTTTACCAAGGAGGATCTTTTTCTTAGGAGTGTGTCGAGATCTTTCATAAAAGCCACGTCGGGCATCGAGATGTCATCTTCCGTTTGGAGAATAGGTTCACGCCCAGAGCCGAAGGAAGTACCGGCGCTTCCGAAAACCGCGCTCTCCGTCTCGTCAAGTATCCGGGATATGCCGTAAGGCGATGTGCCCGGGGAGTAGGAGTAAAATGTTTTACCGCCGAAGATGATCCTTGCTCCAGAGCCGTCCGCTCCCGAAGAAGAGAGTTCATCCATCCTGCCGTCTTCATAGCCGGCGGAATGTGCCGTTCCGGTCTGAACGAAGATATCGGCATGGGAGGCTCCCCTTTTTTGTATGTCCGCGAGTTTTTGCATTATCGCTGCGATCGTTTTGTCTTCCATTCAGATCCTCCCGTCCGGCTATGCGATCCCGCTGATGATTATGTCCAGCCCCTCAGCTTTAAGTCCGCCGATAAGATCAAGTATGTCGGACAATAGTTCAAAGGGGGCATAGACAGTTACGTTTCCCGCCATTGCGTCATCTGTTCTGAGCATTCCCAAACCTTCACACGCGTCTATGTTCCAGCTTATATAGTATATATCCTTCGGAGAGACTTTCAGGGAGAGCGTGGTCATTCGGGGCCTCAATCCGCTTTCCTCCTCTGCTTTTCAAGGTGTTCATCGTAAGTCCTGCTGAAAATATGGGTCCCATCGGACGTTGCGAAAAAAAAGAGATAATCCGTTGTTTCAGGGCGAAGCGCGCTGATCCACGACCCTTCGGAAGGGACAGATATCGGTCCCGGCGGCATCCCGTGGTATTTGTATGTGTTAAAAGGCGAGTCTATCTCGAGATCTTTGTACGTAAGGGCTTTTTTGATGACTCCGACCTCGTCCCAGCAGAAAATGACTGTCGCGCAGGATTGGAGCGGCATTCTTTTTTCGATCCTGCTGAGAAATATCCCTGCAAGAATGGGGCGTTCTTCGGCGGCTTTCGCCTCGCCCTCGACTATGGAAGCTAGAATTGCCCTCTCAGCCAAAAATTCCCTGTTTGTTTCGGGCTCGATCTCCGCCCCTATCCTCTCCATCCAAAGCTTTGACGCCCTGCGCACCAACTGGGCGGCTAAGTTCTCTCCCGGTGCGAGGGAATATGTCTCGGGGAGTAAAAAAGCAATTCTGTCAGTCGGGGCGTCGGGAAGAAGTTCACGCAGCTCCGGCGGAAAATTTGCGTCATCCCCCAGCGCACCAACAAGTCTTTCCTTATCCTCCGAAGAGATCCCGAGTACCCTCAGCAATCCGCCGAATCTGACTCCCGGAATAAGCGTTACGCTGAGAGCAGTCGGATGCGCGGACCTTAGCTGGTTGGCCACAGATATCTCGTCCCCGGGTGCAAGGAGGTATGTCCCCGGTTTGAGAGATCTGTCTATGCCGTATTTGACCATCCATTTTACAAGCTTATCGGCACTCTTGACCGCTCCCGCCTCCTGTATGCTGCGGGCGGCGGCGGTGGCGGACATCCCGGAAATAACGGTGACCTCCACCTTTGTGCCCGATGAGGTAAAGATGTCCGGATAAAGCACCGGAAAGACGAAACAGAGAAAGCAGAAGGCGGCTAAAGCCACGGTGAACAAAATTTTTTCTTCGATCTTGCCCCTCAAAGGACCAACCCCAATCACCAAACGCAAAGCTATGCCTGCCTGCATTGCGGCACCAAGGGATTATACCTTTAACGGAGACGAAACGATAGCGTGGTCTCCGTAAACAAGGGGCAGGCGGTACCTGCTGTACCTGCCGCGCACAAAACTTAAGAAAAAATTAAGAAAATTTTTAAATATTTGCTTGACATTTACCTCCAAGAACTGTATATATGTAAACTATTCGAAGGTACATGAGAGGAGCGGTCGATTTGAGAGGATATTATATTCGGATTTCTTCCGGTTTGGCGTCATCGTCCCTCTTTTCCGGCGTTTTCTCGTCATGCGGCGGCTCCGGTTGGCTTTGCCGGTCCCGAGACGTGTACCTGGTGAAAAGATAATTCTATCGAATTTTTAGATCATCAAGGGTGTTTCGGGGACCGGAGAACTTTCTTCCGGTCCTCTTTTCATACATTCATTTTTAGATAATATTTTCTAATTTTAAGGAGGAACCTACGTAATGAATACGAAATATCTCCTCACCCCCGGTCCGGTCGAACTCCCGGCGGAAGTACAGCGGGCCGGCGCCCGTCCGCTTATAGGGCACAGGTGCCCTGCATTTTCGGAACTTTTTTCGGGCATCGAAAGCAAGCTGCGTGAGCTTCTTGAAAGTGAAGGACCGATCGTGATCCTTCCTTCATCCGGTACCGGAGCACTTGAGTGCATGGCCGTCAACTTCCTCGGCCCGAAAGAAAGGTTTATTTCGGTCTCATGCGGCATATTCGGCGACAGATTTCGGGAGATAGCCCTCAGGACAGGAGCGGAGGGCATTGCGGTCAATGTGGGGCTGGGAGAGCCGGTCACTCCTGAAACTGTAGCGGAAGCGGTGAAGGCGAATCCCGGCTGCAAAGCCCTGCTGCTTACCCAGAACGAAACTTCCACCGGCATCATAAATCCGATAAAAGAGATAATAGCGGCGATACCGGAGGAAGAACGGCCGCTTATACTTGTGGACGGCGTAAGCTCTGTGGGAGCCATGGAATGCCTTCCGGAGAGCTGGGGCATCGATGCAATAGGCACCGCGTCTCAAAAGGGGCTTCTCACCCCTCCCGGCCTCGGCCTGGTATGGCTCTCGGAGAGGGCGTGGAAGGAGCTTGAGGGTAAAACCTGCCCGAGCTACAGCTATGACCTGAAACTTCACAAAAAGGACCTGGAAGCAAAGAGTCCCGCGAATCCCTTCACTCCCCCGGTCTCATTGTACTTTGCTCTCGATGAGGCTCTGGATGAGATCCTGGGAGTCGGTGCCGAAGAGTGGTTCAGGCTGCGCAGAAAATACGCCGAGGCTCTGGCTGCAGGGCTTGAAGCAATGGGTTTTGAACTTCTCGTCCGCAAGCCTGAATTCCGCTCCCCCGGCGTGACCGCCTTTAAGTACAGCGGCGGAGATACGGAGGCTGTGCGAAAAAAACTCCGCGCCATGGGAGTTGAGACGGCCGGTGGCCAGGGAAAACTCAAGGGCAGCCTGATAAGAGCGGCTCATTACAACAACTGGGGCTGGCCCGAGCTTTGTGTGACCCTGGGCTCGCTTTACGGGGCGGCTGGACTGGCATCCAAGGTCAAAAAAGATTTTCTGGCGGATGCCTGGAATGTTTGGAACAGAGAGGACTGATCACCGTGGCTGACAGAAAAAAATGGAAGGTTTTGGTAGCGGAGACCGTAGGAGAGGCAGGGCTTCAGATCCTAAGGGAGGCTCCCGATATAGAGTTATTGGAGGAAGTGGGCATCTCAAGGGAAGATTTTCTGAAAAAGCTGCCTGATGTCGATGCCGTGCTTACCAGAAGCGGAACAAAAATGGATGAGGAAGCACTGGAGGCGGCCGTTAAACTGAAGGTAGTGGCCCGAGCGGGTGTGGGGGTCGACAACGTCAATGTACCTGCGGCGAGCAGAAAAGGGGTCGTTGTCATCAACGCCCCTACCGGAAACACCTTGGCCGCCGCCGAACTCACCATGGCCCTTATGCTTGCCCTTGTCAGGAAGGTGCCTCAGGCTTTTGGATCTGTCAGGGACGGCGAGTGGGACAGGAAAAGGTTCTCCGGACGGCAGCTTAACGGCAAAAAAGTACTGGTCGTCGGTCTGGGAAGGATAGGCATCGCCGTAGCGCAGAGATGCCGTGCGTTTGGCATGGAGGTCTCCGCCTATGATCCCTACACGCCGAGAAAAAAGGCGGAATCTATCGGGATCCCCATGAGGGAGGACCTTACTGACGCGCTCTCGGTTGCGGATCTGGTTACCCTTCATATGCCCCTGACACAGGACACGACGAACCTGATAGATGAAAAAATGCTTAGGGCGTTTAAAAAAGGCGCATACCTTATAAATTGCGCCCGCGGCGGCATAGTTGATGAAAAAGCCGCTGTAGAGGCGGTCAGGGACGGAAGGCTATCGGGGCTGGCTTTTGATGTATATTCATCCGAACCGCTCGGAAAAGAACATCCTTTCCTCGCCAAGGATATCGAAGATAAAATCGTAATAACCCCCCATCTGGGGGCCAGTACGGAAGAAGCCCAGACTGAGGTCTCGAAGATCGCAGCGGAAAACATGATCGCGGCGCTTCGCGGCGAACCCTATGAGCACGCCGTCAACCTGCCTTTCCTCGAACAGAAGCTTAACAAAACACAGAAGTCCTTCCTGCAGCTTTCGAGAAAGATGGGCGTACTTGGCGCCAGGCTTGCTGAGGCTGAATGCGGGGCCATTCACTCCTGCCGCGTGACGATGAGGGGCGAGCTATTTGCCGAGGACGAACCTATGCCAAACAGACTCTGCGCCTACACTATAGCCGTACTAAAAGGCATTTTCGAGGTAAGCAGGGGGCCCGAGGTCTCCTATATGCTTGCTCCGCTTCTGGCAAAGGACAGCGGTTTGGGAGTAGAGGAGAGCATCGGCGAGGCGAAGACATATAAAAATACCGTGGAGGTCGTTTTGGACGCGGAAAAGTGCAAGGTCTCGCTGATCGGCACGATAACTGAGGAAGGACGAATGAGGATCGTTAAGGTGAACGATTACTGGCTCGACTTCGTACCAAACGGCAAGCTGATCATCTTCCAGAACCATGACAGACCGGGCGTTATTGGAAAGATCGGGAACATTTTGGGAGAGGGCAATATCAATATTGCCAACTTCGCGCTCGGCAGGAAGGACAACAGCGGCCTTGCCTTAGGTGCGCTGGAAGTTGACGGAGACATCGATGAATCTACAATGAAAAAGCTTGAAAGAAGCGGAGATATGCTCTGGATAACCCTTACGGATTTTAGAGGGACAAACTAAAAAGTCTTTAAGAGGCTGGATCTGCCGGCCGTGCGGCTGCTTGCCTGCCGCACGGCCTTTCATAAGCCCTGTATAATATTCTTGTGGCTTAATTAAGATGCAAAGAATAACAAATATTTAAAAAATTCAAGATAGGCAGAATGCGGAAAGGAAGTAACGTCAATGTTGAGCTACTATTGGCCGATCGGATTCGTTGTTTTTTCAAACGTCCTTTACCATATATGCTCCAAATCTTTATCGGAGGGCACGAGCACTTATTTTTCACTGCTCCTGGCATATTGTATTGCGGCGTCCATATGCCTTTTCCTATATATTTTTACGGGCCGTGCCGACGGACTCGCCGCCGACATCAGGGGAATAAAATGGAACAGCCTCTTGCTCGGTGCCGCAATAGTCTGCCTCGAGCTTGGTTTTATCTTTATGTACAAAGTCGGATGGAACATCAGCATAGGCTCTCTTGTCGCCAATATCACTCTGGCCATCGTTCTCGTCCTGGTCGGAATATTTTTCTATAAGGAAATCCTTTCCCTTAACAAGGTCATCGGGATAATTCTCTGCATCTCGGGGCTGATTTTTATAAACAGATAAAAGAGACAAAAAGCGCCGTCGGCGCAATGGCCGGACGGCGCAGTCAAGACCCGCAGCGAAACTTATATTTGATCAGCTCAGCGCTTTTTCGAGTGATTCCTTGGTCTTGCCGACGCTTATTGCGAGCTGTTCGAGAGCCTCATCCATCCTGGCCCTGAAATCACTTGCGAAAGAATCGTCCGTGACCCCGGGCAGGTTTATCCTGACATTGTATGCTGCGGCTTGTCCCGCCGCGTCCGCCAGCAGGGCCGCGCTGCCTGCGTCGCTTATCGTGTTTGTATTTCCCTTTTCGGCTGCCTGAGCGGCCAGCTCCGCCACTTCAACGCAGGCCTCCAGGGTCATGAGCGGTACTTCTGTTGTGGTCTTAGAGGCCTCCCCCATCGCCTTTTTGCGTTCGCACTTTTCCTCTTCCGTCGCTTTTGGCATCCTCATGGCATCCATAAAAGCGTTGAAGGATTCGGTATCCTTGTTCATCAGGTCAACCAGTTTAAAGCGCAGCGATTCGCTTTTCTCGATGACGTCCTCCATAACTGGCCAGTTGTCCCTGTATTTTTCCTTGCCGATCGTCAGGTTGGCCACCATCGAAACGAGGGCTGATCCCATGGAGGCGCACAGCGCCGCCGTACTTCCGCCTCCGGGGGCTGGCGAGTCTGAAGCGAGCTCGTCGAGAAAAGCTCTGATCTCCATTCGTTCAAATTTCATAGGAAGTCCTCCTTTTTAACCTTGACCCTTTACGAGGTCTGTAAGATAGGCGTCGTCCGCCAAAAATGGTAAAGTTATATGTCCGTCGCTTCTTTTGCGGTTGAAAGCCTCTACGGTCGAGAGGGCATTCTCGTTTCTGGCCCAAGCGCGCCTTGCGACGCCGCTTATGACGTCCCAGCTCATAGAAGACTTGATGATCGAGTCTACCCTCTCGCTGCCGTCAAGGACAAGGCCGAAGCCTCCGTTGATAGCCTTGCCGGTGCCAACCCCACCGCCGTTGTGCAGTGCGACCAGGCTCATGCCTCTCGCGCAGTTGCCTGCGAAGCAGTGAATGGCCATTTCGCCCATCACGTTGCTCCCATCCTTTATGTTGGACGTTTCTCGGTAAGGCGAATCAGTGCCTGATACATCGTGGTGATCCCTTCCCAGCATTACGGGGCCGATCTCCCCGGTGCGGACCATTTCGTTGAATTTAAGGGCGATGCGCATCCTGCCCTCTTCATCCTGATAGAGTATCCTGCACTGTGTCCCGACTACGAGCTTATTTTTCTCGGCGTCCCGGATCCATGCCCAGTTGTCGTGATCCTGAAATCTTCTCGTCGGATCGATGCAGTCCATCGCAGCTTTGTCCGTCTTTCTGAGGTCGTCGGGATCGCGGCTGAGGCAGCACCAGCGGAACGGGCCGTAGCCGTAGTCAAAAAGCAGCGGACCCATGATGTCTTCAACGTATGATGGAAATATGAATCCCTCGTACGTATCTGTTCCGTTTTTGGCGATCTCTGTGACTCCTGCGTCAAAAACCGCACGCATAAACGAATTTCCGTAATCAAAGAAGTAAGTTCCCCTCTCAACCAGCGCCTTGATCAGCTCGTAATGCTTGCACAGGGTCTTGTCGACAAGTTCGCAGAATTTCTCCTTGTCCTCCGCCAGCAGTCTCGTGCGTTCCTCAAAAGATATTCCCTGAGGGCAGTATCCGCCGTCGTATGCAGCGTGACAAGAGGTTTGATCAGAGAGAAGTTCGATATTTTCACCATTGTCGAGGGCGTACTGAAGGAGGTCTACAATATTGCCCTCATAGGCAATGGAGAGCGGTTCGCCCGCCTTCATGGCCTCTTTGGCCCACCTAAAAGCCTCGGGCAGGTCTTTTGTCCTTCTGCTCACCCAGCCCTGTCCGTGCCTTGTGTCGATGCGCGAAGGGTCGACCTCCGCAATTATTGAAGCGGCGCCGGCGATCTCAGCCGCCTTGGGCTGAGCTCCGCTCATGCCGCCCAGGCCCGATGAGACGAAAAGGTGCCCGGCGAGCCCTTTGCCCTCCGGAAGGTGGAACCTGCCCCTTCCCGCGTTTAAGAGGGTGTTGTATGTACCGTGGACTATGCCCTGCGGACCGATGTACATCCATCCGCCCGCCGTCATCTGTCCGTAGTTGGCGACACCGAGAGCCGCCGCCCTTGTGAAGTCCTTGGGATTGTCGAACATGCCTATCATCAGTCCGTTAGTCAGAATGACCCTCGGAGCCGTCGGATCAGATCTGAAAAGGCCGAGAGGATGCCCGGACTGGATGACGAGGGTCTGGTCCTGCGTCATGATCTCAAGATATTTTTTTATGAGCTGATATTGCATCCAGTTCTGGCAGACCTGCCCGGTCTCTCCGTAGGTGACAAGTTCGTAGGGATAGAGAGCCACATCGAAGTCGAGGTTGTTGTCGATCATCACCTGAAAGGCCTTAGCCTCGGTGCACTTTCCCCTGTACTCATCGATCGGCTTTCCTATAAGGCGTCCTCCCGGCCTGAAACGGTAGCCGTAGATTCGTCCATGCTCTTTGTATTCCTGGAGGAATTCGGGCGCGATTTCGTTATGCCAGCGCCTGGGTATATACCTAAGCGCGTTTTTCAGCGCAAGAACGGTCTCTTTCTCATTGAGGACCTGTCCCCTGTTGGGGGCTCTTCTTATGCCGGGTTCAAAGAGAGCCTTCGGCGGGAGCCCTTCGGGAAAGTCCAATGCTATCTCAAGCGCTTCTCCCGTTTTTGGATCATACATTTTTGTCAACTCCGTTTCGTTCAAGATTTAATTGTTTCGTGATATTTTTCTTGACTAAGAAGAATATCTCACTATACTACATTGTAGCTCAAAGGTTTAGGATTGGAAAGTATTAAAGCTGTAAAACGTGATAAAGATTTAACAGGAAAATGTTTTATCTGAATAGCGTGATTATATCACTACGGGGACCGCTGAAACACGTCAAAATATGATATCGGGAGGTTGAGAAAATGAAGACAGGCTCAGTTTTATTGGACGGAAAATCACTGACTATATGGGATATCGTAAACGTAGCGAGGAACGGGTATAGGGTCGAACTTGATTCCGAAGCGGAAAGGGCGGTCTCTGCCTGCGCCGATTCGGTGAAAAACTGGGTGGATGAAGGAAGGGTCGTATATGGAGTGACTACAGGTTTCGGGGACCTGGCGACCGTGGTTATCCCGCGGGAGCAAAGCCGGGCTCTTCAGGAAAATCTTCTTATGAGCCACGCCTGCGGTTTCGGCGAGGAGCTGCCGGAGGATTTTGTCAGGGCGATAATGCTTCTTCGCATCAACACCCTGACAAAGGGCTACTCAGGGATCAGCCTGCCGACACTGCTGCGTCTGACGGAATATCTCAACCTTGGGATCCATCCCGTTATTCCCCGTCAGGGATCCGTAGGAGCGAGCGGAGATCTGTGTCCCCTCTCACACCTTGCGATCACGCTGTTGGGGCTGGGCGATGTCGTTTACGAAGGCAAGAGAATGCCAGCCGCTGATGCCCTGGCCATGAATGGTCTAAAGCCGATCGAACTGATGCCCAAGGAAGGCCTCGCGCTCAACAACGGCACTACGGTCATGACCGGCATTGCAGCGCTCTGCGTTCATGATGCGAAGAATCTTATGAAGAACGCGGATATAGCCGCGGCGCTTTCGGCCGAAGCCCTGCACGCCGTTCCCTACGCCTTCGACAAGCGTACCCATGATCTGCGCCCCCAAGTCGGACAGGGCATCGTTGCGGAAAACATAAGGAGACTTATCGAGGGAAGCGAGATCATCGAGACATACAAGAAAGACCGCGTCCAGGATGCCTACTCTCTTCGCTGCCTGCCCCAGGTCCACGGCGCCAGCAGAGACGCTCTCTCTTATGTCGAAAATGTAATAAATATTGAGCTCAACTCAGTGACCGACAACCCGCTGATCTTTTGCGATGACGGTGAGGCTATAAGCGGAGGCAACTTCCACGGGGAACCTATCGCAATGGCCATGGATTTTTTTGGCATCGCCGTTGCTGAGATCGCGAATATCTCGGAGCGCCGAGTTGCACGGCTGGTCGATCACAAGATGTCCGACCTGCCTCCCTTTCTGGTGGCTCAAAGCGGAGTCAACAGCGGGTTTATGATCCCTCAGTACACCGCCGCTGCCATAGTCTCCGAAAACAAGGTGCTTGCCCATCCTTCCTGCGTTGACTCGATCCCGACTTCGGCCGGCCAGGAAGATCACGTATCCATGGGAGGATACAGCGCCAGAAAAGCGCTTACCATACTGAACAACACAAACAGGGCCGTTGCGATAGAGATGCTAAACGCCGCCCAGGGAATAGACTTCAGGGCTCCGCTAAAGCCCGGCCGCGGCACGTCGGCGGCCTACAGGGCATTTCGGAATGAAGTCCCATTCTACGCCAAGGATCAGTTCATGCAGCCTCTTATGCTCAAATCGCTTGAACTCGTGACGGACGGAACTATAATTGAGGCTACAGAGAACGCGGTAGGAGAACTGAAGTAAAAACCTTAAGTCAATCAAAATCAGGGAGGAATCAATATGGCAATGCAGTTGATCGAATGTGTGCCTAATTTCAGCGAAGGCAGGCGTCCAGAGGTCATCGAAAAGATCGTTGATTGCTTCAGGGGCAAAAGAGGCGTCTACCTTCTCGACCACAGGGCCGACGAAGACCACAACAGGCTGGTAATAAGCCTGGTCGGAGCCCCCGCTCCGATACAGGATGCGTTGATCGAGGCGGCGAAGGCTGCCCTCGAAAACATCGACATGAACTCACATCAGGGAGGACATCCGAGGATCGGAGCCGTCGACGTAATACCTTTCACACCTATAAAGGGCGTTACAATGGAGGAATGCATAGCTCTGGCCCACGATTTCGGAGAGCGTTATTTCAAGGAGTGCGGGATCCCAGTCTATTTCTATGAGGACGCAGCTAAGAGGCCCGAGAGAAAACGGCTCGAGGTTGTTCGTAAGGGACAGTATGAAGTCCTCAAGGAAGAGGCCAAGACGAAGGAAGAGAGGATGCCGGACGTCGGCGGCCCCGGACTTCATCCGACGGCCGGAGCTTCCGTCATCGGCGCGCGCAAGTTTCTGGTCGCCTTCAACGTCAACCTTGACACCGCCGATGTCGATATCGCGAAGAAGATCGCAAACGCCGTCAGGGCCTCGGCCGGAGGATTCACCCACGTTAAGGGTATCGGCCTCGCACTTGAGGAGCGCGGCATAACACAGGTCAGCATGAACCTGGTTGACTACGAGAAAAACTCGCTGTACAGGGTGCTTGAGACGATAAAAATGGAAGCGAAGCGCTGGAGCGTCAACGTGATCGAGACTGAGGTATATGGCATGATCCCTGTAGGGGCCATACTCGAAAGCGCAGCCTACTACATGCAGATCGCCGATTTTGATCCTTCCCAGGTGCTTGAGCTTCAGCTTCTGGATCTGATGGGAGAAAGGGCAGAATGACGGTAAAACTTTACAGGAACGCCAGGATCTTCACTCCCATAGATCCCGGACATCCCCTCAAGGGAAAGGGGCAGGGAAACGTAACGGAATTTGTCCGCGGAGCTATGCTCGCCGCCAACGGGCTTATCGAGGCTATAGGCGAAGAGGATCAAGTCCTTGAGGGACTCTCCCCCAAATCTGTGGACGAAGAAAGGGATATGGAGGGTGCGTGCGTCATCCCCGGGTTCGTAGATCCCCACACCCACCTATGCTTTGCCAAAAGGCGCGAGGACGAGTTCAAGATGCGTCTGGAGGGGCTCCCCTATCTTGAGATCCTTAAACGGGGCGGCGGCATACTCTCATCGGTCAAGGCCGTGAGGGCAGCTACTGAAGAGGAGCTCTTCCACAACACAAAAAGGCTTGCAATGTCGGCTCTGCGGAAAGGCACGACGACAGTCGAGATCAAAAGCGGCTATGGACTCGACCTGGACCTTGAGATGAAGATGCTCAGGGTGATAGAGAGGATATCGAGGGAGACCCCGCTCGACGTTGTGCCGACCTTTATGGGCGCGCACGCGGTCCCGACGGAGTACAAGGACCGTTCCGACGATTTCGTTGACCTTGTCATATCGGAGATGCTGCCCAAGGTCAAAGAACAGGGCATCGCCGAATTCTGTGACATTTTCTGCGAAGAGGGAGTCTTCTCCGTGGACCAGAGCAGAAGGATCTTAAAAGCGGCAAGAGACATGGGCTTTGAGCTAAAGATCCATGCGGACGAGGTCCATGATCTGGGAGGGGCTGGGCTTGCCGCCGAACTGGGGGTAAGATCTGCCGAACACCTGCTAGCCGCGAGCGAAGAAAACCTTCGCGCCATGGGCAAGGCGGGCTCCATAGCCGTTCTTTTGCCGGCGACGGCTTACAGCCTTAAAAAAACCTATGCAAGGGGCAGGGATATGGTTGACTGGGAGGTGCCTGTCGCACTGGCTACAGACTGCAACCCCGGATCCTGCTTCTGCGAGTCGATGCCCTTCATATTCGGGCTCGGCGTTATGAAGATGGACATGACGATTGAGGAGGCGCTGGTCGCTTCTACCCTCAACGCCGCATACGCCATCAACAGGCAGCACAGGGCAGGGAGCCTTGAAAAAGGCAAGCAGGCCGATTTCCTTGTGCTAGACGGAGAGACGCCGACAGCGATCGCCTACCACGCCGGCGACACGTCGGTTCTTGAGGTCCATAAGCGTGCGGAGCGGGTAGCCTGAGTCGTCATAGGAAGAGATGCGAAGAGAAAAAGGTCCGGGCCGAAATGAGTAGGTCCGGACCTTTTTAGATGATTCTCAGCGGATAAACATGGAATCTCCGAAGGAAAAGAAACGGTATCGGAGTTCAACGGCCTCCCTGTAGGCCTCCATCATGTTCGAATAGCCGCCGAAGGCAGAAACCAGCATCAAGAGGGTGCTCTTTGGAAGATGATAGTTGGTGATCAGTCCGTCCGTCACTTTGAACTCGAACCCGGGCGTTATAAAAAGTCCTGTATCAAGACTTCCCGGCCTGATTTCCCCGTACCTGAGAGCGAAAGACTCAAGGGTCCTGACGACGGTGGTGCCTACAGCAAGCACCCTTCCTCCCGCCCTTTTCGTATCCCTTATTTTCTCCGCCGCCTGCTCCGAGATCTCGCACATTTCGCTGTGCATAATGTGTTCTCCGATATTTTCGGACTTTACCGGACGGAAGGTCCCAAGTCCGACCCTCAGAGTCACATAGGCCTCCTCCACCCCTCCGGCCCTGATCTCGGAAAGAAGCTCATCCGTGAAATGCAGGCCGGCGGTCGGAGAAGCCACGGAATTTTCCTTGTCGAGCCTCGAATAAACGGTCTGATAACGTTCGGGCTCGGCTTTGCTCTCGGTTATGTAAAGAGGAAGCGGCGTGCGGCCGTATGCGTGGATCAGATCGACAGGCTCATGCTCCGGCGAAAAATAGATCTTCCTTACCCCGTCCTCAAGATGTTCTCCGACGACGACCTCATCTTTTTCGCCGAGGACTACTCGTGTGCCCTCTTTAAGTTTTCTTCCGGGTCTGACGAGAGCTTTCCAGCAATTCGGATCCTCTCCCGGAGAAAGAAAAAATATTTCAACCCTTGCTCCTCCGGCTTTCTTCAGGCCGGGCACCCTGGCCGGCAGGACCCTTGTGTCGTTCATAACCAGGAGGTCACCCTCCTGAAGATAGTTTTTTATCCTCCTGAAGATGGTATGCTCTCTCTCCCCCGTATCTTTCTGCACCACAAGGAGACGCGATGAGTCTCTCGGTTCAGCGGGATCCTGGGCTATAAGTTCTTTTGGGAGATCATAAAAAAAAGTAGATGCTTTTGAAAAGTCGGGGCTTACGGTGTTCAAAAATATCCTCCCTTACTGTCCCAGTGTCGTTCCCGGAAAATAATAGAGCAGGATCCGCTCGAAAGTCCAGCCCCTCTCCGCCATGGCCATAGCCCCTCTTTGCGAGAGGCCGACACCGTGACCGGCTCCCCTTCCATAGATCGTAACGACGGATCCTGAGGCCGGAGTCATGGAGAGGTTAGCTGTAAAGTCAAATTCAGGCGACTCAGTCATGCCTGAGGCACGTGTTCCATTGCCCGGGGATGCGGGCTGAGGCATGGGGAGGCGGCCTTCGGCCCGGGCCGTCCCTGTCTCGATGTACCTGTCTATCTCATCCGGTTTTGAGAGGATCTCCATGAGTTCCAGCGTGGTAAAGACGCTCTTTTTAGTGAGCCAGACAACCTTTTCCTCTTTGTCATCGGGCATGCCGGTAAGATCTATTTTTGTGCCGGCAGGCATGGCCGTTTCCGGCGCCGCGTTTGGGAAGGCAGCAGAGGGAGAAGTTGTTCTTTTGAGGGGCTCGGCGGCATAGGGCGAACGTGTCCCGAACTCGAATAGTGTGCTTTTAATCCTTCCCGGTCCTATGATGTTTCTGAAAGCATATCCTGTGATCTCTTTTTTACCGGAGGTGCCTTCTATTTCCAGCTTCAACAAGCGGCCTGAGGCGTCTCTCTTTGTCGGTCTCAGAACCTTTATGCTTCCTGTGTATACTCCGGCGGCGGAAAGTGCGGATTCGACTGAGGAGATGGGGAGCGAGAGCTCCCAAAGGGTGTTGGGCCCTTTATAAGCGACCGGTTCGGGCTTCGGTATCAGGTAAGGGATGGCTCCTCCCCACACGGCGGCGGACGAGGTGACCATGCCGCCGCTGTCAGAATGGTAATATACGCTTGCCGGAGCCCCGCTCCACCTGAGGATCAGGCCGGCTGTCTCTTTAAGCATCCTGTCGGCGACAGGGTCTTCTCCGGCGACGCCCTTATAGACCTGACAATGATAAGAATCACACAGGTCGTCATCACCGTGCTTTCCGCTTGTTGCTGCGGCATAAGTCCGGGCGAGCACACACTGTGCCTTTACGGCTTCAGCCGGCCCTCTAGTATCCATTTCAGACCTCACAACGCCGCGCAGATACTGCTCGAGGTCTATCAAGTTCGAGATCTTGAATCCATTTTGTGTTTTTTTGATGATGAAAGATCCGCGGTAGGCTCTTCCGTCCCGGCTGATGGGGGCGTCCGATGTGACCCTGACCGGGAGCCTGAGGAGAGTATTCCCCACACTGATGCCGCCCTCTCCCCTGTGCCTGAAATTATGGGCACCGGAGAGTCGGATCTCCTTGCCGTTCCCGTCGGTTATGAGCATGGCCGAGCCGGAAATGACCGTGCTTTGAAGGTCGTTTGCGATGCGGACATATATCTCCTTCTCGGCGGAGATGGAGGGAGCCTGCAGGAACAGACAGAAAAAACAGGTTAGAATAGAAAAATAGGGCAGTTTTTTTAACGAAACCATCGTGATAAAACGTTTAAAATTACAGTAATAATAATGCTGACTACGATCATGGTGCCAAATGGCGCGAAGACCGTAATGTTTTTTTTCTGGTAGGTGATATCGCCCGGAAGGTTTCCAAACGGCAGACCGAGGCGTCCCGCAACGATCAGGACCAGTCCGGCGAAAGCGATAAAGAGTCCCGCCGCTATCATCATCTTCCCTATTTGCTGCATTCCTGATCCTCCTCAGGCAGGAGCAGCATCTGCTGATACTGGATAAACCTCGAAGATACCGGTATTTTGAGGTAGTCCCATGTAGTCCTGGTCGCCTTTCTGCCTCGGGGTGTCCTCTCAAGAAGACCCTTTTGGATGAGATAAGGCTCATAGATATCCTCTATGGTCTGAGTATCCTCGTTCAAGGCGGCGGCAAGGGTGGAGAGTCCCACAGGCCCTCCGTCAAAGAGTTCCACTAGCGCAAGCAGGAATTTTCTGTCCCCTTCATCAAGGCCCTCCGAGTCGACGCCGAGCATATCAAGCGCAAATTTTGAGAGCTCCCTTTCAACAATATTTGCCTTTTTCACCTCTGCGACATCCCTGACTCTTTTGAGAAGCCTGAGAGCCACTCTGGGCGTTCCTCTGGAGCGGAGGCCGATCTCTACCGCAGCATCCTCAGATATTCTGACCCCCAGGACCTCTGCCCCACGCTTGACTATGGCTGTGAGCTCGTCCGGAGTATAAAGGGTAAGCTGCTCGACGATCCCAAACCTTGCCCTAAGCGGCGATGTCAGAAGGCCGAGCCTGGTGGTCGCCCCGATAAGGGTGAACTTCGGAAGCGAGAGTCTTATGCTGCGCGCCAAGGGCCCCTTGCCTACTATTATTGAGAGGGAGAAATCTTCCATAGCCGGATAGAGGATCTCTTCGATGTGCGCGGACATCCTGTGGATCTCATCGATAAAGAGCACATCGTTGGGCTGCACGTTGGAGAGGATCGCCGCCAGGTCTCCCGCCCTTTCAAGGGCGGGCCCGGTGGTGACCCTGAGGTTTCCCTTCATTTCTTTCGCGATTATTCCGGCGAGAGTAGTTTTACCCAAACCGGGCGGACCGTAGAAAAGTGTGTGATCGAGGGGCTCCGCGCGCTGAAGCGACGCGGTCATAAAGATGGTCAGCTTGTCCTTAAGCGCTCCCTGTCCGATAAATTCACAGAGAGCCTGAGGCCTGAGCGTGAATACTTCTTCCTCTTTGTCGTTTTTTATCTGTTCTATAAGCTTATCGCCGGTAGTTTCCATTCTCTGTCTCCGTGACCTTCACTCAATTCCTGCGCAGGAGGTTAAGTGAAGCCCTTAAAAGTTCTTCCTCAGAGAGAGGCGCATCGGACCCCGCCTCCGTCTTCGATTTTGTGATCGCGCGCACGGATTCTCCCTGTGAGAAGCCCAGTCCGAGAAGGGCCTCCAAGACAAAGGTGTCCGACGAACCTTCTGTTCCCTCTTTTTCGCCTGCGGCACCGATCGCACCAAATTTTTTGGCAATTTTATTTTTAAGTTCAAAGCATATCCGCTCCGCCCGTTTTGCTCCAAGGCCGGGCACAGTCAGCATGGCACAGTCTCCCGCAGAGATCGCGCTGAGGATCTGATCGGCGTCCAGGTGTCTCAAAAGGGTCACCGCCAGTTTCCCTCCTATGGTCTTTACCTGCAGGAGCTCCGTGAAGAGGAGCCGCTCCCTCTCGTCTGAAAAACCGAAGAGGCTGGCTCCGGCATCGCTCAGCTGCATGTAGGCAAAACAAAAGAGATCTTCGGAGAGGGAGGCCATGGAGATAAGCGTGCCTGATGCAAATACCTCCAGGCCAAAGCCGGAGACGTCCACTACAAGGCTCTCTTCGCCTATAGAAATTACTTTACCCCGCAGAGAATTGATCATGACTACATTCCTCTTGATATATTTTTGTCAAAAGACGACATTGAAAGTCCGGCGATCGCAATAGCCAAGGCATCCGCCGCGTCGTCCGGACTCGGATTGCGCGAAAGTCCGAGCAAATTTGCGACCATGCCCTGCACCTGACTTTTTTCCGCTGCCCCATATCCGCAGACCGCCAGCTTGACCTCGGATGGCTTGAGTTCATAAGGCTCAAGTCCCATCTGGGCGGCAAAGAGCAGAATGACTCCCCTCGCCTGCCACACCATCTCGGCGGTCGTAATGTTCCTGCCAAAATAAAGCTTTTCGACGGCGATTATATCCGGAGGGTATGCCTCCGTTTTTTCGCCCAATTCTTTATAGAGGCAATGAAGCCTCCCAGTTAGCGACATTGAAGGGGATGTCCTCACAGCCCCATAGGTCTCACAAACCAGCCTGTCCCCATACTGAGAGACAATTCCGTAGCCCATAGTGCCGAGCCCGGGGTCGATCCCCAAAGCTCTGATACCGTTCGTCTGCGTCGCTTCAGCCCTCGATTTCAGCAAGAATGTCGTCCGGTATGTCAAAGTTTGCGTAGACGGCCTGCACATCGTCATGCTCCTCAAACCGTTCTACCATTGAAAGCAGTTTTTCGGCGTCCGCCTTAGTCGTCACGGAGACCAGGTTTTGAGGGATCATTTCAACCTCTATGGACTCTAAATTGTAGCCGCTGTTTTTGAGAGCCTCGGCCACTCCAGAGAGCATCGAAGGTTCACACGTTACCTCGAATCCTCCCTCTACAGATACGATATCGTCCGCTCCGGCCTCTATTGCGGCCATCATTAATTCTTCTTCGTTGATGTCATCTCCCGTGATGATAACCACGCCCTTACGGTCGAAATTCCAGGCCACACAGCCTAGTTCGCCTATTGCTCCGCCAGTCTTGGAGAACAAAGATCTCATTTCTGGGGCAGTTCTGTTTCGGTTATCAGTGAGAGCTTGAACCATTATGGCAACTCCGTTCGGTCCATACCCCTCGTACAGGATCTCCTCGAAAATCGCTCCGTCAGTTTCACCTGTAGCTTTTTTGATGCCTCTTTCTATGTTGTCCACCGGTACGTTGCCGGCTCTTGCCCTCTCTATGGCAACTTTCAGCCTGAAGTTGGTGTTGGGATCTCCTCCGCCTTCCTTGGCCGCAGCTATCACGTTTTTGACCAGTTTCTGGAAGGCAACGCCTTTTTTCGAATCCTGCGCCGCCTTACGATGCTTTATATTTGCCCATTTTGAATGTCCTGCCAAAGAAATCACCTCATAATATGCTGTTAAAGTTCTGTTGAGCCGGCTTGGCTGCTATTCTGCCTGCTCTGGGATCGTGGCTATCGGAGCAAAAACTCTCTTGTGCCCCGATCTTGCCATGGCACGTTCTATCCTCTCAGGTGCTTTTTTATCACAATTTTCTAACGCGAAATAACCGTCAAGCTCCTCGTATGTGAATCCCATTTCGTTTTCGTCGGTCTGCCCATCCCAAAGGCCCGCGGTCGGCGCCCTTTTGATTATGTCGGGAGGAACTCCCATATAGAAAGCGAGTTCACGAACCTCTCCCTTTAAAAGATCGGCCATCGGCAGGAGGTCAACTCCCGAATCTCCGAATTTTGTGAAATAACCGTACAGTAATTCGACCCTGTTGGTAGCGCCGCAGACAAGACAGCCCCTCTCCTGCGCAAAGGCGTAAAGTGCCGTCATTCTGAGCCTCGGCTTGATGTTGGCGGATGCGAGACGGGAGAGGTCAGGCGCCGCGGCGCCCAACGAAGCGATCATGCTGTCATATGCTTTTGACAGGTCGACCCTGTATGTTTTAAAACCGAATTCCGCAGCCAGCTTCAGCGCATATTCTTCATCGATAGGCAGGCTATGGCAGGGCATTATCAGGCCGAATACGTTCTCGTTTCCAAGAGAACGGCACAGAAGCCCGGCAAGGACGGAAGAATCTATTCCGCCGCTGATGCCCAGCACCGCCTTTTTTACGCCGGCGGCCTCAAAATGTTTTCTGATCCAGTTGACAAGATGATCTGTTATTTGTGCTGCGTCCCTGTATTGTACAGACAAAGGTCAACGCCTCTCTTTGTTGGTGGGGATGGCTTGGTGCCGCCCTATATTCTAACACAAAGATCTTTCGGGGGCTAAAAGGCAAATAGCAAAGAAAAGCATGCGGAGCCCCCCTTTGCATAGGGCTCCGCACATTGAGCGCAGGGCGCTGAAATCAGCTTAAAGGTTGCCTATGCTGGCAACCATGACAGCCTTGATGGTATGCATCCGATTTTCGGACTCGTCAAACTGTCTTCCGTAGTGGGATTCAAAGACCTCGGCCGTTACCTCATAGCCTTTTACTGCCGGCAGGCAGTGCATAAATATAACGTTTTCGTTTTTTGTAGCCTTGATCAGGTCCATATTTACCTGATAAGGCTGAAGGATAGCCTTCCTCTCGGCCAGCTTGGCTTCCTCCCCCATCGAAGCCCAGACATCGGTATAGATAACGTCGGCGCCCTTAACAGCTGTGTGCGGGTCCTCCGTCAATTCTATGGTAGCTCCGGTCCCTGTCTCCTCAGCCATATCCCTGCACTCTTTTACGAGTTCCGCAGCCGGGAAGAGGGAGCTTGGGGCGCCTACTACAAAGTGCATGCCCATCTTAACGGCCCCTATCATCAGCGTGTTGGCGACATTGTTCCTGCCGTCACCGACGTAGACGAACCTGATTCCTCTTAGGCGGCCGAAGTTCTCACGCACTGTCAGGAGATCCGCGAGTACCTGTGTCGGGTGATAATCGTCGGTAAGGCCGTTCCATACCGGGACTCCGGCGTATTTGGCCAGGCCTTCGACCGTCCTGTGGGTGAATCCGCGAAACTCTATGCCGTCGAACATACGGCCGAGAACTCTTGCTGTATCGGCAACGTCTTCTTTCTCTCCGAGGTGGATGTCGTTCACGCTAAGGAACTCTGCGTGCCCGCCCTCGTCAACAGTCGCTACCGTGAAAGCGCATCGTGTACGGGTGGAGGCCTTTTCAAATATCAGAGCGATGTTTTTTCCGGCAAGCAGGCTCCCCCTGACGCCGCTACGCTTCTTTTTCTTCAGATCCGTTGAAAGATCAAGAAGATATTCTATCTCCTGAGTTGTGTGGTGCTTGAGTGTCAGCAGATGACGATTGCGGAGATTAACTCCCATAAGTACTCCTCCCCTGAATTTCAGTTAAATATTAGCGAAAAATATAACCTTGATTGCTTGGAAATAAATCAGCTATTTTACTGGGTCTCTGCTGAGAGGCATAGTCATGCACCTTGGACCGCCCCTTCCCCTTCCTAGTTCGGGTCCGTTAAGTTCGATCACTTCAATTCCGTTATCCCTTAAAAGCTTGTTGGACATGAGATTCCTGTTGTATGAGATCACCCTGCCCGGTGCTACGGCGAGAGTATTGCATCCGTCGTGCCACTGTTCTCTGTCCGTCTCCGCCTGGTCCTTCCCGCGCATCTCTATCACTCTTATCCTGTCAAAGCCGAGTTCCTCTGCGATTCTCTCCTGCCAGTTATGGGCCTGGTTTATCGAAAGGAGTATCCCCTCGTCGCTGTAATCCATTTCCCAGACCTTCAGCACTTTTACGACGGTCGGGAATATGGCGAAAGCGTCCCTGTCCACCATAGTAAATACAGTGTCCAGGTGCATACAGTAACGCTCTCTCGGGATCTCGAACGCAAAGATTTTTCTGATGGGGGTATTCTGGGCAAGTTTTTTACCTATCCTCTGCACAGTTGTCGGCGCCGTTCTCTGGCTGACTCCTATTGCCATGGCATGATCTGAAAGAACTAAGATGTCTCCCCCCTCCACCTTGTGTGGCCACACTTCATCCGGGGCGTCGCCAAAAAAGATCTCCATATCTTTGAATCTTGGGTGATGTTTTATTATGTATTTCCAATAAAGAGGCTCACGCCTCCGCACCTCAAAATTCATCTGCCCCACGACGAATCCGCATCCCGCCGTAGCGGCGGGATCTCTTTGGAAGTATAGGTTGGGTATGGGGTGGATAACGAAGTCTCCCCCGTTTTCAACTCTTGATATGAGGCTCAGTGACGATTTAAAAAGCTCAAGAGCTTCTTCCTTGCTGTAGCCGCTTATAAGGTGGGATGCCATCGTATCCGAGGGGAGGTCCATAAATACTTCGGTAAGGCCTTCCGAGAGGTGGCGGTCAAGGCATTCGAACATAAAAACCGCCTTAATAAGTGAACTTCTGATCTCTTTGTTTTCAATTATCTGAGCCAGACATTCGTTGAAATAAAGGACCTCACAGCCTTCACGCCGTAGAATGCCGGCAAAGTCATCGTGCTCGCGTTGAGCCTGTTCAAGCCATATAAGATCGTCAAAGAGCAGTTCTCCCATGTTCTCTATCGTGAGTCTGTTAAGTTCGTTTCCCGGACGGTGCAGCATGACCTGTTTTAGTGGCCCGGTTTCGGAAAAAACACAAAAAGGCGCAGTATTACTCTCTTTTCGGCACATCTTTTCTCCCCTCCATGTTTTATAAAGATGGCGTTGTTGATACCTAACTTAATAATACCATGTCATAATCGGGTTATCGGTAATTATGTGCAGCAAAAATAGAATTATCTGACAAAACATCCTACTGCGCCGTAAATTATATCACAAGGGAAATTAAACTTAAAGGCAGGAATGGTTTAGTTCTTGAGATGCTAGGAAGAGGGAATCGATGAGGGAAAGCATGGTGAAACTGCAGGACTCCGTCCTGCGTGAAACAATTGTGAAGCAGTGGTGAAACAGTTGTAAAGGCCAAATCAAAAATCTAAAGAATGAAAACAATGCCCAAAATTCACGTCTTTCCCGAATGCCTCTATCGGGAATCTAGCGGCTTGGGGTTTAAGGGCTACAAACCCTGTCACAGGCTGAACAAAAGCCACTTGTTCCCCGATCTCAAAACGCATTCGAAATAGTTCAGGCACTAAAGTGATCTATCATGTGCCCCTAAAGGGGAACGGTGCCTTCCTGATAAGAACCGTCCGAGGAAGACGGAGGGGGGCGGAGCGCAGCAAACGCCCGCAAATTTCCCCCGGCAAGACCCTCGCCGCCGCCCTTGCAATCGCTTGCCAATGCTTGCCTATTGCTTGCCCGCCCCTCCGCCCTTACAACTGTTTCACCACTGCTTCACCATCGTTTCACAGCGATAGCATATCGCTGTTCCACCATGTCCTTCCCTATCGGTCCTCCAGCCCTTTGATCGCTTCGAGAAGCCGTCTTTTTAAATTCTCGTGCTTATCGCTGCAGAGGGGCATGCCATGGGTGAAGATCACGAATCCGTCCGGGGTCCCTGCGATCCCCAGGTCAGCCCCGGCCGCCTCCTTGGGGCCGTTGACCTCGCAGCCCATGACCGCTATTGTTGTGCCGTCGCGTATCGACTCGGGCAGCAGCGAGACTACTTCTTTGACAAGCCCTTCCACATCGAGCCTCCTGCGCCCGCACGCGGGACAGCTTATGAGATTATATCCGCGTTTTCTGATCTCAAGGGATGAGAGAATGCTGTAGCCCGCTCTCACTTCATCTGGCGACGGACCGGTCAGGCTGACTCTGATGGTATCCCCCACTCCCTGTGCCAGCATAAGAGCGATGCCTGAGGCGCTCTTGATCAGGCCGGACATGCCGCTGCCTGCTTCGGTTATGCCTATGTGGATGGGAAATGGAAATTTTTGAGAAAGTATCGCGTTTGCACGTACAGTCTCTGTCACAGAGCTCGATTTTGCCGAAATAATAATATCTTCGAAAGATGCTTCCGCAAGAAGAGAAAGCTGGTCTTCCACCGCGAGGGCTAAGGCCGCAGCGCGGTCCCCCCCTGCCCGTTTCATCTGAGAATTATTCAAGGAGCCTCCGTTGGATCCGATCCTGATCACGGCCCCGACGCTTTTGGCCATATCGGTGATCTCGCCTATCGCTTTCTCACCGCTCATATTTCCGGGGTTTATCCTTATAGCCGGACACCCGGCTTCCAGTGCCGCGATAGCCGGCTTATGGCTGAAGTGGATGTCGGCCATGACGGGGATCTGTGAGATCCTGTTCAGTTCTTTCATTTGAGGGGCCAGTCCCGGATCAGGAAATGCGACCCTGACGAGTTCACACCCTTCCTTGAAAAGAGCGCCGCATTCCGCGGCACAGCCCTTCAAATCCGAGAGGGGCGTTTTTAACATGCTCTCGACCCTGACAGGAGCGCCTCCTCCGATAGCAAGCCCTTTTATCGTTACCTGCCTTGCGCTGCCCATTTGATAGCTCCGTCCGGTCACCTCAGAAATAGTCTGAGGATGTCCTTTCCCGTCACAAATACAATAAGGGATATCAGTATGATAAAGCCTCCGTAATGGATGAGCGACTCCCATTTTTCCGGGATCTTTCTGCCTACGATCATCTCCGCGATTATAAAAATGATCCGTCCGCCGTCCAGGGCGGGAAACGGCAGAAGGTTAAGCAGTCCGAGGTGGAGGTTTATAACACCAAGAAAAGCGATAAACGACCATATCCCCTGTTTGAGCGCATCTCCGGCCATAACGGCAATGCCCACCGGCCCCACCACGTCGGACCGGGCCGCACCGGTAAGCACCATCCAAAGCCCTTTAAGTATCTCGATCCCCATTCCCCATGAGTAGCCCAGGCCTTTTTGCAGCGCATAGTACAGCGGATAGGTGACCCTCCCCGGCTGAACTCCGAGGAGGCGGCCTCCATGTGCCGGATCTTCAGGAATATCGATTTTAAACGGGATGATCTGCCCTTCTCTTTGAACGTTGATTTCAAAGCTATCGCTTTTTATTTTTTTATCTTGGAGTGTCTCCCTTATCTCGCCCCACTTTACAAGCTCTCTGCCGTTGATCGATACGATAACGTCGCCTGTTTCAATTCCCGCAGAATAGGCCGGTGTTCCCTCCATGACTTTGCCGATGAGCGGCCTTTCGAGGTCCAGCACGCCGTAACCTGCAAGAAGGGCGGCTGTGAGCAGCCACGCGAGAATAAGGTTTACCGAAGCGCCGGAAGCCAAAACGGCCAGCCTCTCCCAAGGTTTTTTGGCCGAGAGAGAGCGTGACGGATCAAAGTTGTCCGGTTTGTCCGTATTGTCGGAGGCGTCCTCCCCCTCGAGGCGCACGAAGCCGCCGATAGGAAAGGCCCTTATTGACCACAGAGTCTCACCCTTTTGGGTGCTCCAAAGTAAAGGTCCCATCCCAAATGAGAATTCATGTATCAGTACGTCTCTCCATCGGGCAGAGAGATAGTGGCCGCCCTCATGCGAGATCACGCAGATGGATATGACAATAAGAAAAGAGATAATGCTGATCAATATTCATGCCTCCATTTTTTACAGAGCTCCGCCGCTCTCGTCTTTCCGTCAAGTACGAGCGCTACTGCCTCCTCCGATGAAGAGGGGGCGCGATCGTCGGAACGGGAGAGGGTCTCTTCGATAACTTTGGGTATCGCGGTAAAGGGTATAAGCCCCTTCAAAAAAGCCGCGACCGCGGTTTCATCCGCTCCTACGAGCAGTGAGGGATATGCCCCGCCCGCCTCCCCGGCTTTGCAGGCTATATCAAAACAAGGGAAAAGTGAAGAGTCTATTTCCTTAAATCTAAGATCCCATTCCGCGGGGCTCAAAAAAGAGAAGCCTTCGTCCAAGAGATCAAGTCTATCCGGCCACGCCAGCGCCGCAGCGGCGGGAAGCCTCATATCAGGCGGAGAGATAAGCATCTTCATTGTACCGTCGTTAAAGAGCACCATCGCGTGTGCCTGAGAGAGGGGGTGTATCAGAGCGCTTACAGAGTCGGACGGCAGCCCAAAGAGCTGCATAGCCTCGATGCATTCTATGCCCTTGTTCATAAGGGTGGCACTGTCTACAGTTATCTTGGCGCCCATCTTCCATACCGGATGGGCAAGGGCTTTGTCCGGCGTTACCCTGTCAAGCATTTCGACCGTGTAGTCTCTGAAAGGGCCGCCCGATGCAGTTAACCAAACCTTTTTGATCTCTCGCCCCGGAGATCCTCGCAGACACTGCCAGACCGCGCTGTGCTCGCTGTCCACAGGCCTGAGCTGATCCTCTCTTTTTATCAGAGGCATTACCCACGGGCCCGCTACGACAATACTTTCTTTGTTTGCCAGTGAAACGTCTTTATCCTCAATGAGTGCTGCCTGAAGCGCTTTTATTGCCGAGACCCCCGAAGAGGCGAAGACGACGTGGTCTATATTCGGATCGGAGGCTATTTCAGTCAGCGCCTCTTCGCCGACAAGGCATCTTCTGCCGTCCGCCGAAAATGTACCGCTGCGGGGCCGGGTAAGGCAGAGGGTATCGGCATCGTGCAAAGCCGCAAGTTCGAGAAGTTTCTTTTCATTGCTTCCGGCCGCAAGCGCAGTTACCTTGAAACGGCCGGGGTATCTGCCCAACACATCCAGCACGGCACCTCCGACGCTCCCGGTAGCGCCGATGACCGCTACTTTGATCATCTCCGGCATCCTCAGCCTATCAACTCGAAGATCACAAACGCCAGGGTAGCGTTTATTAGGATACTGTCAAACCTGTCGAGAAAACCGCCGTGCCCCGGGATCAGCCCCCCAGTGTCCTTGACGCCGGCCTCTCTCTTGAGGACGGACTCACCGAGGTCTCCGAGCTGGCCCGCAACGCCGCAGAGCAGCCCCATAAGAAGGAGCGGAAGCGGCGGGAAGGAGAAAATCAAAGCCAGGAGCCCTCCGCAGACGAGACCGGCGGCCACTCCGCCGAAGAATCCTTCCCAGGTTTTTCTCGGGCTGATACGTTCACAGAGAAGGGTCTTGCCAAGCCGGCTCCCGACCAGATATGCCGCGACATCGCAGCTCCAGGTGCAGAGAAAAAGGGTAATAAGGAACAGCGACCCGAGTTCTCTGGAACGGATAATTATCATAAAGGTCCAGGGCAGTATAACGTAGGCTATTCCAACGATAGTACCCCCCATATTTTCGAGTGCAAAGCTCTCTCCGCTCACCTGCCGACGTACTACTTCCATAAAAAGCGCTATAAAGACTATAGAGGAAATTGAGCAGAGAATGGATGTTAAAGTCATCTCCAAAGAGGCTCCCAGGAGGATAAACGCCCCCGCCAGCATGATCAGCCATGGAGATATGTCATGTTTTGCCGAAAGGAGCTTGTAAAACTCCCAAAGAGAGAGGAGAGCGATGAGCGAGACCACGGCATTCCAAACATAACCGCCCTTTACGATGCCGCCTATAATGACCAGAACAATAAATATGCTGCTGAAAAACCTAAGCGGCAAATCTGAGGCGGCCGAACGAAAATTATTATGCCTTTCCATATCTTCTTTCCCTCCCGGTATAGTCGGCTACCGCTTTTTCAAGATCTTCTCCGTCAAAGTCGGGCCAATATTTGTCGGTGAAGTAGAACTCGCTGTAGCTGCCCTGCCACAGCCAGAAGTTGCTGATCCGGAGCTCGCCGCTTGTCCTTATGATGAGGTCCGGATCGGGCACATCCGGCAGATAAAGATACCGGCGAAAGACCTCCTCAGTTACCGGAACGGAAATATTTTCTTGCAGCATTCTGTCTACGGCATCGAGGATCTCCTGTCTTCCTCCGTAATTAAGACAGACTATCAGCTGCATATCTGAGTTGTCCTTTGTCTTTTCCTCCGCTTCACGTATTATTTTACGTATGTCATCGGAGAATTCCGAGATCTTGCCCGCGAACCTTAGCCTTGCCTTTTCGTTGTTCAATTCCTCCAGTTTCAGCCTCATGTGGTATTTGAGAAGCCCCATAAGACCAAGCACTTCCGCCTTGGGCCGTTTCCAGTTTTCCGTCGAAAATGCGTAGAGGGAGACATACTTTATGCCGAGCCCTTTAGCCGCCCTTAGGGTTCTTTCTACGGCCCTGACTCCCTCTCTGTGGCCGAATATTCTGGGAAGTCCCTTCGATTTGGCCCATCGGCCGTTTCCATCCATTATTATCCCGATATGTACCGGTATTTTCATTTCCATTGCCGCCCTATCCAAAAGTTATCCCGTCTGTGCTGCCTGTTTCCCTGAAGGCATCCCACTGCTTTTTTACTTCCTGAATATCTATCCAGGTAAGATGTTTTGGACTTCCTTCTTTCGAGGAGGCGTTTCTCAAAAGGTAGCTTGGGTGAAACATCGGCATAACTGCCTTGCCTCTCCACTCAAACCATCTGCCCCTTATCTTCGTGATGCCCTCGCCTGTCTTCAATATCCATTTCGTGGGCGTATTTCCGAGAAGTATTATAAGTGCGGGGTCGATGAGCATGATCTGTGCCTGAAGGTGACGGTCACAATATATCATTTCTTCAGGCGAAGGGATCCTATTTTCCGGAGGTCTGCATTTTATTATATTGGTGACATATACATCTTTCCTGTCGATCTCCGCCGCCGCAAGGATCTGTGTCAGGAGCTGCCCCGCCCTCCCAACAAAGGGAAGTCCCTGGTCATCTTCATCCGCTCCGGGGCCTTCCCCGATAAAAAGCAATGAACTGTGAGTGTCACCGTCGCCAAAGACGACATTGTTCCTTGTTTTAGCGAGCGAACAGCTTGTGCAGGAAAGGGCGGCTTGTTTCGCCTGCTCCCAAAGGATCTCACGCGCCCTGACTTTATCCTCTTCTGAAAGGTTGGGTATCATTTTGATCGTTTCTGTCATACCATTACCTCCGTGATCAATACATCTACAGTTTTGACGTTGAGTCCGGTGAAATACCTCACGCTGACCGCAGTCCTTTCTTTGACCAGCGCCGCGAGGCTGAGGAGGTTTTTATCACCGAGGCTCACCGCGATCTTGATAGTGATGGAAATGCTCTCTTCATTTTCGGGGCTTACGCCCACCTCCAGAACGCCTGCGACTTGAGATGTCCTTCCGGCGATGAACGTCACAAGCT
>CAYZYF010000003.1:0-22504 GCA_964482015.1 uncultured Synergistaceae bacterium
CAAGTTTTTAAGTTAGCTCCGCTCATTGACTTAATCAATAAGGGCTATAAAACTCATTGTCTTTTGATTTATAAGAGTTTATCTCACAGGGTCGTCAGCTTCATTCGGATTTGCCCTCCCAGCCGATATTGTCCAATCCGTCTTTTATATGACCTCTAAGCCAGAGCCCCACCTCCGGCAGACGGAGCATCTCACCATCACCGCCGAGAACGTCGATTATCTCCTTCAAGTCTAGTATAAATTCTCCGGAATCCGTTCTGTGATTGTATTGCCAATTGACATCCGGGGCTCCCATTATCAGCGTCATCATTGTGGCCGGAATATCTCCCAGCGGAGGTCTGTCTATACTGCTCATGCTGAACGTTGCAGTGATTTTTGTCCCTTTGCCCTGTTCTGAGATGATCTCCAGCCCCCCTCCGCACAGTTCTGCGGATTGTCTCAAAAAGGGGAGTCCCATGCCGACCCTTCTGGTGGTTCTTGTGGTTGTAAATGGGTCGGTCACTTTAGATACAAAATCTTCGGTCATTCCTCTGCCGTTGTCCTCAACGACAAAAGTCAGTCTGTCCTTAGAGCGTTCCTCCGAGATCTCCACTTTGATCTCGGTGCCCTTTGCAATTACGCTGTTCTCCGCTATGTCAAGTACGTGCGCGGAAAGATCTTCAAGCAATACTCTCACCCTCCGACATTTTTTTATCAGCGGCGCGACATATCCTCTCCGGCGCGCTGTAAATGTTGAATTTTCCATTTCGCCCAAATCCTATAAGTGTCATATTACAGCGCCTCGCGGTCTCTACGCCCTCCGAAGTCGCGGCTGAAACGCTTGTCATAAACGGTATGCCCGCACCGACACACTTGAGCACCATGTCCTCAGGCAGACGTCCGGATGTTATGAGCGAAACATCGCCGGGGGCAACAGCGTTCTTAATCAGCCAGCCTACAGCTTTATCCACTGCGTTATGCCTACCTACATCCTCGGTGCGGAAAAGCCTTTCTCCCAGCGGTGATACTAAAGCTGCGACGTGCACAGCTCCGGTCCGCCTGTAGATCGGAGCTTCCGATATCCAATCCAGCCCGGACATGATCGCTTCAAATGACATCTGCCACTCCACGGGAAGGCGGCAAGACGGATTCTCGTTGTTTTCTTCCCTCAGAAATGCACCCGAGGCCGTGTGCAGAAATCTCACCTCAATGTGCCATCCCTCTCTTCTTATACTCCTTTTAACTACGATTTTATCCCGCACCATATCAATGGATTTTATGTCGCTGAGATCTGTTATCATTCGTCTGCATCTCAGGTTGCCGATCGCCCAGAGTTCTTCTTCACAGGGAGTCATTATTACGACAGCCTCCGCGCGGCCGTCAACTTCCAGGATCATACGTTTCTCGGCTGCCATATCGTCGGCAAAGTTTTTGGCCTTGCCATCGGCATACATCCTTATAATTTTCTTTTTTACCGTGCGGTCATCCATGCCATCATCCGCTCCCGTCATTCGTCTGCAGACACCCTCGTTGTCCACTATATATTTTACGACAAGTTCCTGTCCACATCACCATTGATATAGTCTATACTACTTCTGGCTCAATACCACGTCCGAAGAGCTCCTTATTCAGGCCTTTGCCTATTTTCCGGACATTCCAGAAAGAAGAGAACTCTTTATGCCCGAAAAAAATTTTACAGCGGCGAAAATCGCCAAACCAATGGACTACCTAATAATCCTCACGGCTATAACTATGTGGAGCGCCAGTTTCGTCGGAATGAAAGTCGCGCTTGAACAGGCCCATCCGATGATAGTTCTCTGCATGAGGCTTATGATCTCCATTCCGTTTCTATTTGCAGGCACCTGCCTTCAGCGGACATTCCGCTTTCCTTCGAAAGACGAATTGCCGCCTCTTTTAGTAATGAGTTTTCAAGGAATCTTCTTCGTACTCGCTCTTCAGAATTTCGCAATGCGAACGGCCAGTGCGTCAGCCGCAAACTGGATCATCATTTGTACCCCGGCCTTTGTGGCTTTGCTGGGATGGGTTTTTCTGAGGGAGAAAATAACAAGAAGAGGCCTTGGAGGACTTCTGATCTCTGCCGCAGGGGTGATGACAGTACTTAGGCTCGGCGTGATAAGAGCGCCGGCTATCGCAGAGGCACCAGGTACAATGGGAGACTTTCTAATTCTTCTTTCATCGCTCAACTGGGCAATATTTCTTGTTTTTTCGAAAAAAGTACTGAAAGACGACCTGCCATACAGTTTTGTGCTTTTTTGGGAGATGTTCTTTGCATTCGTATATGCTGCCATAGCAGTACTCATTTTCAGATGTGACCTCTCGTCGCTCGCCTCCTTCAGCGTAAGAACGTGGAGCGCCCTCGCCTTTTTAGGCGCCGGAGCATCCGCAGGGGCATATTTTTGTTGGTTCCATGGATTATCGGTCCTCCCTGTCTCAAGAATTATCGCTTTTCAATTTCTTCAGCCCTTCACCGGAGCGGTAATTGCATACCTGCTTTTGGGGGAACGTTTTACGGCATGGCTTTTTCTGGGAGGGATCACGATAATATATGGCGTTTACCTAGTTAACAAAAGATAGCACTCCGTTGCAAATATCGCCTTGGAGAAAAGGAACATGCCCTTGAAAAAAACGAACGAACACTCCATCAAACCGACCAAAACAGCTTCGCTCTGCGGACACTTGATGATCTTGGCCGCCGTGACAATTTGGGGAGGCAGCTTCGCCTCCACAAAATATGCTTTGATCCAGGCAGAGGCAATGGTGATCATCTGCCTCCGCTTTGCTGTGGGAGTCCTCGTGCTGTTTGCTGGACTGGTATATGAAAAATCGTTCCGTTTGCCCACATCAAAGGAGGCCATTCTATTCTTCTTTATCGGCTTCCAGGGCATCTTTTTTCATCAGGCGATCCAAAGCTACGCTTTGAAAACCGCCGGGGCGGCAAATTCCAACTGGATGATGATCGCGACACCTGCAGTTGTAGCCATACTGGGAAGGCTGTTTCTCGGGGAAAAAATATCAACCCGTGGAATATTCGGGATGACCCTCGCCGCATCGGGCGTTGCGCTTGTAGTCGCAAGGGGGACTCTCTCCGCAGCCGGCCCGGAAAATTTCGGCAGCGTCGGTGACCTTATCATGCTCTTCTCCGTACTCAACTGGGCGGTCTTTCTTATAATTACAAGAAAAACTCTTAAAACTGACCTTTCTCCGACCTTTGTAATCTTCTGGGAGCTCTTTTTTGCTCTTATCTCATCAGTTTTTTTCGCATGCCTCATCGGAAGCGACTTTTCGGTGATCCCGGATTTCACTTCCGGGATGTGGCTTGCGTTGATCTTCCTCGGGGCATTCTCCTCCGCTATGGCGTATCTGTTCTGGTTTAAAGCCCTCGCCATTTTCACAGTTGCAAGGGTCGCCGTATTCCAGTTTTTTCAGCCGATTGCCGGGATCATAATTTCTTATTTTCTGATCGGAGAACGGTTTACTCTCTGGCTTGTTGTCGGGGGTGCAATGATACTGTACGGGGTATGGCTCGTAGACAGAAAATAAAAGATCATGGGGCAGTGCAAACATAATACAAGCTTTTTGTGTGAGGCATAATCTGGTAAGGTCCGAAATTTCACAGTCATTAGTCAAATAAGATCTATCATATAACACTCTATTGTAGATCAATTGCCCTTAACGACCTCCCTTACTCCCCTTTTGCGGAACCACTCTTCGGCTCTTTCCCGCAGATCGCCCTGCAGGACGATATCGCCTCCCTCTACGTAAGCACCGCATCCCAGCCCCTTTTTGATCTCTTTGGCTATACTTGCAATATCAAACATATCCCTGTCTCGAATCATGACCAAGGTAACTGTCTTTCCTCCCCTGCCTGCTCTCTGTCTCTGAAGAACGACCCTGTCAATATCCGTGACCCCTTTCAGGCGGCACAGCCCTTTGTCAGGCTTATCGACAAGAGAGGGGGGATCTTTTGCCAAGTCTACGGTGTGCCTGTTTTCGTCAGGGGCAAAAATATCACCCAATGTCACGGTGAATTTTTCTTCCGCCCCTAAGGCAAATCCCTCGCCCGAGGTGATTTTTTTGCCCTGCTTTCGAGATGACATTTTCAATCGCCCCTTTATTGGTTAAAATGGTACGGCTTAGTTCGACATTTGTGGGTATTACTAAATTATATACGTTGAGGCATTGTGATGGACGACATACTTATTTTTAGTGAAAATTTTTTCTCTGCGCTCGAAATGCTTGGAGGAGCCCCAAAAGGCGGTTCTCTGGGGCTGAGGCGCGGTGCCGGGGCATTCGCTACTGGGCTCCCATACGCCGGCGAAAATTATGCTCTCTTTGACAGCAGTTCTTCGGACGAGGAGATTTCGAAAACACTTGGTTTTTTTGAGGCACGAAAACTGCCTTTCATTGCGCTTCAGCTCCCCGGCCCCAAAGCATCGCTCCTCGATGGACTCGCGGGAAAAAATATGCCTGTAAGGGCCGAGTATCTTGCAATGTCAATCGAGAATCTCACGGTATCTGAAAAGATCGACCCTTGGGTAAGGGCAGTAAAAAACGAAAGTGACGTTATTAAGTGGGCTGAGGCGGCATGGACGGGCTTTGAAGGAGATCTGCCCGTTCCGGACGAATATCTTATTTTTGTAAAGTATCTTCACAGTCGAAGCGAAAATGACCTGTATTATCTGGAAAGAGAGGGAGTTTCGCTTTGTTCGGCACTGCTTCATTTTTCGCAAGGAACCGGCGGACTTTATTATTTCGCGACAAGGCCGGAAGCCAGAAGACAAGGACTTGCCGTCAGGCTGATGGATTCACTCAGAAAACAAGCTCGCTGCCGTTCGATGACCCTGGTTCTGCTGGCCACGGAGATGGGGGCTGCTATGTACCAAAAATATGGCTTCAAAGAACTCTTGCGTGTGCCGATAATGTCGTCCTCAGACGACATCTGACATGGATCCACAGAATCTATTAAGGGGGACAATAAGTTGGATAAGCTTGAAAAATTCTGGAGAGATGCTCCCGCGGGCTATGTTGTCTGTGCCAATACCGGCACCACAAAAAATATGATACTGCGTGCGATAACAGAGGGGGCAAAAGACATAGAAGGCCTGAAAAAAGCGGTGCAACTTTGCGGTGACGGCTCATGTGCGTCGGACAATCCGTCTAATGCGAGCTGTTCTGCGAACTCCGCCGCCCTTCTTTCTATCTATGGACCAATATTCGAATATATGAAAGAGGGACACTCCCACGATCACGAAGGCTCTTCCTGCGAAGAGGGGAGCTCGGGGGGATGCGGGGACTGCAAACTCTGCCAATGAAGGTTGCGGCCGGGATAACGGGACCCCGGCCGACCACTGTTGCTACAGTTTTTCGATCTTTTCGGCGGCAGCCTTAAGCCACCCAAAATTGCCCTTCTCTATTTCTCCGGTATCGCAAAGTGAGGACACTTCCGGGCTTATCGGTATGCTTGCGAGAAAGTCTATGCTGTACTTCTCAGCAGTCTCCTTCACCCTGCTCTCCCCGAATACCTTGATCTCCTTGCCGCAATCCGGGCAGATAACAGAGCTCATGTTCTCGACTATGCCCAGTATGGGGATATTCATCTGCCCCGCCATACGCACCGCCTTTTCTACTATCATCGAGACAAGCTCCTGAGGCGAGGAAACGATAATTATGCCGTCCACCGGCAGCGATTGGAACACAGTGAGCGGCACATCCCCGGTTCCGGGGGGCATATCTACAAACATATAATCCACACCGGTCCAGATCACATCGCTCCAAAATTGCTTTACCACTTCGGCTACGGCGGGGCCGCGCCATATTACCGGGGCGGTTTGATCCTCTATAAGAAGGTTTATCGACATAACGTCTATGCCGGTCGATGTTGTAACGGGAATAAGCCCCATTTCGTTTGCTTTAGCCATGCCGGAAAGGCCGAACATCTTGGGTATCGAGGGCCCGGTTATGTCCGCATCTAGAATCGCGGCCTGATACCCTCTTCTTTGCATTTGAACGGCCAAGAGCGAGGTGACCAAAGATTTGCCTACCCCCCCTTTTCCGCTTATGACCCCGATCACTTTATCTACGCTGCTCAGCGGATTGAGGTCCGCCCTAAAATCAAACTCCTCTTGTCTGGACGAGCAATCCTCTTTGCAGCTTCCGCACTCATTCGTACAATTTTCCTGTTCGGTCATTTTCCGCATCTCCTTGTTATGGGTCAACTTTTTCTTGCCGGAATCGACATATACCGCACTCTTTCTTGTCCCGGCAACGGCTCTCCGACAGCACAAAATGTCCTCCGTCTATGTGGATTTCTCTGCCGCGACAGAGGGCTTCCGCCACTTTCCTTCGGGCGGAGTAGAGTATCCTTTGCAGGGTCCCTCTTGATATGTTCATCCGGTCCGCAGCCTTATCCTGCTCCATCGACTCCATATCACAGAGGCGAAGCGATTCTATCTCCTCAACAGTGAGCGCCGTTATCCCATCGGCGCTGCCCTCCGGTACAAAGCGCAGATTTTCCGGTATACGACAGACTCTTCTCGATTTGACAACCCTCGACAACTCCGTCCTTCCTTTCCGTGCATATGCACACTTTAGGAATATATTCCTCCTTTCTAGATTAGTCAAGGAATTTTTCATCTCTGTTATCTCTATTTATTTACTGTGATATTACATTAATTGTATGACGCTTTCAGTAATTCGAGTCTCGCTACTGTTGACAGAGCTTAGTTTTCTGTATATTCTTGTAGTCAGGAAACGCCCCGTCCGCCCTAGGCAATTGATTATTACGATCTACAGAAATCTAGCCACAAAGCAACAGGTTCCAGATTCCAGTATCGCAGTTTCAGTTACAAGGCGGCGAAAGTCCGGATCATCTGCAGGGACCGGAGCGGGGCGTTAAAGGAATATAAGAGCGGACCTTCTTGATCAGAGGGTCCGCTCTTGTTGTGTCGATTAAAGCGTATCAAAACGTTGGCTCGCCAATATTTGTGGTTCGGAGCCACTATTAGCCGGAATTTTTTATCACTTGGGAGCTTTTTTGACCAGTGCATTCAAGCTATCTGTTAGATTTTTGATCCTCTTGTCATTTGCCGGTTTTTTTAGAGCTGCGGCAGCAGACATATCCCTGCCCCAGTAGGCTTTGTTGGCATCCCTGTTCTGATTGAGTACGGAACCCTCAAACGTCATCCCGGCAAAGAGTCCCTTTGACATCGAGTAGCTGTAGATGGACGCTTTAGCACGCGAATCGGTCGATGCAGAGGCATCCCTTCCGACAGGACCTGCCGCTATGGCAACGTCAGCTCCGAGCTTGAAGCTGTTTCCTCCCGTGAAAGCCCTAAGTCCGTCCTCATTGGTTATGACAAGGACAAGCCCGACAGATTGAGCCCCTATCTGTAGCCCTATCGATGCGCCAGACAGGCTCATAAAAGAGGGGCCTTTCCATGTGCCGTTCGAATTTCTGAGAAGGACCAGGCCCTCTCCCACCTGTCCTCCGATCATCAATCCCGCTTTTGTGACCGCCGGAAAGATGGCGACGCCTTTTCCCGACTTTATCACGTCCGCCATACTATCGGAGTCACCCTGCGCTGTCATATCCCTTACAAGTTCTGCAGAGAGCCTGATCCTTCTCTCATGAGCTTTTTCCTCTGCGAAGGAGGAGGTTCCGCAGGAAAAGATAAGCGCTGCCGCTATTACAAGTATCATAATATGGAACCTTGGGATCTTCACTATATATATTCCCCCCGTTCGTAATTTTCGATAGAGATGCTTACTTTTATACCACAAGTAATCACATTTGCCATGTAAAAAGCACTATAATATAAAGAGACCAGAGGAGACAAGGCGGTGCGCGACTATGGAGAACAGGATATTTGCTCCCTGGAGGATGGCTTACATCCTCTCAAATTCGGACGACAACGAACAAAAGGAACCCGGATGTATCTTCTGTGAATTTCCAGAGATGGACGACGATGAAAATAACCTTATCCTCCACCGTGGAAAAGAATGTTTTGTGATACTGAATGCATTCCCATACAATCCCGGACACCTGATGATCGTACCATACCGTCATACCGCAGACATGCCGGGACTGACAGCCGCAGAGCTTGCGGAGATGATGTCGCTCTGCCAGATATCGCACAGAGTCCTGACAGAGGTGATGAACCCCCACGGGTTCAACCTGGGGATGAACCTCGGAAAAGTCGCCGGGGCCGGGATCGATCAGCATCTTCATATGCATGTGGTGCCGCGCTGGAACGGTGACACTAACTTCATGCCGGTGCTGGGCGAAGTCAGGGTCGTCTCAGAGGCGCTCAACTCAACATGGAAAAGGCTGAGGGAAAAGTGGCCGAAATAGAAAAAAGCTACTCTTTCATAGCGCCGGCTAAGGAGATCGACGTTGAACTCTCTATAAAAAGATCACGTTTTATAGGGTCCGTGCGCATAGTCTTAAATACGGATCAGGCCATAGAAAAGATGAAGGAGTTCCCCGAAATATTTCCCAAGGCCAATCACCATTGCTGGGCATACAGGATAGGGACTGAGAACCTGATCGAACACTGTTCTGATGCAGGAGAACCTGCCGGAACAGCGGGGCGCCCTATTTTAGGGACACTGAAGAAATATTCTCTTCAAAACACACTTCTTGTCGTCACACGCTATTTCGGTGGGATAAAGCTTGGAGTGAGGGGCCTTATAGAGGCTTACGGCGAGGCTGCGGAGCTTGCGGTGAGAGAGGCCGGAACCGTCGAGATGGAGCTCAATCTTCAGCTTGATCTCTATTGCGGCTACGAATTTTCAAAAACGCTCTCATCGGTTTTAAGAAAATGGGGATTCCCCGAGGACAAAGTAACGGCGAGATATGGGGAAAACGTTGAAATGAGCCTCTATGTTCCATGTTCAGTAAAAACAGAGATAGGCCCATCGCTCGAAGAGATGCTTTCAAGGGGCATGCTTCAAAGACTTGAGTGGGGCGGAAATCCCGTCCCTATGCTGAAGACCTGACAGAAAAAATCAGATCCTCAGCTGTTTTATTCAGCTTCTTCCAGTATCGGTAAATCTTCCTCAGGGCTTTTTTCGTTTTCTGATGTCACGATCATCCATACATATGAAGAATTGCCAAAGGCATCGGCCGCCGTAACCTTATGGCGGCCTTCTTTCATTTGCCACCAGACCTCTTCTAAGACCTTTGCAGGAGGGCATAGCTCTCCGTCAACAAACCAGAAAACCTCTCCCTCGCCGCCCTTCGAGTCAAAAATCATCTTTCCTCCGCCGCTTTCCATTATGTACGACGCATTGTTCTTGGGTGATGTTATTTCTATCCGCGAAAAACTCTGACCGCTTTCACTCTCTGAGAGGAATAGTCCGATCTCCGGAGGCCAGAGCACCTCGGGGCCGTTATCCCCCATAACGTGCAGCGCGCATGGCTCTCTTGAAGATATGCCCTCAATAAAGAGGCCTGATGCTCCCGTCGGGCAGAACGAATTGCGTGGGGAACCTGAAAGCGGGCAGACATCCCCGCATTTCACTTCAGGAGGGTATTCAAACCATTTTGTGCCGGGAGGCGCTATTTTTCTCATCATTCGTACTGCCGGCGGCGCCGCTGTCCTTATCCCGACCAGCGCTTCGTGGGGCTTGCCGGTCGGATCCCCCAGCCACACGACAATCGTGTACAGCTTTGTAACAGCGGCCGTCCATGCGTCGCGCAAACCGTACGAGGTCCCGGTCTTGAAGGCTATCACAGTTCCCTCTTCTCCGAAAAGTTCACGGTAAAGAGGTATCAGCCTCCTTTCATCTTTTAATATGTCTATCGTTAAAGCTGAGGCTCCGCCTGATAGCACTTCTCTCTTTGGGGGCGAAGGAGCTTTCTCGATCCAGCTGATAGGCCCCGTTTTCCCTCCGGCCGCCAGAGTACGGTATGCTCCCGCCGTCTCCAAAAGCGTAACCTCGCACCCGCCCAGCACGAGGCTATCTCCATACCATCCGGCATCCTTCGTGAAATGGCTGAAACCCAGCCGCCTGAAAAGGTCCAGGAGCCTGTTGGGAGCAATATTCCTAAGAACTCTCACAGCAGGAACGTTCAGAGAGTCAGCAAGGGCCGTCCTTGCTGAAACAGGACCTCTGTAAAGCCTGTCAAAGTTTCTGGGCGGCGTTTGTCCCATCGACATTGGGGTATCAGCGAGAATTGACGAGGGTGTAAGTATCCCTGATTCAAAAGCCAGAGCATAGGCAAACGGCTTTAACATCGAACCAGGTGAACGTGGGGCATTGCCGCAGTCGACCCAGGACGCCCGGACTTCCGTCTCTCCCCTTATATTTCCAATATAGGCACGTACCAGACCGGTCTCGTTCTCAACTATTACAGCTGCTGCCGTGATCTCGGCAGGAAGGCCTGAAAGGGTCAGCCTGAGCTCCTGCTCGGCGATATTCTGCATTCTTCTGTCTATGGAAGATCTTATTCGTCCATATCTGTCGCCCAGTTCTGCAGAGGATCCCTGAGATACGGCATGCGCTGAAGCCTCCCTACAGGAAAAAGAGATCGGGAATCGTTTTAAGGGTATAGGCTCCTGTTTCGCTCTTCGAACCTCACCTGAAGAAGCGATGCCCAGCTCCTCAAGTCTGTTAAGCAGACGATCTCTCAACGCAAGAACTCGTTCGGGATGTCTGTCAGGACGGTAAAACGCGGGACCTCGCAGCAATCCGGCCAGTATTACCGCCTCCGAAAGAGACAGCTCTTTTGCAGGTTTGCCGAACCATGTCCTGGCTGCCGCCTCAATGCCCCTGATGTTGGAACCGAACGGGGCTTTATTGAGGTAAAGCTCCAGTATATCTTTTTTGGTCATCAGTCTTTCAAGCTGTACGGCCTGCCAAAATTCGACCGCCTTGCTCCTAAGCGTTCTTTTTCTTGTTACAGAAAGCCTTACAAGCTGCGTGGTTATAGTCGAGCCCCCGGATATCACCTTTTTAGCCATAACGTTCTGGGTGGCGGCTCTCAAGAGGGATACCCCGTCAATGCCTTGGTGATAGTAAAACCATCTATCTTCAAGAGCGACTGTAACTTTAGGCATCCATGTTCCCATTTTTTCCAAAGGAACGGGCAGGGACCATTCTTCATTTTTTGAAAGATAACCCCGGAGCGGCTCGCCCTGCCTGTCCGTAACCAACGTTGAGCGGTCCCACTGTGATATTTTTTCAACAGGGACAGAAAGGGCGGCTGTCAAAAAAACAAGGGCAATGACAGCCAGCGAGGGCCAGATTCTACGCATCTTACGAAAACCCTTTTTAATAATATAGGTAAAGCTCTGTCTATACGTCATTTCAAAAGGATGGAAGGGCCCGATGTCCTACCTGATCTCTATCCTGCCGCCTCCGCTTACACTTGAAAGCGCGGGTTCGTACATACACTCCGCAAATATCTGCGGAACATCAAAATCTCCGGCTGTCACCGCCCTGAGCATGAAACTCCAGTCCAGCTTTTTTTCCAGCCTCTCTATGTACAATATGAGCCTGTCATCTCTTGACTCCGTTCTTACGAAAGGAGGAAGAGCCTCTCCATCCGTGCTGTATCTTGCATTTTCGATCTCGATGCCTGCGGGAAGCGGTATGACGACCACTACATTCCGGAGATCTTTCGCTTTGGGCGTGACCGCGATATTAGAGATAAGAGCGGTGCCTCGCTCGATTTTCCTTCCGGCCGGCTTACCATTGCGATCTGACATTGAAAGTCTGGCTTCTATGCCGTTATCCCTGTTTTTAACTTTTACAAGCGGGATGCCCTCGGCGCTCCAAGATACAAAAAGCCGCGAGGAACCTTTGTTGGTAATCCGGAAAGAAGTCTTTCCTCCGAGAGGGACTGAGAGCATCCTATTTTCTGAGCTGACCTTCCCTAAAGAATCGCGGCCTGAAAAAAGTTCCCCTGACGGTTCTCCGAGAGCCGACTGGGCTCTGAAAAATTTTGACAGAGCAAGCAGCGCAAATGACCCTTCCTGGGTATTCAGGTACCTCGCTTTCCTGATCGATCCGAGCAGATCAGACGCCGAGGACGCCGACCCCGGACTCAGAGGGTCAATGTGTACTCTCGCCAGAAGGTCCAGGGCTTCATTTCTTAAATCCGAATCATAATTATCATTTCCGCCCGGCTCTCTTTTTATTGCGCCAGTCTTCCTGCCAAGCATTTCTTCAGCCTCGCTTTTCTGTCCCGAGAGAGCGTAGGACGCGGCGAGGAAAAGCCTGCCGGATGCGTCCATCAGATCTTTTTTGCTTCTGAGGCTCTCCATCCAGCCAAGCGGGGGGTCTCCTGCAAGGGCAAGCACATAAGAGGCGTATGCCCTTCTCGAGAGCGTTCGCCGCCAGAGATTCTCATCATTTGCGTCGAATGGTTCTACAGAAAGCTGTCTTTTCACATACCGGAGCGCCTCGCTCAGCCTTTCCTCAGAGATCTTGACGCCGTTTTTCCCGGCTTCCGTAAGAAAATGTGTTCCATATATGCTGTCCCAGGGCTGGGACCATGATTCGCCTTGCCACTTTATAAAACCTCCATCGTAATTCTGGAGTCCCAGTATTTTCTGTATCCTGAATTCAAGGGAGTTTTTCACAGAATCGCTATCTGCCGCGGAGCTGTCGAGCGAAACGGCAAGGTCTCGCTGCAAGAGAAGGGGCCATGCCGATGAAACAGTCTGTTCCATGCATCCGTGCGGATATGTCGTCAGAAAGCGCACAATATCCTGAAGGTTCGCCGATGGCAATGCCGAAAGCAGGACAGTGCCGTCAAGCGTGCCTTTCATCCAATCTCCAGTTATCTTTATTTCCTTTGACTTTCCCGGTTCCACCGCCTCTGAGAAGCCTTCGGATATTTTAGGAGAGGCAGGCCTTACCGGAATATCAAGCTCCGTCGTAAAAACCTCACTGTTCCACCTCGCTGTAAAAGAAACGCTTGCGGCCCCCGTTCCGATACCCTCAAAATTTACAAGGAAGATGTGCTCTGAGTCCGGTTTCAGCATGGTGCTGAAGTTTTTTGTCCCTCTTATCTGAAGGGGACCGCTTGTTTTTGCGTCGAGGCTGACATTTATGCTCTTTGAGCTTCTGTTGAATACCTGACACGGTACAACGGCCTTGTCTCCCGGCGCCAGAAACCTCGGAAGCGAGGGTTCAACTATGACCTCTCTGTTTATGTCCACTTCGGCAGCAGCCGCCCCTGATTCATCAGACGTGGCTGCAACCGCCATCAATCTCGCCTTTCCTGCAAATTCCGGCACTGTCAATGAAACAACACATTCTCCTTTTGAATTTGAACGTACTTTTTTTACGATCGATAGCATCTTGAACCTTTTGCTCTGGATCGGACTCAGGTTCGAATTCTTTAAAGCCATCTCCGAAGGGCCGCCGCCGCCCGGCTTCAGCAGGGGTGAAGAGGGATCCTCAGTTTTGATTATCGAATCGTAAATGTCATAGGTCTCGACTCCAAGCATCCTCTTAGAAGTAAAATGTTTCCACGGATCGGGAGTCTTATAGTCGGTCAGCTGCAGTATCGCCTCGTCAACCAGCATCACCGTAATATCCGCTTCCTTTCTCTTTCCCTTGATGTCACTGACTGTCAGCTTGAAATTATTTGTTCCCGGCCTGATCCTCCCCGGGTCATCTATTGTCACATCCAGTTTCTTATCCCGGTTATCAAGATACAGCGTGGCAATTCCATAGGCTCTTGAACGCTCTCCGTTTTTCCCTTCTGTTATTACCTGGGCTGTGATCCGGGCATTGGGGGCCATTTCATCGGTGACTTTAAAAGATATTTCGGTCTCCCCCTTTTTGACGTCATGCACCGCGCTGTGTACCACCTTGAACGTTTCCACCCCTATAAGAAGTTTCCCGCTGTATGGAGATCTGATCTTTACAACCGCTTTCTCTCCCGCCCCGTATATCTCTCTGTCGGTTACGATCCCAAGCATGTCAGGACCGACATAAGGGTCTGTCCTTTCATCCCCATAGATATAAATATACTGCGAGGCACGCGATCCGCCGGACTTATCCTCTGCCCTTAGCAAATATCTGCCTGCCTCTGAAGGCAGGACGCTGCCTGATGCTTTGCCCGAAGAAAGCCTGAGGGTCCCTTCTCCCTTGGACAGCAGTTCCTGCTGTATACGGGTCTCTGTTCTGCCGCCCTTTTGATAGATCACCCTCTGTTCAACAACCCTGTAAAAGGAGTATTTTATTGTCTGTGGCGATGCGGGTGTTCCGTCTGGCCTCACCGCTGCGACCGTAAAGTTTATCGGTCTTCCGGGAGATAAAACCTCTTCCGGCATTTTTATGCCCATCAATGTTCCAGACGGATACCATTTCAGAACAGCGGTTTTTGTGACCCTGCGGCCTCCTTCCTCAAAAACTGAGGCCCCGACAAGTATGTCCGCTGCGGAAGGAACGATGTATGCCCTGCCGGGCAGAGTGAATTCAGTCCTTCCCTCCGAATCAAGTTTCCCTGAGCCTATATATTCGGATCCCGGCTGGAATTTTTTCTCAGAATCTCTGAAAACAAAGCCCTTCCAGTCCTTATGGCTGAACTCTCTTTCCGCGATACTCATTTCTGCCTCCCAGGGCAGACTTGAAGCAGGACTTCCGAAAACATATCTCGAAAAGATCGAGAGCTTGGCGGAGTCCCTGCCAATCAGCATATCAGAAGAGGCGTCCGTTTCCACAAAGAGCCTTGGGGCGGTGAATTCCTCAACATAGAATTCTTTGCGTCCGATAGGTTCATCTTCTCCCGGGATATGAAGGCTCGCAGACCATGTTCCTGTCGGAGCATCGCCAGGTATGTAAAATTCTTTTGAAAAGGTCCCCTCTTTTGTCAGTGTTTCTGTATGGGAAAATGTGAGGGCGCCTTTGGGATTGAAGATCTTCATATTTACAGGGAAGGGTTTGGAAAATGCATTCCGAGCATCCCTTACAACAGCTGTAAGCGGAATTTTTTCATCAGGCCTGAAGATATCCCGGGGAGAGAAACAGTATGCGCCGTAGCCCTTGTAGATCCAGGGGTCGCCGTTAGTATCAAATATCTCTTTCCCACCATACAGCCCATTGTCAAATCTTATAAAGGCAGTGTCGGAATCCTTGCTGACTGTAGCCATCACCGGATATAGCTCTCCTTCCGGGCTGTAGCTTAGCTGCAAAAGGCCTTTCCTGTCTGTCCTGCCCCTGGCCGCAGCTTGGTTCGACCACGACCAGAGCGTGACTTCCGCCCCTTGTATGGGTTCTCCCGTACTTACCGAATTGATCCAGAAAAGCGCGGAGTTCGGGCCGGTCTTGGCCGTCACGCCGATATCGGTAACATTGACCACCTGTCTGCTTTCGGTCCATTCTCCACTGCTGTTCTGCGCGAGCAGCAGGAAGACCCCCTTCTCGCTTCCTATAAGCGGTTTGAGATCCAAGGCGCTGCGTACTTTTTTGTTAAGGCCGCCCTGTACCTTATATTCCTTGTTTGCCAGCATTGAAGAGAGATCTATCGGGTATTCCGACCAAGGACTTCTCATTCCGATCGGGATGTTATTTTCAAATAGTTTCCAGACAAGTATCTGAACGGCATCTATGTTTACCGTTTCTATCGGGATCCTCATGCTTCCCGAAGGTGGAAGAATCCTTCCAGGTGCTGTGAAACGTATTTCCGGCTCTCTCTCCGGAAAAATGAATGTCCTCTGCCACTCGGCATTGAGAGGTTTGCCGCCGATAGCGGGAAAACCCTTCCTGACCGTTAGTTTTACCCTGTCTTGCGGTTCAAACGAACCGACAAGCGCAAAGCCCCTGTCTCTCGGTTCGAGAGTGTAATTGTTTTTCGGGTTCAGCTCGATAAACGCGCCGGCTTTGGAAAAATCGACGGGAGCCGTCGTCTCAATATATATTTCTCCGTTGTTTATGCGTGAATAGGCATTTGAATCCCTTATCTCCATACTTTGAGAAATATTGAGGCTTACAGAAATCCCTTTTGCCAGGCCCATATTTCCCGAAGCTGCGGGCATTCCGGCAGATATCTCAAGCTTCATATTTTGGGGGCCTTCCGGGATGAGCACGTTGATCCTTATCTTCCTTGACGGCGGTCCCTGTGCTACATGAAACTCCGCTGGCCCTCCCGGAGCTGCACTCAGATCGATATATCCCCTGAGCCTCGCAGGCAATATCGGAATTGAAAATTCCAGTTCGTAGCTCACGGTTCCGCGTTCTATATCGAAATCTGTCTGTTTAGCGCCGATAAACATGGGCGGGGCTGTATTGAAAAGAAAAGACTGCTTCCCCGAAAGATAAAGGTCATCTTTATCTCTCAGCCCCGCTTTGGCGGTCGCAGTGAATGATGTGGCTTTTTCCAGCAGGCCGGCTTTGGGGTAGTAGACAAAGGTCGAAGCATTCTCCCATTTTCCGGTCCCCTCGATGGCCGGTAGAAATTTAAACGGCAGCTCGTCAGCAGAAAGCGGCCTTCCTATCCTGCTTTCAGGGATGACATCACGGTTAAAAACTGCTTTGATCTCGATCCTTCCGCTAACCTGCCCCTGAGGCGAGAAACTTTTTATCAAAAATTCTTTTTCTCCGATCCCCGTCGCAGGAAGAGCATAAAAAAACAATAAAATCAGAGTAAAAATCGAAAGTATCCCAAGCAGATTCTTTTCCGGCGTTTTAAAAAGCATGCCCATCACCCCGTCCTTAATTGAAGAGGAAATACTACCTTTACCACTCTCTGCAGCACCCACAAAATAATAACCCAGACCGGCCATTTTACCTATTGAACATAATAATATTACATTACAAAATAATAAAGGGAGGGGTTGCCTTATGAAGAAAATATCGATCCTTGCGGCGGCTGCGCTTCTTTTTCTTATCCTGCCTGCTTTTGCGGAGGTATGTGCCACTATGCCCCCGGCAGAGGAACAGCAAGAGGGAAAAGACATTCCTCTTGGATTTGTTAACAGCTCCGGATCTGAGATCAAAGCCATCTTTTTATCCCAAAGCGGGAGAGATGTCTGGTCCCAAAATCTCTTAAAAGATGGTCCGCTAAAAAACGGAGAGCAGGCGGACCTTGACATAAAAAGAGAAAGTATCCTGGGTCTCTCTGACATTAAGATAATATACTCTTCCGGGGAAGAAAAACTCTGGAAAAAACTGCCGATTCTTGAAATATTTGAGATAACAAACAAAAAGGACGGCGAACCGGGTTACGAACGTATCAAACTGGGCGCCTGATAGCACAAAGCCCCGCGGTGCGGGGCTTTGTTTTTTAGGTGCAAGCCGAGTCCTTACTCTTCGGGCCCGGCTTTTTCGTAGTACTGGCCCATAAGTTTCTTCCAGTCGACGTTGTCATCAAGCAGGTTCGGGCAAGTGCTGTCCGGGTAGAACCATTTTCTGCCCAGCCCCATAAGGATCTGCCACCAATCGTGAACGTCGGGTATGAGGATCTCACCCTCGGGGCCGATCCTTCTCAGCTCACGATAGACCAACGCAACGATCTGGCTATCATCCATCTCCTCCGTTGTCTTGGCGTAAAACTCAATAATGTAAAGGTATGAACAGGCTCCGAGCTGATAAAGTATCTCGACCCATCTTGAGGGTATCCTGCTAGTCCTCGCAAGGGTCATCTGTCTTTTGCTCCCGGAGCTTTTGTGATTCACAACGAACAATATTTTATTCGGGTCAACATGGCGAAGTTCTCCATACTTTGCTATGAGAGCCTCCGCGATAGGCCTTATTCTGTCGTTGCATATCTCGTGGTCGAATTCCGGACCGGATTTTACAGACATTCATATTCCTCCCGTAATAGGGGCGCTTTCGTCGCTTCAGAACAAGCCCCGCCAAATTATAGCACCTGAAACGCATCTCCTCTTACAAATACAAGGCTTACTTCTTAAAACCATAATAAAATATGTATGAAGAGGCTGATCAAAGCTAACCTTTAATTTGGGCCGCCAAATAAATGACCGGATGTACTCATTTGAGAGCGTCCGATGGTTCAGTTGAATAGCGATATTTCAGTATTATTTTTAATGAGAATGTGTTTTGGGTGAATCCGGACGCACAAATCCAAACCGCGCCGCAGGTTTTCCCCGCGGCGCGGTTTGGGCCGGTAAGCAATATGTAGGCAGGGCACAGCACCTGCGTCTTCTTAATCCGCTAAGACAGATAGGAAAATTCTAGTCATCCTGTTTCAGGTCCGCAGCGATTCTTTTCTTCCTTAAAAACGCAGGTTCGTCAAAATCATCAAAAGAAGTCTTTTGGGAAGAGACAGACTCTTCGACAGCTTCGTCCTTTTGTTCGAGCCATGACGGACCTCTGGGGGCCTCCGGCACAAAAGCCTGATCCTCTTTTTCTCTTCTTTCGGCTGACGTTTCCCGCGCAGGAACGTACCCTTCCGTGCGATACAAGCCACGGGACGGGAAAGTCCGGGCATCGGCTGCAATTACCTGCTCCTTAGCAGCGGAGCGGGATCGGCTTTCACCCTCTTCAAAACCCGTGGCAACTATTACTATCTCCACACAGCCTTCAAGGTCGTGATCCTCAACACAGCCCCAGACAAAAGTCGCATCCTCAGAAATTATGCTTTCGACACAGGCCGCAGCCTCTTGTATTTCAAATATACCGAGATCATCTCCGCAGGTTATGTTCATGAGGACTCCCTTAGCGCCCTGCATGGAACACTCCATTAGAGGGCTTTCGAGTGCCTCTTTGAGCGCGTTCTCGATCCTGTTTTCTCCTTTTGCGCAGCCAACGCCCATCACGGCGGTTCCGGCATGCTTCATGACCGCCCTAAGGTCGGCGAAGTCGACATTGACCATTCCGGGGCGGGTAACGAGGTCTGTAACACCCTGCACGGCCTGCCTAAGTATCTCGTCTACCATGGAAAATGATTCGCTGAGAGGCGTTTCTTTGCGGCAAATCTGCAGAAGCCTGTCATTCGGTACAACGATAAGCGCATCTACACACCCGCGGAGCCTGGCTATGCCTTCTTCGGCATAGCGCATCCTTCTGCTCCCCTCAAACATAAAAGGCTTTGTCACGACTGCGACTGTAAGGATACCCATCTCTTTTGCCGCCTGGGCAATGATCGGAAGTGCTCCCGTTCCGGTGCCTCCGCCCATTCCGGCAGTCAGATAGACCATATCGGAGCCCTTCAGGTATTCGCGGATCTCAAATAGCGACTCCTTAGCAGCCTGTTCTCCTATATGGGGCAGAGCCCCGGCCCCAAGCCCCTTGGTGATCTTTTCGCCAAGAACGATCTTATTTCGGCTCAGGGACATGTCAAGACTTCTCATGTCAGTATTCACCGCAAGGATATCCACCCCATCTATGCCCTTGCTGATTATGTGATTAAGGGCATTCCCGCCGCCGCCGCCGACGGCTATGATCTTGATGGTTTCTCTGCGTGCGTGTTCGGGTCTATTCTCTGTAGAAGGAGTTTTTGCGTTTGACGCTCCTTCGGGTTCGTCGGGATACGGATAGCAAAGCTCGGCTGCCGGTATACTCAATTGTCCACCACTCCCGTTTGTTGTTGATGTATAATCAGTACATTTTCAGGACTATTATACAACAGAGGAGAGGGGCTCGGTTGGATTTAAACGAAGGAAAATCTAAAAGAAAGGATCGTATCACAAACGATGCCATGATATTTCTTTTTTACGGAGTTTTTTTACTCTTTGTTCTTCGCCTTTCGACTCCCTTTCAGATCAAAAATGGGGTCATTGCGTCGTGACCGCAGATCTCGGTACCTTGGCCACTGCAGTTTCAATTGCGATGGACGCTTTCTCTGTTTCGATCTGTATGGGTATTTGCCACAACGGCCTCACAAGACGCGACGCTGCCGTTCTGGGCGGGGCATTCGGGGCCGCGCAGTTTGGAATGCCAATGGTCGGAGCTTTGATCGCGGGCAGCGTTACTGGATTATTGGACGTCTGGGCCCCATTGATCGGAGCGGGCCTTATAATGCTTGTGGCTATGAATATGCTGAGAGGAGCGTACCTTGAGAAGGATAGGACCTGTGATTGCATGGGAGTAACCTTGCTCAACGTTCTGGTTTTGGCCCTAGCCACGTCGATCGATGCTCTTATAGTAGGATTCTCCATTAAAAGCTCCGGAGGATCAGAGCTCCTGCTCTCTGTTGCCGCAGGGGCGGCAACGTTTTTGCTCTCCTTCCTGGGAGCTTTAGGAGGAGGCAAGCTAGGTGAAAAAATCGGCACCTACGCAGGATATGCCGGGGGCACGGTACTTGTTTTAGTTGCGCTGAACATATTTTTTAATGCCTGAAGCCATCTATAACAAACCCCTCCAATTTCATAGCCTCTGCCTCCCCTCTCGATTTTTTCACGGCGCTCAAATGTCTTACGCCGACTTGTATCAGGTCACATTGCTCCAAAGCAGCCCCTCTTCTTTTCATATCTCAGTTTTTAGCCGAGCACATCGCCAAGGGTCACCGAAGCCTTGATCAAGATCTCAGCGTGCGTTTAGCAAATAACCGCAGAATCACGCCGGTCAAACAGACCGATATCGGGAATCATCGTAATATCGTTTTCCTAATGATTCTACAGCTGTAATGCAGCACATCCTCTGCGAAACCGACTTTAAGCTGCATCCTGACTCTAAATACCGTCTTTTCATTGCCAGCCTTTTATACCTGACTCTCATATAGTGTTTCGTGCTCACGATCACTCTACGCAGGAACCCGAGGTCACTAGCATTGATCAGTATTAGTCTATGCGAACTTACGCTTTAACTGTCGCCAATCTCCGGAAAATTCGCAGCTTAAGCCATCCTAATTTAACTTTTCTCTCATCACAAACACCTGTATCGTATAAAATCATATGAACAGCAGCCTTCAACTATTCGACACAGGAGGAAGACCGAATGACTCTAAAGAACTCTCAGGAACCGCTCAGAAGGGACAAGCTTGGCGGATGCGGATTGGGTGAAGGAGATACCTTTCCCGTAAACATTCCGGACGGGGACGGAGCCTTTGTCATGGCGACCAGGCTGGAACTCGAACCCGGGGCTTCAGTGGGCTACCACATTCACGAAGACACAGAAGAGGTCTACTTTATAATGTCAGGAACGGGACTTTATAACGAGGAGGGAAAAGGGCACCCCGCGTCGCCCGGTGATATATTTCTCTGCAGACTGGGCAGGTCTCACAGCATAGTTAATACGGGAGAGGGTAAATTGATTCTCGGCGCAGCGATAGTCAAAAGATGCAAATAAAAAACTGGTGGGTACCCTTATTATCTGTTTTTACCGCTTACCAGCTGCCAGCACTTAAATAAAGAGGCATCCAGCCTGATCAGGGAGGGCAGCATGAGATCGGATTCATCCATCTCGCGCACCATTTTATTTTTTATGGCCGGCATATCTCTAAAGCGCAGATCCGACAGTATAGCTTCCTTAGAAACCGAAGCAGCACCTCTGTTCAAGTTGTTCAAAGTAATGATCAAGTCAATATTTTTAGAGTTTCCTGCCAGTTTCTGCGGTCCATAAAATATGTATCTTGGAAAACCGCTGAGGAGAGTGCCTTTTACATCGGTGACTATCTTCGCTCCTGCCGCCGTGACAAGTCTGGCACCCCACGAGTCGTGGGCACAGGTGGAGAAATCGGCACCTGCAACCACAAAAACCCTCAGTTTTTCCGTTTTAGCGGATCTGATCTCACTTTTGTAAATAGACTTTTCCGCTAAGAGCAACGTCTGGGCAGCTTCTTTTGACCTGCCCGACAGCACACCCAATTTTTCCAGATACTCCGACAATACCGCCCATTTAGGTCTTTTTATAGCCGCATACTTGATACCTGCCCTGTCCAGATCCCTTAGAAAGGGCACGTTAGCCTTGCTCCAGTCGGCATCGAGCAAGACCAAATCAGGTTTCAGTCCCGTTATCTGTTCTAACGACGGAAGCCTGGAAAGCCTGGGAATATTTTTATTGACCCATTTTGGATCGGCCGAAAAGTTGACTCCGACGAGCTGTTTGGTTGCCCTTATGGCGACCATGTTTTCAGTGTGTGAATCGGACAGAGAAATTATCCTTACGGCCGGACGCTGAAGTTCTACTTTTCTCTGAAGATCATCAATGACGACCAGAGGCTTTGAGGCCTCGGCACTTAAACAATTGAGCAGCAATAAAAAAATAACTATAAAAACAGACAGTCTGATCATTGTCGTCATTCGTGTCACCCCGAGATAAAAGCTCTTTCGCATCACACCACCTCCCCTAACATCCAAGTTATCCACTATCTGTGGATATTTTTGTGACCAAGTCTATTTATAACGCCTAAGTTGTTGCATCCATCACCTTTAGGCCTAACAAAAAAGTGGATAACGTTCGAAAAATTGCTTTCTTTTATATATAATTTTATATAAATGTTAGTGTTTCTTGTCCGGGTTCCTCCTGTCGGTCATATTCTATATCGAAATCCCCAAAAAATTATGAGGCTGCCTTTATTTTCTTATATGTTTTTTAATCACCCTTCCGAGGGAAGATGTCATTAAAAAATGAAGCATAGAAAAAA
>CAYZYF010000003.1:22604-68999 GCA_964482015.1 uncultured Synergistaceae bacterium
CGGTTATTCGACCTCTATTGCCTTGGACGATTCCCAGAGTCCATGGATGTTACAGTAGCTTTGGACTATAAATGTCCCCGGCTTCGTCAATTTCACCGTTACAGAGCTGACGGGTTCAGTAAAAGCAGGTCCCTGGGACGATGGATCTACCGATGCTCCGTGCGATACATAATCAAATTTCGCAAGTTCAACCACGAACTTGCCGCCCTCCGGCTTAAAAAACAGCTGTATCCAACTGATAAAATGGTCGGGCTTGTTCGGGTGGGGGATCTCTTTTCCTACGGAAAGGCAGACCTCAAAAGCTTCCCCCGCCTTGACTTTCTCGGGAGCCTCGATCACCGGTACGTGTTTTTCTCCTTTAAAATCTCCGCTTTGAATCAAATCGCCGAGTTTCATTAAAAATACCCCCTTTTATTATATTTTTAACTGTTTGTATTGATGTCACATCTCTTATATCTCAGTTGATTATGCGGTTCAATCCGCATTTTTACTGCATATCGGATAACCGAATCTTTTTATTTTCTCCTGTTTTTTCTCTCCAGCAGGGATTTCACCCTTGCTATGCTCTCTGTCAGTTCATCGTCTTCCGCTATCCCTTGAAGCTCTTCCCTATTTCTGTCGAGTATCTCTTGAATTATCGGAACAGGCGCCCTTCTGAGATAAGCCGGTTCAGGTTCTTTTGCTTCGGACCGTCTTTTTACTTTCCCTACCTTGATCGCGATATTTATTGTATCGATCCCCATAAACTCTCCGACTGACCTGGCTATGACCGTTCTCCTCGACCTCAGTGCAGGAAGTACGTCCGGCGAATCGGCGTGGATGACCAGATCAAGGCCTTTTTCTTCCGATATCTCGCATGAGACCGGCATACTCCTTTTAGCTGCCGCACTGCCAACCACTCTATGCCACGTTTTTTCAAGTTCAGCAAGCTTCAGACAGATCTTTAGGCCGGACTTGATGCTCCCGGTCAGGATATCGGCGGTTTTTTTAGGCTCATTCATCCTCAGGCACCCTTTTAGACCTTCTTCTCTGTTCCATAAAGGCCCACAGCAGCTGTATGTCCGTAGGGGGTATTCCCGAGATCCTGGAGGCATGTCCCAGATTGCGGGGCATTATTTTTATCAATTTCTCTCTTCCCTCTGCAGACAGACCGGTCACCTCCGAAAAATCAAGACCTTCGGGAAATTTGAGCTGCTCCATCTTTCGGAATTTTTCTACCTGGCGATTTTGCCTGTCAATGTAACCTCCGTATTTAACAGATACGGATATTTTCTCGCCCAGCTCGCCGTCAAGTTTGCTCTCTGTAATCTCAGATAACGTATCCCAATTTATCTCCGGTCTTTTTAAAAGGTCAATGGCCGCAATACCTTCACTTAGAGGAGAAGAACCTGTGCCCCGCAGGGTTAGGTTGTTTTTTTCGGAAGGCGATATCTTCATTATGCGCAGCCTGCCGATCTCCTGTTCGATATCCTTTTGTCTTTTACGGATGATCGACCATTCTTCTTTTCCAAGCAACCCCAACTCTCTTCCCAGGGGGGACAGCCTGTCTTCAGCATTATCATGACGGAGCAGAAGCCTGTACTCACACCTGCTTGTAAGCATTCTGTAAGGTTCCGTCGTTCCCTTCGTCACGATATCATCTATAAGCACGCCTATGTACGCCTGATCTCGCCCCAAGACCAATGGTCTGCCGCCCCTTGCCCTGAGTGCCGCATTTATCCCTGCGACAAGTCCCTGAGCAGCTGCCTCCTCGTATCCCGATGTACCATTTATCTGCCCGGCCAAAAACAGGCCGGCGATATCTTTGGTCTCAAGCCATGGGTTCAGCTGGGTTGGATCAACATAATCATACTCTATCGCGTAGCCGGGCCTGAGAATATGGGCGGTTTCACAGCCTCTTAGAGTCCTTACACTCTCAAGCTGAGCCTCAAGACACATGGAGGTTGAAAAATTTTGCATATACACCTCTCTTCCTTCCGGGCTCACAGGTTCGAGAAAGACTGGGTGGCTCTGCCGATCTGGAAACTTCATCACCTTATCGTCTATCGAAGGACAGTATCTTGGCCCTTCTGAGCTCAGGGAACCCTGAAAAAGAGGGGATCTGTCAAAATATTTTCGCATTGTTTCGTGTGTTTTTTCATTGGTCCTTGTAAGGCCGCACGTTATAATGTCATATGTTTTTTTCTCTCCGAAATGAGAGAAGGCCTGTGGTTCGGGTATGCTTTTCTGGCAGTCAAGCAGGCTCCAGTCGACTGTATCGGCAAGCAGTCTGGGGGATGTATCGGTCCTGAGCCTTCCGGTCCTGAGGCCAGTTTTTGAGATGCTCCTCGAGAGATCGGATGAAGAGACCATTCCCAAGGGGCCGGACTTATGGGATATCAATCCTATATGGACGCGGGCCGCAAGATAGGTTCCCGCCGCAACAATCACATTCTCCGAGTAAAAACTCTCTCCCGTGCGTATTTTTACTCCGATAACACTCTTGCCATCCGAAAGAATATCCGTGACCATGGCCTGGTGCAGCACAAGGTTGGGACAGGTAAGAATAGCGGTTCTGTAGTAGTTCGAATATCTTGCCGGATCACATTGCACCCGTAACGTTCTTACGGCCGGACCTTTGGATGTATTGAGCCACCTGATATGGATAGCGGCGCAATCGGCCGCTTTAGCCATTTCGCCACCAAGTGCATCGACCTCTCTCACCAGATGACCTTTGGCCGGCCCGCCCACTGAAGGATTGCAGGGCATCATTGCCGTGTTGTCTAAATAAAGGTTCAACATCAGGGTCTTTGCACCCATGCGCGCCGACGAAAGCGCTGCCTCGCAGCCTGCATGACCTCCTCCGACAACGATTACATCATATTTTTCATTCATTATCATAAAGCATCTCAACTCTTCCTGAATCCACTTTGTGTACCATTCCAGGAAATTTTTCTACAGGCGGTTCAGCGGTCGAAGCAAAAACTTGAGCGTTTCTCTCTTTCAATGCCTGAAAAAGTATTTCCCTTCCCTTCGGGTCAAGCTCAGCGGTTATTTCATCAAGCAAAAGTACAGGTGATTTACCCAGTTTTCTCCTTACTCCCTCAGACGCAGCCAGGATCAGGGCGATCGCAACCCTGCGCCGGAAACCCCTGCTGAGCGACACTGCAGCCGGAATACCCTCCGTTGTTAGCAGAATATCATCACGGTGAGGGCCCACTATCGGCACCTTATAATTTTCCTCTTTTGTCCTGTTGATTATCAACAGATACCTGAAATCTTCCTCTGATGTGCCAGATTTGCACGCACCGCCCCTGATAAGGCACATTTTGACCGGAACCGGCAACAGACAGTTCGTATCTCCTATACACGAAGAGATAAGAGCTACAGCCTCTTCTCTCATTTTCCAGATCCATGAGGCTAACGGAAGGAGCGCTCTGTCTATTATATCCGTGTTGCCGCATCTTCGGAGAATAACTGCCTTTTGTCTTATCCCCCGCCTGTAGTCATTAAGTCTCAAAGCATAGGCAGGAACTATAAGTGCAAGCACCATATCGATCAGCCTTCTGCGAAAAGAGGCCGACCCTTCTATCAAAGACATATCGTTCGGAAGAAAGGTAAGTACGGGTACCCTCCATCTCAAGTCGGTAGCTGTTATGCTTTTATCATCCAGTTTTAGCGTATAGCGGGAGGCAATTTTGACCCTGATAATTTCGCCGCCCGATCCATCAAGCTGACCCGTAAGCTGCACCTCAGACGACCCGCTGTGCCAAGTGGGAAGCGACGAGAATTTAGTACCCCTCTCCAGGGGTCCCCAACCAGAAATGATATTTATTCCTTCAAGAATATTTGTCTTTCCAGATCCGTTAGCACCTGTAAGTAAATTCAGCCCCGGGGACCATTTCATCTCCCGGGGCTCGATATTTCTAAAATTGTTGAATCTTACCCTGCTAAATCCCATCTCCGAATTCCCGCTCGGGATCAGCCATATTCAGCTCGTCCTCAGTTAGGTTTATAGGAGCTATCAGACATATAAATTTCTCTCCGTCCGCTCTTCTTATCACCATATGGCCGGCAGAACCGCTGAATGAGAGTCTTACCAACGGTTCTCTCAATACCTTTAATGGCTCCATAAAAAACTTGGAATTAACGGCTATTTTTATATCATCACCCTCGATCTGGGCTACCATCTCTTCCTTGGCATTACCAAAATCCGGGGCACGGCCCCTCATTACGAATTTATCTTCTTTCGCTATATCCAAGATGACCATCCTGTTATAGTCCTTTACTATTACGTCAACCCTCTCAAGGGCAGAAATCAGCTCCGCCCTGTCCAGCAAAACGGTTGTGGTGTGTGTCTTAGGAAGGATTCTCTCGTAAGCGGGGAAATGTGATTCCACCCTTCTTACAGTAAATTCAACATTTTCTGTCTTAAAATAAAACTGTGCATCGTCAAAGAGTATCTCCACAGTGAGAGAGGGATCCAGAGATCCCAATATCCTTTGAAGTTCCCGTACCCCTTTCATCGGTAAAAGCGCATTGTCCTTATCAACACTGCCTGTAACCGGAACTGAAGAGAGAGCAAGTCTTCTTGTGTCGGTAGATATTATACTGAGAACATTATCACTCACTTGAAAATTCGCAGAAGATAGGTATAGAGGAAACTCTTCTCCGGAGGATGCGGCCAAGGTTCCCTCCTCTATGACTTCGGCCAGTTCTGCAACCGTCAACCTACAAAAGAGGACAGCTTCTGCCGAGGTCGGAAGCGTTGGAAATTCTCTGACGGGATAAGTGCTGAAATTATATTTGCTCTTTCCAGCTTTCAATATCACCTTGCCATCAGAAACAGAAAGTATAAATTCTTCACCCGGCGCCTTTTTAAAGAGGTCACTGACGATTTTTACAGGAAAAACAGCCTCGCCCGGTTCCATTACCGTAACCCCGGAAGCACTGCATATTATCGATGTCCTGATATCTGTAGCATGCAAGGTTATCTCATCGGATGCCGCTTTGATCATAACAGATGAAAGAATGCTCATGGAGCTTGAGCTTGAGGCGCTTCTTTCTGCCAACCCCCAGCTTTGGAGGAATGATTTTTTGTTTATCGTAAGTTTCATTGAGATGACCTCCTGCATTTACTTATAAGTATTATTAAAAACAAGTAGTAGCTATAGTAGGTACAGTGGATATGTTGAAAACATCATTTTATACAGATCTGCTCCGGTTTTTTAGTGTGGATAAAAAATTAAATCGAAGTATTTTTTATCCACAGTTCCCACAAAAAAAGAATTAGAAAATGGCTTTCATCAGTTACTCGCAAAAATATACACCGAATAAAATATCAAATCTACAGCTTGCTTACAATATTATCCACAAAAGAACGTACTCTAAGATCGTTTTTAAGAAGTTCCTCAATTTTTTTACAGGCATGGATCACCGTCGTATGGTCTTTTCTGTTGAAAGCAAATCCTATCTGCTGAAGACTCTCCCCGGTTTTGTTTCTTGCGAGATACATTGCCACCTGTCTTGCTAAAGCAAGATCCGCAGTCCTCTTCGGAGAAATAAGATCTTCTATCGAAATACCAAAGGTTTCTGCAACCATTTGCTGAATAAGACCGATGTTTACCGGACCTGAGCGAGTATCGTGAAGCAAGTCCTTTAACCAGAGAGAGACGTTCTCCATGGTCATGGGATCAGAATTAAATTCAGAACATGCCACAACCCTGTTTAGCGCTCCCTCCAGTTCTCTGATGTTGCTGGGGATGTTTTGGGCGATAAATAGTACGATTTCATCGGGGATAGTATAATTCTTCATCTCCGCTTTTTTCTGCAATATTGCGACACGAGTCTCAAGATCGGGGGGCTGAATATCGGTAACGAGTCCCCACTCAAAACGAGAGACAAGCCTGTCTTCAACGCTCTGAATATCTCTGGGAGGCCTATCTGAGCTTATGATGACCTGTTTTTTAGAGTTATGCAGGGCATTGAAGGTATGGAATACTTCCTCCTGTGTTTGTTCTTTGCCTGCAATAAACTGTATGTCGTCTATCATAAGAACATCCAGCTCTCTGTAGCGAGATCTGAACTCATTGTTTGTATTGTTTCTTATGGAGGTGATTAGGTCGTTGGTAAATTTTTCTGCGCTGACATAGAGCACCTTTGTGTTAGGCTGAGTTTTTTCTATATGATGACCTATCGCATGCATCAAATGTGTCTTTCCCAAACCAACCTTTCCCCAAATAAACAGGGGGTTGTAGGCGATCCCAGGGGAATCAGCGACGGCGAGACATGCAGCGTGAGGCAGCCTGTTCGACTTTCCCACAACGAAAGAAGAAAAGACATAGTTTGGATTAAGACCGTTCCTACTCAGGGAAATCCTTGCAGGAACTGCAGCCGCAACAGCTCTTCCGGCCGCTCCTGTGTCTTCTTTTATATCCTGGCTGACCTCGATCTCAATATTTGTACCGAACCCCGTCTCCAATAGGAGATTGTTCATCATTTGTAAAAACCTGGACTTGATCTGTTCCTTAGCAAACGGGGTGGGAACATCCAATACAAGCACCCCGTCATCCATAGAGACAGGCAGACACGTATCAAGATAGGTTCTGACCGCGTTATCGGAGCCGGAGATCGTATCGACACAATGATTTTTAAATTCGCTCCACAATATATCAATATCTTTGGTCATTAACTTTTCACCCCGGGAGACTGAAAATACGAAGAAATCCTGTTCGGATAATTGTAACACGAAGGTCTTGCAAAAAAAGGATAAAAGAAAGATATAATTAAATCCACAGAAAATATACACATATCCACATAATGATGTTCGGGTTTTGTGGATTTGGAATAGCGCCTGTGATAAAGCGCAAGCGGGAAATGTAACAAACTTAAAATAATTAGACGATCCTTGACCATACAGTAATTGCAATCGTGAATAAATATCCACAAAATATTCTTTTTGTGGATATTTTGATGCTGTCCAGTAAACAAATAGCTGTTTTGGGCACAAAATCTTTCAGTCTGTGAGTTTGTGATTATCAAGTACAAGCACGATGAGCGCAGAAAATACGACCGAATCTGCGGGTTGTCCACACGTTGTGGAAAGAAAATGTGTGTATGTAGGTAATAATTCTGAAAATAACAATTCATCGGGAACGACCTGTGCCATAGGGTCCGGGCAGATCGTTTCTACGTTTTTATCAAAGTATGGTCAATATATTGCTAACTATATGCCTTTTAAAAAGTGTATAAGAATAGACTTTACTTGACCATAAGAATAAAGACTGGAGGGTGATTCGTGCGTAAGTAACATTTTTAGCATTTTAATTTTTATTCCATTTCCAAATTGAGCCTTCCTTAAATATCTTAGGCGAACCGGTCAAAATAGCGGATGTATCGTTCATTGTTATTTCAGTAAACATGACGGGGAAGGGAATGGCTTTGAACTCGAGGAGGGGGTTTATTTTGGAAAGGATCATCTCTGTAACGACTTGAGGCTGCGTTATCCCCTCTATCTTGATGACCGTATTTTCAAGGTAGACCCCGTTGTCTCGAAGAGCCAGTATGCCGTCGGCGGTAAGAGGAAGTTCAACCTCAAAGATTATTTTCGTTTTAAATTTTCCTTTCGCTGTAAAACCGTCCTTTTGAAAATCGAATCGGAGGTCGGAAAACCCGTCGGGATTCGCACTTTTACGAAAGTATTCGTTTACATCTTTTTCAGAAAGAATGATCTCACCGACCGAATTTTTGATAATTTGCGCTAATTGGGAGGGATCATCACTTATTTTTTCATCCCCGATATCTTCGTACAGCTCGGCCAATAACCTTATCCGCTCTATACCTACTCCGCTTGTCTCGCATCCGCTGGCTTCTATCCAAACTTCAGGGGCACGGCGCCTTACCTTTACCTTGATCTCTTTCGGCTTGAAAATAGAGATCAAGGATTCGCCTATGGTCCCGGCGAGAGCTCCTTCCTGAAAGCCCTCTGTCGATCCCGGGCCTGACGTTAACAATATGATCGCACAAACGATGGTCGGCAGAAATTTTCTCATTGAACATTCCTCCGGGGATTTCGATTTTTATCACATTCTAGCTCAAAGCACGGGATATTCCATCCGGAGCACACGATGTTTTCTTTTTTCCTCCTTATCAATTATCATTTAAAGATGATGAGAAAATTACGATGATCCTTTTGTCCGATCGAGAGGCTTGAAATGACTTTATTGCAACTTTTTTTGCTTTTTTTAAGAATCAGCTCCGTCACCTTTGGGGGAGGCATTGTAATTATCGGAATGGTCGGGCTTGAAATCGCCGACAGAGAGGAGATCTCCGAGGAGGAATTTGCCGACATGGTCAGCCTTGCCGCGTCTGTACCGGGACCTCTCGCCATTTCGATAGCCTGGCTTTTGGGGCGCCATTACAAAGGATTCAAAGGAAGCCTCGCTGCTGTAGCCGGTGCGGTCCTCCCTCCCTTTTTTATCATTCTTTTACTCTCCCCCGTTATCCTTAAATACTCCGCAAATTCTGCGGTACAGGGCTTTTTCAAAGGAGTCCTGGCCGGAACCGGTGCGATAATAACGCTTGTGGTCTTTGACAATGTGCGGTCGACCCTCTCTGCGGCATGGTGGAACGTAATCCCTTTTATTATGGTGGCGGCTCTGATCGGAATTTTTGAAATGAATCCCCTTGTCTCGATGCTGACCGTCTTTTTTGTTCAGACGATAAAGGAAGGTATGGCTGACAGATGAACGTGCTGGCGGAACTCGCTCTCTCATTTGCACAAATAGCAGCAGGAGCCTTTGGCGGAGGATTGTCTACCCTTCCGTTGATCGAATATCAGCTGGTCAAGTCTACGGGTTGGCTCACACCTTCTCAATTTGTACAGGTCCTGGCGCTCTCACAGGTCACTCCCGGCCCTATTGCGATAAATGCCGCGACTTTCGTGGGATTTCAGCAGGGCGGCGTTCCTGGGTCTATCGTTTCGACGTTATCCATAGTTGTCGTGCCAGTTTTAATTTTGTGCGCCATGCTGTTCATTTTAAAAAAAATCGGAACCAATAAAAGCAAAAAATTTAAAGAGCTTCTTAGACCGATAGTTTCGGGATTGCTGGTCCTCTCTATCATCTCTCCGCTAAAATCTACTGTAGACAACGGATATGCATCGCTGATGATGTATTTTGTCGCGCTGCTTTTGATAAAAAACTCCCGTTTTTTTAAAAAGTATCCCCCGATACTGCTTATAATTTATGGTTTGATTGGCGCTGTAGTTTTTTACTGAAATGTTAATCTAAGTTAAAAGGAGATTTCTTTCGCTAGTCTTAAAAAATGTTTGTGAATGCTATATCAAGATGTCTGAAGCGCCTTCTTTTCATTAAATTTAGAATGTGTTTGGCTTGGGGACAGATATATCAGAGATCAGGGATATCTCTTTACATGATTGACTAAAAAGACAACTTGATGTAATTTGTTCCCGTGATTCTAAGTATTTTCACTTAATTGTCCCAGCATGTCGTACGAGTGATTTTGAAATATTAGATTTCTAAATATTTCAATTAATATCAGTTTTTCAGGAAAGGAGGTTCCCGCCGGAAAATATTTTTTAACGATAGTTTAATTAAGGTCTTGCATCATCTGACAGCATCAAAAGCCATTATCCATTAACATGGAAAATTTGAAGGGAGAGTTTTTTGATGAGGAAATTTGCGATGATCTTAGCGGTAGTGTTTCTTTTTGCAGCACTTGTAAGCCCGGCAACGGCAGCCCCGCTTGTATTCCGCTTCGCGGGACAGTCGCCCCCCGACCACATGGCGACAATGACCATGAACGATATGGCCAAAGAGATCGCGCAGAAAACGAACGGTCGAGTGGAGATCAAGGTTTATCCGGCAAATCAGCTTGGCAACTATTCGCTGGTCATGGAAGAGATGATCCGCGGAACCGTTGATATGTCGCTTATGTCCATTGCCAGTGAGTTCGATCCCCGCCTCGAACTTGTTTACATCAACGGCTACGTCAGCGGCTACGATGATGCAAAGAAAGTTTTTGTCCCCGGTGCATGGCTGCCCAACAAACTGAATGAACTGAGCTCAGCCCTCGGAGTAAGGCTGATCGGATCCTATATCGAAGGAATGATCGGAATCGGTTCCACTAAGCCCCTCAAGGAACCTCTCAACCCGAAGGTCGACAAGGGTGTTCTTACAAGAGTTCCGAATATGGATGTCTACACGCTCGGAGCAAAGGCAATGGGCTTCCGTCCGATCACCATTCCCTATTCGGATGTCTATCAGTCGATGCAGACAGGAGTCTGCGACGCAGTTGACGGCTATCCGGTCGCCGCAGCATACACCATACTTGGCGACGTCCTGAAATATTGGTACCATACGAACTACTCAATGGAGTACCTGGCGATCATGGTGAGCGACAAGTCATGGAAAAAGCTCACCGCTGAGGATCAGAAAGTATTCGAAGAAGTGGCAAAGAAATACACGCTTCTCTCCATAGACAACGCCAAAGCTGAGGACAATAAATATATGGACCTCATGGAGAAGAAGGGCATTAAGGTATTCAAGTACACAGAAGCTGAACTCAAGCCGATAAAAGAAGCATGCATCACAACATGGACCGAACTCGGAAAGCGCGGTATGACAGAAGAACTGATGAAGGAATTCGTCAAACACCTTGGTAAATAAGACAAACTGTTTTTACAGGCAACATCCCGGGAATCCTAAAGAGGGGGAGGAACTCCTCCCCCTCGGGGTTCTCTTTTTTGAAAGGAGCCTAATGAATGACGCAGGCACAATGTAATTTTGTAGAAGACAATGAAAATGAGGACCTGATCTCGACCGTAAGGGTTGCCACGAATCCCTTTGATAAGGTCGTTATCAGGTCTTTTGCGATAATCTGTTTTGTCATGGCAATGTTGCTGGCGCTGATCATCAGCGCTGCTACGATCATGCGCTATATTCTTGAAATGGACCTCTACGGCTACGAAGAATGGATAAAGATTTTCGCTTTCTGGCTCTATTTTATGGGAGCGGGCTATGGGGCCTTTGCCGGATCGCACGTCTCTGCCGATCTTGTCCAGTCGTATGTAAGGGAGGGAACGCTAAAGCGGTTGCTGCTTTTTGTCAAGACAGTGGTGACCCTTGGCGTCACGCTCCTTTTCACATGGTATGGATGGGACTTCTTTTATTTCGGCTTTGCCGGGCCTCTGGGCACAGGGGTGGCTATACCTAAGACCGTCGCATGGAGGATACCTCTGTGGACAGGCTATCTGCCGATATTTATCGGCTTGCTCTTTATGTCCTACTACTTTGCCTGGGACATGATACGGGCCGCCAAAGAGCTCTTCACCGGAGGTAAAACAGAATGATCTATATTGCGCTCATAATACTGATGGCTTGTCTTGTTATAGGAGTACCCGTTCCCGTCAGCTTCATGGCGTCATGTGCCTGGCTGATCTTCTTCGGGGGGGTCGATCAGGTCGGTTATCAGGCAACACAGCTCCTGCCATACGGATTTACTCAGATGAACTCCGTCTCCCTGATAGCGATCGCGATGTTTATCCTCGCCGGCGGCATAATGGAAAGAGGTCGTATCGCGGAGAAGCTGATCGACATGGTCGACGTGTTTGTGGGGCATATAAGAGGCGGGCTCGGGGTAGTCGGCATCATCTCGTGCGCTGTTTTCGGATCGATCTGCGGCGCCGCCTGCGCGACACTCTCATGCATCGGAGCGATCATGTTCCCCCGATTCAAGGCCGGCGGCTATCCGATGGGACACGCCTGCGCTCTTATGGCCAATGCGTCTCTGCTGGGGCTGCTGATTCCTCCGAACGCGACCTTGATCATTTTCGCCTGGATAAGCGGCATCTCTGTCCTGGCCTGCTTCCTTTCGACTATAGGCCCAGGGATCGTTACCATTATCCTGCTCAGCCTAGTCAACTTATGGATGCTTCGTGACAATAAGAGCATTCTAGTCAGTCAGAAACGCTCGGCAAAAGAACGCTATGACATGTTCATGAAAAGGGGACGCCTCGCAATACCGGCGCTGTTTATGCCCGTCATGGTCCTTGGCGGTATCTACGGCGGCGTTATGACTACGACTGAGGCCTCGGCACTTGCCGTCGTCTACTGTATCCCGATAGGTCTTTACGTCTATAAGGGACTCAACTGGAAGACACTCTTCAACATAGTGGTGGAGGGATCCATAACGACAGGGGTCATTATGGTGATGCTTTACTCCGTTTCAATGCTCTCAAGGCTTTATATCCTTGAAGACCTGCCCGGCAAGGTGCTCTACCTCTTCTACTCCATCTCCAGCAACCCTTACGTTATAATGTTCATGATAAACGTATTCCTGGTGCTTATGGGGATGCTTATGGACGACATCAGCGTTGTAGTTTTGACCACCCCGATATTGCTTCCGATAATAGTAAAACTCGGAGTTGATCCCGTACATTACGCCGCGATCGTCGGAGTCAACACCGCCCTGGGATGCATCACGCCTCCCTGTGCTCCGGTGCTATACCTCAGCGGAAGGGTCGGCGGGGCCTCAATAAACGAGATAATGAAGCCCGCCCTGACTTTCATGTTTCTGTGCTGGGTGCCGGTGCTTGCGGTAACGGCCTATGTGCCAAAAGTTTCTCTCTTTTTGCCCCACATAATCCTGGGATTGCCGTGGTAACGGAGTGACGGCATAGGACCATAATAAAGAAAAAACTCTTGAAGCTCCCGGCATTTGCCGAGAGCTTCAAGAGTTCCTAAGGCCGAGATAACAGTCTCGTGGATAGGGGTATTTTACTCTGCAGCTATGAGCCGGTCATCTGCTATAATCGGCTGCCGGATCTTTAGAGTATCTATGACGGGAAGCGATAAAGTGTATTTTTATAAAGATCTTTTTGCGTCTCTTTGTTTCATTTTTTTTGGTGCGGCTCTTGCTTTTAACGACCCCTATCTCTACTTTGCCGCGATGATGTGCGCATGTCTCTCCACAACGGCGCATAGAAAGAAATGGCCCGATCCGCCCTGGGCCATTCTTATGATGGAAGATATCAAGGTAAAATTCAGATCGATAAAAAGACGTTATGTCCCGCAAAAAGAATTTAAGAATGAAGAGGAAATAGAGACGCTGCCGCCTTTGGATGATCGATAAAAACCAAAAATTTCACAATCTTAACAGAAATATCACGTTTCTAAAATAAGAGCGTGATATTTTTGTTATATTAAGTCCTACCGCTGTTATAGTCCGGCAAAGAGAAAATCATAAACACAGCAAAAATCCTCCGTCAGAGTGCTTTTATACTAGTTCTTGTCGCGCGTTTAATTTTCATTTCAAAAATTCAGATAAAATTAACTATTGGGTTAGAAATTGGAAAAGTAGTCTTGCCTTGACAAAAAACCTTGACTGATATATCTTGAAACACGTTCAGCCATGAGATAAAAAGATTAATAAAAATTAACAGAATAAGATATCGTAAAAAATATTTTTAAACATATATTTCAAATAATGTGAATTATTATACAAATAGTTAAAAACATCAGTTGCTCAGACTGTTGTATTTCAAGAAGAACAAAACTCGAGAGGAGAAAGAAGCAAATGAAAGGAAGCAAAAAAGTCACATTTCTTGTTCTGGCAACAATGATCATGGTCGCAATGGCGTCAGCCGCATCGGCCGCTGAAGTTACGCTCCGCTTTGCGGGACAGTTCCCCCCTGACCATACCGCCACGGGGTTCATGAATGAAGTTGCGAAGGAGGTCGGCGATAAGAGCAAGGGCCGTATCGAGGTCAAGATCTTCCCCGCCAACCAGTTGGGCGACTATACACTCGTCTATGAAGAGCTTATACGCGGCACGATCGACATGGCGCTTATATCCGTGCCTAGCCAGTTCGATCCGAGGATGGAGCTCGTATATATAAACGGTTTTGTTACCGGCTATGATGGGATCAAAAAGGCCTTCCAGCCGAACGGTTGGATCGCTACTAAGATGGACGAATTCCACACAAGGCTCGGAGTAAAATTTCTCGGATTCAACGTTGAGGGCATGATTGGACTGGGCAGCACAAAACCTGTAAGAGAACCCCTTAACCCCACAGTCAACAAGGGAGTCCTTACCAGAGTGCCCTTTATGGATGTTTACAAAACAGGAGTAGAGGCGATGGGTTATAAAACAATTTCGCTTCCCTATGCGGATATATTCCAGGCAATGCAGACTGGGGTCTGCGACGCGGTCTCTTCGATTCCGCCCGCACTCGCCTACACGGTCCTGAAAGATGCCATGAAGTATTGGTATCAGACAAACTACTCGCTTGAAAACGAATCTTATCTCATGAGCCAGAAGACTTGGAGCAAGCTAAAGCCGGCTGACCAGAAGATAATATTCGATGCAGTGAGCAAGGTCGCGGCTAAATCGATAGATCAGGCTAAAAAAGATGACGCGCATTACATGGACCTTATGAAGAAAAAGGGCATCAAGGTATTTACGTACACCGATAAAGAGCTCGCTCCTATACAGGAAGCGATATCGAAGAGCTGGGTAAAGCTTGAGGCGAACATGGGCAAGGATCTCATGGATGAGTTCCGCAAACAGTTTGCTCCTAAGAGCAAATAAATAGTTTCGTTTTAAACGTGATCGGGAGGGTGGGAGCAGCGATGCGCCTGCCCTCCCGATCGTCTGCTTATCTACGCGTACAGTCCGCAATGATTTCCAGGATCTCTGCCGCCGCACGGGGACGGGAGTATCTTTCCATCCCTTTTGTGATTTTGTCGAGTTTTTCTTTGTTTTTCAGCAAATTCAACACTTCTTCCGCCGCCCTGCGGCGATCTTTCAGGCGGTGCGCGGCGCCGCTGGCGCAGAGAAGATCCATATTTAACTCTTCCTGGCCGGGGATCGGTTCCATCAGGAGAAGGGGGAGCTTAACGGAGAGCGCCTCGGAAAGAGAAAGCCCTCCGGGCTTCATCACGGCAAGGTCAGAGGCGCAATAGCATTCATGCATGTTATCTACGAATGACATTATTCTGATATTTTCTGAACCGGAGAATCTTGAGGAGAGTTTCTTGAAGAGCCTCGTATTGTTCCCGCACACTACCAAGGTTTGTATATCCTTCTCCTTGGACAGAGAGTCGGCTATATCGACGACCGGGCCGGCGCCGATCCCGCCTCCGGTGACCAGCACTGTAAGTTTTAGGGGATCCAGTCCTAGACGCTGCCTCGCGGTCTTCTTTGATATGAGAGAATCATATTTCTTTGATATGGGTATCCCTGTGTTGAAAACGCGGTCAAGTCCTTCCTCCCGGTACTGTCTAACCGCTTCTGAGCTCGCTACAAACGATGCCTTGAATGGGCCTATTCGCTGGAATCTATGGGTAATGAAATCCGTGTTGACATAAAATACCGGTATCTCGGCGATATTTCTCTCCGCAAATATGGCAGCTCCAAAGTAATGTGTGAATACCGCAGCCTCGGCGCCCGAATCGATCACAGCTTTCTCTATCCTTGGCAGATATAATCTGCACAGAAGAGAGTGGATGCCGTCGAAAAGAGAGGCCTGAGGCGAGGGTCTGTCCGAACCCCAATAGAGCATTCCCCATACAGCTGTCGCATGTCGTGCTATCACAAGGTAACCCTGTGAAACGAGCGCATGAAGCCAGCGGGGCAGCACATCCAGCACATCTATGCAAATTGAGGACCCGTCCGGGCGAATATCCGAAAACCACTCGCGCATGTTTTCCGCGGCGGCCTTGTGGCCGGTGCCCTCGGAGGCATAGAGAAAGGCTATATTCTTCAATTTTCCGCCAACCCTTTAAAAAGGTCTCCGAGAGTAACGTTGAGATTCTCAGACCTCTCTTTTTCCTGTTTTATTGCCGCCAGAACGGTATCTATCATCTGATCTTCCGTAAAGGTGTCGGGAAAGTAGAGAGCAGCCGCATCACCGTGTCCTCCGCCCCTGATTTTTTTACCGTCTCTGAGCAGGGATACGATCTTTCCGGCCAGACCGCCTCTGCTGCGGAGAGAGAGAGCCCAATCACCTCCGGCCCTTTTTACAGATACGGCGGCAAGGAGTGGAGGTGACGGATCTCTGTCCAGAATAAGTCCGCAAAAATCAGAGACATCTCCATACTCCAGGACCCCGTCGCCTACGAACGAGAGATCGTTTCGAACCCTTATGATTTTGATTTTAGCCTTTTCGAACCTCGCTTCCTGTCGGTCGGTGAATTCCTGCGCCGCACTTAGTTCGTGGGGGGTAAGGATGGCTGAGGTATCGGAGATCAGCCTCATCAGAAGGCCCCACGGGCCGCACAACGTGACCAGACCTTGCCAGAGGCGGCTCTCGGGAATCTCGCCCAGCCAGAGATCCCTGTCGTTGGTGATCCTTATGAGGGGCTCCATGGCGGCGATCCTGTCATGCACCTCTTTATCGAGAGCCTGTTCCATCAGCCATCTCCAGTAGACCATGGCCGCACAATATCCCGTGTCTATGACAGCCCATTTTCTGTTTCCAAATCTGTCATACGTGCTTTTGTGGTGATCGAAGACAAAGGGAGGATCCCCGTCCCGATAAGTACGGTCGATCAGGTCTACGGTCCAATCGCGCTGGCAGAAAAGGTCAAGGACGATAAGTTTAAAGCCGGAATCTATTGAATCGACAATAAGACTGTCTACCTCGCCGTATCCGGAGAGGGAGACCCTGATCGGCAGGCCTGAGCCTCTGTTGGCATGCCATGCAAGGGCGGCTGAAGCGACTCCGTCAAGATCCGTGTGGCTTATTATATGAAGCATTGTTTCTTTCGACATTCTGATCCACTCCCAGCGGTATGCGACTGATGTTAACAATTTTACAGCATCGGCGAGAAAACATACTAAATGAAGCTCAGTTGCGGCCCCTTTAGGGCGGGGATATAATGATTTATCGGTCAAAATAGCCCGCAGGAGCGTGTGGTACATGAAAAAAGCTGTAATAGACATAGGAACCAACTCAGTCAAATATCTAATGGCAGAACTCGGGGAGAAGGGCAGCCTCAGGATTTGTCGAGAGATCGCGGCCATTACCGGACTTGGCGAGGCAACGGATCAGACAGGAGAGATCAAAGAGTCTGCCGCGATACGCACGGTATCGCGGATAAAGGATTTCGCCGTTGATGCCTCGAAGTATGGGGCCGGTGAAATTCGCCTGGTGGGGACCATGGCGCTGAGGAGGGCGCACAACGCCGATGTTTTCCTGAGGATGGTAAGGGAGATTACGGGCCTTGAGGTCGAGGTGCTTAGCGGGGATGAAGAGGCACGACTCTCTTTTACCGGCGTTGTCTCTGATTTTGATTTTAGGGATGGAATGAAATTATGCGCAATAGATTCAGGCGGAGGAAGCACTGAGATAGTGTTTGCGGAAAAGAACGAGATGATAAGCAGGGTAAGTTTAAAAACCGGAGCGCTCTTTCTGACCGAGAAATACCTGTCAAAGGAGATCCTTCTGCCGGGCGATCTCGAAAAGACTGATAAAGAGCTCGATCTGGTGTTTGGCGAAGTTAGAAATCCATTTGCTACGGATATGGCGATAGCTGCGGGAGGGAATGCTGTGAGCATGGCCTCGGTGTTTAACGAGATGAAAAAATATGACCCTGTTAAAGTCCACGGCACGGTATTGTCTAAAGACGAGATAGATAGACAGATAAAATTGTATTTTTCTAAAACCGCAGCTGAAAGACGTAAAATAAGCGGACTTGATCCCAACAGAGCGGACATTATCCTCGCCGGTGCATGCATAATCAGGCGCGCTCTGCGGTCATGCGGGCTCGACGCGGTGACGATAAGTGAGAAAGGCCTTCGTCATGGAATGATGTACAGCATGTTTGGATTACGGAACAGAGTGAAAAAAGAAAGATCCGGGGAGCTTTTTTAATCCGCAAATTGGGCCGAACCGCTCTCCAGCCATGAGAAAAGCCTTTTTAAGAAGACCCATGCGATAAGGCAGCCAAAGAAATCGCCCACAGGGAAAGAAAACCATATCCCCCACAGCCCGAAAAATCTGGGCAGGATAATAAGGGGCAGAAAAAGGAATATAGCATGCCGAAAAACGGACAAAACGATCGCTTCTTTGGCCTTTCCAAGCCCCAGAAGCGCCGAGTTCGTTATTATGGTGACTCCCATGAAGATGATCCCGATATAGGCTATCCTCATTCCCGGGACTCCAATGGAGAGAAGCATAGGATCATCATTGAAGAGGCGGATCATTTCCTCTGTAAATATCTCAGCAATGGTAAAGCTCACAAGATAGAAAGCGGTGATCATTAAAATTGCATATTTGATCGCCTTCGTGACTCTTTCAGGTTTGCCTGCGCCGAAATTGTATCCTATAACGGGCTGTACGGCCTCACCGATAGCGAGGGCGGGAAGAAATAGGATCGAATCGAGGCTCAGAAAAACCCCCATCGCAGAAAGGCCGATATCTCCTCCGTATTTTCTGACTAAGTTGTTCATAATGGTCATATAGAATACAAAAGAGAGTTCCGTGATGAAAGGAGAACTTCCCACGGCGAGTATTTTCCCTACTACCTTCATCTTCAGCCTGAATAAGAAATTAAGTCTGATCCTGAGCGGACTCGATCTTGAATAAAAGAATATCAAACCGCAAAGGGTGGCCGCTCCCTGTCCCAGGACAGTGCCGAGCGCGGCGCCTTCGACTCCCATTCCCATCTTCGCGATAAAAAGAGCATCGAGGAGGATGTTGGAAAGGGCGCCAAGAATCTGTGTGCCCATAGCGTAACGCGGATCCCCGCAGGCTCGTATAAGAGAATTTATGCCGTGTCCCATCAAAGCAAGCGGCCCGCCAACAAGGATTATGCTGAGATACGACCTAGCGAGCGGCAATATCTCGTCACCGGCACCGGAGAGCCTGAGCAGAGGATCGACGCCGTAGAGGCTTAGGGCTATTCCCACAAACCCCGTCGATGCCAGAAGCGTAAGGGTGTGGGCAAGCGCCTGCTCCGCCGCCCGTTTACGTCCGGCGCCTCTCAGTATAGCCACCCTTGAGGAGCCACCGATGCCGATGAGGAGCGAGAGAGAAAACATAAAGAGCATGGCCGGAAAAGAGAGAGTTATGGCGGCAAGTCCATTCGTACCCACGTATCTTCCGACAAAAATACGGTCTACGATGTTGTATATCGCGCCCGCCACCATGCCGATTATGGCCGGAAACGCAAAGCGGATGATCAGCCTGGGTATTTTTTCCTGATCGATAGCAATTTGCTCAGTCGTTAAACCGGTTCTTGACGGGATGTCAGATCCATCCTTTCGCAAAACAGAAGAAGGTTGAGGCATTATACACTAAGAGCAAGGCAGAGGTGCTGCTATCTTTGGCTCTCTCTTACCCAGAAATAAAAGGACTGGGCTGATCCGTCAACATGCTCTCCCTTTTTGTCCAGCGCATCGGCAAAGACCGTAACGACCCTTCCGCACAGTTCTTCGGGAAGGTTAAAGAGGTGACGAAATTCATAAATAGAACCCAAAACATGGTCTTCGGAGGAGGTTCTATATCTTCTTTCCAACATGACCTCTCTGGTATCCTCAAAAAGCAATCCGTCCGTCATGTCTGTGAATCTATATCTGATGCTTGTGATGCGATCTCCGACACAGAAAGTTCCGTCATCGTTTGGAATGACCTCCGAAAGGCGAGGCTGAATAGGGGTAACCACCCCGCAAAGCACAAGCGGCTCACCCCTGTTGATCGCCACAGAGTCGTAGACGTTCCAATCCACATTGTCGATCACGTTATCCGGGTAACAGGGCCCGACGGTATGGCCGCTCTCGGCCCGGGTAAAAACCAGCTTGCCTTTGGCTTCAAAAGCTGTAAGAGTACCATGTTTTTCCTTTACGCCGCACCAGGTCCGATATTTTAAAGAGGGCTCTCCTATATCATAATGGTAGTATGTTACATCGTCAGAATCCAGCCATCCTTCAAAAGCCATTCTTCCTATCTCGACCTCCTGGGCGGCGCACATCTTTTCACGTATATTATAAATTACTGCGTGTACTCTGCCGGCTACGTACTCTAGGGAATCATTGGCCCTCCATCTGAGAGGCACTTCGTACACGGAATCACTGCAGACCCAGTACCCGGGGAACGGATCCCGGTAAAGCCGAAAACCGTTTTTATTTGCGAACTCGAGGACCTTCTTCATGTGATCTTCCGGCGAGAACCTGGCCAAGACCTTCTGCTGTACCGTGCCGTACATTATATCGGCCTCAGCAGCGGCGAGTACATCTTCCCCTGAGAATGCGGTCACTATCACCCTGTAAAGCTTCCACTCAAGGTCCTTGTCGTACACGTTAACGTAGTCTGTATCAAAATCTTTGGTGGCTCCGCCCTGTATAAGAACGGCGAAACGGTCCTCGGTGACAACGGCCTTTAGGGATGGATCAGTGAAACTTTCCGGCTCCCCATGACGATAGATCAGGTCGGGCGGAGGAAATTTTAACAGCTCCTCCCGGCTTATATCTACCCAGGGAGCCTTGCCTTCGTAGCGAAAATAAACGTCTCTTTGAGGAGTAACTCCCGAAACAGGGTCGACGCAGCTCCTTACAGTTCGTACGGGAGCGAATATCTCATCCCTCGCAAGTGCAGTTTCGACTACATCCACGCGAATATCAAAGGGCATTTCCGCCGGAGACTTTCCCCCACGGTCAATTTTGCCGATTACGTAGATATCCCTTCCCGATTCGACCGCCAGTTCATCGGCGGAGGGGGCCAGGATCGAGATTGATAGTGCATACGCCGGCGCGCCTTGAACCCGTATCAGAAAAACTAACAGAAAAAACGATATTTTGAGGTGTCTTTTCACGTTATCGACCCCATCTCCCGGAAGTCATGCGAAAAAGTTGTTCTGAAATCATTTGCTAGTTTATCAATACAAAATTTACTAAACAAACGGAAGAGGCTAAAACATGCCATCCGACGGGCAGGCGCATCAATCTAAACTAAAGACCCTCCTTATTTTTCAGTCCCGTCAGAGGGAGCAGCCCTAAGAAGAGAAAGCAGGATGCTTGAGAGTTTGCCTTTAGTAAGGGGTTTGTCGCCGGAAAGCCCGTCAATTACCCCACGATACCTTTCGATGTCCTTTTTAAAAAGTTCCTCAAGCCAAAGAGAAAATTCGCCTATTGTCGCCGGTCCCGAAAGATCTTTTTTGGGAAGCTCCTTTATTCCGAGAGCCCGCTTTACAGCATCTCTTATCTCGATCCAGTGCATCTCGTCATAAGCTCCGAATAACTTCTCCGAAAGGGGATCCATATAGCCGCGCAGCATCGCCGCCTCTACTCCGGCCCAAGAGGCGGAGTAGACAGGGACGTCCTCGAAATTAAAGAGGGAGAGCCTGCTCTTAGACCTCCAAAGTTCGCACTGTACATCGAGCGGACGCAGCTGTCTCGGATTTTTTTTCTGTGCTACAGATACTGCTGCGATAGCCCCAGCGGCCTGTCCCGTCAGCATCGTCACAGGCTGAAGCCTCGTCGAACCGTTGACCACCCTTGAGACGGAGATATTTTTCTCAGCCGCTAAAAGTCCGTCGAGTTTTTCAGGCACAAAGACTTCAAACGGTATCTGGAAGAGCCCTCCGTCACCATTCCAGTCGTTGGGTATCTTCTCCTTCGTCTCGCCCAGATCAGACTCGAGGTAAATGCTGTCGTTTTTGCCGTGTATGTCTATCGGGTACTCGCCCAAAGCGAGGCTGTGGGTTTTCGAGATCAGAGACCTGCCAAGCTTTTCATCCCGCAGGATATCTTCTATAGTCATGGTTTGAATACCTACGACCCTTCGGCTCTCCCTAACATAGGGGAAGGGCGGAAAATGCGAGAGCACGGGATGGAATTTTTCCGGAATGTCGCTCCAATCTGTGCTGAACCAGCCTCCGTAGCCCTGCCTGTTATCGACAGACCAGTCGGACATCCCCAGTTCTGTCTGCATGTAGTATAGAAAGGCAAGGGTTTTGAGCATGGCTTCCTTTGCCATCAAAGCACGGTAGTTGGAACTTTCAAGAAATTCGACGGACATTCCCGGGACGCCGCTATCCGGACCGGGATGGTCGTTCGCCCAGTTTATGGCGGTCTTCGTGATTTTGGACCAGGTTTCTGGTCTTCCGCCGTCGATAAAAGCCCTGTTTGAGGGGTCGGGTATAGCACGATACGCATTATGAGTCGCAGGGTCGAACGGATACTCTCCCGGCCACTTGTTTCCGTCTTTTCTGATGGTCATCCTGAATTTAAAGAGAAGGTCCGCGTATCCCGGCGGGGGTCCCTGTATCTTCAGTTCCGGAGGGAGGTTCCCGTCATATTTCTTTATCACCGCAGGGTATGTTATATCTTGTATAATGGCATTTTTATCAACGTCGGGCGAGACGGAATTCCCGGCGCGGTAACGGGCTCCCGAGAGAGCGAGAATATCTCCGCACTCCGTGGCGTCTATAAAAATTTTAGCGGAGAAAAGAATTTCCTTGTCTTCGACTTTGAAGAGGGCCGACCTGACTTTGTTCCCCTCCGTCTTTACAGATATAGGTTCGGCTTTCAAAACGATACTGACAGATCCGGCCTGGGCTATCATCTCCTTTAGTATCACCTGACCGACCCAGGGCTCGAAGGCTATCGTGTCGCTTCCCCAGTAACAGATGTTTGCAGCGGTGTTCCTTGCGGAGTAATATTCCCTCACCTTAGTTATGAACTCAAGGTAGATGCCGGTACGGGTTTTAGTTTTATCGTCCATGGTGGAGACTGCGGCTCCGGTCATCTGACCGCCGATCCAATCCGATTCTTCGACCAGGGCGACGGACATGCCCATTCTGGCAGCCTGTATGGCAGCTGCACAGCCTCCAGATCCCGCCCCGACTATGACAACGTCAAAAAGCTTTTCTTCGGCTGCGAGCGCGCTGTCCGCCTGCGCGCAAAGGGAAAAAAAAGCGAAAAAAAGGATGAGAAAGGTAGTTTTATTTATCAAATCTATTCCTCCTGTACCTGCGAATTACGGCCGGCGGCAGGTCTGTGCTTCTACTGAGCCAAGATATTTTAATGAAGCCTCGATGCTTTAGCTGAAGGTCATTAATGAAATGCTGTGCGTGGTTTCAAACACAAGCCATTAAAATGGGAAAGGGCTTTCGGAAGCCCCTTCCCCGTTAAAGGATGTTTCTGTAAGGCACTTGCGTTTTTATTTTGGTATATTACCCTCGACACCCTCAACGAACCAGCTCATGCTGAGCATTTCGGGGTCGGTCAGCTTCTTGCCTTCCGGTATGGCGATCTTCCCGTCCTGTCCCTTGACAGGTCCGTGGAAAACGTCCCAGTTCCCGTCAAGTATCCTCTTCTTTTCAGAGGCGACGAGTTTTTTGGCATCTTCACCGACAGCCTTGCCGTAGGCGGAGAGGTCGACCATTCCATCCTTCATGCTCCACCAGATCTGTTCGGATTTCCAGGTGCCTTTTTCAATGTGCTTGACAGCGTAATCATAGTATTTGCCCCAGTTCCACACAGGGGTCACAAGATGGCGCGTGGGAGCATACTTGTCCATCGGGTTGTTATAGCCGATGACCCACATCCCGAGCTCTTCTGCGGCCTGGGGAGCTCCGCCCGTATCGGCATGCATTGCTATAGTGTCGCACTTCGCGTCAAAGAGAGCCTTTGTGGCCTCTTTTTCTTTTGCGGGATCATGCCAGGAGAAAATCCAAACGACCTTGACCTTGGCGTTGGGGTTGGCTTTACGGACGCCGAGCGTGAAGGCGTTTATGCCGCGGATGACCTCGGGGATCGGATATGCGGCGACAAAACCGATCAGATTCGACTTGGTGGCTTTCCCTGCGACCAGTCCGGAAAGGTAGCGGGGCTGGTACATACGTCCGAAATAGGTGCTTACGTTCGGGGCGACCTTGTAGCCGGAGCAGTGCATGAAATAAATATCCGGATATTTCTTCGCTACGTTGATCACATGATCCATGTAACCGAATGAGTTAGCGAAGATGACCTTGGAGCCATTACGTACTGCAGTTTCCATTACTCTCTCGGCATCGGGACCTTCGGGGACAGATTCAACAATAGAACCCTTGATGCCGGGGTTCAGCTTTTCCATCATCTTACGCCCCTGGTCATGCATAAAGTTGTATCCGCCATCCGCTACCGGCCCCACGTAGACGAAAGTCGGCTTCTGGTCTGCCAGCTTGATCGGTCCCAGAGCCGCGTGCGCCGCTACGGCAAAACATAAAACCAGTAAGAATACGATTATCCCGCTTTTTCTCATTTCCAAAGATCCTCCCCTTGATTTGATCCCCGCATAAGGTGACATCGTTGATAGTGCACTCTTTCACGGTCTCTTAACTGCACTGTAAGAATATCATAACAATAAACAAATTTCCATGTAAATCCTTTACATAAAATATAAATGGGCCCTATATGTTTGAATAAAGATATTTTGTTTTGCGTGGATGATGACATATAATTCTCGAATAACAACAGGCAGATATTGGCTTAAAAGATCGATCGATTTTAATGCGGATCTATCGTAAAGATTTTTTCGCGGAGAGGAAAGTGATGACAAAATGATTTCAGAAAAAATGCTCGAACTCGGGCAAAAGCGTTCTGAGATTCGTGAGATTTTTGAGTACGGGAAGAAAAGAGCGACCGAGATCGGAGAAGAGAGGGTCTTCGATTTCAGCATCGGGAACCCTAACGTTCCGGCACCAAACTTCGTAAAGGAGGCCTTGATCGAACTCCTTGAAGAATGTGATCCCCCAAAACTCCATGGATATACGTCGGCACAGGGTGATCCTGCGGCAAGAAATGCCCTGGCGGGCCATATCAACGAGAAATATGGAACAGAGCTGTCGGGGGATGATTTTTACCTCACAGCCGGGGCTGCCGCTTCCGTCTCCCTCTGCTGCAAGGCTCTGGCTTTGCCGGGAGATGAATTCCTGACCTTCGCCCCATATTTTCCCGAATACAAGGTCTATGTTGAGTCCGCCGGCGCCAAGCTCTCCGTTGTACCGGCGAACACAAAAGACTTCCAGGTCGATGTTGAGGATTTCAAGAGAGCGATCAACGAAAAGACGAAGGCCGTGATCATCAATTCGCCCAATAATCCATCCGGGGTCGTCTACTCTCTCGAAACGATAGAAAAAATATGCGCTGTCATGGAGGAAAAATCAAGAGAGTACGGTCACGTTATCTATCTGATATCGGATGAGCCCTACAGGGAACTGGTCTATGGAGATATCGAGGTCCCGTTTCTTATTAACCACTATGACAACACTCTTGTGTGCTACTCGTACAGCAAATCACTCTCGCTGCCCGGGGAGAGGATAGGTTATCTGATAGTATCGAATAAGGCTGAAGCCCGGGAGAACGTCTACGCCGCGATATGCGGGGCGGGCAGGGCGTTGGGCTATGTGTGTGCGCCCAGTTTGTTTCAGCACTTGATAACCAAATGCCTCGGCAGGACCGCGGACATTTCGGTTTATGAAAAAAACAGAGATATTCTATACGGGGCCCTTATCGGCTACGGTTATGAATGTGCCAGGCCGGACGGAGCGTTCTATCTTTTCGTAAAGGCTCTTGAGCCGGATGCCGCCGCTTTTTGTGAAACGGCGAAAAAATATGAGCTTTTAATGGTGCCGGGCGACGGCTTCGGCTGTCCGGGCTATGTCCGGATCTCATATTGTGTGAGGACAGACCAAATAAAAAATTCCCTCCCTGCATTTGAGAAGCTGGCCGCGGAATATAAAAAAGCATAAAAATAAAATAATCCCATCGAGCTGAAAGAGGGCTTCCCGTACCCGGGAAGCCCTCTTTGTCGGAGTTTGACTTTTGTTGTTAAGATCAAACCTGCGCAGCTTCGGGGACCGATGCCAAGGCCTTTTCCCTGTCTGTGCGCCTGTCGGTTATGATCTTTGTTGGGCATTTTGTGACACAGATACCGCAATTTATGCATTTGTCCGGATCGATGACCGCAAGAGATCCTTTCATCTCAATTGCCTGCACGGGGCAGCTTTTCACGCAGAGCATACATCCGATGCATCCGACGGAACATACCTTTTTAACGTCCGGTCCCCTGAGCGGAGAGTTACAGGAGACTCCGATCTTCGACTTTCGGGGTACAAGGACGAGGACATTTCGCGGACAGTTCTCAACACATACGCCGCATCCGACACATTTTCCCGGATCCACTACGGCAAGTCCGTTTTCTATGGTTATCGCATGGAACGGACATACGCTGACGCAGGTGCCCAGTCCCATACATCCGTACGCGCACGAGGTCGGCCCCTTTCCGGGGACTACAGCTGCGGCTCTGCAGTCGTACCCTCCGTAGTACACGCAGTTTTTAACCGTTTTATCCCTGGATCCTCCGCACTTGAGAAAGGCGATCTTGGGTTCTGCTTTGACCGGTTCAACATCCAGTATGGCAGCGAGGCTTTCGATAAGGGCCGAACCACCCGCAGCACATCCGGATATAGGGGCGTTCCCTTCCACCAGAGCCTCGGCAAATGCATCACAGCCGGGAAACCCGCATCCTCCGCAGTTGGCTCCTGGTAGGATCGCGCGAATATTGGCCTGACGGGGGTCTGTCTCGACATAGAATTTTTTTGAGGCAAAGGCGAGGAGGGCTCCAAAAATAAGTCCGAGCCCGCCCATTATAGTCGCCGAGTATATCATTCCTGTCATATCATCGTCCCCCTACTTGATAAGTCCGCTGAAACCCATGAAGGCTATCGACATCAGCCCCGCGGTAACGAGCGCTATCGGGAGTCCCCGCAGGCACTTGGGCATGTTTTGACTCATCTCTATCCTCTCCCTGATGCCCGCCATCAGCAATATCGCCAGGAGAAATCCCGCCGATGCGCCCAGAGCGTGGACGACGGATTCGACAAAGGTATACTTCTCATTCATGTTGATCACCGCGACCCCAAGGACTGCACAGTTTGTAGTGATGAGAGGCAGGAATATCCCCAGAGATTTATAGAGTCCCGGCTGAACCTTCTTGAGCACGATTTCAACAAATTGGACAAGAGCCGCAATTATCAGAATGAACGAGAGGGTGTACAGGTATTCGAGTCCGAGAGGAACGAGGATAAAAGTGTAGGCAAGCCACGTCATGGTTGCTGCGAGTACCGTGACAAAAATGACCGCGATCCCCATACCCTTTGCCGTCTCGAGTTTGCTGGACACGCCGAGGAAAGGACAGCAGCCAAGGAATCTTGCCAAAAGAATATTATTTACAAAAATAGCTCCGAAGAAAAGGGCGAGCAGTGACATTATAAACCAGCCTCCTTTTCCTCTTTTTCACAGGGCAGGCTCAAGCCGCCGCCGCCGCAGTAACTTTTAAGTCCGCATCCTTCACAGGCATCAAGTCTCTCCCAGCCGTCCATTTCCGGTTTAAATCCCGCAGATTCTTCCTCTTTTCTCGTCTGCATCTTTCTGAAAAGCGCGATAAGTATGCCGAGAGTGATAAATCCGCCGGGGGCGAGGACAATCAGAAGCGCAGGCTGATAAAAGGATGGCAGGATAGAAAAATTGAAGACGGTCCCGTTCCCAAGAAGCTCCCGTATGCTTCCGATGAAGGTAAGCGCGAAGGTAAATCCCAACCCCATGCCGATACCGTCAAATAAGGATTCGATGACCCCGTTTTTGAAAGCGAAGGCCTCGGCTCTGGCCAATATTATGCAGTTAACTACGATCAAAGGGATAAAAATACCCAGAGATTTATCCAGTGCCGGAGCATATGCGGATATCAAAAGTTGAGCTATCGTAACGAACCCGGCGATTACGACTATGAAAGCCGGGATCCGGATTTCGTCAGGTATAAGCTTTCTGATCATGGAGATCATGGCGTTGGAACCCATAAGAACGGCCGTTGCGGCGATCCCCATCCCGAAGCCGTTTATCGCGGTAGTCGTCACTGCCAGGGTCGGACAGAGGCCAAGCACCAGCACGAAGGTAGGGTTCTCGGTCAGTATGCCGTTTTTGAGCAGTCCGATAGGACTCATCATCAGTCTTTCCCCTCCTCATTCAGGTTGTCAGCCCAGTAATCAAGTGCAGCGTCAACACCCACGACGACTGCGCTTGAAGATATTGTTGCGCCGGAGATCGCCTGTACTTCATCATCGGCGACAGGCTCGTTTTTTGTAATAAGCAGCTTTCTCACGGCCTTTTCGTGAAATTGACGGGTAAAAGAAGGTTCGGCCGCTTTGGCGCCGAGTCCGGGCGTCTCGGTATGACTCAGTATTTTAATGTCCATGAGTCTGCCCTCGGCGTCAATGCCGACAATCATTTCAATCAGCCCGCCGTAGCCCTTTGGGGTGACCGTGAAGTTGTAGCCTACGGTCTTCCCGTCTGACGATCCCTTATTTATCTCCCTTATTATACTCTGGTCCCCCTTGCACTCAATGTGTGTGAAATCTCTGGCTCCGGGGAGCGTCTCTGCAAAGGCGGCCATCTTCTCCTTTTCTTTGGCCTCCCTGATGGGATCCAGGGTGACGGTGTAAACGCCGCCGAGGATAAGTCCCGTCAGAGCGGTGATGACGAAAAGCACCACGGAGAGTTTCATGATTTTACCCATGCTTTTTCACCTCCCCGAAAATACGGGGTCTCGTGATCTTGTCTATTAGCGGAACGGTTAGGTTCATGATCAGTATCGCATAGGAGATACCTTCGGGATATCCTCCGAAATTCCTAATGAGTGATGTAAGTATCCCGCACCCGAGTGCGAAAATGATCTTGCCTCTTTTTGTCATCGGCGAGGTGGTGTAGTCGGTCGCCATAAAAATTGCGCCGAGGAAAAGTCCCCCTGCGAAGATTTCGAAAAGCGGCCCTAAGGGTCTTCCAAAAACGACTGCCAGCACGCCTACAGTCCCGATATACACTGCCGGGATGTGCCAGTTGATTATTTCTTTATATAGCAGTATTGCAAAGCCTAACAGGAGGGCGATCACAGATGTCTCTCCTATACAGCCTCCGACGTGTCCGATAAAAAGATCACATACGCTGGGAAGGCCCTCAAAGATGCCCTCTTTCACCATAGCAAGCGGTGTGGCGGAGGACATCCCATCGACAGTCCACGAGGTCATCTGTGCAGGCCAGCTTGACATCATAAAAGCCCTGCCTGCAAGAGCCGGGTTTACGATATTAAAGCCTATGCCTCCGAAGAACTGCTTGACCACTATTATTGAGAAAACGCCGCCGACCGCCGCCATCCAGAGGGGAATGGCCGGAGGCATATTGTAAGCAAGAAGCAGTCCCGTGACCGCGGCCGAGAGGTCTCCTATCGTTGAAACCTGTTTAGCGAATTTTTGCCAGAGGTACTCGGAGGCCACGCAGGATGCTACGCAGACCGCCATAACAGCCGCTGCCATAGGTCCGAAGAAGTAGACTCCGGAGAGCCCTGCGGGGACCAGCGCTGCGAGGACCCACGCCATTATTGCCCTTGTGTCCTGCGGCGCATGTATATGGGGTGAGCTTGATACAGCAAGCAGTCTTTCCATTATTTTGCCGCCGCCTTTCTGCGTTGAGCCGCTATAGTGACCTTGCCGTCCCTGAAAGATTGTGTCAAGTGCCGGTTCGCGGGACAGATATACGAACAGGCGCCGCATTCTATGCAGTTCATGCCGCCCGCTTTTTCGAAAGCGTCGTAGTCTCTCACGAGTACAAGGGGATTTAATTCGACGGGCAGGAGTCCCATCGGGCAGCTTTCAATGCAGCGGCCGCATCTGATGCAGGCCGATTCGGCAGCCAGGTGAGCGTATGAAGCCGTCAGGGCCAATATCCCGGAGGTGCTTTTGACCACGGGAATATCAATAGAGCGAAGGGAGACCCCCATCATGGGGCCTCCCGATATAACCTTTACCGGCTGTTCAATAAAACCGCCGCAGAAATCTACAAGCTCACGCATAGAGGTGCCAAGCGGCATTCGAATGTTTTTGGGCTCCTTTACCGCTTCTCCGGTCACGGTGATTATTCTTGTTACGGCCGGTTCTCCCGCGACGATGGCCTCCCTTATCTGGTGGACGGTGCGTACGTTCAGTATAATGCATCCGACATCGGCGGGAAGGGCTGTCATGACGAACTCCTGTCCAGTTACGGCCTCAATGAGCATTTTTTCCGCACCCTGCGGATATTTGACTGAGAGGGGTACGACGGAGATATTGCCGGAAGGGAGTTTCTTAACGACACTTTCGATGGCCGCAATGGCTTCTGACTTGTTGTTTTCGATAGCGATAATGCCTTTTGCCTCGGGAAAGAGCCTAAGCATGAGGGTGAGTCCTTCGACAATTTTTTCGGGATCCTCAAGCATCAGGCGATTATCACAGTTTATGTAAGGTTCGCATTCCACTCCATTTATGATCAGCCATTTTATGACCCTATCCGGGGGAGGAGAGAGCTTAACGACTGTTGGAAAGGTGGCCCCCCCGAAGCCGACTATCCCCGCGTCCCTTATCCTTTTTAAATATTCTTTTGGGTCGGCGTTTTCGTAATCGGCCATGGGTACCCACGAAGGGTCTTTCTGATAAGCGTTATCATTCTCTACGATCACGCAGTTTTCATAGATCCCCGCGGACGTAAGCCTGAGCGCGATATCCTTTACGGTTCCCGAGACGCTGGAAAGTACGGGAGCGGAGACAAACGCGTCGCTGTCGCCCAATTTTTGGCCTATCAGCACTCTGTCTCCTTTTTTAACCACGGGGCTGCAAGGGACTCCCAGGCTCTGTGCCATGGGGAAAACCAGTTCTCCTTTAGGAAGGTATTCCTCGATAGGCTTGTAAGCCGTTTCATCTTTCCTCTGGGGTGGATGTATTCCTCCCCAGAATGTCGGAAGTTTCATTTGGTTTTCCTCCTCTATGGTGAAGCAAAAACTCGAATTGAAACGTAAAATGCGCCAGTTTACGGCGCTAAGGTAGATTTTAGCACCAAAATGAAAAAATACCATGAACCGGAAGCGGCTTTTTGAAATTATCATGCCCGGGCTGAACGGCGCTTAAAATATATCAAGATGTTGTAGGCTGTTTAAGATGTGACCTCGACTCCCGCCATCATCAGCCCTATTTTTTCGATGTTGGTCTCCCGCGGAGAGTCGATCGTCCCGACGATCGAACCGTTGTATATGACCGCTATCCTGTCGGAGACGGAGATAAGTTCCTGCAGATCTTTTGAGATCAGAAGGATAGCTACTCCTTTGTCTCTTGCCTCCATGAGCCTCCGATGGACGAACTCCGCTGCACCTACATCCAGTCCCCATGTGGGCTGCATGGCTATTATGATCTTTGTCAGGTCTGAAATTTCCCTTGACAGCATCAATTTCTGAAGGTTTCCTCCGGACAGCACCCTGACGGGCGCCTTTAGTGAGGGCGTCAGCACATCAAATTTTTTTACCCGTTCTTTTGCGAATTTTGAAACATAGCCCCAATCCATGAAGTATTTTTTCATCCTGACCGGAGAATCCCAATAATTTTTAAGAGGCATATTCTCCAGAAGGTTCATGTTCGGGATCAGGCCGACGCCTTTTCTGTCGGCGGGGATGTAGCTTATCCCGGAAGTAATGAAATCTCTCGCGGACGATCCGGTGATGTCCTTTCCGGCCACCACGATCGTGCCCTTCTCCGGAGACCGCAGCCCGGCCAAAACCTCACAGAGTTCCTCCTGACCGTTGCCGTCCACACCGGCTACCCCCAGAATTTCACCCGCTCTGAGCGAGAGGGTCAAATCGGTGAGGGCCGGGATATCTCGGTCGTTTCTCACGCATACGCCGGTGCACTCAAGGATCGTCTTTCCAGGTTCGGGCCTGTCCTTGGCTATGGCCAGCCCTCCAAGCTGATGCCCCACCATCATTTCCGCGATCTTTTCCTTGGATATGTCTTTTGCGTCTACGGTAGCTATCTTTTCTCCCTTTCTCAAGACGGTCAGCCTGTCTGAAACCTCCCTTATCTCCTCTATTTTGTGTGAGATAAGCACAACTCCATGGCCGGACGCCACCATGTTCCTAACGGTACGAAAAAGCTCCGTAGTCTCCTGGGGGGTAAGAACGGAGGTGGGTTCGTCGAGTATAAGCACACTGGTTCCTCTGTAGAGCATTTTTAGGATCTCGACTTTTTGCTGCTCTCCTATGGATAGCTGCCATATTTTCGCCTCAGGGTCCACCTTCATGCCATATTTTTCTGAAAGTTCGCGAATCTTTTTGATTATCTCGTTTTTATCCAGATGGAAAGGCTCGTTTTTGAGGCCGAGCACCATGTTCTCCCAAACCGAGAAGACGGGTACCAGCATGAAGTGCTGATGGACCATGCCGATCCCATTTTCTATGGCCAGACGCGGGTTTGAGAGGATAACAGGCCTTCCCTCAATTTCAATGGTTCCCGAGTCGGGCAGGTATATTCCTGCGAGGCAATTCATCAGAGTCGTCTTGCCCGCCCCGTTTTCACCTAATATGCTGTGGATCTCTCCCCTGTAAAGCTCGAAATCGACGTTTTTATTTGCATAAGAGCCATAGAAAATCTTATCTATGTTTCTCATTTTTACCAGCGGGATATCTTGTTTGCCCATTTGAACGCCCCCGAACTTAATTTACCTCTTGCCACGTAAATTCTAACAATTTGAGTAAAAAAATGCAAAAAAGAGACACAGCAATGATGAGAGTATACAATATGTCTTGCCGCCTTATTATATAAAAAGGATCTATGAAGATGCGAAAAAATATAATGATCAGCTATATTCTGGCCCTGTTCGTGGTTTTTGTGTGGAGCGTCACCTTTGTCTCGACAAAAATACTCCTTGAATATTTGTCGCCGACAGAGATACTATTTTATAGGTATGTCATCGCGTATCTGCTCTTCTTTGCCGCCGATCCGAAGATCATTTGGCCGCTCAGCCTCCGTGACGAGGTCAGGTTTGCCTTAGCGGGGCTTCTGGGGATTACGCTCTATTTCCTTTTTGAGAACTTTGCCCTTGTCTTCAGCACAGCCTCCAACGTATCCCTGCTCGTCTCCGTAGCCCCGATGCTTACGGGACTGGTCGCTCACTTTATGACAAAAAACGAAAAGATGACCATGAATTTTGTCTATGGATGCGTCTTTGGATTCGCCGGAGTCTTTCTGATCGTCTTCAACGGGAGCATTTTACTCAAACTTAACCCCATCGGTGACATCCTTGCTGTTCTGGCGGCTCTCTCCTTTGCGTTCTATTCCATTATCATCAAAGAATTCAACGGCTCGGCATATTCAGCCGCCGTCATTACGAGAAAGACTTTCTTTTACTCGCTTTTATCGTTGGCGCCGCTGCTCTGCACCCCCCTCTTCAATTGGGATCGCACCGCTCTGATGAGGGCTGATGTGCTGGGTCATCTCTTGTTCCTTGGGATTTTTGCGTCGGCTCTCTGTTTTTTCTTATGGAACAAGGTGATATGGGAGCTGGGCGCAGTAAGGGCCAACAACCTGATTTATCTGCTGCCGCCCATGTCGATGATATGCGCGGCTGTTGTCCTTCGTGAGAGGATTACGATTTTCGCCATATCGGGAGGGCTTTTGATATTGGCCGGAGTCTACATCTCACAGAGGGAAAAACCATTCTCCAGGAAGAGGGAGCCCAAAGCATAATCTCTTCAAAAGCGGCTATTTCCCGCCTCTGTTGAGAATCTCGATCTCGATATGTGAGGGCGCCGAAGGGAGATCCTTCTCTCCCTTGAGATGTTTTATCTCTTTTCTGAGCAGGGCGATTTCTTCTTCGGTGCGGATAAGTCTCGCCAGCAGCTCGTCCGGGTTCTGGCAGGCCGGACATTCACTGACTCTCTTGCCGTCTATTTTTATTATTCTTGCCCTCATCCCAGTGACTGTCGCGTTTTCGGGTACGTCCTTTAGGACCGCGCTGTTGGCGCCTATTCTGGAGTTCGCCCCGATCTTTATGGGTCCAAGTATCTTCGCTCCGCTTCCGACGAAGACGTTTGATCCGAGGGTGGGATGGCGCTTTACGCCCTTCTCGTTCCCCGTGCCCCCGAGGGTGACCCCCTGGTAGAGGGTAACGTTTTCGCCCACTTCCGCCGTCTCTCCGATGACCACACCGGCTCCGTGGTCCACGAAAAAGCCCTTTCCTATCTTTGCTCCCGGATGGATCTCTATTCCTGTCCACCACCTTACGACAAGCGACAAGAATCTCGGCAGCACGGGAATATGCAGCGTAGAGTGCAAAAAGTGGAATGCACGGTGAAAGGTGATCGCGAGAAATCCCGGCGTACAGAGAACCACCTCGAGTACACCCACCAAGCCCTTGGGTATTGCGGGATCGTTTCGCATCGCCGCCTTGAAGTCGCTTTTGATATATTCCAATGCTTTCATTCGCCTCACCCTTTTTTGTTTTATACGGCACATATGCACCTATAATAAAAAGACCTGCCGCGGCAGGTCTTTTTATTATGATCCGATTTTAGTGTAATGCCTGCTGCCGAGTTTATGACCGCAGCAGCCGAGGGGCGGCGCGGATCGCCTTAAGACCGCTCCCTACAGCAACAGCACCCATATATTCTGACAGCGTCGTGTTTTTTCATCATGGCAGACATTCTATCAGTCATATCACTTTTTTGCAAATATTTTGTTTTTGTATCTCCCTCTGCCCTGAAAGCCTGAAAGTACTAAAAATTCGGAGAGGCAAAAGCGGATCAACGGAGCGTATTAAACGGAATTTTTTCAGGACGGATCAGGAAGAGTCAGATTCAGTGTATACTTAATACAAGAATTTTACATATAAAGACCAAACAGTTTGCAGGGAGGAAAAGAAATGCCCTTAGTAAAGGTATCGACCTTTAACGTAAATTCAGTCAAGGCCCGTCTGCCCATCCTTGAGTACCTTCTCACCTCTGCCGAGGCTCCGGACATACTCTGTCTGCAGGAGACCAAGTGTGTAGACCCGGACTTTCCGGAAGAATTTTTTAAAGAGCTTGGGTATTTCAGCACTTTCAAAGGGATGAAATCATATAACGGCGTAGCGGTGATCTCAAGGGAGAGGCCCGATGAAGCGACATTTGGGCTGGGAGACGGACTGGCATCTCCCGAAAGGGAGGAGTCGGAGAACGCGCGCGTGGTAAGCGTCAGATTCGGAGATCTGACCCTGCTCAATACCTACATTCCGCAGGGGAAGGAGATAGACAACCCCGATTACAGGTACAAGCTGGACTTTTTTGCACGGCTCTGTGCCATTTTTGACAGCAAGTTCAAGGCGGGCGAAAGGCTTATCTGGCTCGGCGATCTGAACGTAGCCCCCACCGATCTTGATGTTGCCAATCCCAAAAACAAGACCAACCACGTCTGTTTTCACAAGGATGTAAAATACGCTTTTGCCGAGGTAATGTCCTGGGGGTTTGTGGACATTTTCAGGAAACACCTTCCGGAAGAGGGTGAGTACTCCTTTTGGGACTATAGGATAAAGGATGCTCTTACGAGGAACATAGGCTGGAGAATAGATCATATCCTGGGCACAGAACCGATTGCCGATGCCAGCAGGAAGGTCTGGGTCGAAAGGTCTCTTAGGGCTATGGAACGTCCGTCAGACCATACCGCAGTTACAGCTCTGTTTGACCTATAGCCGTCATAACATATAAACCGGGAGCCGCGTCCTCAGAGACACGGCTCCCGCTGTGCGCAGTCCAGACGGAAAAGGTCCGTCTGCCAGATAGCCAAATTAAGACTTACAATCAGGCATTCGGAAAATTAGAACTCGTTTTTTTCCGAATGGTTCTGAAGCATCGCCATGTTGTTATTGACTTTTTTGAGATAGGAGACCGAGATCCCCCCGTAATATCTGTTCAGGGCTTTTTGTACGGTCCCATATGCGTCGATATACCTCGACAGCAGCAGCACCCCGGCCTCAATGCCGCGCTCTGGATCGAACATATGATCTTTTGTGGTAGCTATGCCCCTTGCGCTCAGCATGCCGTGGTGTACCCTCCACATGACCTGCATTACTCCCAATGCCCCTTTGCTGCTCCTGGCACTGGGGTTGAAAAGACTCTCGGTCTTCGCGATGCCGACGGAGAGATCTGTAGGCACGTTATATTTAGCGCTGTACACGACCAATGCCGAAGCCTCCCGCCATGCGATCTGGCGTGAAATTTTTCCGTTTATCGACCGTATGAAGGTGGCGACATTGGCGATCTTCCGTTGCTTAGCCGGAGAGAGGGAAGAAAGTTCTTTGAGGGTGGTGTTGGGATGATTTTCGATCCAGCCGTCGATATGTTCGGGCGTCAGGCCCATTTTGTCCAGGGCAGTCAGGACAGAAATATCAAATCTGTCGGCTGATCTTTTTAATCGTTCTCTATCTCCGAGTTCGTGAGGTCTCGCTGTTATCTTTCTTTTTACCGAAGACCTTGTTTTTATGACGACCTTGCTCTCATCGTTGTTTGTTTCATATGTGGTCGTAATGATCGTTCCTTTAGCAGATTCGCTGCTAAGTGTTTTGGCGGCCGAGACGCTGCACGATCCGGTATTCGGCGAGAGCACCACCGAAGCGAAGAGCAGCAGAACTGCTACGGCCTGCGGAATGAGTATTCTCCGCATTTTCCATATTTTTCGCATATTGACCTCCTTGCGGTTCAGGGTCTGTGAGGGCTGAATTTTCTGAATATTCATCCAAACAGAGACTTTTTGCGCATCGAATATAATAACCGAGAGGTCCGATAAGTCAAGCGATTCTAACTGATATAAATTAAATATAAATTTATAAGAACGTATGAGACGATATGGTGAGGTATTTCAGTTTATTTGCCTATTAAACTTATTTAAAATAAGTTTAAAGCTATTTTTGAGCTTCACACGCCAACATGGCTATACCGCAGAACAAAATAAATACCCCGATGGATCCCGTGATCGAGAGCCTCTCTCCGAGGATCGCAGTAGAGAGAAGCCAGGCGGTAAAAGGTTCCGAAAGAGAGAGAGTATATGCCTTTCCCAGAGTGATGCTTCCGATCCCTTTGGTGAAAAGAGCAAAGGGCAGTATTGTGGAAAAGAGCGCAAGCATCGCCACCGCAGCAAATCCGCGGGGTTCGGCGATCCAGGAGACTTCTCCGGTCACAAGCCAGGGGAGCGCCATGGCCCCGCTGAGTATGGATATAAGAGAGATCGTCTCCATCGGATCCATTTTGCCGATGATTTTCAGTCCGACACCCTCTAAGGCATAGGAGAAAGCTGCGGCCAAAGCCAATAAAACCCCCTGCAGGCAGACGAAACCAAATCCTTCTCTGCCGGCGGCAGCCAGAAGAGAACAACCCGTCACCGCCAAAATCGTCGAATAATACCACTTTGCGGAGAGAGACTCCTTAAAAAACAGCTTTCCCATTAGTCCGGCCAGGACAGGGGCGGAACCGATCGCGATCATGGTGCCTATTGCCACGCCGGTGAGCCGTACCGCGGAAAAAAACGTGAGCTGATAAGCAGTCAGCCCAAAGGCCGCGATAAATATGCCGAGAAAATTCCATCGTCCCCCTGTGAGTATCCCTCTGCGCCGGAACAGGATCCAACAGAGAAGAATGAGCCCAGCGACAAATACCCTTGCTGAGCCGACGGTAAGCGATGTCGCTTTTTCAGGCGCCAGAGCCTGTATTGTTCCGGTCGTGCCCCAGCACATTCCGGCCGCGATGACAAGCAGGGCCCCTCTCAATTCTTCGCCTCTCGGTTTTATCATATCGGTACCTCACCTCCAGATCCTGTGGCAGAGGTATTTTAACAGATAATATGCTCCGATCGGGGAGTATCATATAGGAACCTGCCGAAAATTAAAAAACTTAGAATATACAATATAATAGCCTGGTATAGGCAGAGCTTCGTCAGTTCAGATAGTCCCGGCCAGGACAATATATATGGCATATAACTTCCCCCATCGGACGAGCCCGTGCCGAAGGCAGGGATGTCCCAAACTATGACAGGAGGCAGGAGAATATGATACCCACAAAAAAACTTGTAATGATACCGGGTCCAGTGCCCGTCTCGCAGAGCGTGCTGCAAAAACTTGGCGGCGAGGTCAAGGCCCACAGTGACCCTGAATTTACGTCGGACTTTCAAAGTCTTCTGGCTGACCTCAGAACGATAACTTCGTGTGACGGTATCGCCTTTCTCGTTGCCGGTTCGGGAACGATGGCGATGGAGATGGCGATCGCAAATTTGGCCGCCGAAAAAGATAAGCTCCTGATCTGTTCAAACGGTCATTTTGGAGGCCGCTACGTATCGATATGCGAAAACAGAGGACTTGATGTTACCGTGCTGGAGGCCGAGTGGGGCAGGTCGGTAACTCCGGAAGAGCTAGACGCCAAGCTAAATGAAGGCAGCTATAACATAGTGATAGTGACGCATGTGGAGACATCGACGGGGGTCGAGCTTCCTCTCAGGGAAATGGCCTGCATGATGAAGGAGAAACATCCCGAAGTATTTTTTGTCGTTGACGGAGTTGCAGCGGGAGGCGGTGCAGAGGCGGACATGAGCTGGGGGATAGACGTCTACTTTACATGTACTCAAAAGGCTTTCTGCTGTGTACCGGGGATGTCTATAGTCTGGGCCGGCAGCCGGGCCTTAAAAAAGCGCGAGGAGATGGGGTCGATAAAGGAATCTTATATCGATTATGCGCGCTGGATACCTGTTATGACGGACACTAACAGGTACTGGGGCACCCCCGCCGTGAACAACATCGCGGCGCTCAAGGAATCCGTAAGGATCATGTTCGAGGAAGGGCTTGAGGAGAGATATCGCCGGCACAGGGAGCATGCCGGGCTTATCACGGCGGCTATGTCGGCAATAGGTTTCAAAAGTCTGGCTGCGGAGGGTGTTCGGTCACCGACGCTATCAATATTCCTCTACCCCGATGATATGCCGGTCGATGACGTTACTTTCCGTGCCGTATGTTCGACAGAGGGCGCGATCCTGGCCGGGTGCCTGGGTGACTACGCCGGGAAGGGATTCAGGATGGGGCACATGGGCAACCTCGACAAACACATGCTGATATCGGGGATAGCCGCGATAGAAAGAGCCGCCATAATGTGCGGACTGGGGATCGTCCCCGGTGCGGCGCTCGCCGTGATGCAGCGCGGACTTGCCGGAAAATAGCTCAGCCTGCCGGCATCATCACAGAAAGTTCTTGCACGGCGGCAGAGGTGCGGGGTTTGTTCCCGTCTTCTCCGCCGTGGGGGTGCAGTTGCTGTCCTTTTAAGGTTAAGGGAAACGGATGTAAAAGAGAGGTCGGCAATATATTGGGAACATTCTCCGAGGCAGTCGCCCCTATCATCATGGGCCATCTCCGGGCTATGGCAGTCGGGGGATTCTACAGGATCGACTCCAACTCTGCGGCGAGCTCTTCCCAGATCGGATAACTCTCCTCAAGACGCTTTTCGGTCTCTCCGAGCTCGATCATTAGAGATCGGACCTTTTCTGAATTATCCAGGATCTTCGGGTCGCACAGGAGGGTTGAGATCTCTTCCTTGCGCAGTTCATCCAGCTCTATCGCCTTTTCCAGCGGGGCCAGCCTCTCCTCGATCTCTTTGCGTTCACGGTATAACCTGTTCCGCTCTTCGGCCTCGGCTCTTTTTTGATCCTTTATCCGATCTGCCTGCGAAATAGTCGCCGGTTCTCGTTTTTCGGGATCATTTATAAAAGCCGCCCTTTCGGCTCTATTTTCGATGAACCGTGAATAATTTCCGTTATAATCGTGTAGCTTTCCCTCCCTTATCTCAACCACTCTGCCGACCAGGTCGTCCAAAAACGCGCGGTCGTGGGATACGATGACTATTGTCCCGCCATATTCGAGCAGAGCCCTTTGAAAGAGTTCCTTTGTAGCGTGATCAAGATGGTTGGTGGGTTCGTCCAGTATCAGGAGGTTCGATTCGGAGAGCAGCATTTTTAAAAGCCCGACCCGGGATTTCTCGCCGCCTGAGAGGACCGGCACCGGTTTGTGTATGTCATCGCCGGAGAAGAGGAAGGCCCCGAGAAGGTTTCTTTTTTCCGTCTCAAGCATCTTAGATCCGGTGTTGTTTACCTCCTGCCATATCGTTCTTCCGTAGTCGAGGTTCTGTGAGCTCTCCTGTGAGAAATATGCTTTTTTAACGTTAAGGCCATACGATACGCTGCCTTCCGTGGCTTCCTCTGAGCCGTTCAGAAGACGAAGGAGCGTGGATTTTCCAGCGCCGTTGACGCCTACAAGAGCTATTCTTTCCCCTCTCTGTATGTTCAGTTCAAGGTCGGAGAAGATGGTTTTCTCCCCGTATTTCTTTGTCAGTGATTTACATATCAAGACCTCGCGTCCGCTTCGCGGGGCTTCAGGGAACCTGAAGCAGACGCTCTTGGAAGGTCCATCCGATTCGATTATCTCCATCTTTTCCAACTGCTTTATCCTGCTCTGGACTTGGGCGGCCTTTGTTGCCTTATATCTGAATCTCTCGATAAACCGCTGCATGCTTTCGATCTTTTCTTTCTGCTGCTCCCGTTCGGCTTCGACCCTCATCCTGCGTTCCTCACGTTCCAGCAGATATTTTTCGTAGCGGCAGGAATAAAGGGATATGGCGCCCTTGGAAAGTTCAGCAACGGATGTCGCCGTGTTGTCAAGGAATCTTCTGTCGTGAGAGACCGCGATCATGGTCCCCCTGAAGTCTCTGAGCCAATTTTCCAGCCACTCCATACTTTCCGTGTCCAGATGGTTGGTCGGTTCGTCAAGCAGGAGTACATCGGGTTCTGAGAGCAGAAGGGCCGACAGTGCTATACGCATCTTCCAGCCGCCGGAAAACTCTGTTGTAGAGCGCAACGAATCTTCTTCCGGATGAAAGCCGAGTCCCCTTAGGACCTGTCTCGCCTCGGCATCAAAGGCGAACCCGCCCCTTGCCTCAAACTCTCTCTGCAGCCTCTCATGTTCGGCAAGCAAGGATCTGAGCTCCGCCGAGTTTTCGCCTGCGGAGGCCATGGCGCGCTCAGCCGTTGACAGGGCGGCGGATATTCTCTCAAGCCCTGCCCTTTTTTTGAGATAGTCGAGAAGAGGCATTGAGTCTATTTCTATAAGGTCTTGCGGAAGATATCCTACCCTCAGCCGCTTGGGCAGGGAGATGTTTCCGCCGTCAACTTCGATCTCGCCGGCTATGGCCCTGAGCAGTGTGGTCTTTCCAGCCCCGTTTTCTCCAACAAGCCCCACTCTGCTCCCGGGTGTTATCGTCCAGCTGATCCCGTCAAGCACATCATTATCTTTGAAACTGACCCGCAGGTCACTTATATCTACCAGTTCTCTTTACCTCCAGTAAATTTAACAGATACGGGATATTATATAACACCGCTGTAAGCTAAGAAAAATCGCCCCGATATTTCTCAAGAGCCCTCTCATGATGAAGCACAGATTCATCGGAGAAGCAGACAAATCTGACCTCTTTGATCTCGTCGCTCTCTTTCAGGAAGGAAAGTACGGTTTTCACGGCAATTTCTGCGGCAAGATCGGGCGGGAAACGGTAGACGCCAGTCGAAATCGCGGGGAATGCGACGCTCTGCGCTGCGATCCGGACCGCCTCCCTCAGGCTGTTGGTGTAGGCATTACCAAGTGTTTTTTCTTCGCCGGAGCGCCCGTTCCGCCATATAGGGCCTACGGTGTGTATGACGAATTTTGCCGGCAGCCTGTATCCCTTTGTGGTCTTCGCTTCTCCCGGCGGACAGCCGCCGAGTGCTGCGCACTCAGCCAGGAGTTCAGGCCCTGCCGCCCTGTGGATAGCCCCGTCAACTCCCCCTCCCCCCAGCAGGCTGCTATTGGCGGCGTTAACTATGGCATCGACATTCTGTTCGGTGATGTCTCCTTTAACGATAGAGACCTTCAGTAACGCATTATCCATTTCATTTCCTCCCCCTTTCGTTTTTCTTACTATTATACAGATAAGAATCTGTTGGCCGCCGTAACGGCATATCCGTTTTCAACAGTCGGTAAGGTTGCTGAAAAATACTATAATAATGCGAAAAACCTGCCGTTTTGCATTTTAGTATGATTTGATTCGATCATAAGCACTATTATGCACTTGCTAACATGCTTATAAAGTGATATAACCCGACAGTGGTCTTTTTACAAGATCTTTTCGGAGGTGCGTTTACAGGTGCATGAGACAAAAGATTACCCCAAAATGAGAGAGATCTACGGTTCGCTCGTCTTTGACCAGAAGGCGATGAAACAGAGGCTTCCCAAGGATGTTTACGAAAGCCTGGAGGGAGCCATTGAGGGCCGTCAGAGGCTTGACTCGGGAATAGCCGATACGGTGGCTCTGGCGATGAAGGACTGGGCCGTGAGCAAAGGCGCCAGCCACTGGGCTCATTGGTTCCATCCTCTGACCGAACTCACCGCGGAAAAGCACACGGCATTCGTTACAGCCGACGAAAACGGCTTCCCGCTGGAGTCGTTCAGAGGAGAGGACCTGATGCAGAGCGAGCCGGATGCTTCTTCTTTCCCCTCAGGGGGAACGAGAAGCACCTTTGAAGCCAGAGGGTACAGCGCGTGGGACCCAACAAGCCCCGCCTTTATCATAAAAAGCCCGAAGGGGGGCACACTCTGCATACCTTCGGTTTTCTTTGCCTATGACGGAACGCCGCTTGATCTTAAAACGTATCTCCTGAGATCCATAGAGGCGATAGAAAGCCGTGCCATCAAGCTATTGAAGATTTTCGGCAACAGGGGCGTGAGATATGTAAGGGCAACTGTAGGGGGAGAACAGGAATTCTTCCTTCTTGACAGACCCCGGGCGCAGAAGAGGACGGATATTCGTTTCTGCGGCAGGACCCTGCTCGGATCACCGCCGCCCAGGGACCAAAAAATGGAGGACCATTATTTTGGCGCCATACCCGTCAGGGTTCTGGCCTATATGGAGGATGTCCAGAGGGATCTGGCCAGGCTCGGGATAGACCTTGCCACGAGGCACAATGAAGTAGCCCGCTGCCAGTTCGAGTTCGCTCCGAATTTTATCGAGGCGAACCTGGCCTGTGACCAGAATCAGCTGATCATGGAAACAATGAGGAAGATGGCGAGGCAGCACGATCTGCGCCTGCTCTTTCACGAGAAACCTTTTATGGACATGAACGGGAGCGGTAAGCATATTAACTTTTCGCTGCAGGACAGCGAGGGCAGAAACCTGCTGAAGCCGTCGTCGAACCACAGAAAAAACGTGATATTCCTCTCATTCCTCTCCTCCTTCGTGCTTGGGGTCTCGGAATACTCCGGGCTTTTGCAGGCTTCCGTCTCCACGCCGGGCAACATGTACAGGCTGGGAGGGCACGAGGCGCCCCCAAGCGTCATCAGCGTATACTTGGGACAGACTATCGACAGGATAATAAATGAGATAGAAGAGGGCAGCTGTAACGGGGATATGCCGATGAAAAATAAGCTGGATATAGGGCTCTCAAAGCTTCCCGAGATCGTTGCATTCGACAGCGACAGGAACAGGACGAGTCCCGTGGCATTCACCGGAAACAAGTTTGAGTTCCGCGCTCCGGGAGCATCGCAGGCTATGGCCGTTCCGGTCACGGCACTGCTCTCAGTATGGGCAGCGGGACTCGAAAAATTCATGGGTATACTCGAAGAACGCATAAGCGGCGGGGAAGATGCCGTCGATGCGGCGCTCTGCACGATTCGGGACGTCTCAAGGATGAACAGGAAGATAAGGTTCGAAGGGGATGCGTATTCCGATAAATGGTACGAGGAGGCGGAGAGACGAGGCATCGTCAAAGCCCGTACCATTCCGGAGGGCATCGACCTGTTTATGGAGCCTGCCACTCTTGAAATGCTGGAGAGACTAGGGATATTCAGGAAGAAAGAGATGGAATCCTTCTACGTTATCAGGATGGAATCCTTTGTCAAAAACATCGAAATAGAGATGGCGGTGCTCCGGGACATGGTATGGGAGGGGGTGCTGCCTGCGATATCCAAGCAGATGATCCTCGAAGGCAAATCTCTGTCAGCGGCAAGGGAGTGCGGCGCAGGCGAGCTTGGCGAATGGGAAAAACATATAGCAGATTTGGCGGAGGCAAAGCTCGATCTGATAAAAAAAACGAGGGAACTGGTCGAGATGAAGGAGAAAATGTCCGGGTTTTACCTCAGAGAGCACGCCGAAGCCCTGGTCAGAGACGCAGTCCCGCTGATGGCGGAAATACGCAGGGCCGCGGATTCGGCGGAGGTCTTCATGTCCGCGGAGAACATGGCCTACCCCAACTATCGCTCGCTGCTTTCACTCTCTGCCTAGGCCGTCATGGGACCGGTCTTTCCGGTCCCATTAATTATTTTTTAGAAAGAAGCCGCCGGGCATTGTCGTTTAAAAGAGCTTTTTTGTTTTTATCGTCAAAGCCGCCCCGGTCAATCATCTTTGAAAACCTCGGATATTCCAGAATCGGCCAGTCTGTGCCGAAAAGGATCTTTTCTCCGACCCCCATGGAGAACATCGATCCTATAATTTTATGGTCGTAAAGCCACGGCCATGCGGCTGTGTCGTAAAAGGCGTTGGAGAGGATGAGCCTCATCTCCGGCATAGACTCGTATGCCCATAGCCCGCCTCCGAAATGCGCGAAAATCACTCTGACCTCCGGGTGGTTCATACAAAAAGCTGCTGCCTCCACGGGGCCGGTGCGCCCTTTACCCGGATAGGAGTGACCAACCTGTTCGGCCGTGTGGAACATTATGAACATGCCCGTTTCAAAGCATGCTCCCGCCATGCGCCGAGTCTCTTCCGACCTTGAGATATCCAGGTTTTGTCCGTCGGGGAAAAGTTCGCCGAGCCCTACGGCTCCGAGTTCCGCGACCCGCATGATCTCTTTTTCTGCGCCCTCAGCGATGGGCGAGACTACCGCTAGAGGCAGGATCCGGCCCTTATATTTAAAGGCAGAATCTAGAACATAGTCGTTCATAAGCCTGCAGAGCCCCTGATCACGAAACGCGAACCCCGTGGCTAAAGCGCAGTCGATCCCGTGTTTATCCATGTGTTCCACCAAGGATTCGGCCGTACCCCATCTGTGTACCTTCGATTGCGTCATTGCCTCGAACCAGGGCTCTCTTTGTGAGATCTTTGCAGAGTCCCTTTCAATTTCGGGCGGAAAAATATGCGTGTGAGCATCGATAATTGCCATTTTAAGTCCCCCGTTTCAAGATCCCGGAATATTCTCGCAGCCTTTTTGTGTCATGCTTATCATAGCGCGGCCTCAGCGACTATTGTAAAGCCAAATGCCTAAATAAGACTTTTACGTTTTTTTTACGTTTTTTACACACGGCTTCTCCTACAAGCCTTCAAAAAACCCTTAAACTGGTATAATTGTAAGGATGGAAGTGCAACAAATTAAAAGAGGGGTGCGGCGGATGGACAGAATAATGGCGGAGACTCTTAAAAATGCAGATCCGGAGATCTACGGCCTTACTAGAAGTGAATTGGATAGGGAAAGGCGCCACATAGAACTGATAGCGTCGGAGAATTTCGTGCCTCGTTCCCTCTTGGAAATACAGGGATCCATCCTTACCAACAAGTATGCAGAGGGATATCCGCATAACAAATATTACGGCGGATGTGAGTTTGTTGAGAGGATCGAAGAAATAGCGATCAACAGGGCGTGCGAGCTTTTCGGCTCCGACCACGCCAACGTCCAGCCCCATGCGGGGGCAAGCGCCAATCAGGCGGTCTTTTTTGCCTCGGTGGATCCGGGAGATACTATCCTTTCAATGAAACTTGACCATGGCGGTCACCTCTCTCACGGGCATCCTGTCAATTTTTCCGGCCGCTTTTACAATATAGTAGGTTACGGTGTCGGCAGGGAGACGGAGACGATTGACTACGACGAAGTAGAACGTCTGGCCAAGGAGTCAAGACCGAAACTCATCGTCGCGGGGGCGAGCGCCTATCCCCGGTTCATTGACTTTGCCCGCTTTCGTGCGATAGCCGATGAGGTCGGCGCCGTTCTTTTGGTCGACATGGCCCATATCGCGGGACTGGTCGCAGGGGGAGTGCATCCAAATCCGGTGCCTTATTCCGATTACGTAAGCTCGACTTCCCACAAGACTCTCAGGGGAACGAGGGGTGCCTTCGTCCTCTGTAAAAAAGAATACGCCCGGCTGCTGGATAGAACGGTCTTTCCCGGCATTCAGGGAGGTCCGCTCGTACATTCCATCGCCGGCAAGGCCGTTACCTTTACGCTTGCGGGGACCGATGAGTTCAAAGCCTACGCGGCTCAGGTCGTTGATAATGCCTCTGAGCTGGCACAAGCGCTGAGAGATAGGGGATTTCGCCTCGTCTCGGGGGGAACGGACAACCACCTGATCCTTCTCGATGTGCGATCGAGAAACATTACAGGCAGAGAGGGAGAATCTCTGCTGAGCGAGGTCGGGATCACGTCAAATAAAAATATGATACCCTTTGATCCGGAAAAGCCGATGGTAACAAGCGGGGTAAGGCTCGGC
>CAYZYF010000004.1:0-51847 GCA_964482015.1 uncultured Synergistaceae bacterium
CCCATGTTCTCAAACGGATCTTCGAGCTCAAATTCCTTTGCTATCGTCACGCCGTCGTTGGTGATGAGAGGGGATCCGTATTTCTTGTCAAGCACCACGTTGCGGCCTTTGGGTCCAAGTGTGATCCCTACCGTGTCCGTAACTTTATTCATCCCACGCTCCATAGCGCGGCGAGCTTCTTCTTTAAAGAGCAGTATCTTTGCCATAATGCCATTCCTCCCGAATGATTATATTGTTTTCGGCTACTTCGTAACGATCGCGAGCACGTCTCTCTCGCTGATGATAAGAAAATCTTCTCCGTCAAGCTTGACTTCAGTGCCGGAATACTTGCTGTAGATGATCTTGTCGTCTACCTTAACATCCATAGGCTGACGGTTGCCGTTCTCAAGAACCTTACCGTTTCCAACCGCAACCACTATGCCCTCGACTGGCTTCTCCTTGACTGTTTCCGGAAGAACAAGTCCGCCTTTGGTTCTTTCTTCCTGAGGCGCGGCCTTAACGACTATTCTGTCTCCAAGCGGCTTAAGTTTCATAAATTAACCCCTCCTGCTTATTTATGTTTTCGATGTTAGCACTCACTCTGACCGAGTGCTAACTCCTTTTCGCTTGAAAGTTTAATAACAGCGGTAAGTTTTCTCAAATCGATCTATATGGATTTATTATAAATTTCTGAGGTTTATCTCTCAATAGCTGCGTATTTCTCGCATTTTTACATAGAGTTTGACTTTTGTGGATCTTACGTGTTTTACGCAGAAATGGGGAAAGGAGCGGGGAATCAATGGTTTAGAACATGGTGAAACTGCCGGAGAAACATCGGCGGGAAGCGGTGGTGAAACAGTGGGGAAGCAATTGTAAAGACGGAGAGGCAAAGGCAAAAGGCAAGGACTAACCCCCGCTCCGTCATCCTCGAGTGCTCCTATCGGGGATCCAGAGGCTCTGAATTCAGTCTGTGACAGGCTTTGAAAGGCTTAACTTGAAGTCGCTGGATTTCCGATTGAGACATTCGGAAAAGACGGAGGGGACGGGGGGTCCGGAGAAGGCGTGAAATGGTGTTTGCCTAAAACCATCGATTTGCTATCGATTTCCAATTGACTCCCCTATTGATTCCCCGCCCCTGTCCTATTATCACCATATCTCCCAAGAAGGGTCCGGGGATAGAGATAGATCGGAGACATTCCCTCGGAGGTATGAATCGAGGCCGGCTGAGGCTATCATTACTGCATTGTCGGTACACATATCAAAGGGCGGCAGAAATAGCTCCCAACCCTCAAGAGCAGAGATTTCCTCCAATTTCGTGCGGAGCCCGGAATTTGCGGCTACACCTCCCGATATAGCCAGTTTCCTCACCCCTGACTGTGCCACCGCAAGCCTTATCTTACCGACAAGCGACGCGACCACAGCTTTTTGAAAAGAAGCGCAGAGATCCTCTTTCCTTATGGAGATCCCGTCTGTTTCATATTTTCTAATAATGTTGGCAGCTGCGGTTTTAAGGCCGCTGAAGCTGAATTCTACCCTTTCACTTGATGAGAGCGGAACGGGGAGTAAAAAGGCTTCAGGATCTCCTTTTTGAGCCAGCCTGTCGATAACGGGTCCTCCGGGATAGCCGAGTCCCAGCATTTTAGATATTTTGTCATAAGCCTCTCCGGCAGCATCGTCTCTGGTCGAACCCAGCAAGAGATAGTCGCCAAAATTTCTGACGTGGACCAGCTCTGTGTGGCCTCCTGAGATAACAGCGGAAATAAAAGGGGGATCAAGCTCTTTATGTGCGGCTATATTTGCGAATATGTGCCCTTCCAAATGGTTCACTCCTATGAGAGGGATCTCCCAAGCCTGTGAAAGGGCTTTTGCCGTCATAACCCCCACAAGCAAGGAGCCCATAAGTCCGGGACCAGCTGTCACCGCAATTAGGTCTATCATATCGGAAGGATCTTCAAGGTCTGAATCGGAGAGCACTTTGCCGAGAAGAGGAAGTATAGCCTCCTGGTGCATTCGTGACGCAAGTTCCGGGACGACACCGCCATATACGGAGTGAGAAGCGATCTGAGTGGAGATCGCTGAAGAGAGCACCTCACGCCCGCCTCTGAGGATCGCGAGCGCGGTATCGTCGCAGCTTGTTTCAATGGCGAGCGTGATCATACTTCTCGCAGCATCCTTCACAATACACAGTACCCTCGGGAGCATACGCCTGCAGCGGTTCTGCATACGGACATCTATTTAGGCACCTTCCATTTGACAAGGTATTCGTCATAGCCGATCTCTATTTCCTTACCCGGTTTTACTATCTCTGCCGGGACCACGAAGGCAAAGTTCCAGGTGGTGCCAGAATCGACCATACCGAAAGGGTTTTGCCAGCTGGAAGAGACAACGTCCTTTTTCACAAGGCTGTACCCACCGACACTTATTTTCTCCTCCTCGACCCGCCACGGTTTGTTAGCCTCAAGCGTAGCGATGAAGAGAGCCTTCTTTTTTGTGCTTGGGCTGCCGTAATGCTGATTCAGGTCGTCGACCCATGAGGCAAGTCCCTCATTGTCCATTATCGCTTTAGAGAGTTTGCCGTCGAGATAAACAAAGCGAATAGTCCCTCTAGATCCCAGGACAAGATCACCAAACAGTTCACCTTCGACCCAACAATCCACCTGTCTCTTTTCTAGAAGAGTGTTCAGGTCTTCTTTTTCGGCGGCAACGGTCGCGCCAGGTGAAAATATGACCAACCCGGTCACAAGGATTGATACAATGTACAGCACAATGTATTTTCTCACTCTTTCGACCCCCCATACACCTTCTGGGAACAAATTCTTCAGTTTAGAGTACCACAAATGATAGCATTAACCCTTTTCTTTCCTCAATGCGTCTTTGATCCACTTCCATTCGCTGCACCTTAAATAAATAGTTGGGATTGAAAACGCAGCTGCCCCCGAAGTTATTGCTGCTGTGAGCCAAAGGATTCTCGTTCCCGCACCCGCTCCTAGCGGATATGGAAAAATATTTTTTATCAGAACAATGACAGCAACCATGACCAAAACTGCACTGCCAACCTTGATAAGCCATTTTCTCTCAAGTACGGCAAGAGGAAGCCCAAGATTTCGTGAAAGTGTCCAAGCACCGTAAAAACTGGAACAGGTGAACGCTGCAGCTGTTGCTGCGGCAAGTCCGGCATACTTAAAAATAGGCATCAGCGTCGCACAGGCGACTAAGTTGACGACCACCGTGACCGCCGTGACGCCTATTGCACCGCGCGGCATCCTGCGCGCGTACATGCCCCGCAGGATCACGGTGCTGACAGCCATTCCCGGCAGTCCCAGACCATAGATCGCAAGAGCCGTTCCTGTTGCGTGCCACGCCCATTCGCTGAACGCACCCCTGAAAAAAAGTATATGGATCATCTCTTGAGAGAGCAAAAAAAGCCCGGCTGATACAGGAAGGATGACAAAAAGGCCAAACCTGAGCGCGTCTCTGATGAAATCCCTAAACCCGGAGACATCAGCGGGATCCTGCCGTGAGAGCATGGGAAGGACGGCCTGTGAAATTGCTATGACGAACAGGCCGAGCGGCAGCTGAAGCACCCTGTCGGCATAGGTGAGGACCGAAATGGACCCGCCGGTGAGAAAAGACCCGAACATCCTGCTTATGACGGGGTTTACTTGGTTAAGAGATAGCCCTGCTGCATAAGGGAAAAAAAGATACATCATGTTTCTGAGCTCGGGGTCGGTCCTTTTCGGTTTTGCCGGAACGAGAAGGATGTCCATCTTGCCGCACCAATACCATTGCAGGAGCATGTGGCAGAGTCCCCCGATAAGTACGGCGAAAGCGAGGTTCCATACAGTAAGATTTTTCATCGTGGCCGCCAGGAAAAGGATGTAAGCCAGATTGCTGACGGCAGGAGCAACAGCCGGGACAAAAAAAGAGCCCATGCTGTTAAGTACTCCCATGGCCAGGGCTCCGACGGATACAAAAAGCAGGAAGGGGAACATCGTTCTGGTAAGCGAGATCGCCAGGAGCCTCTCTTCGTGAGCGAATCCGGGAGCCATGATCCCCACAAAAACAGGGGCCAGGACTATCCCGGCCAATACTACAAGCACACCGCCCATCAGCAGGACAGAAAGTGCCTGCCTTGCGAGATCACGGGCGGGATCGTGCCCATTTTTTTCAAGCGTCCTTGAAAAAACCGGAACAAAAGAGGCGGAAAGGGCGCCCTCCGCCAGAAGCTGACGCGATAGGTTAGCTATGGTGTACGCGACGTAAAAGGCATCAAGCTGACGAGTCGCTCCGAACAGCGCGGCTGTCAGCATTTCTCTGGCAAGTCCCAGCACCCTGCTTGCGAGGGTCCCTGCCATCATCTTTATCGCGTGTCTGACCATCCCGGCCGGATCGTTATTTTTATTCATCGGCATAGAAACGTCTTTACCAGGCAAAATCGGCCCCGAGGTAAAACTTTCTTGCCTCCTCGTTTTTGGCAATATCTCCCGGCAGCCCTTCCAGGAAAACCTTTCCCTGGTGGATAAGGTACGCGCGATCGGTAATAGAGAGAGTCTCCCTCACGTTGTGGTCCGTGAGCAGTATGCCGTAGCCCTTGTCCCTGAGGTCTCTGATGATGGACTGCAGGTCTGACACGGCTATAGGATCGATCCCGCTGAAGGGCTCATCAAGCAAAATGAATGAAGGCTCCATCGCCAGGCATCTCGCGATCTCCACCCGTCTCCTCTCTCCTCCGGAGAGAGAGATCCCCGCTATATTTTCAATCTGTTTCAGACCATAACCTGTGAGGAGAGCCTCTATCCTTTCTCTGCGCTCTTCACTGCCTATGTTGCCCTCTTCGAGGACCAGATCAAGGTTTTGCCTTACAGTAAGCCTCCTAAAAACAGACGCCTCCTGAGGGAGATAGCCAAGCCCTGTTCTTGCCCTTTCGTGCATGGGAAGCGCGGTTATATCTTTTTCTCCGTTGAAGACTCTTCCCGATTCCGGCATGATCCTGCCTGTAATGATGTAAAAGGTCGTGCTCTTCCCCGCTCCGTTCGGGCCCAGGAGGCCTACGATCTCACCTTTTTTTATCTCGATCGACACGTCGTCGACTACTCTTCGTTTGTTGTAAGATTTGACGAGATGCTCCGCCTTAAGCACCTCAAACTCTGATCTTTCTCTCTTTTGCATATTTCATTCCCCGCCCTTCGGCGCCTCTTCCTTTTTTTCTTTCTTCTCTTCTGTTATAAATGTTATCTTGGAGTTGCCGACAGCCTCAATGTTGTTTGTGTCCTCATGCATAGTTATCGAGTCGGCCGAGACCGTTTTGCCATCGCTCCTTACGGCCCGGGCATTCCCCGATATGACAAAGGTTGCCTTCGCCTTTGAATAGACTCCTTTGTCGCCTGTCACCCTGCTTTTGAGTCCTTCTTTGTCCACGAAATCCATTATTACGTTGCCTGTCGCGACAAGATCGCTAATTTCTTCGTTTACAGTCTTGCCTTCAACTAAAGAGGCGCTTACCACGAGTTTTTGCCTGATATCCTCGTATCTTTTAACATTTTTGCCCCAGAATCTTTCATTGCTGCGGCTCGCCTCATCGGCGATAAGTATGTTGTTTTCCGTCTTTGCGTCTACGCTGCCTCTGGCGGTATAGTTCATGGTGCCTAGTTCCCACTGGACATAATCTGCATGCACTCTTTCATGATCGCCCCTGGTGAGCCGCACCTTACCGAAGGCTTCCGCGATGCCGTCGCTCCCGGGAGTCTTCGACCCGGTCCACTTCACCATATCGGCTATAAGGTCAGTCTTTTCGGCGGGAAAAGAGCCTTTGACATTTCCCTTGAGTGTAAATTCCGAAGTCTCCATGCTGCCTTCGCCCGTATCACCGTGTAGTACGGCCCCTCCACGCTTTATTACTACATTGCCCGCGGCCGATATTTTTTTTGTATTGACGTTATATTGTATCGTTTCGGCGGTCATCGTTCCCTCTTCAGGGGCAACGGACAAAGCAGGCGCAGAAAGACAAAAAAGCAACAGGACTGTTGCCAGAGTATACACGGTAGATTTTATAACGGTTGACATTGTAAAACCTCATCTCTTGAAAATTATCGGCGCCCTACGTCGGGATCACAGAGATATTCTACAGTCTAAATCATCATTTGGCCTTTGCGCCTTTAGTTTTATTAGAAATGATCAAAAAAATGTCGTGTAAAAAGACAAAATAATCTTCGTTTCTCGAAGGGGGAGGCAGTGTCAGCCTGAATTCATAGCCCACCGCGACTTTCCTTACGACCTCGGGCGTCCAGGGATCCATAAGAATAAGCCAATTTCTTTTTTTTGCTTCGTCAAGCGCAGCCTTTATAGCCCTTGTATCCCCCAACTTCCAGGCCTCCCAGACTTCAACGGGGGGCCTGAGCGCACCGGAAAGAGAGGAGCGCAGCCATGTACCCTCAGCTCCCGTGATATCAAGTATTTTTATCGGCCCGAGCAAATGTCTGCCGATATCCATAGTGCTCTCTATCTTGGACTGGAATTCAGCCAAGCGCCTCTGATAATAGGAGTATCTCTCCTTATCTTCCTCCGCCATGATCCTCATAACACTTCGTGCTATAAAGGGCAGCATGGCGGGGTCGAAAAAAGCACTGTAAAGCTGTTCTTTGGTCATTGGCATATCTTCATAAAGCAGCCGCAGACCGGCGGACTCTGGTTTGACACCAAAAATACGGGCATCTTCAGCATTCAATGCTATCACTATCTCTCCGCGTTTTGGACTGGACTTTTTTACTACTTTGCCGGCCGCGTCCCAGTCCGAAAGCAGCCGCACATTCTTTCCGTCACCCGATATAAAAGATGCTATGTAACCGATCCACGGGGATGTAACGGCGAAATCGGCCGCATTTACCGCATTCGCCCCCAATACTTGTATAAACAAGAATATCGTCGCAACCAGTAATATTTTTATATTTTTGAATGACGGGTAAAAACTCATCAGCCCGGACGGCTCCCCGGCTTTATCAATGCCTTCCCCTCCCTGCAAAAGGGACAGTCTGCTTCCTCATACACCGGGAAGTTCAGCCTCCAAAGCGAGACCAGGTCAAAGTCAGGGAAAAGATTTTCATCACGTCTGTCGATTATGGAAGCGAAAGAAACCTGCTCCGCTCCGCCTCTTTCCAAGATAGCCGCGGTTTCATATGACGACTTGCCTGTCGTGACCACATCCTCAACCAGAGCGAAGCGCACTTGGCCGGGATGGGGGAATCTTTTGAGCTTCATTATACCTTCCTGTCTCTCGCAGAAAATAAACGGAACGCCGAGCGCCCTCGCAACTTCGTGACCTATTATGAGGCCGCCCAAGGCGGGAGAGAGGATAATATCGGGCTTTGATGGGGCCACTTTTTCCGCCAGTTTTTCCCCGACGTATGACGCAAATTCAGGAAAACGGAGCATGAGCGCACACTGTATATAGTGTCCGCTATGAAGGCCTGATGTCAGTTTAAAATGACCTTCAAGATGAGCTCCGCTTTTCTTCATCATCTCTTTGACCCTCTCTTCAACGATCTTATCTTTAGGGTCACAGGAAATATCGTTCATCACAGTACCTCCGAGATTTCTCTTATTGTTGACATGGCCTCTGCAACCGGATCCTCCGCTTCAAGTATGGGTCTGCCGACAACGATATAAGCGGCTCCAAGCCCGGCAGCTTCTTTGGCGGAAGCCGTTCTTGCCTGATCATCTGCGCGGGCTCCTTTTCTTCTGATGCCCGGCACGACACGGACAAGTTTTGCCGCTGTACCTTCAAGCAAGGACAGATCCAGAGGCGAGCATACGATACCGTCGAGTCCCGCCGTTTCGGCAGCTATGGCACGAGCCTTAAGAGATCTTTCAATGTCGGCGCCCGGGTGGGTCTCATCCCACTGGTCTCCCTCAAGGCTCGTCAAAACGGTTATGCCAAGAAGCTTCATGTCGCTTCCCATTCTATCCCTGGCTTTTACAGAGCGCTCCATCATATCACGGCCACCCGACGTATGCAGGGAAAGACCCCAAAGCCCCATGTCCGCCAAAGGTTCTACCGCCATGGCCACCGTATTGGGTATATCATGAAGTTTGATATCAAGGAATAAACTGTATCCCCTGTCAATGATCTCTTTAACGAAGGATGCACCGCCCAATGCATAAAGCCTCGGCCCCACCTTAACATACGGCGTAGCCATGCTCAGCTTATCAAGGAAAATCCTTGCCTGATCCAGGGCCGGCAGGTCGAGCGCCACTATTAAGCCACATTTTTTTCTCTCCAAGTTGACACCTCCGGATCACGGCTGCACATAACGGCAAGCCGCATTTAATCTAAAATACTCTGCCGCAGCGGCCTTGTTCAGTATCCTTCGTCATCCTGCCATACTTTTTTCCCCTCAACAAAGGTCATCACGGGCCATCCTGTGAGGGCGATCCCTTCCCATGGACAGCATCTGGCTTTGCTGTACCATTCGGAACAATCAACGATCCTCGTCCTTTCCATGTCAAGCACTGTGATATCCGCAACAGAACCCGCCTCAAGCTTCCCAAGCCCCTGCCATTTTTCCGGCAGCAACGCCGCCGGTGAGCTCGTCATCTTTCTCAATATCAGTTCAAGTGGAACGTCAGGATAATTCTTGTTTTTAAAATCCACAAGGACCGCCGCCGCGCATTCAAGCGAGGCGATGCCGAAAGGAGCATCCTGAAAAGGCTCGTCTTTCGCGTCAAGATGCCAAGGCGCATGGTCCGTTACTATGGCGTCGATCGTTCCGTCACTCAGTCCCCTCCATAAAGCAGCCTGATCCTCCGCGCTTCTTAGGGGAGGATTGACCTTGTATCTCGCATTATACCCGCTGTTGATCACCGCATTCTCGTTCAGCGTCAAATGGTGGAAAGTCGTGTCACACGAGACATCCAGACCTTGCTCTTTAGCTTCGGCGATAAGCCTGAGCGCCCCCTTTGTGCTCAGGTGAGTAAAATGGACACGCCCTCCGGTTTCTTTGACGAGTGATATCCCGCGGGCCACATCGATCTCTTCTGAAGCAGGGGGGATCCCCTTGAGTCCGCTCATAGCGCTGACTCTCCCCTCATGCACCTGCCCTCCCTTGAATAGGCTAGCCTCTTCGGGATGTTCCATTATCCTCGGACGGTCCTTTCCAGTGTACATTAGAGCAAGTCGAAAAAGAGCGCTCGAAGATATGGGAGAACCGTCATCTGTGAAAAAAACAGCCCCGACCTCCGCCATTTTGAGAAGTTCCGCCATCTCTTTTCCTTCCCTGTTTTTGCTGACACATCCGGAAGGAAGAATTCTCGAAGCACACGCGGTCCGACCTCTGTTTATCACATATTCTACCAGCGACGGTTCGGATATGGCAGGCTTCGTATTCGGCATGGCGACAAGGGTAGTGAATCCCCCGGCGGCTCCGGCCCGCGCCCCTGAAACAAGATCCTCGTTCCATTCTCCGCCGGGATCCCTGAAGTGAGCGTGCAGATCAACAAAGCCCGGGGAGAGTATCCTGTCAAATCCTTCGATAACCTCCGCCCCGTCTTCATTCAGACCGGAGCCTGTCTCGATTACCTTATCACCGGCAACCAGAAGTTCGCCGTCCTTTATAAACTCATATCCGTTAAAAATTTTAAAACTCCTGAATAATATTTTATCCACTATCTTGCGCCTCCCCCACAGAGATAAAGCAACGCCATACGGATCGCGACCCCGGAACGGACCTGTTCCAGTATTACGCTTTGATGTCCGTCAGCCAGAGCGGACGCGATTTCCACCCCTCTATTGATAGGACCGGGGTGCATCGCAAGGGCTCCGGGCTTGGCGTATTTCATCAGTTCCTCCCCGGCACCCCACCAGCGATGGTATTCATCGACAGACGGAAAGAGTCCGTCAAGCTGGCGCTCTTTCTGTATCCTTAAGAGATAGACCATGTCGGCACCCTCGGCTGCCTTCTTGGGGTCTCTCTCATAGTCACAGCCCAGAGCATCTATTTCCTTAGGCATCATTGTCGGGGGGCCGCAGAGGACCACCTCGCACCCTATAGTTTTGAATGCGATTATGTCGCTCCTGGCTACACGGCTGTGTAAAACGTCTCCCACCAGTGCGATCTTTTTACCCTCGAGGTTCCCAAAATGTTTCCATGCTGTGTAAAGATCGAGAAGGGCCTGGGTTGGATGTGCATGCGTTCCGTCTCCTGCATTAAGCACTATAGCCCTCTTTAGCTTGGATACGAGATATTGCGCGGCACCTACGGCTCCATGCCTGATAACGACTATGTCGGCACCCATAGCCTCAAGTGTCCATGCGGTATCCCTCATAGTTTCGCCTTTTGCCTGACTTGATCCGGAGACCGACCAGTTGACGACATCGGCAGAAAGCATTTTCTCTGCGAGCTCAAAAGAGACCCTTGTTCTGGTCGAATTTTCAAAAAAAAGATTAACGGCCATCTTCCCCCTAAGCACGGGAACTTTTTTTATCGGTCTGTCCATGACGTTTTCCATGTGGCGGGCCTGGTCAAGAAGAAAATACAACTCCTCCCTTGTAAAGCAATCGACATCTATTACACTTCTGTGACGCCAGACTATCTGGCCCGTCTCACTCGGCATCACGCTCACAGATAACCACCTCGTCTTTTCCATCCAGTTCCGTAACTTTGACCTCAATGACCTCGCTCTTGGAAGTTGGGACTTTCCTGCCGTAAATATCAGCGTGTATGGGAAGTTCTCTGTGTCCCCTGTCGATAATGACCGCCAGTTTCACTGCAGAAGGGCGACCGAGATCGACCAGCGCCTCAAGTGCCGCCCTCACTGTCCTTCCTGTGTACAGCACGTCATCGATCAAGAAAATGTTTTTGCCGGAGATGTCCTGCGGCATGCGGGTGCTGTGAACCATAGGCTGTTCAAACAGAAGAGTCAGGTCGTCCCTGTACAGGGTAATATCCAATTCCCCACACGGCACCTTTGTTCCTTCGACTTCTTCTATTATTTTCTGGAGCCTGCGGGCCAGATAGACTCCGCGCCTGTGAATCCCAACCAGAACCATACCATCAGTACCTTTGTTTTGTTCGACCATTTCGTGGGCGATCCTTTTGATCACTCTGCCAAGATCTTCGTTATCCATCAGTACCGTCTTTTCTCTCAACACCGCCAAATCTACCCCTCCTCTTTGTAAGTGACTGAACATTGCGGCCACCCAAATCTTATATAACTGCCACGGGCATACCCCATAAAATAGAGACCGCCCGTCCGGACGATCTCTATATTTGACATATGCAGAAATGCTGCGGAAAGACCGCTGAGGCGGCAGCCATAAACGTGAATGCCTCTCCTTGACTTCATCGGTATCCCCCTTCCGTAGCAGCTTCGGAGATTATAGCTTAAAATAAAGTTTTATGCAATCGGTTGCAGAATATTTATTCGACATTTGCTGGCTTTTCCAAACAGGATACCGGCTACATTACGTACGGAACACTCACGAACTTCCTCCGGCTTTAGTTCCGGCGCAGTTCATGGCTTCATAAGAAATATTAATAGATGTCAATTGTTTTGCGGCACCGCATTTGACGATGATTCCGCCGATCAATCTGGATCCTCAAGACAGAAGGCAGACTTGGCGTATTTTTTCAGCACAACCGCGGCCGCCTTGAACTCTGCCTCTTTGACCGATCTTCCCCAAGCCTCGGCAAGTACCTCATCATTCAAAAAAACCTCCACTTTAAAGGTTGGTGAATGGTCCGGACCGGTCTGAGCGACCTTCCTATAGTGGGGAACTTCCTTTCCCAGTCCCTGCATCATCTCCTGCAGCCGTGTTTTGGGGTCGAGCTTGTAAGGAGAAAGTGCCGATTTATGAAAATCCACATAGTTTGCACAAAGGCTCGCAGCCGAAACGTAACCTCCATCAAGAAAGACAGCCCCGAAAAGAGATTCGGACGCATCTGCCAAAACAGATACAGTAGGCCCTATTTTAAGCAGGCTTCTTCCAAGCCTGAGGGATTCCGCCAATCCGATGTGGAGGGCCCACTCATACAGCTTTCTTTCACAGACAACTTGCGCACGCATTCTGGTCAGCCGGCCTTCATTAAGATTCTCATATTCTTTGTAGAGGTGTTCGGAAACCGTCAGTTCCAGGACCGCGTCACCCAAAAACTCCAACTTTTCATTATAGGCAAATTCATCATTTTCGTTGGCATAAGAAGAGTGGGTCAGTGCCTCTCTCAGGAGGTTTCTGTTCCTAAACCTGTAACCTATTTTTTTTTCAATTTTTTCAAATGTTTCGTCAAGGCTGTTTGCGTTCTCCATATCAATCATCGATTCGTTCGATGGCAAGCACTCCGTTATGGCCGCCGAACCCGAAATTGTTGATGAGAACTCTCCTTACATCGGCTCTCACCGGTTTGTTGGGAACAAAGTTTAGGTCACATTCCGGATCCGGTTCGAACTGATTGATAGTCGGGTGCACTATGCCCTTTTCGGTCGCCATAAGGGCCGCTATCGTCTCAGCCGCTCCGGCTGCGCCCAAGAGATGCCCCACCATTGACTTGGTTGACTGTACCATCACACTGCCGCTGTGCTCTCCCATGAGTCTCTTGATCGCTGCAGTCTCCATCTTGTCATTGAGGGGTGTAGAGGTCCCGTGAGCGTTTATAAGGTCAATATCTTCAGCGGTCCATCCGGAATTTCTCACCGCTATTGCCATAGAGCGGTATGCTCCATCGCCCTCGGGATCGGGTGCCGTGATGTGGTAAGCATCGCATGTATTTCCATAACCTTTTATTTCGGCGTAAATGTGGGCTCCGCGCTTTCTGGCATGATCCAGATCCTCGAGGATCAGCATACCAGCCCCTTCGCCCATCACAAAACCGTCTCTTCCCAGGTCAAACGGACGGGACGCGTGCTCCGGGTCATCGTTTCTCGTCGAAAGGGCTTTCAGGGACGCAAATCCGGCTGTCGCTATTGAGGTTATAGCTGCTTCGGCCCCTCCGGAGATCATTACATCTGCCTCCCCGCGCAGGACACAGTAATAGGCCTCGCCGATGCTGTTTATAGATGATGCACAGGCGGTAACGACCGCCATATTGGGACCCTTTGCGCCATAGCGTATTGCCGCGTAGGCAGCGGGCATATTTGCTATCATCATCGGTACCATGAAGGGACTTACCCTATTCGGTCCCTTCTCAAAAAGGGCGGTAAAGTTGTCATCTATCGTCCCTATGCCGCCGACCCCGCTGCCGATAAAAACACCGAATTTTTCCTTGTCAATGGATTCCGGGTCCAGTGAGGCATCTTCTAAAGCCAAATCTGCAGCTGCCGTCGAAAGATGCAATATCCTGTCGGTACGGCGAACTTCCTTTTTGTCCAGCCAACGCTCAGGGTCAAAATTCTTAACTTCGGCAGCGATCTTCACGCTGTGGTTCGAAGCATCAAAAAGCGTTATAGGCCCCACGCCGCTTTTGCCTTCTTCAAGAGCTTTCCAAAATTCCTCTTTCCCCAACCCTATCGGCGTCACCGCGCCCACACCCGTGATCACTACTCTTCTCATCGACGTTCCTCCGTGAAGATAGGAGGGACCGGCACATGACAGCCCCTCCTAAGAATTCGTATCCTTTGATTTAACCCTCTACGCCAAGTTTGACCTTAACATAGTTCATAGCCTCACCTACTGTTGTGAGCTTTTCCGCGTCTTCATCAGGGATCTCAATGTCAAACTCTTCTTCGATCCCCATTATAAGCTCAACGATGTCGAGGGAGTCAGCGCCAAGGTCCTCGACAAAGGATGCCTCAGGCTTGATCTGTTCCTCCTCCGCATTGAGGCGGTCCATAACTATCTCCTTAAGTTTCGCCTGTACTTCTTCGATATTCATGCAGTTCACCTCCTTCCATTCATCAATGCGCGGTACCTGTTGCCGATCTTATTTTGCTATTTTATTTACATCGTCATGCCGCCGTCAACGGCTATGACCTGGCCCTGAATGTATTCCGCACCGTCAGACGCAAGGAAAGCCACCGCCTTTGCAACATCTGATGGGGTACCGATCCTCCCCGAGGGTATGTTTTTAAGCATCGTATCCTTGATCTCGGAGGGCAGCACCGCGGTCATGTCCGTTTCAATGTAACCCGGAGCTATCGCGTTCGCAGTTATGCCCCTTGATCCCACCTCTCTGGCAAGGCTTTTTATGAACCCCGTCATCCCCGCCTTGGCGGCGGCATAGTTGCACTGACCGGGGTTGCCAATGAGTCCGGTAATAGAACTGATGGCGATCACTCTGCCCCATCTGGCCTTGAGCATGGGCCTCAGTGCCTCTTTTGCGCAAAGGAAGAGGGATGTGAGGTCTGCCGATATAACCTCGTTCCACTCGTCCTCCTTCATCCTCATTAGAAGGTTGTCCTTCGTAATGCCCGCATTACAGACAAGGATCTCAACGGGGCCAAGTTTTGACGATACGGCAGAAAACATCTCCTTTACCTCAGCCGCCGAGGAAACGTCGGCTTTTACTGCAAAAGAGTCGCCTCCAAGGAATCTGATTTCAGCAGCTGCCTCTTCTGCCGCTTTTTCGGACTTGCTGAAGTTGACCGCGACGCTGCAGCCGCTTCGTGCCAGCTCTATCGAGATGGCTCTGCCGATCCCCCTGCCTCCGCCTGTGACCAGCGCGATCCTTCGGTTCTCCATCAAACTCCTCCCTTCAAAAATGAGACTGCGGCCTCAAGTTCCCCCGACCCCGAAACCGGATACGGCCTCTGCCCCTTAGATATTTTTCTTATAAGCCCTGAGAGGACGCTGCCCGGACCAAGTTCGAGGTAGCCTTCGGTGCCCTTGTTCTCCATCTCAACAACGCTCTGCATCCACAGCACCGGTGAAAAAGTCTGCATATAAAGGGCTTCTTTAAGCGTTCCCACATCCTGTACAGCTTTCGCAGCCGCATTTGTCACTATCGGACAGGATGGAATCGCCCAATCCATCATCTCGAAAGCGTCCCTCAATTTGGTCCCTACAGGGCGCATAAGTTCACAATGGAAGGGAGCGCTTACTCTGAGAGGAAGGACTCTGGCCCTCCCCGTAGATTCGATTGCCGCGGACGCCCTGTCAACGGCGTCCTTGTGCCCCGATATTACGATCTGTTCCTGTGAGTTGATGTTAGCGGCCTCACAAACCCTTCCCTGCGCAGCTTCCTCACAAAAACCACGGACCTCTTCCATGTTCATGCCCACGATCGCCGCCATTGCCCCGACACCTATAGGAACGGCCTCCTGCATCAGAGTGCCCCTCAGACGAACCAGCCGAACTCCATCGGAAAGACTGAGTGCACCGGTCGCGACCAACGCGGTATATTCCCCCAGGCTGTGACCGGCGGCTAAAAACGGTTCCAGAGGAACCCCATATACACTCTCAAGAGCTCTCAACGCAGCGATGCTCACGGTCAGTATGGCCGGCTGAGTGATCGCGGTTTTCATAAGATCTTCTTTGGTACCATTGAAAATCAAATCGCTGAGTTCAAAGCCCAGTGCCTCGTCTGCCTCTTCGAAGACACGCCTCGCAGAGTCGAACATGTCATAAAATTCCTTGCCCATACCGGGCCTTTGAGCTCCTTGGCCCGGGAATATAAGTGAATATCTCATCAGTCGGCAAACCCCTTCAGTCTCTCTATCTCCGCTGCAGCTCCGTTGACTATATCGCGGATGATATCTTCGGCAGGTTCGATCTTTTTGACCAGACCTGCGGATTGTCCCGCCATGAGCGAGCCCCACTTCATGTCTCCCTCTACAACTGCCAACCTCAGTTTACCGGTCCCCAGTTTCTCAAATTCTTCTATCGATGCGCCATTTTTTTCAAGGTCTTCGAACTCTTTAGAAAGCTTATTCTTCAATCCCCTCACAGGGTGACCTGTCGACCTTCCTGTCACCGCCGTTGACCTGTCATTGGCCTCAATAATCTTTTCTTTGTAGTTTATATGGGCGTTTGATTCAGAGGCGCAGACGAAGCGCGTGCCGATCTGCACTCCCTCCGCTCCAAGAGCGAACGCGGCGGCCATGCCTCTTCCGTCGGCTATTCCTCCGGCGGCGATGACCGGTATCGAAATCACGTCCGAGACCTGTGGGATAAGGTTCATCGTAGTTATCTCCCCTATATGCCCACCCGCTTCGTTTCCTTCCGCGACGACTGCGTCAGCTCCCTGTTTTGCCACCCTCTCCGCATGGGCGGTGGAAGCTATCACCGGGATCACGATCGTTCCGAGAGGTTTCAGCCTTTCTAGAACTTTGCCGGGCTTCCCCGCTCCCGTTGTCACGACCGGAACTCTGTGGGCAGCCACGATCTCAAGCGCGTCATCTGCCGTGGGAGAAAGGAGCATTATATTCACTCCAAAAGGTCTGTCCGTCAGGGACCTGACCTTCAATATTTGCTGTTCGAGCAGTTCGGGGGGCATACTCGCAGCGGCTATAACGCCAAGTCCGCCCGCGTTACTTACTGCAGCTGCTAAGTCGGCATCCGCGACCCAGGCCATCCCTCCCTGCATAACGGGATATTTTATTTTAAGGAGCCGGGTCACACGATTTCTCTCAAACACAGAAGTCACCTCCTACACCTCGTAAAGCAGGACGCCGAGGGTCATTCCCGCTCCGAACGCTACAAAGCAGACTTTGTCTTTCTTTTTGATCATACCGGCTTCAAGCGCTTCGTGAAGGGTGATCATTAGTGATGCTGCAGATGTGTTCCCGTACTGCGAAAGATTTATCAGGGTCTTGTCCTGCGAAACGCCGAGTCTCTTGAAAACTCCGTCGATTATTCTGGTATTTGCCTGGTGAAATATCCAGAAATCTATCTCTTCAGGCGCCACCCCCGAATCCTCACAAAATTTCTTTATGAATTTAGGCATGACCGTATTGACGAATTTGAAGACCTCATTGCCTTTCATTTTAACGACCGGGGTAACATTATTTTCGTCACACTCCAGTCTGATCATTTCGTGCCCAGTCCCATCCGCCAAAAGCCTCACGGATTTAAATCCCCCTGCTTCGTCCGAGGCTGCGACTACACAGGCACCGGCGCCGTCCCCGAAGAGAATGCATGTGCCTCTGTCAGTCCAGTCGATTATATCCTTAAACACTTCGGCGCCTATAACAAGTACGGTATCCCATATTCCGCTGGCTATACCTGACGCCGCGACAGATAGGGCGGTAAGGCTTCCGGTACATCCTGCCTGGATGTCTATGGCACCGGCGTTTACTGCGCCCAGCATCCCCTGTACTTTACAGGACACGCTGGGGAAGACTGTTTCCGGAGAGTTAGTACCCACCAGTATCATATCGACCTGCTCGGCCTTCAGACCCGATTCCTCAAGCGCAATGAGTGCCGCCCTATATGCCAGGTCGCTGCATTTCTCGCCCTCTTTGGCGAAGTGCCTCTTGCTGATCCCGGTCCTCTCGACGATCCACTTGTCGTTGGTATCAACCAGCTTTTCAAAATCTGCGTTTGTCATAACCTTTTCGGGGATATACTTGCTGGTCCCCAGTATCTTCGCCGCACGGCCAACATATTTGATCATTGTGCACCACCTTTTGCGATCTCTTCTCTAATTCTATCCACCCCGTTATGCTCGACAAAGTTCGCAGCACCCTGAATGGCATGTGATATCGCCTTGCTCTTGGAACGCCCATGGACCTTAATAACAGCCCCGTTTACTCCCAATACCGGCGATCCTCCGGCCTTCTCCCAATCGAACCTGCCAAGCACCCTTTTCATGGCAGGCCACATGAACAAGAGTCCTACCTTGGGCAAAATATGGTTGGTGTACTCCTCACGGAACTGGTTATTTAAAAGTTCCCCGAGCCCTTCCCCAAACTTGATGACGACGTTGCCGGTGAAACCATCACACACTATCACATCTGATATGCCGTTAGGAATGTCGTTTGCCTCCGCATATCCCTCAAAATTAAGACCGCTTTCCTCGATCAGCTGTCTGGCTGCGGATATTACGTCGTCGCCTTTAGTAAGTTCCTCGCCCATATTCAACAGTCTAACGGAGGGGTTTTCTACGTTCCTGAAAAGTTTCATGTAAATTGATCCCATCTGCGCGAACTGATAAAGGTTTATGGGCTTGCACCTCACCGTACCGCCTACGTCCATCAGCAGAGTGGGTCTGTTAAGCACGGGCAGCATGGCACCGAGCCCCGGCCTGTCTATGCCGGGTATTCTGCCAAGGAGGATAACTCCGCCTGCCGCGATCGCGCCCGTGTTGCCCGAAGAAACTATGCCGGCGGCTTCCCCCGACCTTACCATTTCGAAACCTATAACGAGGCTTGAGTTTTTCTTTCTTCTTATCGAGATGGAAGGCGAATCTCCACCGTTTATTACCTCTTCAGCCGAAACGATGCTAAGCCTTGAACGGACGTTTTTTTCAGCTTTTTCAATTATAGGTTTTATTTTCTCGCTGTCGCCTATCAGTGCGATCGAAAGGTGCGGCCGCTCGCGGCAAGCGAGGATGGCGCCGTCACACGGTTCCTGAGGAGCGTGGTCCCCGCCCATGGCGTCTACTGCTAAGAGCATTTTTTCGCCTCCATTTGATTAAGCTAATTCCTCCGAATTTTTCGCAACGACTACAAAGCGACCGACGAAAACTTCCCTTTCTCCGACCCTTGTATGTACGCTTACTACGTATTTGTCTCCTTTATGAGTCCCAACCTTTGATCTGGCAAGTATCCTTTCTCCGACAAAGGCTGCGCGGCGATACCTGAGCCGCGCACTGCCGATCACGACCATATCCCTGTCTATCGTGGCTATGGCAAGTGTGGCTGCCTGAGCGTAAATGTAATAATCCCCGACAAGATTGGTGTGCCTGAAGGCCATATCCCGTGTAGTATTCAGTACGGAAAACGCCCAGCCATCGGGTTCAAGCTCCATGAGTTCACCCACCACTTCCTCCGCCCTGAGGGATTTAAGCCGGCTTGTAGCTTGTTCGGCCATGGTCCGTGTCCTTTCCCTCAGCTCGGGGATAGCAAGCAGCCCCCTGTCAAGGCGGACGGTGCTCTTGCTCACCCCAAGTGAGGCGGCAATCTCCTCGTCCGTCATGAGGGGGTTAGTTGTGATCAACTCAATCAGCTGTCTGTGTCTACGCTTCTTCAGCTCAGAACGCAAAACGGCATCTCCCTATCAAGGCAATTGTTAGCAGGTCATAACACCAGACAAGATATTATAGTTTTTTAATATTGTCAACAGTTACCACAGGGTTTAATTTCCTGGTTCTAAGTACGGAACATGCTTCTTCTCATCATTTGCGCACTTCACTATCGCCTTAAAACAAAAATCCGGAGCAGCGGGCTTTATACCCTTTGCTCCGGATCACGATATCAGCGGACCATTAATCCCTAGAAGAGCCCGTTGTCTCAGAAACCTTGATGACCTGGCGTCCTCTGTAATAACCGCATGCGGGGCACGCCCTGTATGTCTTGATCATCTCACCACAATGAGCACACACGGTGACGCTTGGCTCTGAGAGAGCGCCAAGCCAGTGAGCTTTGCGGTTGTGCGTGCGGGAGTGGGATACTCGCCTCTTTGGAGTTGCCATTATTCGTTCCCCCCTTAAATCTTTGGCGATATTATCGCCTGCGCAATTCTATCACTTTTTCGGATTTTTTGCAGTCGTTGTTTCAATTGTTCTCTTTAGCAATACTACGGCACAAAAGGCTTGAGGACCTCGAACCGGGGGTCACCGGTCTCTTCCTTACAACAGCACGGCGCAACGTTAAGATTTTGTCCGCACATCGGACAAATCCCGCAGCACGCATCCGAACAGAGAGGAGCTGTTGGCAGCAGCGTTATGAGGGTCTCCCAGACAAGCGGGGCAAGGTCTATTTCATCCTCCCAAGAGTCGATCGGTATAAGTTCCTCATCGCCGTCCGCCGTGCGATCAGCATCCGTATCCCTCGCCTCTTTTTGGGCCGGAGTGAAAAGATACCTCAATTTCCCTTCAATTGCAACCCCTGCCGGTTCAAGACACCTCGAGCAGGGAACTTCGGCTTCGGCCGACACCGAAATGGTAAGGACGATCCTGCCCTCCGCCCTGTAAGCCTCTGTTGCGACCTTCAACGGCCCCTTAAGTTCGTAAAGCTGGTCCCAATAGCTGATCTTCCTCTCTGCATCAAAAGCAAATGTCTCTTCAAGAGAGGTTCCGTCCTTGGGGATCGCAGAGATGACAAGTTTACGATGCCATCTTACAGGGGCTGTTTTCAGTGGTCCGGACATAGCTTTGCCGTTACTGTGCCTCAAAGCAGCGCTTGGTGTCCCTCGCGATGACCATTTCTTCATCCGTTGGGATGACCATCACTGCTACTCTTGAATCGGGAGTGCTGAACACAGCCTCTTTGCCGCGGACGTTGTTCTTCTCAGGATCAATTTTTATGCCCATAAATTCCATGTCTTTACAGACTTTCTCACGGAAGGAAATGCCGTTCTCCCCTATGCCGGCCGTAAAGACGAGCACGTCGATGCCTCCCATAGCCGCGGCATAGGCACCAATGTATTTTTTGACATGATAGATAAGCATGTCCTGTGCAAGCTGCGCACGCGCATTGCCTTTTTCCGCGGCCTCTTCAACATCGCGCAGGTCGCTTGATACCCCCGAGATGCCCTGAAGCCCGCTCTTTTTGTGCACAATGTCGCTGACCGTCTTGACGTCACCGTATTTTTCCATAAGGTAGAGCATAACTGCAGGATCAAGGCTGCCGCTGCGCGTGCCCATGATCACACCGCCCGCCGTACCGTAGCCCAAGCTCGTGTCGACCGACTTGCCTCCGTCAACGGCGGTTATAGAGCTGCCATTTCCCAGATGGCAGGTAACAGTCTTAAGTTCTTCTGCAGGCTTTCCAAGGATCTCAGCGGCCTTGTTGGCAACATAGTAATGGCTGGTCCCGTGGAATCCGTAGCGGCGTATGCCGTCATCTTCGTAGTAACTGTAGGGGATACCGTATGTGAATGCCTTTGGAGGCACGGTCTGATGGAATGCCGTGTCGAAAACAACGACGTTGGGTATGTCAGGAAGCGCTTCCATCATTGCGTTGACTCCCTGCAGGTTTGCCGGATTGTGGAGGGGAGCAAGGTGGATAACTTCCTCGATCGCCTTGACGACCTCCGGGGTCACGAGTACGGAGGAAGTGAATTTTTCTCCGCCGTGGACCATTCTGTGTCCCGCGGCGGTAAGTTCGCCGAGATCCTTGAGGACCCCATGTTCCGGGTCGATAAGCATTCCAAGGACGTATTTAATGGCAACGGTGTGATTTGGAAAGTCGACCTCGCGACAAACGGGATCCTTTCCCGTTTTAGTGTGCTTGATCTTTGACCCGTCGATGCCGATACGTTCCACGAGTCCTTTGGCGAGGACAGCCTCTCCGTCCATATCAATAAGCTGGTACTTGAAAGAAGAACTTCCGCAGTTGAGCACTAAGATTTTCATTGGAACCAAATTGCCTCCCTTATTCTGATCGTCACGCTTCCGATGTGGTATCCTTACACAAAAGAAGGTGATCGAATATATGAATACTCCCGTTATGGGAATTGTTGCCGAGTATAACCCGCTCCATTGCGGGCACTCCCACCACATGGAAAAAGCAAGGGCCCTCACAGGGGCTCAAGGTATTGTGGTCGTACTTTCGTCTGATTTTGTCCAACGCGGAGAGCCCGCGCTCATATCGAAATGGGACAGAACAAGGTCGGCTCTGGCGTGCGGAGCAGATCTGGTTCTCGAACTCCCCCTAGTTTTTTCTTCCCACAACGCCGGAGTATTCGCGGCCGCAGCGACAGACATCCTGGCCCACACAGGCATCGTGACTCACATCTCCTTCGGGCTGGAATCCCCTGATTGGCAAATGGACAGAATCCTAGATATTTTAATCGAAGAACCGGAACCTTTCAAGGTTGCATTGAGAGAAGAACTTCAAAAGGGCAAATCTTTCGTGGAATCACGTGCCGCAGCTCTTGATTCTCTGGTGCCGGGAACTGCTCACGAGCTAAGGGGATCCAATAATTCTCTGGCCCTCTCTTACTTACTTAGAATAAAGAAAAAAGGCTGGGATATGACAGCTGTGCCGGTTCGGAGGATCGGGGGCGGGTACCACGAGGATAAACTGCTTGAATTTTCGAGCGCGACTGCGGTAAGAAAAGCAGTTTCAAGAGGCGAGATAGAAGAGGCTTTCGCCTGCTTGCCTACATTTTCGGCAGATATCCTGAAGGAGGCTCTTGAAAATGGCCGTGCATGCACTGATAACTCTATCTTATGGAAGATGCTGCGGACCAAGCTGATCTCTTGCGATCCCCGCGAGATCTCGAGGTTTGCCGAAATGGGAGAGGGGGTTGAGCACCTCCTGATAGAAAACGCTTTGACAAGCCGTTCGTTTTACGAGTGGGGGAGAAAGTGCACCAGCAGGCGATACCCTCTTGGCAGGATCCAGCGTCATGGGGTACACATTCTTATCGGGCTTGAACATTGGACAAATCGAGCCTTCCAGCGGATGGGCCCCCCTTATATAAGGGTTCTTGGAATGAGCGAAAGCGGAAGAAAAATGCTTCGCAGGATGAAAAGAACCGCCTCTCTCCCCATAATCACAAAGTGCGGCGCGGCCTTCAAGATATCCGAGGCGGCGGCAAGTCTCATGCGCTATGAACTGATCGGCGCTGAACTGTGGGAACAACTGGTCCCCTCGAGTATGCCCGGCACCGGACACAAAAGAAAGATCATAATATAAGACAACAGAGGTCACCTTTCGGAGAAACTGGTCGGTCAGACCTTGTGATGCCGCGATTTTAAATGTTTAAATGTGACGTGGGGGAATACGCTCCCTTAGGCGCCTGAACACACCCGGGGGCACCATGTCCTTCACGGCTCCTCCAAATTGAAAGGCATCCTTGATACCTCTGCTGGAAAGGTATGAATACTTTGCATCCGTAACGATGAAGAAGGTTTCGATCTCCGGAGCTAGCTGCCGGTTCATCTGCGCCAGCTGGAACTCATATTCGAAGTCTGAAAGGGCCCTCAGCCCCCTCAATATTATCCTGCTCTGCTCCTGTCGCATGAAATCGACCAAAAGGCCCTGAAAAAACTTGACCTTGACGTTGGGAAGGTGAATCAACGCCTCTCTCGCCATTATCTGCCTTTCTTCCTCGCTGAATGTCGATCTCTTTTCAGGGTTCACAAGGACTGCGACGACAAGTTCGTCAAAAAGTGCAGCGCCCCTCTCGGCTATATATATATGTCCGTTCGTGATCGGATCGAACGATCCGGGATATACGACCCTTATCATCGGTCAGCTCGCCTCCTGTAAAATGTGAGGACCGTACTTCCATAGGCCCTTCTTTCGGTATGCCATCCCCGGATCATATCCGCGGGTTCTTTTTCCGAATGCTCAAAAACAAAGAGCCCATCAGCTGAGACGATCCCACTATATCTCATTATAAGCCGCGGGAGCTCGTTCCCCCAACCCAAGCCGTAAGGAGGGTCGGCAAAAACAACGTCAAAGCTCTTTTCTTTTTTAACGAACATTGAACAGGCTCTCCTGACGTCTATACAGAGGCATTCTACATCATCTGGCACCGTTTTAACTATATTTAAGAAACGGTATCTGTCCGATTCGACCAGACAAACGGGGTAAGCTCCCCTTTCATAGGCACTAAGCGCAACTTTTCCACTCCCCGAAAAAAGGTCGAGAAAGCTTCTCCCCTCAAGAGGACCGAGTATATTGAATAGGGCCGATAAAGCTTTTCCCGTTGTCGGTCGCAGTTCTTTCACAGGACTTCATTCCCTTTCGTCAAAAAATGGATTAAAGAGAGTATAATAGCCTCCATCAAAAGTGTATACAAGCCGGGAGGACAAAAATGCCTGACAACATAAATAAGGTACCGGAAATCCGCGAAGAGCGGAGTGACAAAAAGAGCCTTCTTGGGTTTTCGTTCCTGCATTTTTTGAATGATATGCATTCGACATCTCTTCCGACTATCATTCCGATGCTGGTCGATTCAATTTCAATCTCACTCAGCCAAGCAGGGGTCTTGAACGCCGTCTTCGGCATAACCAACCTGTTAGGGCAGCCTGTAGCGGGCTATCTGGCAGACAGGCAAAAAAAACCGTGGCTCGCCGTCTGGGGACCGATGATGAGCATAGCAGGAGCGTGCCTGCTCCCCCTATCCCCCATGTTTGCAGCTGCGTTTTTCCTGGTGAGCCTCATGAGCATCGGTACCGCATCATTCCATCCCCAAGGGCTGGGACGAACTGGGTCTTCGGCCGGGAGCAGCGATCTTGCCCTTTTCATATCGCTCTTCGCCGCCTGCGGGAGCCTTGGAAGTGCAATGGGCCCGATTTACGTGGTATTTGTAATATCCATGATTGGGAAAAAAATGTTCCCTCTCGTCCTTATCCCAGCTTTTCTGCTCTGCCTTTACATTTGGAAAAACCTTGTCTCGGAGCAGAAGCCCGAAAACATAACCCAGGGCAAGATGGAGCTGAAGGGCTTCTTCTCTAACGTAGGCGAAATTTTACAGAAGATCCTATCCGTCGTCGTCATAGCCAGCGTGAGGGACGCCACACTTCAGGGGATCAAGATCTTTCTTCCCATGCTGGTCGTTTTAAGAGGAGGGTCTATCGCAACGGGAGGCATACTTCTCTTTGTAATAACCCTGGCGTGCACGGTAGCCGGCATTATAGGCGGCAAACTTGCCGATTCCACGAACGACCAAAAGGTCATGCTCTGGGGCATAGGAGTCTCGCCCATATTCCTCATTGCAGGACTTAATACGAGCGGAGCCCTATCAGTCATATGCCTCGTAATAGGTTTCTCTTTTCTTCAGTCCAGCACCCCGGTATCAACGGCAATGGCTCAAAAAAGGTGCCCCCTTTCACGGAGCACGGTAAGTTCCCTTGCCATGGGAGTCTCATGGGGAGCAGCTAATCTTTTTGTTACCCCGGTAGGCATCGCCGCCGATATCATCGGCCTGGAAACGACCCTAAGAATAGTCGCTTTCCTCCCATGGACTGTCACTGCATGGTATTTGGGCAAAGGCGTGCTTCGTCTGAAAAAATAACTTTCACGCGCTTAAAATTTATCTCGGGCCGCGTCCAGTGCGCAGCGCAGCGCCGCCCTCATGGCAGGAGTCCTGTACGGATGCCCAACCGAATCCACCTTGATTTTATACCCGCTGCCGCCGGGAATGATCTTGATATAGAAATGCTGTTCAAAGCCGTCATCGGACGTTATCACCTGAGCAAGTCCCACCCCTGAATCCGAGAGGAACGTCTCCCTAAAGATCCAGTGCCCTTTACCTCCGGCACACTTCCCTTCGGCATTTTTTATCTTTGTAAGCAGGTCCTCCAGTCTCATCCCACTTTCACACTCCGTTTCAGTAGTCCAACTGTTATCAGCCTTAGCTGCGCAGGTATAACGTCCCTTTTTACGCGCGATCAGACGCCATGTACTTTTTCCCATGGCTCTCCATTTTCTTTCGTATTTTGTCAAATATTTCCTTTCAGGATCTCTCTCTATCGGATCCGCCTCAAAGAACGCGGAGGATGAAAAGGCCTGTGCTGCTTCCTGTGCGTACCAGTCAACATCGGTCACAAGCTCAAAATATCCCCCAGGCGCTATAAGATACGCCATCAGGTCGGCAAAAAGAGGTACGGTAACCCTCCTTGCCGCATGTCTTGTTTTCGGCCAAGGGCAAGGGAAGTTCATGTAGACCCTCTCGGCTGACTCGGAAGAAAAACAGCTGCGGAGGAGAAAACGGGCGTCTCCATGCATTATGCGTATATTGTCCAGCCTCGCAGACAGAGCCCTTCTGGCTCCCTTTGCGACACAGCACTGCGAGACTTCGATACCTACCGTCAGGATATCGGGATGTGCCTTCGCCAGGTATTCGAGAAACTCACCGTTTCCGAATCCAATTTCAACAAATACCTTGCTCGACGTAGACAATGCCCTCCAGTCAACAGGCAGATCTTTATTTTCGACGACCACGACCCTGCCAAGATTCCAGCTCATATCCCAGCCCCCCTTACTCTTTAGGTTTAAGATAAAATTCGGCTTCCCGAGAGAGGCTGCGCCAGATCTCCAAAGAAAGTTCTTCCGCTCTTGCTGTAGTCCTCAAGCCGTGTCTGTCAAGGATCTCAAGAGCTTTCCCGCGATCGATATCCGGATAACCGGAGATCCAGTTATTCACCAGGGTCTTTCTCCTCTGGGCAAACGATCTGGCAAGCAGCCCCTTCCATGTTCTGTCGGCCGACAGATTTTTTTCTTTGCCCAGCCTGATCTCGAGTATGCACGAATTGACCCGCGGCTGGGGCCTGAAGGCGGAGGGGGGCACTTTTCTGAGTATCACGGCGGTTCCCATAGCTTCTATTGTTATCCCGAGAGGAGAGCGCTCACGATGCCCTGCAGCCGATGTTATCCTTTGGGCCGATTCAAGCTGCACCATAAGGAGCATATAATTCAGCCCGCGGGAGGCAAGTTTTTCCAAAAGGACCCAAAGGAGAGGCGTAGTTATATGGTACGGCAGGTTGGCGATCACACGGTTAGGCATCCAGGGCAACCCGTTAGTGTAATCGAACCGGACCGCATCACCCCATAGAGGGTGAAGCCTGCCGTCTTTAATAGCAAGCATATCTATGACATGCCTGAGCCTGGTATCAAGTTCTATAGTACAGACACCCGCACATTCCGTGGAGAGAAGACCTTCTGTGAGTATGCCTTCCCCCGGTCCGATCTCCAGTACCCTGTCCTCTGATGTGAGTTTCGCCCTGTCGATCATAAATTCTACAATAGACCTGTCTATCAGGAAGTTCTGTCCGATATCCGTATTGTGGATAAAATTGGGGAGTCTTGTCATCTTTTCTCCTTTTCTTTATTTGACCGTTCCGTCAACTTTAACCGCAGGAACTGTTAAATCATAAAAACAAAGGGGCTTCCGTAAATTGCGGAAACCCCTGAAAATTCTGGTCGGGATGAGAGGATTTGAACCTCCGACCACCTGCACCCCATGCAGGTACGCTAGCCAGGCTGCGCTACATCCCGTAAGCAGGGAGTATAATAACCCGCCTTCTCAGTTTGGTCAAGTACCGTGCAGAAAAAAACCCCGACTCATATGCCGGGATTTTTTCAATGTTAAAAGACCAAAAAAGTTATAAAAACTACTTCTTGTTGACAGACTCCTTGAGCGCTTTGCCCGCGCGGAAAACAGGTACCTTTTTGGCGGGTATCTGGATGACTTTCTTGGGATCCTGAGGGTTACGACCCTGACGGGCTGCTCTCTTCTGGACTTCAAATGTTCCAAATCCGACGATCTGGACTTTGTCTTCCTTTTTAAGTGAGCCGTGAATACCCTCGAACACTGCGTCTACGACCTCTGCGGCCTTCTTTTTAGTGAGACCTTCGACAGATTTTGCTACGGCATTTACGAGATCTGTTTTTGTCACCTTCTGCCACCTCCTGACAAGATTGACACTGCTGGCGCAGTTCAATAGCATTTATACCGATAAAATCGCCTCAGGTCAAGTGCTTTGGCTCAAATACACTAACTTTCGGCCCTATTTCGCAGGAAAATCTTTATTGGTACTCCTGAAAAATCCGCCAGCGCCCTAAGACAGTTCTCAAGCCGCCGCCTAAACGGCTTAGTAGCCAGTTCGGCGTTGTTCACAAAGAAGACAAAAGCAGGGGGAGCCCCGTCAGCCTGCGTACAATAGTATATTTTAAGGCTGTGCCCTTTTCCGTCACTCGGCATCCTCTCAAAGATAAGGACTTCCTTCACCAGCCTGTTGAGCTCCGAAGTAGGGATCCGTCTTCTTCTGTTCGCTTCGACATTCAAAATCAAATCAGGCAGCTTTGTAATGCTTCGGCCGGAAAGCGCCGAAATAAAGATCTTTGGGGCGTGAGCCGCGAAAGGCAGTTCATCTCTGAGCAGAGACGACATCTTATCTCCGATCTTTTCTTCTCTCGGAGCAAGATCCCATTTGTTGACCACTAGGATCAGCCCTTTGCCCCTATCAAGCACCTGTCCTATCAGCCGTTTATCCTGTTCAGTGACGGGGTCGAGCGCGTCCATAACCACAAGTGCTATATGACACCTGTCTATTGCCTGATATGTCCTTACGTTCGAGTAATATTCCAGATCCGTGTCAACACGGCTTTTTCTTCTTAGTCCCGCTGTATCAAGAAATCTCATTCTGACACCGTTTGCCTCAACCAATGAATCGACTACATCTCTTGTAGTCCCGGGGATATCGCTGACCATAGAGCGCTCTTCTCCTGCAATAACGTTAAGAAGGCTGGATTTACCAACGTTGGGCCTCCCCACTATCGCCACTCTGATGTCATCCTCTTCGGCCTCGATATCTTCAGGGGGAAGTTTTGTCACAATGGCGTCAAAAATTTCGCTGATGCCGGTATTGTGTTCGGCGCTTGCCGCAAGCACAGTCTCGAATCCAAGTGAGTATGCTTCAAAGAGCATATTATCTTCCATCTTTTCGTTATCCAGCTTATTCATTGCAATGACCACAGGTTTGCCGCTTTTTCTGAGCTTGACCGCAATATCATTGTCCATAGGAGTGACGCCGTCCCTGCCATCCAGCACAAATATCACCGCGCTGCTCTCCTGAAGCGCCAGGTCCACCTGTCTGGTTATCAGGTCCATGAAGGGATGTTCTGTCGCCGCCATTATCCCACCCGTGTCAACAAGGTAAAATTTTCTATTTGCCCATTCGGCCTCGCCATATACCCTGTCTCTGGTGACTCCGGGCTGATCATCGACTATCGAAGTCCTTTTGCCGATCATCCTGTTGAATATCGAAGATTTGCCCACATTAGGCCTTCCTATTATTGCTATTATCGCCATTTTATTCTCCCCTCCCGGTGTGACCGCCGGGGCGGCATGTTTTTATGTGAGAAGGTCAATCAAGTTTTATGCAGATCTTAGGGGTTCCGGTCCTAGTGTTTTTTATATCAAAATATGGCTCCAGTACCATCCTCAGCGAATCAAATTTTCTCGTTCTGACCCACAGCCGATCTGAGAGATCTTCGGATTCCCAGTGATCAAAGCCAGCTCTCTCAAGGTCTCGGACAAGTTTGTTTCTCTTGAATGCGGGAATGTCTATCCGGAGCATCGGCAGGCTAGGTGGCAGCCCCCATTCTCTTCTTTCTTTTATCTCTCTCTCCCAAAACGACCACCACCCGACAGCGAGGCTTCTTTGCCAGCTTTTATTGGGCCTTCTGCTTTGGATCACTATTTTTCGCTCGTCCGGTTTCTCTCCCCTCCACGCTGATTCCCACATCAAAGTGAAGGCTTTGGCTCTGCCGTCGTATTCATCCGACATCGCCTCCGCATCCGCATCTATCCAGCCGACAATATCGGGCGGAATCGAGTCCGCAAGCGAGATCAGCTTTCTCGTACCAAGCACCAGAGCGCCTCCCGGATATTTTCGGCGAAGCGATGCAGCATCGTGCTGTTTATTTCCCTCCTCGGCAAAGATCAGGACCTCTCTATTCCTGAAAAAAACACGAGCCTTCTCTTCGAGAGCTTCCAGCCCCGGCCGCTGTCCTTCAAGAAAGGGGCCCCCGCACGTCATGCATTTCTCCGGGACCGGCATCGTGGTTCCACAATCCAAGCATTTAAGTGAGGATGATTTTCCTTCCCACCTCATAACGCCGGAACATTTAGGGCATGAGAGAGGAGATCCGCAGTCATCACAAAAAATCTCGCCCGCATATCCCTTGCGATCCAGCAGCCAAAACGCCCATTTATTTTTCTCTAAAGCCTCTCTTGTCTCTCTTAAAAGAGGGCGGCTGATAGGCAGCCTATCTTTGATGCCGGCGAATTCGTAAGAAGAGGAGTCTTTCATGTCTACAAAAATGAGCCTGTCTTTTATTCCCTTACGTGAGGCATCCTTATCCTGTTTCATAAATACCCTTGCCGACGGCATCCTGCCCCCCAGTACCAGATCCGCTCCGGCAAACTTCGCACGGGCGGCAAGCAGTGTCCTGTAATGAAATTCCGGATACTTCTGACTTTTCCAAGCTCCGCTGTTTTCTTCCTCTATGATTATCCCAGACAACCCCGATAAAGGAATCATAGAGGCGGTTTGGCAGCCGACCGCGAATCTTATCTCGCCTGCCCGCGCTCTCTTCCACATATCCCACTGCGCTGAAACCGAGAGCCCCGGCCAAAATAGACCGCTCCCACGCATATCCTCGGTCAGAGCATTCCAAAAGCGCTTGGCGGCGGATATTTCGGGAAAGACCGCTAAGATAGGTTTCTCCGAGTTCATCAGCATCTCTTTGTATGCTTCAGTTCTCTCTGCGTCCCTCGGTTCATATATATATTTTATAGAGGAGGAACCGGACCCACGGAGATAATCCACTTTTTCAAGCGGAGCACCCTTAAAAAACTGTGAGGGAAGGAGAAGCTTGGCAGCTGTGCCTATACTTGTAAACCAAGTCTTCGCAAACCATTCTATAGTCAGACGCAACTCGGCCGGCAGAGGCGGACGGGAGTCCAGCACCTCCGTGATCTGTCTTAGCGTCTCTTTTTCAACAGGCTGAGGCCTGGTCTCAGATATAAGGCCTATTCTTGAAGAGGCGCCGAGGGGCACCTTAACCCTTACTCCGCACGTAAGAGTTTCTTCATGCAAATACGACAGGTCCGTCCACCACGGTCCCGGAACCGTGACAGAGACTACATTCATTAGCCTTTATTCTTTTCTTTCATGACGGCATCAAGCAAGGAGTCGGCAACATCGTCCTTAGTGCCAGACATTTGAGTTTCGGAGCCATCTTTTGATATCACCGTTATGGTGTTGGTATCTGAAGCAAATCCTGAGTTGGCCGCAAGAACATCGTTGCATGCGACTATATCAAGGTTTTTCGCTTTCATCTTTTGCAGCGAGTTTGTCCTGAGATCATGAGTTTCTGCCGCGAAACCGACCAATAGCTGTCCTTTTTTCTTTGTCCTGCCAAGTTCCGCTGCGATATCCCTGTTTTGTGTTAAGGTCAAGGTCATCGGCTGGCCATCTTTTCTTTTTATCTTTTGTTTTGTCTCCGTTTCAGCTCTGAAATCACCGACGGCCGCAGCCTTAATGATTACATCGGCATCCGAGGCTGCTTCAATACATGCCTCGTACATCTGCTCGGCAGTTACTACGTCAACGACAGTTATGCCTTCAGGCCTTTCTGTTACAGTCGGCCCGGATACAAGTGTAACTTCCGCTCCTCTGTACCATGCGGCTCTCGCTATCGCGTAACCCATCTTGCCGCTGCTTGGATTACCGATAAATCTGACTGGATCGATATATTCATGGGTCGGTCCGGCCGTGACGAGCGCTTTCATGCCTGTCATGTCATTTTTGGGTGAAAGAGCTTTCCATACGTGTTCGTAGATGACGCTGTTACAGGGAAGCCTGCCTTTGCCCTCATAGCCGCAGGCCAGCATTCCTCTGTCGGGATCGATAACCTTGTATCCCATGGCGGTGATCTTTGAGATGTTTTTCATGACCGCTGGATTTTGAAGCATGTTGGGATTCATTGCCGGAAAAATGACCAGAGGATTTCTGTTTGCCAGAACGGCAGCTCCGAGTAAGGTGCTTCCGTCACCCTGCGCTATGATCCTGAGTACGTTAGCGGTGCAAGGAGCAATTACAAAAACTTCTGCCCACTCGGCAAGGGTTATGTGGGGGATCTTCCATCCTTCCTCAGCAGAAAGAAAATCATCCTCCCTCCATACCCTTCTACCAGTGAGAGTGGAGATGACCAGCGGGCTGACGAACTCCTCCGCCGAACGGGTGAGTATGACCTCAACATCACACCCTTCCTTCCTCCAGCCTCTGAGGATATCGGGAGCTTTATAGGCAGCTATTCCCCCGGACACACCAAAAAGGATCCTTCTTTTATGCTTCCAGAGATTCATTTTGGCTCCTTTGAGCCGGATTCTCAACTAGAGAATACTTTATTTTCCCTTCTGCCAGCTCTTCCAGCGCGCGCGTTATGAATTTTTCATCGTAACCGCTGATCGCGCCCTTCCTCTCGCTGAGCTCGCGCGCGCGGGCCGAGACAACCAGGGTAAGGATGTATTTGTTGGGTATATCCCTGTTTTTGTAAATTTTTTCAAGATCCATGTATATCATAAATAGCCCTCCCGGTACTTTTTTATTATCTTGATCAGTTCATCTGCCGCTTTGCTTACAGAATCGTTTAATATAACGTGTTCGTATCTGTCTGAATACTCCATCTCTCTCTTCGCGTTGCGTATCCTGAGCTCCAACTGGGCGGGAGTCTCGGTGCCTCTTTTTTTGAGCCTTCTTACGAGTTCTTCGTACGAGGGCGGCCGGATGAAGATCATAACTGCGTCGGGCATTTTTTCCTTCACCTGGAATGCTCCCTGCACATCTATCTCAAGCAGTACGTCCTCTCCTTCCTCCAGCGCATTCTCAACCATATCTTTTCTCGTGCCGTAGCAATGTCCATGAACGTAGGCCCATTCAAGAAATTCCCCGTCTTCCACGAATTTTTTGAAAGAATCTTCGCCTGTAAAAATATAATTGACCCCTTCCTCCTCTCCGGGTCTTGGAGCCCTTGTGGTACAGGAAACCGAATAGACGATACCATCCAGTTTTTCAAAAGCCTTCGAAAGTACGGTGCCTTTACCGACTCCTGTAGGTCCGGAAAGAATGAAGAGTTTTCCCCTCATTTTTTTTCCTCTTTGTCTTTTTCTTCATATCCCTCAAAACGTCCCGTTATAGTCTCAGGCTGTATTGCCGACATTATAACGTGCCTGCTGTCAGTTATTATGATCGCCCTTGTCTTTCTGCCCTGAGTGACGTCCACCAAAAGACCGGCTTCCCTGGACTCTTCTTTTAGCCTCTTTATGGGAGCCGAGGAGGGGCTGATTATCGCCACGATCCTATCTGCGACAACCATATTTCCAAACCCTACATGCACCAATTTGTAGTTCATCTTCATCTACTCCAGATTTTGTACCTGTTCGCGTATCCGCTCCAATGCAGCTTTTGCATCCACTGCAAGCCACCTTACCTCGGCGTTCGATATCTTTGAATCAAGCGTGTTTACTTCCCTGTTCATTTCCTGAATTATAAAATCGAGTTTACGCCCTGAAGATTCTTCGCTGTCACCCTCTGACCTGAATTTTAAAATATGGCTTTTCAGTCTGGCGATCTCTTCTGAAACATCCCACTTATCAGTCATAATAGCGATTTCCTGCATCATTCGAGACTCTTCAAGCCTGCCGTTCAGGGCTTCAAGCATCTGCGAGATCCGCTCTTTGGTGTTCTCAAATGCTTCGTCTCTGGCAGTGACCCAATGTTTCTCTATCAGTGCACCGAGCCGTTCAAGCTCCGAAAGGTGGACAAGAATTTCATTCTTCAGGTGCGCACCCTCTGTCTTTCTCATGCTCTGCCATGACGTCAGGCCGCTTTCTATAAGTTCGGTCATGGAGGACTCGAAGTCATCCGCTTCAGGGCTGTCCTCAAATCTCGGTATATCAAGCACGCCGGGGAGTGTCAGCACGCTCTCAAGCTGAAGATCCCTGGCCTGTCCAAGGGCTCTTTGGATCTGCAGCAACTCCTCACAGTAAGATGTCATTATTTCTTTGTTAATACGCCCCATCCTGAAGGCAGAGGCCCATAGCACCTCGACTCTGGCCTGGACCTTTCCCCTCCTGAAACCCCTGCGCAGTCTCTGATGGAACCATGGCTCCCAGCTTGAAAATTCCCTGGGAAGCCTTACGTTTATCTCCTGATATCTGTGATTCACACTAGAGATCTCCAAGCTTACAGTGCCCCAGGATCTCCGGACCTGCGCCCTGCTGAACCCTGTCATACTAACGTACATTACTGATCACATCCCGTCTGCTCTCTTTCGTCGTTCACAGCGTCCCCTCGCCCACAAACAAGCGCTTCGTCGTGTGTTTTTTGACGGCGTCAAGGAGATCTCCAAACCCTTCGCCCGTTATGGCACATATCTTTACTGTCTCCTCACCGCGCGCCCTCAGCTCCATTGAAATGAAATCGGCGTCCGAACCCGTTTTGTCTATCTTATTCAGAACCACGATCCGCGGAAGCTCTCCGGCGTTAAGTTCATTCAGTGTATCTAAAACAATGTCGGCATTCCCAACCGGATCTTTGTCAGCCGTATCAATAACTAAAAGGATCAAGTCAGCCCCCGATATCTCCTCCAGCGTCGCCCTGAAAGCGGCGGCCAGATCCGGAGGCAGTTTGCGTATAAAGCCGACTGTGTCCGAAAGAAGAAAGCTCCCTCCGTCTCTGAAATTTATTTTGCGGACTAACGTGTCGAGAGTTGAAAAGAGCTGGTCTGCCGTATAGATCCCAAAATCTTTTGAGAGGCCTCTCAAGAGGGTAGACTTTCCGCTGTTGGTGTATCCTACGAGAGCCGCGGTGAATGCTCCGTCTTTTTTTCGCCTGTCCCGCCTCTCTCTCCGTCTTCTTCGAACATTCTCCAGCTTTGCCGTAATGCTTTTTATACGCCTTTCGAGTTTCCGTCTGTGCCTTTCGAACTCAGTCTCTCCCGGTCCCCTGGTGCCTATGCCGCCGCCTGGGCGGGACATCTGGTGTCCAAGGCCTTTCAGGCCGGGGATCTCGTATCTGCACTGAGCAAGCTCCACCTGCAGCTTCGCCTCGGCTGTATGAGCCCTGCTCTCAAATATTTTCATTATGACGAAAGCTCTGTCCCATACCGCCAAGGATGTCATATTCTGAAGGTTGCTCTTCTGCGTTGGGGTCAGCAGTTCATCGACCACAAGAAGCGTAACTCCAGCTTTGTGGGCAAAGTCTTTTATTTCTTCGGCTTTTCCCGATCCTATGAAACTCGACGGGTCGGGGGCATTCCTCTTCTGTATTGCCCTTGCCTCAGTTGGGATATCCAAGTTATCCAGCAGCAGGACCAATTCATCGAGCGAGACCTCGGTTTCTTCGGGGTCACCTATCAGGATACCGCAGACGATCGCTTTGTGCGGCTTCGAAGAGAGGTCTGCGGGGATTTTTCGTCCGCTCAAATCTCTTTGGTCTTTCCTATCTCCGAAGCAAGGCTGACTATGACGTCAATTACCTCTTCGACTGACATCGAGGTGCTGTCTAGGATCACACATCCCGGCGCAGGACGGAGCGGAGCTGTCTGCCTGTTCATATCGCAGGCATCGCGCTTGTTGACGTAGCTGAGGACTTCTTCATAATCCGCATCTTCTCCGCGGGAGAGCCTTTCGGCAAAACGACGCCGTGCACGCTCTTCGGCATCAGCTGTGAGAAAGATTTTAAGTTCGGCATAGGGGAAAACAACTGTCCCCATATCTCTGCCGTCGGCGACAAGACCACAGGACGCCTGATCCCTCTGAAGCCCCGTAAGAGCATCTCTCACCGCCCTGTTGGCAGAATAAGACGATACTTCGCGATCGATCTCGGGAGTCCGTATCTCGGAGGTCACATCCGCTCCGTTCACGGAAATATTCCCTCCTGATAACGTTATTTTCATTTTTTTCATCTCATCGCAGATACCGGCGGTATCATCTGATTCTATACCTTTGCGCCTCAGCTCCCATGTAACGGCACGATAGATCGCACCCGTATCCAAATAGGGCAGTCCTAAATATTTCGCCACACCCCTGGCAACGGTGCTTTTTCCGGCGCCCGCTGGTCCGTCTATTGTGATCACTAGCGGGATGATAGCTGTTTCTTTCATATCACGGCTCCTTGTGCATAATTCCTGGATAAAAAAGGTGTCCCGGATGCGCATATGAGACAAAGTCGAATCTACACGGTATCTCTGAAACTATCATTATACTATCTTTCCGTTTCTAATATAACTCCAAAGTTCCTCCTTACCGACAGATATCCACTCCCCGGCCTTTAATTTTCTGAGTTCAAGTTTGCCTATCTTTCTTCTTACGAGACTTCGCACATCATTATCCAGAGATCGAACCATCAGCCTGATCTCCCGTTTTATGCCTTCACCAAGCACCACTTCAAACCGACACCCTAAAGGAGCGCGGCTGATCCTGCGGACAGATATCGGTTTAAGAAAAAGACCTTCAACCCTGACTCCCTTGCTCCACTCAATCAGTCTATCTTCAGTGAGAGTGTCCCTCAGTTCGACTTCGTATGTCTTGGGAATCCCTTTGGAAGGATGGATTAGCTCCTGAGAAAACATCCCGTCGTTAGTCAGTATTAGGAGGCCCTCACTCTCCTTGTCCAGTCTTCCTACAGGAAAGAGGCTATATTTATCAAGTTCGGGAGGAAGAATATCTATAACGGTTTGGGCCCTTGCATCGTACACCGCGCAGATAAGCCCTCGCGGTTTGTTATATATCAGATACTTTTGTTCGACCGGCACTATCTTTTTTCCTTCATATTCGACGACATCACTCTTAAATACACGGCTGCCGATTTCGGTTACAGTAACGCCGTTTATCGCAACTTTTCCCGCAAGGATAAATTCCTCGGCCTTTCGCCTCGCCCCTACCCCGCACATCGCAAGATATCGATTCAGCCTTATGCCTTTTTGCTCAGTATTCGGCATTTAGCCCGCCGATCCCGTCTTCGCCCTTGAGATCCAAGAAACCATCTTCGTCCTTGTCTGTCGAGTCTTTTAGTTCTTCGAGCGACGGGAGCGAACTGATTCCTGCAAGTCCGAAAATTTCCAAGAAACGGTCTGTTGTCCTAAAAAGAAGCGGGGAGCCTACGCTCTTTTTTCTTCCCGCGATTCTTACAAGACCGTGTTTCAAAAGGGTGTCAACGACTGTATCACACCGGACTGACCTAATGTCCTCTATCTCGGATCTTGTTACCGGCTGGTTGTAGGCTATCACAGAAAGAGTTTCAAGCGCGGCCTTGCTGAGCCGGACCTTTTGGAGGGAAAGCGCACCCGAGAAAGACTCTATAGACTCAGCCAGATCCGGCGATGTCGCCATCTGCCAGCCGCCGGCGGATGAAAACAGAGCCAGCCCGTGCGAACTTTTGTAGACTTCAGCGATGTTTTTTATAGCAGCCTCGACTCTGTCCGCCGACACCCCCAGGTGCGAGGCCATCTCCTGACTCGATATAGGCTGAGGCGAGACAAAGAGCATCGCCTCGACCTGCCTTTCGATCAGCCCCATTTTTTTCTCTTTGATATCTTCAGACTGCGGCAATCATAACATCTCCCAATGTCTCAGACTGTAATATCCTTACCATACCTAGACGTGACATCTCAAGCAGCGCAAGAAGCGTTACGATCAGATTTTTTTTGTTTCTTTCCCCAAGAAGATCATCCAGCGAGAGGCCTTTTTTTCTGATGATATGAAGAAGTTCTTCCATCCTCTCTTCAACCTGCCGTTCCTCGGGAATAGCATCCGGAATATCATCCCATAAGAGATCGCCTGTCAGTTCGCCGCGGTATTTTTTTTCGTTGTGGATATCGAGCATTTGCCACCAAATACGGGCGAGCCCGTAAAGGTCTCCGAGGTCATAGAATGGGACAGTCTCTTCGTCTGTTATCCTAAGAAAAAGACGTTCACGCATGCCTTGGCATTCAGCTAGAAAAGATGCCGCATTTCTGTAGGGCTTAAAGGCCTCCAGCATCCGCAATATCTCTTTTTCATCGATCTCATCCTGTTCCGGCGTCTCGTCGATATCCTCGGCCTCACGGCGCGCCGGGAAAAGAGAGTGGACTTTTCTGAGCAAAAGTCTGCTCGCGAAAGAAAAAAATTCAGCCATCTCGTTCAGAGTCGTTCTCTTGCTGCTTAGCAAAAAACTTACATACTGGCTGACCAGTTCAGCAAGGTTCAGTCCGGCCGGGTCCATTTCCCTGCTATCTACTAAATGACAGAGGAGATCAAGAGGGCCGGAAAATGCCTCCAGCCTGACTTCGAAGCCTTCCGGTATAGTTGTTCGCTCTGTTGCGGCAGATCCATCCAAAGCTGTCAGACCTTTTTCCCCCGTAAAAACCCCATCACTTTAAACACATCTTCCATTGTGCTCTCTGCGACAGAGCGAGCACGAGCGGAGCCGGATTCAAGTATCTGGGTAAGTTCATCGTCTCGTTCTTCGTAGTATGCACGGCGTTCTCGGATGGGGCTCATCATTTTTTCCAAATGGACCATCAGTTTTTTCTTGCAGTCCACACAACCGATCCCGGCCGTCATACAGCCCTCATGTATCTCCGCCATTTCCTCAAGATCTTTGTTGAAAAACTTATGGACGTCCCACACAGGGCATTTTTCGGGAGTTCCCGGATCCGTCCGTCTCTCTCGAGCCGGATCGGTGGTCATGGTTCTGAGCTTGCCCCAAACGGTTCCCATATCGTCGGCTATGTCCAACGAGTTTCCATACGACTTGCTCATCTTGCGTCCGTCCGTTCCCGGCATTTTCGCCGACGGAGTCAGCAGCGTTTCTGGCTCAGGAAATATTTCGCCATAAAAATGGTTGAACCTGCGCGCCACCTCCCTTGTAAGCTCCAGATGCGGCCCCTGGTCCTCCCCTACCGGGACAGCCCATGATTTATAAAGCAGGATATCGCCCGCCATCAGGACAGGATACCCGAGAAAGGCGTAAGTTGAGAGGTCCTTGTTCTGCAGATTGAGGATCTGGTCTTTATAGGTCGGGCAGCGTTCCAGCCAGCCGAGAGGCGTGATCATCGAAAGTGCCAAGTGTATCTCGGCGTGCTGTTTTACATGCGACTGGATGAAAATTGATGATCTCTCCGGGTCAACACCGACCGCAAGCCAGTCGAGCAATATTTCTCTGCAGTTGTTTTCGACCTTGCTCGGATCAGCGTAATCGGACATCATCGCGTGCCAGTCTACTATGCCCCAAAAACAATCGTATTCATTCTGAAGTTTGACCCAATTTATCAGCGCGCCTGCCATATGCCCGTAGTGCAGCTTTCCGGTAGGTCTCATCCCGCTGAAGATCCTCTTTTTTTCTTCCATTTTTTCCCCACTGTCCCTTCTAAAAATATGACGGCAGCCCCATCCAGGCAAGATTTACGACGTCAATCACAAATCTGACAGAATGCGTTTCTCAGACAGAGAATTTTTCGCTTTCCACTTCCGGGATCATCACAACATCCAATCCAGAGAGCTCTTTGATCAGCTTCGCCAAGCCAGGCAGGCTCGTTCTTTCCGTCTCGCCATGGTCCGTGTCGACAAGCATGAGCCCGCTGTTGAGCGCATCCTGTCTGCTATGGTAAGCCATGTCCGATGTAACGAAAACAGAGGCTCCGGCATCGGCGGCATTTGTCCACATATCCCCGCATGCTCCGCCGCCCAGAGCTACCAGGCTCACCGCTTCGGAGGCGTCTCCGTACCCTGTGCATGAAGAGAGCGACCAACGTTTTTTGATCTGTTTCAGAAGATCCCCAAAAGAAATCGGGGTCGGCAAACGGCCGACAGCTCCCAATCCCCACGCTCCGTCTTTGGAGTCGGCCGGCATAAGTGGTCTGACATGGTTAAGGCCCAGCAGTGCCGCCAGAATGACATTGACGCCCTCCGGCGAGATATCCCAATTCGTGTGGAGAGCATAAAGGGAGATACCCCCTCTAATGGCGCCTAGCAGCGTTTTACCGGCAGGAGAATTGGACGTTATTTTTCTGAGGGGCCTGAATATAGCGGGATGGTGGGATATCAGAAGCCTGCAGCCAAGATCAGCCGCCTTTGAAACCGAGGCCTCTGTGACATCGAGAACCAGACCGATCTTTTGTATATCTGAACACGGATCTCCCACAAGCAGCCCGGTGTTGTCCCATTCTTCCGACCACGCGGGGGGGATCCGTTCCTCAAGTACCTCTATTATGTCTTTAAGCTTCAAAACAGGTCAGCTCCTTGCTCTGCCGCTGCGCACTGCGATTCCGGCCGATCTCGATGTTGGGCGCCGGTCCGCTGCGACCGCCTGAGCACGGACCAGTCCAACTTTGCATTTTAATACAGAGAGAGAGGAGAGTCAAAGAGAGACAAGGTAATCAACTGTAGTCACCACGGTCAGGAATTATCATATAGCCCATGTCTTCTATCTTCTTCGTTATATAGGCTAAGCTTTCGGAGGCATCATCCGAAGTGCCTATTTTGTTATCGTAAAGCACATAGTTTTTTCTGGCATCAAGAGGTGAAATATTCGGCATCACAACGTTCGCTCCGGCCAGGATCCCCTGTTCCCTGCCGTCATGCATGACTGTGCCCAACGCTGTTGTCGCCGGCAGGAGCACTCTGGGAAGCATGAGCCTTACCAGACTAAGCAAAAAAAGTGAAAGTTCTGCACTTCCTGCAGGCATGTCCCGAAAAGGAGTTTCTTTGTGCGGGATGAAAGGTCCGATACCGACCATCTCGGGATCGAATTCCTTTATAAAGAGAAGGTCATCGGCCAAATTCTCCGTCGTCTGAAAAGGCGAGCCAACCATAAACCCGCAGCCGGTCTGGTAACCTATGTCCTTCAGATCGTAGAGGCATCTTTTTCTCTCTCCCAAGGTCAGCGCTTTGGGATGAAGAAGCGAGTAGTGCGACTCGCACGACGTCTCATGGCGAAGCAGATATCTGTCCGCACCGGCATCAAAGAGCCTCTGATAAGAGCTCTTCTTCTTTTCACCGAGAGAAAGAGTTACAGCGCAGTCGGGATATTTTTCCTTTATTCCGCCGATTATATCGACCAGAACATCATCGGTAAAATAAGCGTCGTCACCTCCCTGGAGCACAAACGTCCTGAAGCCGGCATCGTGCCCGCTGTCACAGCAAAAAAATATTTCTTCCTTTGAAAGCCTGTACCTTTTAGCGCCGGAATTGCTCCTTCTTATGCCGCAATAGTAGCAGTCATTCGAACAGAAGTTTGATATCTCGATGAGCCCTCTTGTATATATCTTTTTACCAAAGACCAAAAGTGACAATTCTCTGGCTTTTTCTGCGGCATATTCCCTATCGCCGGCATCGAACGTGGATATCAGGTCCATAAGCTCATTCTTCGGCAGGAAGCTCTGTTCGGCCAAAACATCTATTTTTGTAATATTGTCCATCCTCACTCAGCCTTTCAAAAAAATGTGAAGTCGAATCTTAGAGCCAACCCCTTCGCACGTTCAGGTGAATCCTATCACGAGCCATTTAGTCTCACAAGGTCAAAATTACTACCTTTGGCAAGGCATTTCTAGACAAGAGCATGACTTATAAAATAAAGGCATACTCCCTTGTTTGACAAGAACAGCGTTAAGGGATAAAAATAAATACGTGAAAGGCGGATGATATTAATGTCATACAGTCCAGATCTAAGTTCAGGATTCAACTCTACCAAACTCCGATCCCCCGGCCACCTCTCATCGTCGGGCATGTGTTCCGACTGCGTAAAGGAATGTCCGGCACTTTGCGAAATAGGCCTGTCCGCGTTAAGAGGGACCGAGGCGGCTTATCCTTCCAATCCTGATGCCAGTCAATACGCGTCCGAAAAAAAATACCCCGTTGACTTTTCCGATTTCAACATAAATGGCAGGGTCTTTGGAGCACATGGCCTGGCGGAAGATCCCAACGTCGCACACCCTCTCAACGTTGACCTGACGTGTACGTTCGGCACCTCACATCCGGTGATGCAGAAAATGCCGGTCATCCTTCCGGCAGTAGCCAAACTTAACTGGCGGGATTACTACGCCGGTGCCGCGTTGGCAGGCGTCAGTGCAGTCATAGGAGAGGCAGCCGTAAGTAAAGACGGCGAGGCGACCTTTACAAAGGGCAAGCTTACTTCCTCACCCCTTATAAAAGAAATGATCTCGTGCTTCAGATCTTACGAAAGGAGTTACGGTGACATCATACTTCAGGGAAACTATGATGATCTGCTCTCCGGCGTACTTGAGCATGCCATAGAAAAACTTGGCGTTAGAAGCGTCGAACTTAAGTTGGGACAAGCTGCCAAAGGCATACAGGCGGTATCGGCTAAAATCTCCCTTGAGAAAGCCCGCTCCCTTAAGTCAAAAGGATCCCTCGTATACCCGGACCCCGATTCCGAAGAAATCAGGCGTATGACCAGCGCGGGGATGGAACCTGTCTTCAGGACGATGGGACGTCTTCCGATGTTCAGCGCGGAAAGCCTCATTAAGAAAATAAAGGACCTCAGGTCCTTAGGGGCCAAAAGGATCCTCCTTAAAATGGGCGGGTACAATAGGCGTGATCTGGAACTGGCTCTCAAAATAGCTTCTGAGGCGTCTGTAGACCTCGTCACCTTTGACGGAGGGGGAGGCGGCACCGGCAACAGCCCTTGTAAAATGATGAATGAGTGGGGATACCCGACCCTGTACCTCGAGAATATTGTCTGGGACATAATGGACAAGATGAAAAAAAACGGAGAAAAACTGCCGGGGGTCGCGATCACCGGCGGGTTCACCCTTGAGGACAGTGTTTTTAAGGGACTCGCCCTAGGAGCGCCCTATATATCGATGATAGGTCTCTGCAGGGCTCCGATGGCAGCGGCCATGTTCTCAAAAATGACGGGAGAGAGGATCGTCAGAGGTGAATTACCCACAAACATAGCAAAGTTTGGCTCTGACCTGAAAGAAATCTTTTACGAAATGCAGGACCTTCGCATGATATACGGCAAAGAAACGGAGAATATCCCGGCCGGCGCTGTAGGTGTTTTTTCGTACCTAAGCAGGATCGCCTTCGGCCTTCGTCTTCTGATGGCATTGAACAGGAAATTTTCGCTCTCCTACATAGGCAGAGAGGACCTTATACCCCTTACGGAGGCCTCAAAAAAAGTTCTGAGCGAACCATGGACTTAACTGCCGCGTAAAACTACTGCCTAAAAGACGCCGACCGTTACCCTGCTGGTATCGGTCGGCGTCTTGTTTAGCAAAAAACTTTCGTTACTGGCTTCTTGATTCGTTCTACATGCCCATATATGCCTTCCTGACCTCATCAGAGCAAAGAAGTTCCTGCGAGGTCCCGGATAGGACCACTACACCCGTCTGAATGACATATCCCCTTTTCGCAATCTCAAGTGCCTCCTGTACCATCTGCTCAACCAGAAGGATGGTAACCCCTCTTTTGTTGATCTCAGTGACAGCTTCAAAGACTTTTTCTACCAAGCTCGGTTGGAGCCCGAGGGAGAGTTCATCGAGAAGAACAAGCTTGGGGCTGGACATGAGCCCTCTGGCTATCGCGCACATCTGCTGCTCCCCTCCGCTTAACGTTTCCGCAATCTGGCCACGGCGGTCTTTAAGAATGGGAAACAGGTCGTACATCTCCTCCAGACGCTCATCTATCGCCTTTCTGTCCTTAATGGCGAATGAACCTAGTTCCAGGTTCTCACGAACGGTAAGTTTAGAAAAAAGACGACGGCCTTCCGGTACATAACTGAGTCCTCTTTTTACTGCCTTCGAAGCGGAGACTCCGGTAATATCCTCGCCCATGAAGCTTATGGTGCCTTTTACCGGGTGCATCAGCCCGGCAATGGTCCTCATCATCGTACTTTTTCCGGCACCGTTCGCCCCTATGATCGCCACCATCTCCCCCTCGTTAACCTCGATCGAGATGCCGTGGATCACCGGTACCGAATCATATGCACAGTGTATGTTTTTTACTTCAAGCATCGCCGACATCACTGTTTCACCTCACAGACCTTAAGTCTACTGGCAAATTTCTCGCCAAAGTAGGCCGTAATTACAGTGGGGTCGTTGATAACGGCCTGGGGCGTGTCCTCCGCGATTTTTTTGCCGCTCGCGAGAACTACCACCTTATCAGCGATAGGCATTACGGCCTCCATTATATGTTCGACCATAAGGATCGTGATCCCCTCATTCTTCAGGCTTACGATGACCTCCACCATCTCTTTTACCTCGGTGGATGTCAGTCCGGCCACCGACTCATCGAGAAGCATGAGTTTCGGGCCGGTAGCCAAAGACCTTGCGACCTCCAGCCTCTTTTTGTTGCCGATGGTAAGCCCTCCGGCTCGCTTATCCTTCAGTTCCGTGAGAAAGCAGACCCTGGCACAACGCTCCGCAACCTCGTTTGCCGTGGCCGTATCGCTGTGGCGCATATACGCCCCGACAAGTATATTTTCATATACCGTCATCTCCTTCAGCGGCCGGACGACCTGAAAAGTTCTTGCCACACCAAGCCGAGCCATCTTCCACGAAGGGAAACCCGTAACATCCTGTCCGTCAAACGTCACACTGCCCTCTGCGGGCTTATAAAGGCCGGCAACACAATTGAACAGAGTCGTCTTGCCTGCGCCGTTGGGACCGATAAGACCCACGATGGTGCCCTTTTCCACGTCAAATGAGACATCACTGTTGGCAAACAGCGATCCGAACTTCATAGTAAGGTTTTTGACTTCAAGCAGGGCCATCACGCGTCACCTTCTCCCTTTAAAGCTTTTTTTCTTACAAAGTATCTGATCAGGCCCATTATCCCAAGAGGCTGTTTGACCATGACGGTAATAATGATCAAACCAAAGATCACAAGATCAACGCCGGCCCCCAGATGTGATAGGTAGGCACGGGTATATTCCTGCAGCGGAATAAGCACTAGAGCACCCAAGAAGGGGCCCCAGAACGTCCCAAGACCTCCAAGTATGGTAATAAGCACAAATCTCATGGACATGTCCAGAGACATTACCATGGGCGGATCAACGCGGTAGTTGTACTGTGCAAAGAACGCTCCGCAAAGTGCTGCAAGAGATGCGGAGAGGGCCATTGCAGAAAGTTTCACGAAAGTACTGTTAACGCCAAGAGATTCTGCGGTTTCCTGTCCCTCACGTACAGCTCTCAGGTAGTAGCCCATACGATTTCTCTCGATCCACCTCACAATGCTGAAAACCAGAAAAAATATTGCGAGGGCTCCCAGATAATATCCGTTCTTGGTGTTCGACCACGAAAAATTCTTCCATCCATCAGGAAGTATCGGATAGTCAAGGCCTAGAGCACCGCCTATTCTGTCCCATATCATGAACAGACGGTTAAAGATCTCGACTATCGCAAAGGTCGCAATGGCAAAGTAGTGGCCCTTCAGCTTGAAACAGGGATAGCTTATGATGACCGAGACAACGGCAGCCAGGAACATGCCAACCGGAACTCCGTACCATGGAAGCGAGTTGTAGGTAACGACCGCCATAGAGGCCGCATAGGCACCTATCCCAAAAAAGACTGAATGGCCAAAGGAAGTTTGACCGCAGTATCCGCTAATGATGTTCCAGGATTGAGCCATCGCAGCGTAAAGGAATACCATTGTCGCTACGTGCCCGAAAAATGAACCCCCTATAACTCCGGGAACAAAGGGCAATATCACGGCGACAGCCAGAAAACAGAACCAAAGTTTGTCAGATTTTTCTTTGAACATCGCCGTCACCACCCAAAGAGACCCTTAGGTCTTATCATTATTACAACGAGGTAGATCGCAAATACCGCCACATACTTGACCACGGCGGCAATGTAGAATCCGGCAAAAGATTCGACAAGACCGATCAAAAGGGCTGCAAAAAGTGCCCCGGGTATGCTTCCGAAACCGCCCAGAGCGACCACCACGAACGCAATCAGACTGAAAAGTCCGCCGACCTCGGGGTGAACAGCAAGGTATGTAGTCATAAGTCCGCCCGCCACGCCAACACAGGCGCCTCCGATACCAAAAACGAGCAGATAGATATTTTCGGTATCTATCCCCATAAGTTCGGCCGCCTCCTTGTCCATGGACGTGGCCTGTATAGCCCAGCCCACCCGAGTCTTCTTAACCAACCAAAAGACACAGAGCAGAACTATAAGCGAAAATACGGCGGTTACTAACTGGGGCAAAGAAACTATCGCTCCGCCGACCTCGAAAGTCTTGCCTTCCATAATGGTTCCGGAAAGCAGGCGGAAGTTGGGGGTAAAACGGTTCATGCAGAAATTCTTAAGAACCATGGAAAGACCGAACGTGGCAAGCAAGGGCGCCATGGCGGCCTTGCCGAGGCTGTTTTTGATTATTAGCTTATATGTAAGTGCGCCCAGAAGGAAGAGGAATATACCGGCGGCGATCCATGAAAAGAGCGGGTCTATGCCGAGTATCGCCCCTATCCAGTAACAAAGATACATCGCGACCATCAAAAACTCCCCGTGTGCGAAGTTGATGACGTCCATCACACCCCACATCATGCTCAGTCCGACCGCCACAAGGGCGTATAAAAGACCGCTTAGGATCCCGTCGATCAAAACCTGAACAAAGTTACTCACTGTAAAACCTCCCTAAAAAGAGCGGGGCAACAGATCGCCCCGCTCCATAACGCCTATGTTTTAAGGTTGACTAGCGTTTGTTCCACGGGGCCATCGGGAAGATAGGCTCAGCCTTCTTGTACTTGAGTGGGAAGACTGTCTTATAGTCCTGGTCCTTTATCTGGGTAACGACGCTGAGTGCGTAGATATTCTGTCCGCCGGGCTCAAACTTAACTTTGCCGCTGAGCGACATAATTGACGGGAATTCTTCGTTCCTGAGTATCTGTACGACTTTTTCGGTATCGACAGCTCCCGCCTTCTCTATGGCCTGAGCAAGGACAAAGAGCATTACGCCTTCCTGTATGGAGTCGCTGTCAAACGGCTGGTTGCTCCTCGGCGTATAGTATTTTTTTTCGATCTTTACCGCTTCGGGCATGAATTCTCTTGCAAGAGCCGGAGAATATCCCATTCCGCCCATGAAGTAGTCGCCGTCACCGGCAAGCTCTTTCTGGACCGCTGGGTTCTGATACCCTGTGCAGTAGTTGAGGGCTATCTTCGGAAGCCAGTTGACCTGCTTCATTGTACGTACCCACAGAGAATAGTCGCCTCCAAGCGCTGCTCCGAATACGGCGTCAGGATTGGCCGCCTTCAGGGTCTGGACTTCGCTGTTGAGGTTAGTCGCGCCGTTGTTGAACGGAACGTCCGCCACGACTTTAAGTCCGATTTTTTTCGCTGCCTTGTGTCCTTCTTCCGCAGCGTGTTTTCCGAACTCTGTGTTTTCGTAGATCAGGCCGAGGGTTTTGATGCCCGCGTTCTTCTCCTTGTTAAGATACTCAATGTAGTCCACAAATTCGACGGACTCAATGGCGTCCGTAGGTGCATGACGGAAGAAATATTTGTAGTCGCGCTCGGTAAGGGCGGCAGAACTGGAACATCCGCACATAAAGACCTTTTTGGCACGTTCCGCCACAGCGCTGGCAGGTTTCGTACAGGCGCTGTTGTAGCACCCTATGATGGCGAATACTTTTTCCTGATTGTAAAGGCGTTCGGCCTCAGATTTGGCAACATCGGGCTTTCCCTGATGGTCGGCCGCTATTACTTCGATTTTGTATCCATCAAGAATGCCTTCCTTGGCCGCAAGAGGTCCGTTAACGTCCGGATTTGCCTTGTTAATGACATCCGCAGCCGCCAGGACCGAGTTAACGCAGTTCTGGCCGGAAACAGCGGCGGGGCCTGTGAGTGGGAAGAGGGCACCGATCTTAATCACTTTATCGGCCGCAAGAGCTGAGCCGCAAAGCATCAACGAAAAGGACAATACCAACACCGCAACGATCATAGAACGCTTACCAAGTTGCATTGAAAATCAACCTCCCATATAAAATTAAGATGCGACAAGCAGATAATTTGGTACATCAACTACAAGACTATTATAGTTAATAAAATAACAATATGTCAATTTTAAATAATCCTCTTTCCTTCGCTGAGCTATGAAAAATTTCTTTATCCGCGGGAGAGTCTATTTTAAGATGTGCGGCGACAACTTCTGCGGTGTAAAACAGTACCGTATTTTTTCAACTGACAGATGCAAAAAAGCCTAAGATATGTTGACATTTAGCACTCAGAAGAATATATTATAAACATGTTCCGACATGGTCAATTTTAAACAAACCAATATTTTAAGGAGGCCGGCTGAATGATTTTCCAGGCTGAGATAGTGATAAAACCTCGTGAAGGTGTTCTCGATACGCAGGGCAAGGCCGTTGAAAAGACCCTTTCACGGCTCGGTTACTCGGGACTAGAAGAGGTAAGGATCGGAAAAGTGGTTACCATGCGTCTGGAGGCATCAGACAGGACTGAAGCGGAAAAAGCGCTCAGATCTATGTGTTCGGATCTGCTTTGCAACGATCTTATAGAAACTTTTAATATATCCGTTAGGGAATCCACCCTATGAAAGCCGCAGTGATCGTATTCCCCGGAAGCAACTGCAGCAGGGACGTCCAACGGACTTTGGAAGAGTCTGTTAAAGCCAGAGTCGAAATGGTGTGGCACGAAAGCGAGCACTTCGACGGAGATCCCGACCTAGTTGTACTGCCAGGAGGCTATTCTTACGGCGATTACCTGCGATCGGGTGCGATAGCGGCCAAATCTCCTATAATCGGCGCTTTGAAAGAACACGCAAAGAGAGGAGGACTTGTCCTCGGTATCTGCAACGGTTTCCAGGTTCTTACTGAAACCGGCTTGCTCCCCGGGGCGCTGCTTCCTAACAGATCTTTGACTTTCATGTGTAAAAAATGTTATGTCAGGGTGGAGCATACCAACAATCAATTCACCGCAGGACTGAAAAAAGGAGAAGTGCTCCAGCTTCCGATCGCCCACAGCGAAGGACTCTTCTTTCTGCCTGACGAAGACCTTAAAAGACTCGAAGATCAGGGTCGGGTCATCTTCAGATATGCCGATCCAAAGACCGGAGAAGCCGGAGTCTTATTTGCACCCAACGGCGCTTTGAACGGCATAGCCGGCATCTGCAATGAAAAAGGAAATGTGCTGGGCATGATGCCTCATCCTGAACGCGCTGCGATACCCCATTTGAATGCCGGTATCGACGGGATAAAATTCTGGACTTCCATCGCCGGTACTATCGCGAAAAGAGGTGGCTTCTGATGGACTATAAGAGCGCCGGACTTTCTGACGCGGAGTATACGCACATAACCGAACTGCTCAATAGAGAGCCCAACGACCTTGAGATCCAGCTGATAGGCGTGATGTGGTCCGAGCATTGCAGTTATAAATCGACAAAGCGCCTTCTAAAAACCTTCCCTTCCGAGGGCAGGTATGTTCTTCAGGGACAGGGAGAAAACGCCGGTGTCGTCGATGTTGGAGAAGGATGGGGGTATGCATTCAAAGTTGAAAGCCACAACCATCCGTCAGCGGTGGAACCTTTCCAGGGGGCAGCTACCGGCGTGGGAGGGATAGTAAGGGACATTATAGCGATGGGCGCTCGCCCGTCTGCATCTATGGACGGACTTTTTTTGGGAGATCCCTCACTTAAAAAGACACAAAATCTGGAGAAAGGCATAGTCGACGGCATATCTGCCTACGGCAATGCTGTGGGTGTCCCTATAGTCGGAGGCATGACATTTTACTCTCCCTGCTACAACGATAATCCTTTAGTTAACGCATTCAGTTCGGGATTCGTCCGCCTTGATAAAATGGCAAGCTCTAAGACCGCCCAAAAGGGTGATCTGGCCGTTCTTCTCGGTTCCAAGACCGGCCGAGACGGCATAGCAGGAGCCTCTTTCGCATCGAGAGAACTCGAAGAGACGCCGAAAGAGAGCAGACCGCAGGTCCAGATAGGAGACCCGTTCGAAGAAAATCTCCTTATCGAATGCTGCATGGATCTTCTTGAGGACGGGCTTATCGCCTCAATGCAGGACATGGGTGCGGCAGGCATCCTATCCTCCTCCGGTGAGATAGCACACAAGAGCGGCTGCGGTGTAGACATCGATGTGGAAAAAGTTCCGCTCAGGGAGAAAAACATGGCCCCATGGGAGATATTCCTCTCGGAAACCCAGGAGAGGATGCTCCTTGTTGTCGAACCGGATAAGCTGAACAGGGTGATGAAAGCAGCGTCAAAATATGAGCTCGACTGCGATGTCATCGGCACAATGACAGAGAGCAAAAAATACAGGGTGTTCGATAAGGGGGTGCTCATAGCTGACCTTCCCACATCGATCCTGGGAGATGCTCCCGAGATTTTTTGGCCTTCGGCAAAACCTTCCGATATCGGTGCGAGAGCATCATTGGACTCCAAAAACATCGTAAGCAGTGATCCCGAGCATGACCTCCTTACGCTGTTAAGCAGCCCCAACGGAAGAAGCAAGCATGACATATGGGAAAAATACGATTCCATGGTCCAGCTTCATACAATAGCCGGTCCGGGCGAACCGGTCGCTGTGGTCGAAGTTCCCGGAACAAGAAGAGCGTGCCTGCTTTCTATGCAGGCGGAACCCGACAAGTGTTGGACTGATCCCTACAGAGGGGCTGCGGAGACTATGGCTCTCTCTCTGAGATCACTATGGCTTGCCGGAGCGGAGATACTGGGGATGACCAACTGTCTTAATTTCGCCTCCCCCGAGGATCCGGAAAAATTTTACGAACTTGAGCAGTCTGTCAGAGGGATTGCTGAAGCCTGCGGAGCTCTTGGGTGCCCCGTCGTCTCGGGCAACGTAAGCCTCTACAACGAAACGGCGTCAGGCCGGATATATCCAACGCCCTTGGTAGTCACTGCGGGGATCCTCAATGACCGGGAAGCACGTCTAAGTTCAGGGACGGCTAAAGAGGGAGATCTTATCTTCCTCGTCGGCGGGCCGTGCGGATCTCTCGGCGCATCACGCTATCAAACAATGAAATCGGGAGAACCTCTGGGTATGACCCTCTCTGCTGATCCTGCACAGGAGCTTGCGTTCAAGGAGAGAGCGCTCAAGACTGCCCTTGAAAAGTGCGCATCTTCGGCGCGGGCCGTTGCGGGAGGAGGCGTCGCAGTTGCTTTGGCACGTGAAGCCATAGCTTCGGGCGAAGGCGTGTTTGCAGACCTTAACTTTCCGTCCACGATGGAAGAGATCCTTTTTTCCGAGGGTGGGGCGCGAGCCATTTATGCCGTGCCTGTCGACAATAGTGAAGCATTTAAGGAAGTCTGGAAGGGTTTCCCGTGTTCTGTCATCGGAGAGTTCGGCGGCAGGTCTTTCAGCTTAAAAGGTATTTTCGACATTCCTTTTAAAAAGCTGGAGGATGCCTTTTTGGAGGGTAAATTCTAAAAATGTGCGGGGTTTTCGGCGCCTTCTCAATGAACGGCGACCCGGTCCTCGAGGACGTATATCTTGGCCTCTGCGCTCTTCAGCACAGAGGCCAGCTTTCTGCCGGGGTCGCCTGGATCGAAGACAGCTGCGTAAATATCAAAAAGGGAATGGGGCTGGTACATGAGGCTCTTAACCAGGACTGTCTGTCACGGATCCATGCGCACACCGCAATAGGACATGTGAGACATACGACGGCAGGAGAGATCGGCATTGAAAATTGCCAGCCGATAGGCGCGAATTACTCTCAGGGGCCCGTTGCGATTGCCCTCAACGGCAACCTGACCAACACCCAGGGGTTGAACGCCTACCTTGAAGATAAGGGGGCTATATTTCACACTTCCTCGGATACCGAAACAATATTGCAGCTGATGGCTCATCAGCCCGGCGTGGTACAGCTGGAGGCACTGGAAAAAGCGTTGCTAAGGGTAGAGGGTGCCTACAGTATCACCGCCCTGTTCGACGGATGTCTTATCACGGCAAGAGACCCATGGGGGTTCAGGCCGCTGATAGTAGGCCAAAAAGATGATACCGTCTACGTTTCCTCCGAATCATGCGCCTTGGACATACTGGGGGCGGAGATAGTACGTGATGTCGAGCCAGGCGAGATACTTGTCATAGATAACAGAGGGCTGATTTCAAAAAAACTGCCCCTGAAGTCATCCAGAAGGTGCCGATGTTCTTTCGAATACGTCTATTTCGCCCGCCCGGACAGCATCATCGACGGCCGATCCGTTTACAAAACAAGAAAAGAACTTGGGGGCAAGCTTGCCGAATCGAGCGTCACCGAGACACCGACAAACACGATGAGATCGGAAGAGCACACGTCTGAACTCCAGTCACTCCGCGAAATC
>CAYZYF010000004.1:51857-60693 GCA_964482015.1 uncultured Synergistaceae bacterium
CTGAATCTTGATGACCGGCGTGGAGTGCGGCATCACGATGGTTACCGGAATGCCGGACAGCGGAACTCTCGCGGCTCTGGGCTTTGCAGGAAGAGCTTGCCTGCCCTTTGAGATGGGGATCGTCAGGAACAGGTATGTAGGAAGGACATTTATACACCCCACTCAACTCGTTAGAGAGATCGGAGTAAAAATAAAACTCAACCCGCAACAGACCGTTTTTAAGGGAAAAGATGTAATTGTCGTCGATGATTCGCTGGTCAGAGGCACGACCGCAGGCAGGGTAGTTTCGATGATCAGGGAGAGCGGTGCAAATAAAGTCCATATGCGCATAGCCTCCCCTCCCATCTGTTTCACGTGTTACTATGGCATAGAAACACCAAGTTCTGACGAACTGGCGGCAGCCCAATCCGACATCACCGAGCTATGCGCCAGAATAGGCGCAGATTCGCTCGAATACCTTACCTGTGACCGTCTCAGGGAGGCGATAGGCCTGCCCTCTTCGGAACTGTGCACAGCCTGCTTTGACGGCAGCTATCTCGACAGCGGGGAATATGCGGAACTTTCGGAGATCTGATGTTAATAAGAGACGCAGCTCCATTGGAGAGCGTTCTTTAAAAATTTAAACGGGGGTGTTTCAGATGGATCTTAAAAAGAAAGAATTCATGTACGAGGGCAAAGCCAAAAGACTTTTCACGACCGATGATCCTGAAATCGTGATAGTTGAGTATAAAGATAGTTTCACGGCCTTCAACGGGGAGAAGAAGGCTACAATGTCCGGAAAGGGCGAACTCAATAACAAAATAAGCTCAAGGCTCTTTGAATATCTTCGTTCTAAGGGAGTAGAGTCGCACTTTGTCGGGCAACTCGATAACCTGCATCAGGCCGTAAGAAGGGTAAAAATTATCCCTCTCGAAGTAATAGTCAGAAACATCACCACAGGATCTCTCTGTAAGAGGCTCGGTGTGCCCGAGGGTATGGTGCTCCCCCGACCCCTGGTGGAATTCTGCTATAAAAACGACGAGCTCGGGGACCCGATAATTCTCGAAGATCATGCGATATTGTTCGGCTGGGCAACAGAGGAAGAGATCGGCAAAATTAAAGAAATATCGCTAAAAGTAAACTCGCTTCTAAAAGAATATTTCGCCGGCAAAAACATAGTCCTCGTCGACTTCAAACTGGAGTTTGGCAAGGATGCCAAGGGAGAGCTGACGCTCGCTGACGAGATCTCACCGGACACTTGCAGGTTCTGGGACAGCTCCACCGGGGATCGGCTTGACAAGGATCGTTTCCGTAAGGATCTCGGCAACGTCCTCGGCGCATACGAAGAGATCTGGAAGAGGATATCCGCATAGAAGATGAGCGGGATATTCGGGGCTTACAGCAAGGTTTCGGCCCCTGTGCTTGAAGAGGTATACTTGGGACTCTACGCCCTTCAGCACAGGGGACAGGAGTGTGCCGGTATTGTATGGCGCGAAAACGGACGAATTGCCTCGGCAAAGGGCATGGGACTCCTCCATAACGCAATTGAACAACAATACCTTGAACTAAATGATGCTTGCTGCGCTATTGGCCACGTACGCTATACTCCACTGCCGAGCTCACAGCGTCATAATGTGCTGCCGATAGGAGCCAATTATGCCAAGGGGGCAGCGGCCATCGCACACGACGGCCTCATAACCAACCTTAAAGAACTGACGGCCCAGCTTGAACGCCAAGGGGCAATATTTCAATCATCCACAGACTCTGAGGCCATCCTGCACCTTATGGCGCACAGGTCTCACATGCAGCCTCTGGACGCCTTTATAGACTCGTTAAGAAAAACAAAAGGATCTTACGCCATCGTAGCCCTCATGAATGATACTCTTGTCGCAGCGCGTGATCCATGGGGATTCAAGCCCCTTGTTATCGGTAAAAAAGATGAAAATTATTACGTGGCCTCCGAATCATGTGCTCTTGACATCGTAGGGGCAGAACTTATTCGTGACATTGAACCGGGCGAGGTCGTTATTTTTGACAAAAGAGGAATGCGCAGCATAAGAATGCTATGCGAAGACAGCCGGGGCATGAGATGTTCATTTGAATACGTATACACGGCAAGGCCCGACAGTATGATAGATGGCGTCTCTGTCTACTGTGCCCGTAAGGAAATGGGGAGACTTCTAGCCGCCAAGGCCCCCTGTTCTGGTGCTGACATCACCGTAGGCATGCCCGACAGCGGAACGATAGCGGCTGTCGGCTACGCCGAGAGATCAAATATACCTCTCGAAATGGGAGTAGTCAGAAACCGCTATGTTGGGCGCACTTTTATACAGCCCACACAAAAAGTGCGCGAACTGGGAGTGAGGATAAAGCTGAACCCTATATCCGGGGTATTTGACAGCAAAAAGGCCGTAGTTATAGATGATTCTATAGTCAGAGGGACCACCGCGGAAAGGGTCGTCTCAATGATCAAGGGATCCGGCGCAGCTGAGGTCCACCTAAGGATCGCTTCCCCCCCTGTCATCTGTCCGTGCATGTATGGGATCGACACAAGAAAAGAAGAAACTTTGGCTGCGGTGCGCATGACCCTCGTTGAGCTATGTAAAAAAGTCGGAGCTGACTCACTTGAGTACTTGAGCGTGGAAGACCTCATCAATGCGATCGGTCTGCCCGAAAACCAAATATGCACAGCCTGTTTCACCGGTAAATATCTGACGGAAAAAGATTTGAAGGCAGGTGTCTGACGATGAAAAACGATCTGACCTATGAGAATGCGGGAGTAAGCATTGAGGCCGGGGATATGTGGGTCGAAACTATAAAAGATATGATGAAAAAACGTCCCTCCGACCCCAACAATGTGGGCGGTGTGGGCGGATTTGCCGGCCTGTACAGAATCGGCGAAGGCAAATGCATCGCCGCCTGCTGTGACGGAGTAGGAACAAAGCTTGAAATTGCTAAAGAGACCGGCATATACCGCGGGCTGGGGCAGGACTTGGTCGCAATGAACGTCAACGACCTTGTTACGGGCGGGGCCAAACCGCTTTTCTTCCTCGACTACGCCTCCTGCGGAAAGTTGGACATACCCGTTTTCAAGGAGATTCTTGAGGGGATCCTTGACGCATGCGATGAAAGCATGTGCACCCTGCTGGGGGGAGAGACCGCGGAGATGCCTGATGTCTACGGAGAAAAGGGTTTTGATCTTGCCGGTTTCGCAGTTGGGATCGTCAACGAGGATGAAATAATCAACGGAAGCGCAGTAAGCATCGATAACATTATACTTGGCCTTCCGAGCACTGGTATCCACAGCAACGGTTACAGCCTGGTAAGGAGGGCTCTGGGCAAAGATGGTCTTGCCGTAGCCTATGACGCCGTACCGCCCGACTGGAACGAATCTATCGCCGAAGCTGTAATGAAACCCACGGGACTCTATGTAAAGGCGGCCCTGGCCGCCGTGAGGACCGGGACGGTCCGTGCCATGGCCCACATTACCGGCGGCGGCATGTACAACAACATCATAAGAGTCATTCCCGCCGGACTCGACATCGAAATAGACTTCGATTCGTGGAAAAGGCCGAAGGTCTTTGATCTCGTCCAAAGCGCAGGTGTATCGGAGGATGAGATGAGGAGGGTCTTCAACCTCGGCATAGGTTACGTCATCATAACCGCTCCGGAAGACGTCGCAGCTATAAAAAAAGAACTCTCCAAGCTTGGGATAAACGCTCTGAAAATAGGAAGGACAATTAAGTGCGAATCCCGCGAATAGCCATACTGATCTCCGGTACTGGATCCAACATGGAGGCTCTTCTCAAGGCATCCATAAGCGGGGAGCTGCCTGCAGAGGTCTCGTTTGTCGGCAGCGACAATCCCGATGCAAAGGGCCTAAAAACGGCAGAAGCGCTCGGCGCAAAAACTTTAGTGTTCGACTACAAAAAACTAGGCAGAAGGGATGCAGAAAAATCCATCGCAAATGCCGTGGAAGAAACCGGATCTGACTGGATCGTTCTCGCCGGATTCATGAAGATACTCTCTTCTGACTTTGTTGTAAGGTTCCCTGACAGGATCGTAAATATACATCCCTCGCTCCTCCCCGCCTTTCCCGGCACACACGGTATACGGGATGCGTGGGAGGCGGGGGCGGCGCACACCGGAGTAACGGTCCATATCGTTGACGAGAAAGTCGACCACGGAAGGATACTTGCACAGGAGAGGGTAGATATTATCGCAAACGATACTGCCGAAAGCCTCGAAGAGCGGATCCATAAGGTCGAGCACAGAATTTATAAAGATACGCTGAAAAAACTTTTTAAAGAATATCCTGTATAAATAATAGAGCGGAGGTAATACTAATGACGGAGACAAGAAAGGCACTCATCTCGGTCTGGGATAAAACGGGTGTACTTGACTTGGCAAAAGGGCTGGCTGCTCACGGATATGAGATAGTTTCCAGTTCGGGGACCGCCAAACATCTCGAAGAGGGCGGCATTAAAGTAACGGAAGTCGCAGATATGACGGGACTTCCCGCCATCCTCGGGGGGAGGGTCAAAACCCTGCATCCTGTTGTAATGGGAGGGATACTTGCCAAGAGGGGATCGGCTCCGGACGATGAGGACAGAGCAAAATTTTCGATTCCCCTGATCGACGTAGTGGTGTGCACCCTCTATCCTTTTGAGGATACCGCGAAAAAGGGCGGCGACCTTGACCAGTTGATAGAGAAAATTGACATCGGCGGCGTCTCGCTGATTAGGGCAGCGGCAAAAAATTATTATCACGTCGCGGTCGTCACCGACATCGCGGATTACGGTTACGTTCTTGAAGAACTTGAGAAAAAACAGGAGTTTACCCTTGAATTCAAACAGAAGCTCGCACTTAAAGCATTTCGTCTGACGTCATCATATGATGCGACAATATATAAAGGTCTATGCGCTGAGACGGGAACCGAAGAGGGCACAGAGGAGGACAAGATCCTTCCCCTGCGCAGGGTTCAAAACCTTAGATACGGAGAAAATCCGCATCAAAGAGCAGCCCTTTTCATGCCCACACTTGAAAAGCAGCCTTTCGTGCAGCACTCCGGAAAAGAGCTTTCATACAACAACCTCCTTGACCTCGACACCCTTCTGCGCGGCTGCTCCGTATTTCAGGGCCTTTGTGCCTGTACGATCGTGAAACATACGACTCCGTGCGGCACGGCACATGGCAGTACTCCGGTCGAGGCATTCAGAATGGCTCTTGAGTGTGACCCAGTTTCAGCCTTCGGCGGCATAATAGGGATGACCAGGAGTGTCGATATGGAAACGGCGAAAGCAGTTGCCGATACTTTTTTTGAGATCATCGCCGCACCCTCGTATGAAGCCGAAGTTGTCGATTTTTTCAGAGATAAAAAACCGAACCTGCGCGTTCTGACGATAACGCCGGGATACGCGCCCAAGCTCCAGATCACCGGCAATCGTTGCGGTTACCTGATCCAGGAAGATACCCTTCCGCCTCTCCCCTCTCAGGATAAGGGCAGGTGGGTGGGGAAAGAAAGACCCGACCTTTGGGACGATCTTATCTTCGCGTGGAAGACCGCCGCGATCACCAAAAGCAACGCGATAGTCCTAGTCAAAGAGGGCACGTCGGTAGGCATCGGCGGAGGGTTCACCAACAGGGTAGATGCCGCGGAATATTCGCTAAAACTCGCCGGACAAAAGGCAAAGGGTGCGGTTCTCGCCTCAGACGCCTTCTTTCCATTTCCCGACACCATAGAACTGGCTGCGAAGGCGGGCGTTGCCGCAGTGATACAGCCCGGAGGCTCCATTAAGGACGAAGAGGTCTTCAAACGTGCGGAGGAGCTCGGCATAAGTATGTTCGTCGGCGGAAGCCGTACTTTCAGACACTGAGGAGGGGACACAATGAAGATCATGGTTCTGGGCGGCGGCGGGAGGGAACATGCTGTTGTTCATGCTTTCTCTAAATCCAGATCGGTATCAGAAATACACTGTTGCCCCGGAAATCCGGGCATCTCTATGCTGGCAGAATGTCACTCCGGAGATCCGGCTAACCCATCCGAGATGACGGCATTGTGCGTAAAGCTTGGGATCGACCTTGTATTTATAGGCCCTGAAGCTCCCTTGGTGGCGGGGACCGCGGACTCTATCAGGGACGTCGGTATCCTTGTCATGGGTCCGGGCAGGCTTGGAGCACAGCTTGAGGGAAGCAAGGTCTTCTCCAAAAAATTTATGGAAAAACACGGAATACCCACCTCTTCTTTTGACTGCTGTCAGAACCTTGATGAGTGCGCTAAAGCGCTCGACAAGAGGACCGCACCCTATGTCGTCAAAGCGGACGGCCTTGCCGCCGGCAAAGGAGCTTTTCTTCTTGATACAAAAGAAGAGGCGATCAATATATGCAGGATGATGCTCGATGAGATGATGCTTGGGCAAGCAGGCAAAAATATCATAGTCGAAGACTTCGTCGACGGACAGGAAATGACTATTCTGGCAATAACCGACGGAAAAACAGTCAGAGTACTGCCCTCAAGCCAGGATCACAAACGCGCTCTGGACGGAGACAGAGGAAACAATACGGGCGGTATGGGAGCATACTCACCCGTCCCTTGGGTTGACGACAAGTTTATGGAAAAAATCGATAAAATTGTTCTGATCCCGACACTTGAAGGGCTGAAAAGAGAGGGCATCTCCTTCTGCGGGGTGATCTATGCTGGTATCATGATCAAACCGGATGGATCTCTCTCCGTCCTTGAATACAACGTCAGGTTGGGAGACCCGGAAGCACAGGTGGTACTCCCCGTCTTTGACGGAGATTTCGGAGAAGCGATCCTGGCTTGCTGCAGGGGCGAACTTGCTGATATAGCGTGGGGCTCCGCAAGACAAGTAGCTTTGGGAGTTGTGATGGCTTCGGGGGGATATCCCGATAAGTATCAGATGGGCTATGAGATAACAATAGGAGGTGACGAAATAGAGGATACTTTTGTCTACCACGCGGGCACAGCACACAACGGCTCAGGGAAGCTGATAACATCCGGAGGCCGTGTCCTTACAGTGGTCGGAATAGCCCCTACACTTACGGAAGCAAAAGAGCTCGCTTACAAGCGGGTTAAAACTGTGCACTTCAAGGATGCACATTACAGAAATGACATAGGCGATAAATCTCTTAAAGGGGGATCCTCACAATGAGCGCACCGGTCGTGGGAATAATAATGGGTTCCGCTTCCGACCTTCCCGTCGTTGAAAAAGGAATAATGATCCTGGATGAACTGGGAATTGCGTATGAAGTGGCTATAGCCTCCGCTCACAGGACACCGCACGACGTTGAAGGATACGCATCAAACGCGGCCCAAAGGGGCATAAAAGTGATCATCGCGGCAGCCGGGCTTTCCGCAGCACTGCCGGGAGTGGTGGCCGCTGTGACAGACCTTCCTGTCATAGGTGTCCCCGTCAAGGGAGGAGCTCTTGACGGCTTGGATGCACTTCTATCCGTTACCCAGATGCCACCCGGAGTACCGGTTGGGTCCGTCGGCCTAAATGCCTCGCTCAACGCCTGCCTTCTGGCGGCAAGGATACTTGCTATAGGAGACAAAGACCTTACAGATAAGCTTCAGAGTTGGAAAAAAACAAGGGCATCAGAGGTCGCGGCCAGCAGGGCAAAGCTTTCAGATTTTCCGGCGGCTCCCAACGAGGCATATAGGCTGTAAGGGCAAGGAGCGGGAAATCTATAGCGAATCAATTGGAGAGTCGATAGCAAATCGATGGGTTAAAACATGGCGAAACTGCCGGAGAAACGTGGCGGGAAGCGGTTGTAAGGGCAACCCACAGGGGCAGCTGAGCATTGCTGAGCTATAGCTGAGCGGTCGTTAAAAACGACCCAAAAACTACGCACGAAAGATGAGGATTCTACATTTTCGTCTTTTCCGAATGCCTCAATCGGAAATCCAGTGACTCTAGACTCAGTCTATAACTGACTTTGTGGCCCCTAAACCCGAAGCCGCTGGGCCCCCGATTGGAGCATTCGAGGGCGACGGGCAAAGGATCTTGGTCTCAAAATTCACGTCTTTTCCGAGTGCCCCAATCAGGAGAATGCCGTTTCCTGTTAAGGAAACATTTAAAAACTCCATAGCATTCGAACTATTTCGAGTGCGTTCCGAGATCAGGAAACAAGCGGCTTTGGGTGACCCTACAAACCTAGTCATAGAGCGAATTCGAAGACGCCCCACCCCCGATTGGAGCATTCGGGGGAGACGAGGGGAGTGCATCTGGGCATGGCTGGATGTAGGGTTTGACCTAACCCATTGATTTGCAACCGATTTCCTATCGACTCCCCCATTGACTACCTCTTCTGCAACCGGCTTACTTTCCTTCGAAAACCGGCTTTTCTTTTTTGAAGAAGGCTTTAACAGCATTTTTATGGTCGTCTGTCTGTATGCACTGGGCCTGCAGAAGCGCTTCCTGTTCCATCAGCTGGTCCAAAGTCATTGCATCCGAAGCGTTTATTAGCTGCTTGGCGAGCATGTTGGTAATGGGAGGGCCTTCGGAGATTCTTTTCGCAAGAGTCAGAGCCTCTTCATAAAGACTGTCGGCCGGGACTGTCATATTTACTATCCCTATCTCCTTCGCTTCGGCCGCAGTGATATTCCGCCCTGTAAATACAAGCTCCTTTGCCTTTTGGATACCCACCGCCCTCGTTAGTGCATAAAGTCCTCCCAGGTCGGGAATCAGCCCCACATTGGCAAAAGCCATACCGAACTTTGCGTCCTCCGAGGCAACTATGATGTCGGCGTGGAGCGCTATGCAAAACCCGGCGCCGACTGCGTAACCGTTCACAGCGGCTATTGTCGGCTTCTCCATCCCGGCGAACTGTTTCA
>CAYZYF010000005.1:0-46850 GCA_964482015.1 uncultured Synergistaceae bacterium
AACTGACCGGAGTTCCCCGTCCGGCTGAATTTGACCTTGACAAAATAGCCGCGGTCGTTGAATACCGCGACGGGACCCTTATCGATACCGTATATGTAAGAAAATAATAGAAAAACCGGCAGGCAGCTGCAAAAAGGGCCGAGGAAACAAATAGAAACTCGGCCCTTCTTCTGCAGTGTACCGGCGTCATCCGGGAGCGGATGACATCCGTTTTTTCAGGGGCATGATCATTTCAGGGTGGATCCCTATAGTGATATCGTCTCCCTGACGAAGCGAATCATCTGCAAGGGAGGGCAGTTCCATCCGGATTTGAGAGAATTCCTTTCTTGGATCGGCATCTGTCGGCAGCACCGTAACAATTACCGAAAAGAGATCATGCCTTACCTCCATCACCCTGCAGCTGATTTTATTCACGCCTTCGTCCCCATCAACGAAGGGAAAGATCATATGTGCCCTGACACCTATATATCCCGCGTCATCCGGGATATGTGCCGAACACTTAATGTTGGTCTTCCAATCGATAGCGTATATCGTGTCCTTCGACAGTTTTTCTGCCCTTGAGTAGTTTTTGCATCCAGATAAAAGGGCCGACGCAAGTGTCGGAGGAGAATTGAAAAATTCATCTACAGTGCTGACTTTTTCTGAACGGCCGTCGTTGATAACGCATACCTTCCGGCAAATCCTATAGACTTCATCCCTGTTATGGGAGACAAACAGAGTCGTTCCATTGTATTTTCCCAGTATCTCTCTAAGCTCTTTTTCGACCTGCCAGCGCAGGTAGCTGTCAAGGGCGGATAAGGGTTCATCGAGCATTATGATCCTAGGATCGCTTGCCATGATCCTGGCAAGTGCCACACGCTGCTGCTGTCCTCCCGAAAGCTGGCCGGGGTAATGTTTTTCAAGCCCCGTCAAATAAAAGCTTTCAAGCAGATCGTCCAGTTTTTCTCTGAGATCCTTCCTTCTGCCGCAGCTTTTAATAACGGCACAAAGATTTTGTTCGACCGTCATATTGGGAAAAAGTGCATAGTTCTGGAAGAGCAGTCCGACATGTCTCTCCTGAGGAGTCAAGTTGATCTTTTTTTCCGAATCAAACAATGTCACTCCATCTACAACAATTCGTCCCATATCCGGCCTGATTATGCCTGCGATGCATTTCAGGGTCATGCTCTTGCCGGAGCCCGAAGATCCCAGCAGCGCAAGGATCTCGTTGTCAGCTTCGAACTCTGTGTCGAGAACGAAATTTCCGAACGATTTTTTTATTTTTACGTATATCGACATTTTCTGTCCCTAATCCTCACGGTCGAAATGGTTCTTGGCGGCACCGACAGGCTGTTTATAACGGTTTTCAAGCATATTTACAGCCGTCAGCACTATAAACGAGATCACAAGATTTATAAAAACCCACTTGTAGGCAAGAGCGTCGTTTCCCTCTCTCCAAAGTTGGTAGACCGTTGTGGAAATTATCGCGGTCCTTCCGGGTATATAGCCCGCGACCATTGTAGTGGCGCCAAATTCGCCGAGGGCACGGGCGAATGAGAGGACGGCTCCGGCAAGTATGCCCTGTTTACAGTTCGGCATAATGACCCGCCAGAAGAGAAAGGTATTCGATAGGCCCAGAGTCTGTCCCGAGTAAAGCAGTGTCTTGTCAAAGGACTCGAAGGCGCCGCGGGCAGTGCGGTACATGAGAGGAAAGGAGATTATCGTTGTTGCAAAGATCGCGGAGTACCAGGTCATGGTCAGTTTAAATCCGAAAATTTCAAGTACCCTCGAACCTACGGGTCCAAGCGGGCCGATCATTTTAAGTAAAAAGAAACCGATAACTGTCGGAGGCAGGACCAGGGGCAGTGTCAGGACACCATCCAGCACTCCCTTCAGAAAACGGGGAGTCTTTGCGATGTAATGCGCGGCGAAAATACCAAGAAAAAAGGTAAAAAATGTTGAGATTGATGCCACGCGCAGCGAATTATAAAGAGGAAACCAGTCCATATCTTACCCTCATCCATCCGGTCAATTGATAAAAAGAGAGCGGCCAGGCCTTGTCCGGGCACGGCCGCTCCTTTGTTTGATGTTGGTCCCTGCTGTTATTTGGCTGGAACTGCAAATCCTATCTTGCTAAAAGTATTTGAGCTTTCCGGTCCTTTGAGAAAATCAACAAAGGCGGCCGCCGCTTCAGGATTTTTGGTCTTCTTCAAAATGGCGGCAGGGTATGTGATGGGCTTATGGCTTCCCTTGGGCGCTTCGGCGACTACGTCTACACCTTTTGACGTCGCAGCGTCAGTGCTGTAAACTATGCCGCAGTCAACTGCCCCGGCAGATACCTGTGAGAGCACTTCCTTGACGTTGCTGGCGTAGCTTATCTTGCCCATCTCTTTGAGTTTGTCCCAAATGCCAAGATTTTTGTATATCTCTTCCGAGTACTGGCCTACCGGAACGTCAGAGTTGCCGAGCGCGATGAGAAAAACCTTTTCGGTGACCACGTCCTTGAAATCACCTATCCCTTTGGGGTTATGCCCTTTTGGGACGACCATGACGACTTTGTTGGAGACTATGTTGAAGCGAGTTCCCTCCATAACAAGGTCAAGCTTTTGGGTGTTTACCTTGGGATCCGCCTTGATGTCGATCTGATTCATCTGCTTCTGGCCTGCTGATATGAAAATGTCGCACTCCGCGCCCTGCTCTATCTGTGTCTTCAGGGTGCCGCTTGAGTCGAAATTATAGACGATTTTTACATCAGGAGCAGACTTTTTGTATGACTCTGCGATAATGTTCAGGGATTCAGTCATAGATGCGGCGGCAAAAACAGTCAAAGTCGTCTCTGCATTAGCACGCAAAGGAAAAACGAAGAGAGAAAGGATCAATAAGAAAAGCGGGAAAAGAGGGAACCTGAAATGCTTTCGAGCGACCATACCAAAGACCTCCTATTGCAACTGAGTAACAACAAAGTGATTATAGAAGAGGCTTGGTCTTTTTGCAACACTGTTGCGATTATTGTCCATTAAAGTTTTTTATTGGTTATGCTCCGATATCCAATGGCCGCGCAAAAAAATCGGGAGGTCTTCGGTGTGCGAGACCTCCCGATAATTCAAAAATCTTCTCGTAGAGACGGTAGTTCCGCCTATTGGGGTTTATGCCTCAGAACCGCTCCCTCTACGCCGGAGCTTGCAAATTCCCTGTATCTTGTAAGGAAGAGGCTCTCAACGGGCTGGACCCTCGGGACGAACTTCTCTCTTCTTTTTGCAAGGACCTCCTCGCCGACCTTTAGGTCGAGTCTTTTTGCTGGGATGTCTATAGAAATAAGGTCTCCCTCTTCGACTAGGCCTATCGGCCCTCCCACCGCCGCTTCGGGTGAGACATGACCTATGGATGCGCCTCTGGTGGCGCCAGAGAAGCGCCCGTCCGTTATCAGGGCAACTGTGCCGCCTTTCCCCTGTCCCATTATCGCGGACGTGGGCGTGAGCATCTCGCGCATGCCGGGGCCTCCTTTGGGCCCTTCAAAACGGATGACTACTACGTCGCCGTCGTTTATTTCGTTGTTGAGGATGGCCTTGCTCGCCTCTTCCTCGCAGTTAAAGACCCTTGCCGGCCCTTCATGTACAAGCATTTCCGGCAGCACGGCGGACTGTTTCACTATAGCACCCAGCGGAGCCAGCGTACCCTTGATAAAGGCAAGCCCGCCCTCCTTGTGGTAGGGGTCTTCAACGGGACGTATTACGTTGTTATTTATGACCTTCGCCTTGCGAAGATTTTCTTCCACAGTTTTTCCCGTTACTGTGATCGGATCGCCGTGGACGAGCCCTTTTTCAAGCAGCCTTGCCATAAGCCCCTCCACTCCACCTGCCATCCAGAGGTCCTCGATGTGATGTTCGCCTCCCGGGCTCATTGAACAGAGGTGGGGAACTCTGGCCCCTATCTCATTGAAAAGTTCAAGAGGAAGCTCGAGCCCCGCCGCCCACGCTATGGCGGGAAGGTGGAGCGATGTGTTTGTCGAGCCTCCCAGCGCAAGGTCTACGGCGAGGGCGTTCTCGAAAGCTTTGGCGGTCAGTATATCCCTCGGCCTGATATTTTTTTCTATCAGCCCCATGATGGCTCTTCCCGCATCTTTCGCAAGCCGGATCCTCCCGGCATGGACGGCAGGAATTGTCCCGTTCCCCGTCAGTCCAAGACCGAGTGCCTCCATCATGCAGTTCATAGTGTTTGCGGTGAACATACCTGAACACGAGCCGCAGCCTGGGCATGCGTTATCCTCAACCTCAAGCAGCTCACCGTCGGATATCTTGCCGGCGGCCTTCATGCCCACACCCTCGAAAACACTGTTGAGATCCAGCACCCTGCCGTTCGCGCTGCCGGCCATCATAGGGCCTCCCGATATGACCACGGATGGAAGGTTCAGTTTCGCCGCCGCCATTGCCATGCCGGGGACGATCTTGTCGCAGTTGGTAACGAGCACAAGTCCGTCAAAGGCATGCCCCACGGCCATAACCTCAACAGAATCCATGATCAGTTCGCGGCTTGGGAGAGAAAATTTCATGCCCTCATGGTTCATCGCTATCCCGTCGCATACACCGATGACGGGAAATTCTATCGGCAGTCCTCCTGCGGCATAGATACCCGCCTTGACGGCTTCGGTTATAGTTTTAAGGTGTACATGCCCCGGAACGATCGCGTTATATGAGTTCGCGACCCCGATCCATGGACGTTCGATCTCCCAGTCCGTGTAGCCGGCCGCCTTCAAAAGGGAGCGGTGGGGACTTCTTTGATAGCCTTTTTTAGCCTTGTCGCTGTTCATGCTTACATCCCTTTCTCTCAGTTCAGTATCATTTTGTCGATCGAGCCTCCCGGCGGCACCATCGGGAGCACCAACGCGCCCTGGGGGATCCTGAAGTCGACCAGCGCCGGTCCCGGGACACCCAGAGCCGCCTCAATGGTCTTTTTTACCTCCTCCGGTTTTGTCGCCGAGAAGGCGCTCACCCCCATACCCTCTGCGATCTTTACAAAATCGGGGTTCCTGTTGTAGATAGTGTTTGAGTAGCGGTGTTCGTAGAAGAGCTGCTGCCACTGCCGGACCATCCCCAGGCATGAGTTGTTGAGGATAAAGATCTTAACTGGGATATTATAGCGTGCACAGGTGTCGAGCTCCTGTATGTTCATCATGAAGCTGCCGTCCCCCGCAATACAGCACACATGTTCGCCGGGGCAGGCGAAAGCCGCGCCTATCGCCGACGGGAAACCGAACCCCATAGTTCCGAGCCCTCCCGATGTCACAAAGCGTCCGGGTTCCTCAACCTTATAATGCAGAGCCGCCCACATCTGATGCTGCCCGACCTCTGTCGTAAGGACGGACCTGCCTCCGGTGATCTCACGGAGAGACTCTATTATCTGCCAGGGCGCGATCTCTCCCGCATATTCGTTTCTCGGGAGAGGTTCCCTCGCTCTTATGAGCTCCAGCTCTTCGAGCCAATGCGAGCGGTCAAAATGCTTTTTATTCATGGATCTTGCTATGGCGTCGATGATAGTACCGGCATCGCCGACCAGCCAGACTTCGGATCCTATAGCCTTGTCTATCTCTGCCGGGTCCAGGTCTATATGTATTATCTTGGCCTCCGCCGCGAAGCTTGATCTGTTGCCGGTGGTCCTGTCACTGAAGCGGGCCCCTATCGCGAGAATGACATCTGCCGTCATGAGAGCCCTGTTCGCCACGGGGTGTCCGTGCATTCCCGCCATGCCGAGCGATAGCCCCAATGGATGAGACTCAGGGAAGGCCCCCTTTCCCAGAAGCGAGGTCACCACCGGCATTTCCAGCTTCTCGGCCAGTTCGGTGAGCTTCATAGCCGCGCCCGACCTTATCACGCCTCCTCCTGCGAAAATAACAGGTCTCTCGGCATGTTCCAGGAGGGCAACCGCATCGTCGAGCTGAGTGAGGTCGGTGCCTCTGTCGGGGTGATATCCGGGAAATTTTATCTCACCGGGATATTCGAAATCGTCGAACCCCTTCTGGACATCCGCGGGGACATCTATGAGTACGGGGCCAGGTCTTCCGGTCGAGGCTATGTAGAATGCTTTTTTGACCGCCATAGGTATTTGGGCCGGAGACCGTACCTGCATGCTGTGTTTCACGACAGGTATGGTAGCTCCCAGTATATCGGCCTCCTGAAAGGCGTCCGTACCGATGATGGTCGTGGGAACCTGGCCGGTTATTGCGACCATCGGGACCGAGTCGAGGTTTGCCGTGGCGATCCCAGTCACCAGGTTCGTCGCGCCCGGGCCGGATGTGGCTATGCACACGCCCGGCTTGCCGCTCACCCTGGCGTATCCGTCGGCCGCATGCGAGGCTGCCTGTTCATGGCGCATCAGTATATGGTTGAGCTTTGACCCGTATATAGCGTCGTAAAGATGGATAACGGTCCCTCCCGGCAAGCCGAAGACGGTATCGACGCCCTCCGCCTCCAGAGACTTGACCAGCATTTGGGCCCCGTTTATTTTAGCCATTCAATATTCCTCCTAACCTTGGCGGTGTCTGCGGTAAAGCGAGACAGACAAGCCTTCTTCAGATGCTAAATATATTTTCTTATCTCTTCTCCCACTTGTTCAAAGCGAGAGGCCCCTCCGAATTCGTAGGGGAGCTCCTTATCGGAAGCATTTTCAAGAAATGAGGAGACAGCTCCGTTGACCGCTTCCGCGGCTCGATGTTCGCCGAGATGTTCCAGCATAAGCGCACCGGAAAGTATGGCGGCAAGCGGATTGGATCTGCCCGTGCCTGCTATGTCCGGGGCGGAGCCGTGTACCGGCTCAAACATCGAAAGGCCGTCACCGATATTTCCTCCGGCCGCAGTTCCGAGCCCTCCCGCCAGTCCGGCCTGGAGGTCGCTTATTATGTCGCCGAAGAGGTTGGGGCACAGCAGCACACCATACGCCGCGGGATTTCTCACAAGATGGTAGCAAAGAGCGTCTACGTTCACCATCTCGTACTTAAGCTCGGGATATTCCTCGGCCATGACTCTTTTTGCGATATCCTCGAAAAAACCGTATAGTGCGGGGACCGCATTTGATTTTGAAACTGCGGTCACGACCTTTTCGCCCCTTTTCTTTGCCAGCTCACAGGCGTACCTCGTTATCCTTTCCACTCCGGCTGTGCTGTTGATCGCAGCCTGAGCAGCGAAGTTAACCCCCGGTTCCGTCTTTAGACTCAGTGAGCCGTTGAGCTCGTAACTTCCTCTCATGACCTTGATCGGCAAATCGAGAGTGCCCCCCGAAGCGGTCCCTCCTATGCCCATATAGAGGTCCTCCGTATTTTCGCGCACTACGACCGAATCCATTTTTTTGCCCTTTAGGTCAACCGGGGTAGGCACTCTGGGAAGAGAGAAGGCTGGACGAAGATTTACATATTGGTCAAAGCGAAAGCGGAAAGCGAGCAGTATGCCCTGTTCAAGTATTCCCGGCCTTACCCTGGGATCGCCGATCGCACCGAGAAGCATGGCGTCGCATTGCGCCATATCGTCCATAGCGCCCTCGGGCAGGACCTCTCCGGTAGCGAGGTAGTGCCCCGCCCCATATGGATATTCGATCCATTCGAATCCAAAGCCGAACTCTGTCCCTGTTTTTTCAAGGGTCTTTTTTGTTTCGGAGATGACCTCCGGCCCTATTCCGTCTCCGGGGATAACTGCGATCTTGTACTTCTTCATTACGGCACCGCCTTTATTCAGATAGTCTTGCCCTGACATAGGGGACCAGTCCGCCTAGACCGATCAGTCTGCGGAGAAATTCGGGAAAGGGTTTTGCGCTGTACGTTTCGCCTTTCGTGATGTTTTTGACGGTTCCCTCGGCCAGGTTGATCTCAAGGGTATTGCCCTTCGAGATTCGATCCGCTTCGGAACACTCAAGGATCGGGAGTCCGATGTTTATCGCGTTCCTGTAAAATATGCGCGCAAAAGATTTTGCTACGACACAGGAGACGCCCGCCCCCTTGATCGATATAGGGGCATGTTCCCTGCTGGAACCACAGCCAAAGTTGCTCCCTGCGACTATTACGTCTCCCGCGGAAACTCCCGCGGCAAAAGACCCGTCTATATCCTCCATACAGTGTGCGGCAAGAATCTTGGGATCACTCGTTACAAGATATCTCGCAGGTATTATTACGTCTGTGTCCACGTTATCTCCATAGACCCAGGCTTTTCCGGTAAAATTCGTATTCATATTCCTGTGCCTCCGGCAATGATCTCTTTGGGATGGCAGATATGGCCCGCTACTGCTGAAGCCGCCGCCACCATCGGACCGGAAAGGACGACCTCACTTTTGGGTGAACCCATCCTTCCGACGAAATTTCTGTTGCTTGTCGATATGCAGCGCTCTCCCGCGGCCAATATGCCCAAATGGCCGCCCAGGCAAGGACCGCAGCTTGGTGTCGATATCGCAGCTCCGGCGTCGAGGAATATATCAAAAAGCCCCTCTTTCATCGCATTTCTATAAACTTCGTAGGATGCCGGTATAACCATAAGCCTCGTGTTTTTGTGAACTTTTTTACCCTTGAGGACAGCTGCCGCGCTTTTCAGGTCACTAAGCCTTCCGTTGGTGCAGGAACCTATAAATACTTGATCGACCGGAGTGCCGGAAACCTCGGAAACGGGCCTGACATTTTCCGGAAGGTGCGGCATGGCGACCTGAGGTTCCATCGCGGTTACATCGATGGTCACAGATTTTGCGTAGGCAGCTTCCCTATCGGCAAAAATGGGCTCGAAATGCCTTGCCGCGCGGTCCCGTGCGTATTTTAAGGTTTTCTCGTCGGGGTTTATCAGCCCGGTCTTTCCGCCCGCCTCTACGGCCATATTCGAAAGGGTGAACCTGTCGTCCAGATCCAGTCCGGCCAGTGCTTCGCCGTGGAACTCAAGAGCCATATACCTTGCTCCTTCGACTCCGATTTTGCCTATCAGCGCCAATATCATATCCTTGCCGCAGATCCATTCCGAAGGCGTGCCTTCGTAGGAGACCTTCATAGTCTCAGGTACCCTCAGCCACGTTTCGCCAAGCGCCCAAGCGGCCGCCAGATCCGTTGAACCCACCCCGGTCGCCAGTGCGCCGACCGCGCCGTGGGTACATGTGTGGCTGTCGGCTCCAAGGACTATCTCTCCGGGGAGAACGAGCCCGTTCTCGGGCAGGAAGGCATGTTCGACGCCTACCCTCCCGACATCCCAAAAGAGCATATTCTGCTCGTTTGCGAAATCCCTGCATATCTTTATCTGTTCGGCGGACGCTATGTCTTTGGCCGGCGAGAAATGGTCGGGAAGTATAGCACAGCGATTCGGATCGAAGACATTCTCCGCCCCCATGTTTTTAAATTCCTTGATCGCAGGCGGACCGGTTATATCGTTGGCGAAGGCGAAATCTACGCCGACGCTGCAGATGGCGCCCGGCTCAACATGGTCTTTGGTGTGTTTAGCTATGATAGCTTCAGCGAGAGTCATGGCCATTGAATTTTATCTCCCTTGCCGCGGCTGCGGCGTAAAGTCTGTTTATCGCGTCGATATAGGCACGGACGGAAGATTCGATTACGTCCGTACTGGTGCCGCGTCCCTGAGCCTGGATATCCTTGTAGTGGAGGATGATCCGCGTCTCTCCCTGGGCGTCGGACCGTTCACTGGTCGCGCCTATCCTGAATCCTTTAAGCTGCGGAGAGAAGCCGAGGATCTTTTTCACGGCGTTGTAAGAGGCATCGACCGGGCCGTTGCCCACGGCGGCCTCTGTGTAGTCTGTGTCACCGGAAGTAAGGGTCACGCTCGCGGTAGGCTTGCTTCCTGTACCCACGTGCACGGCGTAATCTTTGAGGACATATCTCCTCTCGGGAACAAAGGAAAGTACCCTGTCCAGGATCAGCGCCTCTATGTCCCCGTCGCTTACGTCTTTTTTCTTGTCGCAGAGTTCTTTAAAATAAACGAAAGCCGTCTCCAGATCCTCTTTTGAGAGCTGATACCCCATGCTCTCTACCCTGTCTCTGAAAGCATGGCGTCCCGAGTGCTTCCCGAGAACCAGGTCTGTAGCCGGCGCACCGACAGTCTCAGGCGTCATGATCTCATATGTGGCCCTGTTGCAGAGCATGCCGTGCTGGTGTATCCCAGCTTCGTGAGCAAAGGCATTCTGGCCGACTATGGCCTTGTTTGGCTGGACCATCACACCTGTAAGATGTGAGACCAGCTTGCTTGTGCTGTACAGTTTTGTAGTGTCAATGGATGTCTTGGCGGGATACTGATCGGGCCTCGTATTCAGAGCCATCACGATCTCTTCCATAGATGCGTTCCCCGCGCGCTCTCCCAGACCGTTTATGGTGCACTCGACCTGCCTCGCGCCGGCCCTGACTGCAGCCAGGGAGTTAGCGACGGCCAGTCCGAGATCATTATGGCAATGGACGGACCAAATAATATCCTTAGGAGCGTTGACACCGTCGATTATTTCTTTAACGAAGGAATAAAATTCGTTGGGCTGAGCGTAACCCACTGTATCGGGAATATTAAGTGTTGTTGCGCCGCATTCTATCGCAGTTTTGAAGACCTCTAAGAGAAATGAGATCTCCGAGCGGCTGGCGTCTTCGGCGGAAAATTCTACGTCTTCGACGAATGATCTGGCCAGGCTGACCCCATTGCGTACCTCGGCCAGGACTCCTTCTTTGTCCAGCTTGAGCTTGTACTCCATATGAATGGGGCTTGTTGCGATAAAAGTGTGTATACGCGGCTTGGCTGCATCCCTGACCGCCTCGGCCGCTCGTTCTATGTCCTCCGTCCTTGTCCTCGCAAGTCCCGCTATAATAGATCCGCTTATCTCGCGGGAGATAGCCTGCACCGACTCAAAATCTCCCGGGGATGCAGCGGGAAAACCCGCCTCTATCACATCGACGCCAAGCCTTGCCAACTGACGTGCTATCTGCAGCTTTTCACCTTTATTGAGGTTTATCCTCGCCGCCTGTTCCCCGTCTCTGAGTGTGGTATCAAAAATTCGTACGTTTTTAATCATGTCGTTCTCTCCTTTATCAAGGTATGGGATCGGCTGATCTACCATTAGAAGCGGAAAACGGGCGGACGAGTATATTCTTCGCTGCCCGGCGCTTCCGGCCGGTCTCTAGAACCCCGGGACTTCCTTCTGCTCCATCCAGGGCATCATCTTGCGGAGCTCCTTGCCGATAGCCTCACAATCAGCCTCCTGTGCGGCTTTGGCCCATTTCTTCATCCGAGGGCGCCCTGTCTGGTTCTCAAGGATCCAGTCGCGGGCGAAAGTTCCGTCCTGGATCTCGGTTAGTAGCTTTTTCATCGCCTTCTTCGATTCTTCCCCGATGACGCGCGGACCGGCGATCATATCACCGTATTTGGCGGTGTCGCTGACAGAATAGCGCATCCAGCTCAGCCCGCCCTCAAAGACCATATCAACGATCAGCTTCAGTTCGTTGATACATTCAAAATATGCCATTTCGGGCTGATAGCCTGCATCCACGAGGGTCTGATATCCGGCCTGCATCAGTTCGCTTACCCCGCCGCAGAGGACGGCCTGTTCGCCGAAGAGGTCGGTTTCTGTCTCCTCGCGGAAGGTGGTCTCGATAATGCCGGCCCTTCCGCCCCCCACTCCGGAGGCATAGGCCAGGGCAAATTCCTTGGCTTTCCCGCTGGCGTCCTGATAGATAGCTATAAGACAGGGCACGCCCTTTCCTTCCTTGTACATATGGCGGACCATGTGTCCGGGGCCTTTCGGAGCGACCATAAATACGTCATGGTCGGGCTCGGGTACGATCTGGCCGAAGTGCACGGCGAATCCGTGAGCAAAGGCGAGTTTTGCCCCCTTCTTAAGGTTGGGCAGCACCTCGTTTTTATATGTGGAGGCTTGAAGGTGATCCGGTAAAAGGAACATCATTACGTCGGATTTTTTTGCGGCCTCAGCGGCGGTAAGTACCTCAAAGCCGTCTTTTTCCGCTATTGCCTTGGATCTGCTTCCCTCGTGGAGGGCTACGACCACATTAGCTCCGCTGTCGCGGAGATTCTGCGCGTGGGCATGTCCCTGACTTCCATAGCCTATTATTGTGATAGTCTTTCCTTCGAGGAAACTCAGATCTGCGTCGCGGTCATAATAAACTTTCGCCATTGCAAAACACTCCTTCTGTCCCTGCGGACCATTTGATATGTCGTTATTTGTTTCTCTATTCACCGCTTAGTGTCCCGTTATTTGGGGACCAAAGTGATCATTTTTTTATTGCGAAACTTGCTTCGATGAATTCTTCCGAGGTAAAGCCCGACCTTGAAAGTGCCACCTGACCTGAACCCGCGGTCTCAATTATTCCGTATGGTTTGAAAGCCTCCATACAGGCGTTCATCTTTCCCTTGTCTCCGGTGATCTCCAGCGTAACGGCATCGGCTCCCAGGTCCACAACTCTGCAGCGGAACACCTCGGCCGTCTGCAGGACGTGAGGCCTTTTGTCAAGCGGTGCCCTGACCTTTACAAGGGCAAGCCAGCGCTCTACGAAGGGGCCTTCCTTTGTGAGGTTAGTGACCTCTATTACCTCAATGAGCTTTAGGAGCTGCTTTCTTATCTGGTCATAGACACCCTCTTCACCCTCTATGACCACGGTGAACCTGGATACTCCCGGGGTATCCGTCTGTCCCACGCTCAGACTTTCGATATTGTAGCCTCTCCTATAGATCAATCCGGCTATACGCATAAGAACCCCGGGGTTGTCTTCGGAAAGGATGGTGAAAGTATTTTTCATATCAAGCCCTCCTGTAAGATGGTGTAAACAAAAAAAACCGGGACCCTTCGAAGGGTCCCGGTCCGAAAGTAACACGACGTCTAAGCGTCGGCCACCCCGCGGGACCCACAGCTAATAAGAAGTACCAGAACGAGAACTCGTCCGGCTATACCGGATATCAGACGATCTGCTTCCATTTTGTGTCCCACCTCTCGTGGCCTTAGCCGAATTGAGCTGAGCCTTTGGCTCCGCCCATAATGGGCGACATAATACGACCATATTCAAGGAATGTCAACTATTTTTCGTTTTAAAAATTGCAATATGACCTTATAAATCGGATCAGTTCGTTTTGGATCAAAGCTAATCTGAAATAAAACTTTAATTTATATATGCTTTATTGCTTAAAAGAAACTTTCTGAAGGCTTTAATCTCGTTGACAAAATAAAGAGAGCTTTCTGATTTTTCGTGCAAATCTTATTTTTAAAATATAAAAATCATATTTGATGGATCGGGGGACTGTTGCGCGCATGTAAGGGATGCACTAGAATGCAATTTGGTTGCGTATGCAATTCTATCTATGATTTTGGAGGTGACTGTTTTGAACCCGGGAAAAATCTTGGGCGCCGCGGGACTTAGGGCTACCCACCAAAGAAAGGTCGTCCTCAGCCTGCTTGTTGAAAAAGGATCGCCGCTCTCACACAGTGAAATCTCATCGATCCTTACGGAACCCCTGGATAAGGTGACTCTTTACAGGACACTCCAGACACTGACCTCTGCCGGAATTGTGCATCAGGTACAGGGACTTGACGGGGTATGGAGATTCTGTGCCCACGATCCGGATACGGAGGGCTGTCCCGGAGATCATCCCCATTTCCTCTGTCTGCACTGCGGAAAAATGTTCTGTCTCACAGATCAGAGACTCCCGCGAATAGAGGTCCCGGAGGGTATGTTAGTCGAGGGAAAACAGCTGGTAGTTTATGGTTGCTGCAGTGAATGCAGGCCGGAGGAGGAAAAATTAAGTTGAAGGTCACAGTGATACCGTTGGAAGAGGCTGTCGGGAAACCGCTGGCTCACGATCTGACTCAGATCGATGCTCCCAGACATAAAAAATCCGCCCGTTTCAAGAAGGGACAGATAATTACAGCGGAAGACATTCCGACGCTTAAAGATATGGGCAAGGAAAATCTCTCCGTCATGGAGATGTCGCCGGGTGAAGTCCACGAAGACGATGCCGCGCTACAGCTGGCTGAGGTGCTCTGCGGTGAAAACCTTAAGGTTACTCCGCCCGAAGAGGGAAGATGCAACCTTGTGGCGACCAGATCTGGAATACTCTGGTATCTGGCGGAGACGGTCAACAGGGTAAATCAGGATCCCGACTGGGTGCTCGCTGCCCTGGCCCCTCACAGACCGGTGCTTGAGGGACAGACTGTAGCCGGGTTCCGCATACGCCCCCTTGTGATGGAAGATTACAGGGTAGAGCGGGCGGTAGCCGCGGTCAGAGGGAGCGTCCCCTTCTCAGTGCTTCCTTTCAGAGATCTCAAGGTTGCTCTCGTCACCACGGGAAAAGAGATCGTCGACAAAAGGGTGGAGGACGCATTCAGGCCCAAACTCGACGAAAAATTGGGCAGGCTCAGCGGCAGCGTGATGGGGCAGGTTTTTTGCACAGATTCCCTTGAGGAGATAGCTTTCGCCATTCAGAAGTTTATCGACGACGGGGCCAAAGTCGTGATATGTACCGGCGGCATGAGCGTGGATCCCGATGACAGGACACCAGGCGCAATAAGATCGGTGTGCAGAAAGATATCCTTTCAGGGCTCGCCGGCCTTGCCGGGTGCAATGCTGATGCTGGGATACGCCAAGTCTCCCGTCGATGATGAAGATGTGGCGGTGATAGGCGCCCCCGCGTGCGTCGCTTTCGATGAAAGGACCGCACTGGACAAGCTTCTGCCCTTTATATTCGCCGGAATAGAGCCGGGGGATCTCGTAAGAAGATGGGGAGTCGGAGGGCTCTGCGAGCACTGCCCGGTATGTCACTACCCCTCATGTTCCTTTGCTGCGGGAAGCTGACGGACCTATGAGCTTAGAGTTCCGGAGGGGTAGGGGGCAATCGGAATTTTTATCTTACGACGAAAAGGAGTTTAAAGATGGATAGAGATTTATTGACGGTAATCTACAGCGAGGTGGAAGCTGGCAAGTGCGGCGTACTCTGCACGGTCACCGAAGAATCCGGATCCACGCCCAGAAGCAGGGGCGCATCGATGTGGGTGCGGAGAGACGGAAGCATCAGCGGTACCATCGGCGGCGGACTCATTGAGTTTGAAACTATAACGAAGGCAAAAGAGCTTCTTGCCTCCGGAGAGGGAGCGGCGGCCTGGAAGAAAGAGCTTACGGAAAAAGATGGTATGCTCTGCGGCGGTTCGGCCACCATTTATATGCAGGTCATAGGAATGGAGGACGAATTGCTCATACTGGGAGGCGGACATGTGGGCAAAGCCGTGGCCCAGGCGGGAGCTTTTGCCGGATTCAGGGTGACCGTCTGGGATGAGAGAGAGGAGTACGCGAACAGCGACAACATCCCTTGCGCGAGAACTGTGGTCTGTCCGATAAAAGATATTTATAAAAACGGAATAACACTGCACGACAGGAGCTATGTTGTGATAGTCACACGCGGGCACGCCCTCGATGCGGAGGCGGTCGAGATCACGGATGGGATGCCGGGCGCCTATTATGGCATGATAGGCTCACGCGCTAAGATAGCCGCGGTCCGGCGGATGCTCGATGAGAAGGGCGTCTCGTCGGCGCACCTCGCAAGAATATATCAGCCGATCGGGCTTCCTCTCAGGGCGGAGACGCCGGAGGAGATCGCAATTTCAATTGTGGCAGAGATGATAGCGGCAAAGAGAGGCGGAGATTTGGTCCGCCTCAGGAACACCGGCGAATAAGACCGAAAAACTAAAATCGATAAAAACGAAAGGGGGAGCGGTCTCGTCTTCCCCCCTTTTTGGATCGCTGTGATCCTTAATTTTTATTCTCTTCCATCTCAGCCAACTCATCGGGCGTTATTTTCTTATAGCCTCTGGGCTCTGAAAAGAGCTCCGCGGGGGGGCTCCCAAACTTTATATTGATGTATTCATATGATGTTTTTCCGTCGATCGACTGAGTCTTGACCGGAACGGGGAAATTATCCCTGTACCATTCGTAATAACGGTCCTCGTTTTCACCATTGTTATATTTTACGGTGACAAGGAATTTTTTGAGCCTGTAAGTGTCGACGGTCTCGTGTCCGATGAATTCCTTTGAGAGATCACCGGTATCGACCTCCTGTCCGCCTGCATAGCTTTTCACGGGCTCTCCGATTGATGGCTGCTCGACATACTTCCTCAACTTAGGAAAAATCAGCCAGATAACGTTTTTGTCCCGTCTGGTCACGATCACCTCGCCGCTTCCCTCTATTTCATAGCGAGACATTTTGTCTGAGACGAAGATCTTGCCTCTCTGCAGCTCGTCTCCGTCCTTCTCTATGAATAGCGCGCTGAATTCGACGGAATCCGATGAGAGGGAGAGGGAAGGGCGGCAAAATATAAGTAATATCACTAGGAGAAAAAACAGAGGGGCGGAGCGGCCCAACCTCAGGCCAGGCCGGATTTGATCCGTACGCCCCCTATGTTTTGCTGTGCGCAGGTCAATCATCTTTCATTATCTCTGAAAGCTCTCTAAGGAAAGTGCCCGGCGCCATTTGGGGCAGCTTCCTGACGGCCAGAAAAACCCCGTCCATGTATATGTCGCTTGTGTGGTCTTCGACCGATATCCTGATGATCTCATCTTTCCTTCCGAGAAAAACCTCGTGTTCGGAATATGGACCCGGCCACGGCATGCGCTGTGAGAGCACCGGTATTCCGGATATCGTCGCGCCGAGCACTCCGGGATATACTTCTTTGCTGCTTACAGGAGCTTCCCCTCCTTCAGACGACTTCGCAAGGCTCCCGGCGGTCCCGCTCGGAGCGTTGGCCATGCCTGGGAAGTGGCGGTCTATCACGCTTATGTACGGGTAATATTTTTTTACCCGTTCGATGAAATCTTTTACCAGGTTTATGCCGAGTCCGTAATTCGGTATCACGGACCAGCGCAGGCCTTTTTCCCTGACGGCCTTTGCGAACGGCTCCAGATCCTCGTCCGTCAGGCCAGTTGTCCCTATTACCGCGTTAAGTCCCAGCTCGGCATATATTGCCAGGTTGTCAGGGAGTATTGGGGTGACTGAGAAATCTATGATTATATCGGGTTTTGATGCTGCGATGCCCGCTCTCAGACTGTCAGAGGCAGCCACCCCTATACTCCCGATCCCGGCAAGCACCCCGAGATCCTCTCCCTTCTCAAGGCACCAGCCTCCCACCAGTTCGGCCCACTCAATATTCTGTATAGTCCTTACAAGAGTTTTGCCTACGTTTCCCGAAGCGCCGGAGATAAAGATCCTCATTCAAACTCCTCCCGTCAAATTGATCTGGCAGATGTGAATGTATATAATTTTAGCCTATAACCGTGTATAGTTTAAGGGAGAACAGGGCGTGAGCCGGGGGAGGAATGTGAGCAAAATGAAAAGTTTTTACAGCTACGTGTATGATGGGATCGGAAAGCTTGAGATCGCGGTGGAGTCCGGCTGCATCACGGATCTGCACTTCGAAAAATCGTTTGTGCTCCCGGACGGGTGCATAAGGGAAGAGACCCCTCTCCACAGAAAGACAGCGGGGCAGCTCACCGAGTACTTCGCAGGAGATAGGAGGACTTTTGAACTGCCTATCGCCCCCAAGGGGACGGATTTTCAGATGAGATGCTGGGATGCCCTGTTGGCCATTCCTTACGGAGAGACTCGCAGCTACGGCGACATCGCAAGGGCTGCGGGCAGTCCGAAAGGGTTCAGGGCTGCGGGAATGGCCAACAACAGAAATCCGATAGCCATAATCATCCCCTGTCATAGGGTGATCGGCGCCGACGGCAGCCTCGTAGGTTTCGGCGGAGGACTCGACATAAAAAAATTCCTGCTTGATCTGGAAAGAGAAAATGGCCCTTCTTGACTACGGGGAGAGAGAACTCTCCTACCTTTCCAAAAGGGATGTAAGAATGGGAAGGCTGATAGAGGAAACGGGTTTTCTGGAGTGCGTGATACACGAAGACCTTTTTCATTCTCTTGCCGGCTACATCGCAACTCAGCAGATCTCCAATAAGGCGGCTGTGACGGTCAGGCGGAGGATAAGGGAGAAATTCGGCGTGATGACCCCTAAAAACGTAGCGGCGGCGGCCGACGACGAGGTAAAGTCGGTAGGCATATCAATGAGAAAAGCGAATTATATAAAAGGACTGGCCGAGGCGGTCATATCCGGAGAGCTTGATTTTGAGGGCTTTTCCCTCATGGGTGACGAAGAAGTCGCGTCCAAGCTCAAAAAGGTCAGAGGAATAGGGGACTGGACTGCCGAGATGTTCCTCATCTTCTCGCTTGGAAGGATGGATATCCTAAGCTACGGCGATTTCGCCATAAGAAAGGGAATGGTCTCTCTGTACGGACTTAAGGAGCTCAACAAAGAGGTGTTCGAAAAGTACCGAAAGCGTTATTCTCCTTACGGAACGGTTGCCTCGCTGTATCTCTGGCACAATTCGAAAAAAAGCTGACCGGAGGCGCGCCCGCGTGACGGCGCCTCCGGCCTGTTTTTAGGTCATCCGAGAGAGGAAAGAACTGAGGCCCTGCTTACTATCCCCTTGAGCTTTCCCCTGTTCCCAACGACCGCGATTGGAAACCTTGCCTGCGCTGCCTTGGGAATGATGTCTTTTATGAGCGCATTCTCGCCTGTTACCGGGACCCCGCCGGTCAGGACGGAAAAGAGGGGAAGCTTTTCCCTTCCCGCCCTTATGGCGTCGTCCAGAGTGACCACTCCCATGAATTTCATGTCTTCCCCTACTGCATAGGCACTGGAGACCTTGTTCTCCCTCATCTCCATGATCGCGCTGGCCGGGGAGACGTTCTGCCTCACGATACATGAGGGTTTGAACATCACATGCTTTACCCTCAGGACCATGCTCATATCCGCCCCCTCGATAAACTCCCTAACGTAATCGTCTGCCGGATTCGAGGACATTTCTTCAGGGGTGCCGGACTGGACTATCCGCCCGTTGTGCATTATCGCCACCCTGTCTCCCAGCTTGAAGGCCTCGTTTATATCATGGGTGATAAAGATTATCGTCTTCTCAAGCTTCCTTTGTATAGATAGCAGCTCGAACTGCATCTCTCTACGCACTAGCGGGTCCAGAGCGGAGAAAGGTTCGTCCATCAGCAGCATGTCCGGGGAGTTGACAAGGGCCCTTGCGATACCGACCCTCTGCTTCATTCCCCCCGAAAGGCTCGATATAGGCTTATCGCCCCAGCCTTCGAGGCCGACCATTTTAATGAACTTTTCTGTTTTTTCAATCCGTTCTCTTTTGGGCACGCCCCTGACTTCAAGCCCGTAAGCGACGTTATCCGTGACGCTTCTGTGTGTTAGAAGGCCGAAATTCTGGAACACCATCGATATTTTTTTGCGCCTTAGATCAAGCAGTTCCTTTCCGCTCAGCTTCTCAATATTCAGCCCTTCAAAAAGAATCGTGCCCGACGTGGGCTTCAGAAGCTGGTTGAAACACCTGATGACGGTGGATTTGCCCGAACCTGAGAGCCCTATGATCACAAAAATTTCTTTTCGTTTTACTTTAAATGATACATCCCACAGCGCGACGGCTGCGCCGGTCTTGCGGTAAACTTCGTCCTTATCGGACCCCTCCGACATCATTTTCGCAGCCTCGGCCTTGTTTTTGCCGTAAATTTTTGTTACGTTTCTCGCTTCAGCGATGTAATCTTTCCTCATCATTCAGACGGAGCCTCTTTTTTTATTATTCCCTGAGTAAGCCGGTCGAGTATGATCGCCAGTATGACGATCGAGATACCCGGCATCAGCGCCTTTCCCATTTCGGTCCTGTTGGTGGCCAGGAGTATCTCCATCCCCAGTCCCTGCGCTCCGATCAGGGCGCAGGTGACCACCATCGACATCGCCATCATAATGGTCTGGTTCACTCCCGCCATTATCGACGGCAGGGCCTGAGGTATCTGGACCTTGGCGAGGAGCTGCATTCTTGTAGATCCAAATGATGCGGCAGCCTCTACCATCTCTCCGTCGACATGGAGTATCCCCAGGTTGGTCATCCTCACCATCGGTACTACGGCATATATCGTAGTTGCTATAAGGGCGGGCGTTTTGCCCGGGCTGAAAAGGATGACGGCGGGCACAAGATATACAAATGCCGGCATTGTCTGCATCAGATCCAGTATAGGACGGATGATCGCGGATGTCTTTTTGCTCATCGCTATGACGATGCCGGTCGGGAATCCAAGCATAACTGACAGGAAGACCGCCACTATGACCATACTCAGGGTTTCCAGCATGTTCTCCCAAAGGCCGGTCATCCCGACGAAAAGTAACATCGCCGCATACATGACACCGACGTAATATTTCTTGCTGACCCTCCAGCCCAGATAAGCCACAAGAAGGATCAGAACGACCCACGGTATGGCGCTCAGCAGCGAATTGATGGAATTTACAGAGAAAATGATCGCAGATCTCACGGCGTTCAGCGTTTCCCTGTGGTTTCGGCTGAAAGCCTTTACCGCGGCGTCTATAGCGTCACCGCTCCCAAGACGAAGACTCTCGGGAAAATTAAACAAATAATCCATTAAAAGACCCTCCTGATCTCACGTTCATGTCTTGATCCAGGAAGCCCCTTTACAATATGGCCCTTACCCTATCCGCTCTTTCTTTGGGGAGCCACTCATCAAGCAAGTTTTTGTTGGTCCTGAGAAGCCACTTGGCCGCCTCCCTATGGCTCGCCTTATTTTCATCGAGATAGGCAAGGGCTTCCGCGATCAGCTTACTTCCGGTTTTGTACTTTTTGAAGAACTCAAGAAGATCGGGCGCCCTTTTCGCAAAATATCTGCTGCTTACTATTTTTAGCTGCTGAGACGGAAATTCGCAGCCCCCCTTATCAAAAAGCTCCCTGTCGTAAGGTTCGTCTTTCAGAAGGACGATGTCCAGCTTGCCGCTGATCCATGTCGGTTCGTAGCAATACCCTACCCACGGCTCTCCGAGGTTGTAGGCGGAGACCAAAGAGGCGAAAAGAGTGGCCTCACTGCCAAGTCGGACGTAGTTATAGTTTTTGTTCAATCCGTAAAGCTCATATTTTTTGTAAAGTATCTCGTCCGCCATCCATCCGGGTATCGAGCCGTAGATCCTTCCCTTTTTCTTGTCCTCGTCATCGCGAAAGACCTCGCTGTATCCGGCCAGATCCCTGACTGTTTTGAGGTTGGGCGCCAGCGCCTTGATGCCGCGCTTGGCATCTCCCTCTATGACATACCTTGGGACGTAAAAACCCTGATTGCTGTCCGGGGCCAAGACTCCAACGTCAACTATGTCCCCGTTAGCCACGTCCTTCGGATAGGTGGCGACGTTGTCCGTCCAGCTTTCTATGTCCAGATCCACGTCTCCGGCGATAATGGCCTGCCAGTTCATGGTGGAGGAGGCGGTGGATAGCTTCAGCTTGTAGCCGTCATAGGCGTTCTCAACTACCAGTCTGGCTATCTCGTTGTGGAGCTTCTGGCTGTCCCATCCGTTATCAGTCACCACGATTTCCTTGACGGCCGCGCCGGCTGCACTTGCCGACATCAGTGCCGCAAGGCAAAGCATAATGATCGTTTTAGTGGTTTTTCTCATATGCATCCCTCCGTAAATGTAATTGCAACACTCCTATTTTTACATAGAGTTGTTACTTTTTCAAGCTAGAAAAGATGCAAGTGGTTAAAATAGATCGCAATTTCGCTGTTTATCACAGCTTTTGTTAGAGATCTGAAGCGTCGATATCCTGCAGTGTTTTAAGAAAATGTTTTACGCGGGAGTAGCTGCTCTCGTCCCCGACGAAATAGAGTACGTCTCCTTCCGAGAGGACGGTATCCCCGCCCGGCGACAGCATGAGGGTCCCGCCTCTTTTTATCGCGACCACGGTCGCTGAGGTCGCCTGCCAAAAGGAAAGTTCGGAAATTTTTTTCCCGAGCGAAGGAAGGTTTTTTTCAAGAATAACTTCAAAGGGTATGAAGGGATTGGTCGATCTAAAACGTTCTGTAAGGTCAACTAGCCTTTCCACCTGTTCTCTCATTTCCAGCATATCTCTGGCGTACTTTTCCGCCTTTCCCATAATGCTGTTTTTGAGATGCGAAATAGTCCTTGCGTCCCGTCTTCTCGAAATAAATAGGAGGGCGTTTTCTCTTGATCTGACGGTAACTCCGCTTCCTTTCTCGGCCTCTACTATACCAAGTTCCGCCAATACGCATATTGCCCTTCGTGCCGTCTCCGACGAGACTCGGTACTGAGACGCCAGGGCGGAGCGCGCAAAGATCCTGTCGCCGACCTGGTAGCTGCCCTCAGCTATCCTCGAAGCAATATCGGAAGCGAGCTGTTGATAACGCGGTTCACGGTCATTCTTAGGGTCCATTTGAGTGTCCCTTTCTACGGATGTTATTTAGTCATCCTGACAATTGTACCAAATTAGAGTAGATTTGCTTGCAATATTTTGAATTATATGTTAAAAAGCGGACAGTGATAGCAGTAAAGAGGAGGGTAGGGTATTTAAGTCTATCATCACAAACGAGTCAAGCATTCTCTCAATCTGACCTAACTGGATTTTCAGTTATAAAGTGGCCATACGGACAGCCGGGTCAAATGCCGAACTAGCGATTGTGATATCGTGTTGATGAGCTTAAGCTCAAATTTTGTTGCGGAGACCTCCGCGAAATTGTGTTCATAAGTTTTGAGTACTTGTGAATGGTCGACATGAGCAGTAAAAGTATTTATTACTGTATAGGCTCAAATAAACTACCAATATTTGTATAAAACATCAATCAAATTAAGTAGGGATCATGTATCAAGTACAACTGTCCCGTCCTTTTGCATAAGGCGGATGGTTGTTTTTTTATGTCCGGGCTTGAAGCTTCTATCGCCCGACGAACACGCAGGCGGGGGCCATTTTCGGAAAAGGAGACTGAGATGGCCGAGAAGATCAAACTCTATGGTTTTAACAACCTGACCAAGACCCTAAGCTTCAATATCTATGACGTATGCTATGCCAAAAGCGAAAGAGAAAAGAACGAATACGTGGCATATATTGACGAACAGTACAACGCAGAGCGTTTGACCGGCATACTGTGCGATGTCACCGATATGATCGGTGCCCATGTACTCAACATATCAAAACAAAATTACGATCCGCAGGGAGCCAGCGTGACGGTGCTTATATCCGAGATGCCGATGATGCCGGGGACGATAGACCCCTCCTGCAACTGCGGATCAGATATCCTCACCAGACGGGAAACCGTCTGCGGTCATCTGGACAAAAGCCACCTTACCGTGCACACCTACCCTGAATTCCACCCCAGCAGGGCGATATCCACATTCAGAGTCGATATCGACGTCTCCACGTGCGGCAAGATCTCCCCGCTCAGCGCCCTCGATTACCTGATCGGCAGCTTTGATTCCGATATCATAACAATCGACTACCGCGTGAGGGGCTTTACCCGCGAGGTGGATGGACGCAAGTGTTACCTTGACCATAAGATATCCTCGATACAGGACTTTATTGATCCGGAGACTCTGCGTGAGTATGATGCGCAGGACATAAATGTCTATCAGGCCAACATCTTCCACACAAAGATGCTGATAAAGGAACTGCGTCTGCAAAACTACCTCTTCAACAACGATGTGCAGGAATTTTCTCCCAGGGAGCGGCTTGAGATAACAGACAGGCTCCGCAGGGAGATGATAGAGATCTATTCGGGAATGAACGTGTATGAATAGGCAGGAAGCCACACCGATATACGATGCGCTCCTCGGCTACATAGGGAATAAAATAGTCTCTTTTGATGTGCCGGGACACAAACAGGGCAAGGGACACAAGGCGCTCGTAGATGCTTTCGGGCAAAAGTGCATATCGATGGACCTTAACTCAAGTAAGCCCCTCGATAACCTTACCCATCCGACCGGCGTCATCAGGGAGGCCGAGGTGCTTGCCGCCGAGGCTTTCGGCGCGAAGGGCGCATTTTTTATTACCAACGGCACTACAGCGGCGGTCCAGAATATGATCTTCTCCTGCTGCGGACGGGGAGACAGGATAATACTTCCGCGTAACGTGCACAAGAGCGTGATAAACGCGCTTGTAATATGCGGGGCTGTGCCCGTTTACATCAACCCGGGCACTGATCCCGAACTTGGCATCAGCCTGGGCATGTCCCTGGGCGATGTTAAAAGGGCCGTCTCGAAGTATCCGGACGCCAAGGCTGTGCTGGTAAATAATCCGACCTATTACGGGATCTGCAGCAACGTGAGCGAGATCGTCAGGTCTGCCCATGAGGCGGGGATGCTGGCGCTTGTCGACGAGGCGCATGGCACTCATCTTTATTTCGGAGAGGGCCTGCCTCTCAGCGCTATGGCGGCCGGAGCCGATATGTCCGCCGTCAGTATCCACAAGACCGGCGGCTCCCTGACTCAGAGCTCTATGCTCCTTGTCGGGGCGGGGGTCGATGCGGAGGCTGTAAGGCAGACGATAAACCTTACCCAGACTACCAGCGGCAGTTACCTCCTCATGGCCTCACTTGACATCGCCAGGAAAAACCTCTTTCTCAACGGAAAGGAAATTTTTGCCAGGGTATCCTCTCTTGCCGAGTACGCAAGGGAGGAAATAAACAAAATTCCCGGATTCAGAGCGTTTGCCCGAGAGCTTATAAACGAGGACACGGTCTATGATTTCGATGTCACCAAGCTCAGCATACACACCCGTGCGATGGGTCTTGCGGGGATAGAGGTCTATGATATCCTAAGAGATGAGTTCGGCATTCAGATAGAATTCGGCGATATCGGCAATATTCTCGCGATAATTTCCGTGGGGGACAGAGAGCTGGAGATCGAAAGGCTGCTTGGCGCGCTCTCGGAAATAAAGCGCCGCTTCAGCAAGGAGCCGATGAACATGCTTACCCACGAATACATTGAGCCGCAGCCGGCGATGACGCCGCAGCGCGCCTTTTACGCCGGGAAAAAGAGCGTCCCGTTAAACGAGAGCATAGGCGGCATCAGTGCCGAGCTGGTAATGGCCTATCCCCCGGGGATCCCGATCTTGGCTCCGGGTGAGATCATTACGGCCGAAATAATAAAATACATCACATACGCCAAAGAAAAGGGGTGTGTAATGACCGGAACCAAGGATATGGAAATGAAAAATATTGAGATCGTGGAGGGATGAAAATGGAGTATTGGTACACCGAAGACCACACCGACAACGTTAAATTCTCGATCAGGATAGAAAAACAGCTCTATTCAGCGAAGAGCCCCTTCCAGAGGATCGATGTATTCGAAGCGAAGGAGTTCGGGCGTTTTCTCACAATCGACGGGCTTATCATGCTGACGGAAAAGGACGAGTTCATATATCACGAAATGATAGTGCACGTACCTATGGCCTCCTCGCCGGACATTAAAAAGGTCCTTGTCATCGGCGCCGGGGACGGCGGAACAGTGCGGGAGCTTACTAGGTATACCGGCATTGAGAAGATAGATATGGTCGAGATAGACAAAATGGTCGTCGATACCTGCATCGAATATCTGCCTCAGACGTCCTGCGGTCTTTCGGACCCCAGGGTCACCCTCTACTTCGAGGATGGGCTCAAGTATGTCCGGGACAAGGTAGATGCCTACGACCTGATAATAGTCGATAGCACGGATCCCATAGGCCCCGGAGAAGGGCTCTTCACGAAGGAATTTTACGGCAACTGTTATAAAGCGCTCACTCAAAAGGGCATTCTGGTCAACCAGCATGAATGCCCATACTACGAGACATACGCGATGTCGATGAAAAGGACCCATCAGAGGATAAAGGAATTTTTCCCCGTTGCGCTGGTCTATCAGGCTCACATCCCGACATACCCTTCCGGCCACTGGCTTTTTGGCTTTGCTTCAAAGGGAGTGGATCCGGTTAAGGACCTTGATGAAAAATGGTGGAATGAGCTATGCCTGAAAACCGGTTACTATAACACCGAGCTCCACAGGGGCTGTTTTGCCATCCCCAACTACGTCAGGGAGATACTTGATGACGGAGATAAAAAATAGCGGACCATCTTCATTTATGAGCTGCAGAAGCCCGTATGACGAGGCAGACCTTGTCATATTCGGGGCCCCTTTCGACGGCACCTCCAGCTATCGGCCCGGTTCAAGGTTTGCCGGGCCTGCGGTGCGCTCCGAGTCATATGGGATGGAGAGCTACTCTCCCTACCTGGAAAAAGACCTTGATGATATGCGCCTCTGTGACGCCGGTGACCTTGAGCTCCCTTTCGGCAGCGCGGAGGGGGCGCTCGATAGAATAGAAGATGCGGTCGCGGCGATAGCGGCTGACGGCAAGATCCCTCTGATGATAGGCGGAGAACACCTTGTCACGCTGGGTGCGGTCAGGCCCCTCGCAAAAATACACCCCAACCTCAATATCATCCACTTTGACGCTCATGCCGACCTGCGCGACGATTATCTCGGAGAGAAACTTTCTCATGCCACTGTCATGCGACGATGCCATGAATTGATAAACGGTAAGATCTGGCAGTTCGGCATACGCTCCATGACTCGTGAAGAGGATCTCTGGGCCCAGGAAAACGTGTATCAAAGAAAATATGACCTCGCCACGCTCAATGAAGCCCTCCCTGCCCTGAAGGGAAGCCCAATCTATATCAGCGTAGATCTCGATGTTCTTGATCCGTCGGTCCTCCCGGGGACAGGGACGCCCGAACCCGGCGGGGTATCGTTTGCCGAGCTCATGTCAGCTATTCACAAGATGGCCGGACAGCGTGTGGCCGGATGCGATGTCAATGAACTTGCCCCGCATTATGATGCGAGCGGCGCATCTACCGTCGTGGCCTGCAAGATCATCAGGGAGCTTATACTGACTATTCTGTAAAACGGTGCTCCGGACGGATCCCCGTATTTTTTTATTGATATAACACCTGCTTACCCCTATACTCTGTAAACGGAGGAGTCTACATGGGAGAGGGAGCATTTTCCACTAAAAGTCATTCCGGCGCGGCATTGATCATTATAGTGCTGGTCGGCTTCATCGTGCTTACTCTTGTGAGCGCCGCGGTGGTAACCATGGCGTGGAACACGCTTCGCGTCGAGTCATGGCAGACTGAGCAAATCGAGAAGACCAGACTCGACTATCTTGCCAGGACCGCTGCGAAGGCAGTAACGGAGAAGCTGGTCGAGGACCCAGATCATTTTGGAATACTTAACAGAAAAGACATAAACTCCGATCCCAAGACCGTCGCCGAGGGGGATTTTTCCGCAGAGCTCGGGATCACCATCAGGGGAGATGACCAGAGGGTTTCGGTCATTGCCAAAACGACCTCCCAAAAGGGAGGATCGGCGGTTGTAAGGGCCACCATCGATCTGACATCGCCCCTTAAGACCGTTACGTGGAGTTCGGGAAATTGAAGCGCCGCGGAAGCATCTTCGTTGAGGTCGTAGTCTCGATCCTGCTTTTTTTGGTAGGGATACTTGCCCTTACCTCAACCCTGATGTATGGCGTAAAACTGGTGGCCGAATCCAGGACGGAGACGGCGAAGGAGCAGGAATATAGAAACCGGATCGAGAATGAGGTGCTGGGTGTTATCCGGTCTTCGTCGTTTGTGCCATCCGGATCTCCGATCCTGACGGATGCCCTTACGATCAAAGGCAAGACGCTTGACTTTACTCTGTATAGATATGAGGAAGAAAAAAAAGGGACTGAGATCTACCTGCTGAAAAGGGGGAGTGCGCCATGATGAAAGCCCGCTCCGGATTCACCTTGGCCGAGATGCTCATCGGCGTTATCATGATGTCGATAGTTATTGCGGGCATCGCCTTTACAGTGAGATCGGGCTTTGACCTCTTCACTAAGGCCGATTCCAACGCCGTGGTGATAAACGGCGTGCGCTTCACGGCGGACTCTTTCGGCAGGACCGTCGCCCCTATGTTAAACGTTACCAACGAGGTCGAGATACTTTCGGCAGATGTCTCCTCTCTTCCGGCTCCTGCTTCCATTCCCGATGACATCCACTATGTCTTCCTCTCCGAAGGATCTGTTGTCCGCAGAGATTCAAAAGGAGACCACATGTTTGAGGGCTCGGAGCATATCGAAGACATTAGATTTTCTGTATCGGTCTCTTCAGAGGACCTGAATGAAAATTACATGTTCAGGACAGAAATACGCGGCGAAAATATCAAGGACCCCAAAGCAGCGCTCGATCTGGAGATTGAAAGCGCTCTATACAATAAACCTCTTAAAAAAGGTGCCAAGGTGTCGGACAACTTTTTGGGCAACATCCTGAAAGTCAAAGCCAGCCTCTATTTGGACAGGCTTGACCTCTATGACAACGATACCAGGATCAAGCTGAACGGCCTATCGGTCCACAGGGGCACCAAGATTGAAGCTGTCTACGACGTGATCAATCAGACGGGGACGTCTCAGGAGACATTTGATGCCTCCGAGATCGAGTGGTTCATAAGCGGGAGCGTGAACGCGCCGCTGATAATTACTACGGATCCCAACGCGGACGAAAACGGCCATTACTGGAAACTCCTTTCGCCAGACAATACCCCTATAAAGACTAACGTCCTTAACACCGTCAATAAATTCAGGCTTGATACCGGCGCGGTCACGACAGAGCGGGAGACAGGGACGCTGAGATGCCGGGTAACGCCAAAGGTCAAGCTGGCGAACGGCACAGTCGTAGCGACCGGTGTGCCCAAGTGGAGCGAATATGTCGCAGTAAGAAAGGTCACTGATCCGAGCGAGGAGTTTGGGACGTTGCTGGACGTTGTAGATCCGTCTAATCCAACTGCGAACGGGACCGGAGATATTTTTGTCACCCAGGTTTCGACATCGGGCAACGAAAATATTTTTACAGTGGGGTCGGGGCATGTGCTGATGAAGATAGGAGGCCCAAGTTCCCCGGGTTATGGCGCGGGGTTCGTAATTCAGATGAAATATGATAAGTTTGACAACGACAGAATATATGGAGCATGGGCCGCAGGGAGAGAATCATCCTCAGATATCCCTTCATATACGACCGTGACCAGCTATTCCGTTATCCTTGATTCTTCTATAAAAGCGAATACAATTGCCTCCATGCTTTTCTTGAACACCAGGTCGAACAACCCTAACTTTGGAAAAGAGAAAAACAATAATCCCAATGAAAAAGATAATGATTTCAGGGATATAGGCTACGGGGTACAGTACTCTCCCTACCATTATCCCTACGGGTTTTTTGTCTCGAAGTTTAAGGATGGTGACGAGATTTTCGGGCAGAACCAAAATGAACCGAGGCCGCTGGGCATCTACAACGAATCCATAAACAACAGGGCTCAGGATTACTACCATCCCACCTATGTCAACAACAGCAACTTTGCCTTCTCCTCATGGACCAATCGCTACAGGGTCATGTACACAGTGCTGGAATACTACGACGAGACCCAGGGCAAAGCGTACCCGCGCTATATATACAGAGTCCGGTTTCTCAGGAATATCAATGACTGGGACGACAGCCATACCGATCCCAATGACAAGCTCGCCGAAATAAAAAAGACCGACCCATGGTGCATAGGTCCCAGATTCCACGCCTCTGAACCGATGTGGTTCGGTGATTTCATCGGCACTGTGAACAGCACCCGTACGACAAATACGACGACTATTAAGGTCAGGAACTATTTTTACACAAATAATCAAAATGCAACTGTGAGCAGGAAAATCGATATGTCTAGCAGGATCTTCTACGGGCTGAAAAACACCGTTGCAAGTCCCGCTGTAAACTCGGTTATAAGAAAGAGGCTTATGGATGCGAGAGCAGCGGAGAAAAATGTCAACGGAACTGATCTGGAAGCCTCAAAGACGAGGATAGAGGCCGGGCAGGGCGGTACGGTGCTGGCTGATACCTATGCAAAGAGGTATGTGGGCATCAAGGGTACGGTGAAGAATACAGAACATTACGTAGATTCGGTGACCATATACGACCTTGCTTTCGCCCCCGGTTTCAGTATTAACGAGATACGGTCACTGATGCCGGCAAACGGAAAGCTTTACAGTATAGAGGAGACCGTCTCCGCTGAGGAACTGGCTAAAATCGAGGATAAGGATTGGTACAGATCTTACAGGAATATGATCGCTGCGTCGGACGATGATATAAACAAAAAGGTTTTCGGGACATCGGGAAAATCTGCCGGCGACGGCAACAACGGCAGCAGGTATTACACTGCCGGTGACGCCGGAATATATGACTTGCAGCATATAAAGAACAACTGCAGCTGTCCCCTCCATGAAGAGCTTTTTAAGTGGATGGCCGGAGAGTAGGATCTGCTTAAATAGGGGGCGGGTCTGAGGTGACCGAATGGGCCGACGGGCGTTTTTGTCCGTCGGCTCCTCTTTCTGGCTATTTTTCGAGTATCGCCATCACTCGCGCCGGACCGCCGTCCTGATCGGTCAGGGAGAGTGGGAGCGCCGTCATGCAGAACGGCCTGTATCCTACCTTGTCAAGATTTTTAAGGTTTTCGAGGATAACAAGTCCGCTTGACAGCAGTATTTTGTGGATCTCACATGAAGATGAATCGACTGGGTCGACCGATATGGCATCAAAGCCTACACCTTTAAGTTTTTTCTCGGATAGCCATTTGGCCGAAAGCGGCGACAGGACAGGATAACCTTTGAGATACTCTTCGGTCCCCCATTTTTCGGACCATCCCGTCCTGAAGAGAAGAAAGTCCGCTGCGAAAAGCTGCGTAGAAGTTACGGCTATGTCGGCGAGCTCTATCCTTCGTCCCGCGCAGCCTCTTACATCGGCGATAACGGCCATTCCAAAAAAGGTTTCATTTGGGAGCGCGTCCAGATTTTCCCCATCGGAGACCATGTGCGATGGCGCGTCCATATGAGTCCCGGCGTGCGAACTGAATGAGATAAGAGTCGTCCTCCAGCCGTTTTCTTCCATCGTCGCCCCTTTTTTCACGGACGGGACGATATCTCCCGGGAAGACGGCCATGCCGTCAGTTATGGGCCAGCCCAGGTCTATTACCCTCATGTGCGGGCTCCCAGCGGTCCATGTGTTATCTCCAACCGGCCATTCGCCTGTTTTGGACCACTTTTTTGTGTCAATTTCTGACATCCCAAGTCATCGAAGGCATGTTCAGTTGTCCTTCTGACGTCGGAACAGGCGGTGTTACCGTACAAAATCACCCCTGCAGGATCCTTTAATCTGTAAGGAATTTTCATGCCGTACCTCTCCTTATTATTGTGACTGGAATGTCACCATTATACTTTCTATGTCCTTTTCAATCCACCATATCAATCGTACCGGTAAAACTGTCTGATTGATTTGATCCGCGGCTGGCGAAGCTTTATCCGCCCGCTAGTGCTGCAAGGGCGAATCTTTGCTTTGCTGGTATATAATGCGGTAGTAACTGTTTACGTTTGCGGCTTTTTTCTTTAATCATTGCTGTGCAGAAAGGGATGTGTCAAAAGATGTTCCTTGTCAGAAGCGGTCCTGAGACGATAGTTCTTACCTTCAAAAAACACTTTGAGAGGGCGGAGCCTATATTGCTCAAATGGGGAGAGTTCGCGGGGAACGATATTGAGAGGGCCTTCTCCTCCGCAGGAGAGTTCAATAGGATAGCTGTGATTTGGATCAAAGATCCCTGCCGGGCTAAAGACGAACTCCGGGTCTACATTTCCGAGACCTGTATCCAGCGCCTTCTCTGTGCGATGCTCGGCGAATGCCTGGGAGAAGGGATAAGTGAGAGCAGAATGCAGCCCGGCTACATTCTCGTGAGGCTTATAGGGGACATAGAAAACGGCATAAAAAAAATCGGGGACGAGTTTAACGGGAAACCGATCTCCAATGATCCTTATTTTGAAGAAGCTCTGCCCGAAGAGTCGTCGGTCATCTACTTTACGGACCGGCCGCTTAACCACCACATCCCCCACTCATTCATCTATCCCAAGGCGCTGTATATTGAGGAACACTCTAAGGAAAAACTTCTCGCCACGCTGAGGATGAAACAAAACGAATACCTTGGGGATTCCATGGGGACTCCCGATTGGAACAGTATGGAGATACAGATCGGCGATAAGGAGGGCCGTTTCAGATTACACAGAAAGAGGATCTGGACGGCGGTGCAGGGACTCCAGATCGGAAGCATACTGGAGGAGGGATGGAAGAGGGAGTATACCCTGATAGGCAAGATGGTCGATGTCTACCTTCTAAGGCTCTTTACCCCCTTCGCTGAAGACGATGTGAAAACATTCCTCGTCGGACTTGAGTATGACGACAAGGGCGCCCGTGTTGCGGATATAGATCTCTTCTCAAAGGGTAAAAAAATCAGCATGAGGGATGTCGGAAGAGGATCCAGAGCCGATCACGGTACAGAAGCCAGAAAGAGGATGCTGGAAAAGCTGGACGGCTACTCACGATTGAAAATGCAAAAACTTGATGACGAACTGGCCTTGCTTTGAGCGGCCGGCATAAGTAAAGGGGAGTCCGCATCTTGCCGGACTCCCCTGCCTTATAAGCTGAATTTTTATCAGAACGTCTCTTGGGCGTTCCTAGCTATGATCTCCTCCTGCTGGTACTCGTCGAGGTCGACAAAGTAGTCGCTGTAACCGGCGACCCTTACGAGAAGACCGCGATAGCTGTCGGGATGTTCCTGCGCGTCGCGAAGAGTCTCCTCGTCCACAACGTTGAACTGGATGTGGTGGCCTCCCAGCTTGAAGTAGGAGCGGATAAGATTCTTGACGCCTTCGATCCCCTCTTCACCGGCAAGAACAGAAGGCAGGAAACGCTGGTTGAGGAGCGTGCCTCCCGATTTGACCTGATCCATCTTGGCAAGCGACTTGACCACTGCAGTCGGTCCGTTGCGGTCGGCGCCGTGGCTCGGCGATGTCCCGTCCGATTCGGGCATTCCCGCGAACCGTCCGTTAGGCGTCGCGCCCAATTTCTGCCCGAAGTAGTTATGACAAGTAGTGCTCAGCATATTCAGGTGGTAGGTAGGACCGAGGATGCTGTGCCTGCCGTCTATCGTCCTGAAGAGGCTGTCATAGACCTTTTTCATAAGGTCATCCGCGTAATCGTCGTCATTCCCGAAGAAAGGGGTCTTGTTCCAGAAGGTGAGGCGCATCTCCTCTTTCCCGTCCCAGTTTCCTTCAAGGGCTTCAACTACCTGCTCCAAAGTGTATTTCTTTTCTTCGAACACATGTTTCTTAATCGCGGAGAGGCTGTCGGTGATCGTTCCTATACCGCAGCACTGGATATAGTCGGAATTATAGCGGGGGCCTCCGTTGTAGTAGTCTTTGCCGTTCTGTATGCAGTCCCTGATCACCACAGAAAGGAAGGGGGCTGCCATATTCGTGGCATACTGCGAACGCAGGTAGTTGTCGACCTTTATCTTTGTCTCCACCACGTAGTTGAGCTGTTTTTCAAAAGCGTCGTAAAGATCATCGAAAGTCTTAAACTCGCTCAAATCTCCGGTCGGTATGCTGACCTGCTTTCCTGTTAGCATGTCTACACCGTTGGTAAAGGTGTATTCAAGGATCTTGGGGACGTTGAGATAGCCGTGGAGCAGGTATGCCTCTTTGCCCGCAGCTCCGGTCTCTATGCACCCGCTCGTACCTCCTTCGCGTGCGTCTTCGAGGGTCTTGCCGACGCGCATCTGTTCCTGAATGACCATATCGGCGTTGAAGACCGACGGATAGCCCATCCCGTTACGGAAGACTCTCGCCGCGGCACGGATGACGTTGTCAGGGGTGCGCTCGCTCACCTGGATGTTGCCCTGTGGCTGGAGGAGGCGAAGCTCATCGAAAATCTCAAGGCAGATATATGTTACCTCGCTCGAACCGTCGGATCCGTCAGCTTTAAGCCCGGCAAGGTTTATGTTTGTAAAATCGTTGTAAGTTCCGCTTTCCGCGGCGGTAACTCCGACCTTCGGAGGCGCCGGAGTATTGTTTACTTTGATCCAGAGGCAGGAGAGAAGCTCTTTAGCGGCTTCCCGGTCCAAGGTTCCCTCTTTTATGCCTTTTTCGTAAAAGGGTGCGAGGTGCTGGTCGAGATGGCCGGGGCTCATTGCGTCCCATCCGTTAAGCTCGGTTATCGTCCCAAGGTGGACGAACCAGTACATTTGAACGGCCTCCCAGAAGTCTCTCGGAGCGTTGGCGGGTACCCACCTGCAGACATCCGCGATCTTGAGCAGCTCGGCCCTGCGCTTGGGATCGCTCTCTTCTGCCGCCATTTTTTCTGCCAGGTCGGCATGCCTTTCCGCAAAGATTATCGCCGCGTCGCAGGCGATGTCCATGCCCAGAAGCTGTTCGTCCTTTGCCGTTGCCTCGGGGTCCATAAGGAAATCAAGCTCGGCCCTGGACTTTTCGATGTCTCTTTTGAGGTCGAGCATGCCTTTTTGATAGATTAGGCCGTCAAGCGCCGTGTGTCCCAGGGCCCTCTGCTCTCCGAATTCAGTGAATGTGCCGGCCTCGTAAAGCTTGATCCATTCCTCCGGCATACGGGCGAAGAGCTTGTCTCTCATCGAGCGTCCGCGCCAGAAGGGGATGACCTTTTCCTCGTATGTTTTGATGTCTTCCGGGTCTACCGAGTAGTTTTGCTGCTTTCTGATGTTGAGTATCTCCAGGTCTTCCCTTGTGTGGCATGTAAGTTCGGGAAATGTAGAGACTGCCTTGGGTTTTGAACCCCTCTCGGCAACGATGAGCTCATCCTCGCCTATGTAGATAGCTTTGTTTCGGCAAATGTGCTTGAAATTCAATGCGCGGGTAACCGGCATAGAGTACTTGTTGTCGTTCTCTCTGTAGAATTCAGTCTCCAGAACGGCCCTTTCAATACATATAGAAGGCTGCGCGTTAAAACTTTCGTCACGAAGACGTCTGATCCTTTCGTTCATTTTCCTGACCTCCCTATTTGCTGTATACTTTCGTACTATTTTAATTTTACCCTGGCCCTGGCTGAGTTTCGCAAGGCCTGCCGCTTTTATGCTCTTCGCGCCTCGGCGCGATAATATTTTCGGTTCTGCGGGCTTACCCGCCTGTGTGTGTCTTCAGCCCGAAGCCCTCAAGTATTCGTGCCGCCCTTACGATCTGACTCTCTGTGGGAGGGAGAAGGTCCGGCAGGCGGTATTCGAGGCCCCACCTCTCATGTTTTCCTCTGGCTACAGTGTGATAAGGCAATATGCTGACCAGTGTTACTCCCTTAAGGCTTGACACGAACTCGCCCATCGCCCTTACGTTTTCATCGTCCGAGTTCAGTCCCGGCATGAGGGGAAATCTTATGTTGATCTTCGCTCCGGTCTCTGAGAGGGCGGTAAGATTTTCAAGGATTATCCTGTTGTCAACGCCCGTGTATTTTTTATGTTCGACGGGGTCCATGTGCTTAAGGTCGTAGAGGAAAAGGTCCGTCTCCCTTGCCGCCTCTAGCAGCACATTCCTCTCTACAAAACCGCAGGTGTCGATCGCCCTGTGGAATCCTTCGCGACCACAGGCCTTTAGGCTTGCTATGACGAATTTGGGCTGCATAAGGGGTTCTCCTCCCGAGAAGGTGACCCCTCCGCCGTCTCTAAAAAAAATCTCGTCCTTCCGCAGTTCCGTCATCAGCTCGCTGACCGTATACTTCCTGCCGCAGAGCTCCCTGGCTCCCGAAGGACAGACATCGGCGCATATCCCGCATCCGTCGCAAAGCCCCGGATCTGTCTTCAGTGTCCCCTCCTCGGCCGTTATGGCCTTGGTTGGGCACGATCTCACACACGCCCCGCATCCGATACACCTCTCGGCTCTGAAAAGGATCGCCGGCGTCATCGGCTGGCTTTCAGGGTTGTGACACCACCAGCATGAAAGAGGACACCCCTTCATATGGACCGTTGTCCTGGTTCCCGGTCCGTCATGGATGGAATATTTTTTTATGTCGAAAATAATCCCCGTTACGCACAAAGCTCCTATTCCTCCTCGGATATATCCAGCTCAGAGTGCTTGGCGAAATAATACTTTCTGATGAATCTCTCCTGTACCTGAAAAGACCAGTGTACGTCCCTTATGTATTCGGCCGCTCCGTTGAAGTCTCCCCTGCGCAGCAGGTCGATGAGCGACTTATGTTCTTCAAGCGAGTGGAGTTCCCATTCTTTTACGTATGTCTTGTTTCTTGGAAAATCGTAGAGTCTCTCCCTGTGTATTTTTATATAGTGCAATATCTCAGGATTGTCGGACATATTCAGATACACATTGTGGAATCTGAGATTTTCCTCGTAAAACAGAGAGAAATTGTTTTGATCAAGAGCTTTTCTCATTAGGGCATTGCATTTTTCCATTAACTCTGCGTCGCTTTCTCTGAATCGGAGCGACGTATGGATAATAACCGATGATTCAAGCCCCCCGAGGATCTCATATATATTTCTGATCTTTTCCAGTGTCAGCGTATTTACGATCACTCCGCGCCTTGGGTATATAGTTACGAACCCTTCGGTTTCAAGCTGAAAAAGGGCGTCCCTCAGTGGAGTCCTGCTCATGCCAAGCTCCATGCTTATCTCGTTCAGATTAAGAAACGAGCCAGGTCGGACCCTACCTTCGTTCATCTGGAAGCGAAGATAGTCGTATACCTGTTCTCTCAGAGATTTGGCCGTAAAAAAAGAATCGCTCTCGCTGCTCATGGCATTACCCCTCCCACTGATTCTATCACAGATATATCAGTTTGCAAGAGTTTGTTTGTTAAAACTCTTACAATTTTAATGACCATTTCTAAAAACTAAGTCTGGCAGCAGATAATTGAGACAAACATCAAAAACCAAAGTGATATATTTGTTTGGAACGTAAATCACCTAATACATCTGAAAATGAGTGGAACCCGCCTTCCATTATATAGCTATTATCAAAGGGCGGGCAAGACGCCCATCCTTTGGGCTATGTTGCATTTGGCGTTTGGCGTTATCATGGTAGATTACAACTTTTTCGAAAGAGGTTATACTTTGCGGGATGAGTTTGAACATATCGTGCGATCAAACATAGGGAGGAAGGTTTTTATGAAAATAAAAGAATTTAAGCTCGAGAGGCTTTTCGCCCGTTATTCCGCAAAGGCGAAGTACAGGCTAAGCCAGTCAGCGTGCGAGTATTGCACCATGCAAGAGATACTCGACATGGCAGACGAGGAGTGCAAGGAAATGTGGGAAAACCTAAGTCTGGGCTATTCCGGCCAGATGGGTTTCGAACCCCTCCATGAGGCTGTGGCTGAACGGTTCACTACGATACGCCCTTCGGACATCCTTGAATTGGTGCCTGAAGAGGGCATATTCATTTTCATGAACACCATGTTGGACCCTGGAGATGAAGTGATAGTAATGCAGCCATGCCTTCCGTCCCTGTACGAGATACCGAGGGCCCTCGGGTGCAAAATAATAAAGTGGCCCCTTCGGGAGACGGCTTGGGGGTGGAATCTGGATTTTAACTTCCTTGCGGAAAATATCTCGCCAAAGACCAAGCTGCTTGTGCTGAACATCCCCAATAACCCTACCGGCTATATGCCCGTAAAGACAGAGGTTGACAGGATCCTTAACCTGGCGGACAGCATGGGCACATGGGTCTTCTGTGAAGAGACTTACCGGGGGATGGAGCATGATCCGGCGGCAGCACTCCCGTCACTTTCCGATATTTATCCCAGGGCGACCACTATCGGGGGAGTTAATAAGTTCGGGCTTCCCGGCACCAGGATAGGCTGGCTGGTTACCAAGAACAGAACAGTGCTTGAAAACTGCGCGGCGTACAAGGACTACACCACGCTCTCCAACAACGTTCCCGGGGAGATCCTGGCCACTATCGCTATGAGAAACGCAACGTACCTTCTCCAGCGCAACCATAAAATAGTCCTGGAAAATCTGGATCTTGCCGAGAAATTTTTCAAAAAGCACAGAGAACTCCTGCATTGGATACAGCCGAACGGGGGCTGTACCGCCTTTCCAAGGCTGCTGAAACCCTTTGACGTGACCGAGATGTGCGAAAAAGCGATGAACGAAAAAGAACTTCTGATAATAGGAGAACGCGCGTATGGGCTGGATACGAACAATTTTAGGGTCGGACTCGGACGAAGGGATTTCGGCGAGGCTCTGGAAGTATTTTCTGAGGTAGTGGAAGGTATGGAGCGGAAGATCCTGTAAAAATATCGTATCGGGGCCGGACTCGGCCAAAGGACAAAGAGTCCGGCCCCGTGCTACCTGCTGACTAAAATAGGATATCCCTCTTGTGTTGTCAGATATGGGATAACAGCTGTGCTATCTGTTTCCGCACAAAAGAGTATGTCGTCGGTAAAGCCGAGCTCTCTGAGATTCAATCCATGTTCCGACTCAAGACATATCGCCTCCAGATCGGGACCTAAACGGTGCCACAGGGCGACAGCCGCGATGGCGCTGTCGCTGAGTTCCATCTCGGTCCCCCCGAGCGAAGGTGCCATCTTCAGCATTTTCTCAATGAGCATCCCGGCACAGACGGTATCCTCGATCGAAAACCTGCCTTGGTGTCCCGCCGCGACTACGCATATCCTCCTGCCGCGGCAAACGGCATCCCACGAGACAGCTTCAGCATTTCTGGCGCAGGCGACAAGAACGTTTCCGCAGTTTTCGGCGGCGCCCAAGATGGCCCTTGTGCCGTTGGAGGTCGTTATTATGGCTTTTGAAGGCGAACCGAGTCTTATTATCTCTAGAGGCGAGTTGCCATAGTCAAAGCCCGGTATCATCAGGCCACCTCTCTCTCCCATCAGCTTCCAGCCGGGATTTAGCCTCTCCCTTAACTTGATGGCGTCTTCTTCGTTCATACAGGGGATCAGCCGTGTGCCGCCGTTTTCAAAAAAGGCGGTTATCTGCGTGGATGCCCTTAAAAGATCAACAACAAGACAACAGTCATACGCCATACTCTGTTCGGAGGGCAGAAGGGCCGCGTCAAAAAAATACTTCAAGCTAAGATCCTCCTAAATAAGTTTTCCGAGATGCCTCTTAACGGTTATAATTATAATGCGTAATAGTCGTAATTCTGATAAGAGAGGGGCGGGTGCCGTGAAGACACTTATTGCGGTAGACTTCAGCCCGGTGGGAAGGGAAGTTGCCCACGCAGGCTATAGGATGGCAAAGAAGCTGGGAGGAGAGGTCGCTTTTTTTCATTGCGCTCCTCAGACTGAACGTTTTCTTCAGGGGTATGATATCAGGGCTCTTAACGGGCTTTCCGGCGGCGATGATCAGAAGAGGATCGAGGAAGTGGCTCGTCATAAGCTCCATAAGATAGTAGAGGATGTGAAGGCCGAAAGCGGCCCTCCCGGAGCGTTATTGACAGAAGAGATAATTGCCTTTGGTGAACCGGGTGAGGAGATCCTCAAGTTCACGGCGGAGAAAGGATCTGATCTGATAATCGTCGGGTATAAAAGCTACAGCGCCATAGAGCGTCTTCTTGTGGGAAGCACCGCTGCGAAGGTTGCGCGTTACGCCCCTTGCTCGGTGCTCATATACAGGCCTTGCAGGAGCTGACTTAAAAAACGGCCGTGTTTGAGACCGGCAGGCATCGCTCCCCGACTCCCTGCAGGGAAAAATAGAAATTGGATGATAAAATATCAGTGTCTAATATATTTGGTTCATCAACTACACAGGAGGTAGGCATTTGAGATGAAAATATTGATCGCGGTGGACTTCAGTCCGGTAGGGCGGCGTACTACAGGTGCGGGTTACAGGCTGGCAAAGAAGATAGGCACGGAGATGACGTTCTTCCACTGCGCGCCGCAGACTGCACGTTTTTTGCAGGGTTATGACATAAAGGCGTTTGTTTCTTCTGCCAGCAAGGAAGAACAGAAGACTATAGAAGACGAGGCGAGGAGAAAACTCCACAGGGTGATGGAGGATGTGATCGCCGAAAACGGAGCGCCGGGCGGAGTGTTGGTCGAGGAGATGATCGTTACCGGTGAGCCGGCAGCCGAAATCCTGCGTTTTGCTGAAGAGAACAAAATAGATCTTATCTTTTTGGGTTACAAGAGCTTTAACCTCATTGAGCAGATATTGGTCGGAAGCACGGCCGACAAGGTAATACGCTACGCCAAGTGCTCCGTTCTGATCTACAGGCCCGACAGAGCGGATGAAATAGACATCTGAGCAGAGAGAAGTCCCTGCACAATATAAAGGGGACTTCCCGTCGGGCTGTGTCGGCGGAGAGTCCCCTTGGATCCTCGGTTAAAGAGGCCGGTCCTATACTATCAGCTTACCCTTGGCTCCGGCCATGCTGTCAAGCTGGCTCAGCACGTTTGCCCCTGCGACTTCGATCTTGGGTTTTTTGGCGGCCTCTTCACGGGCATATTCCTGCAGCTTTTTTTCGTAATCCGCCATTGACTTTTTGATCCCCTCGACGTCGCCTTTTATCCACTGCAGGATGCCTTCAGTTATGGTCGTATACATCTCGTCCTTGGGCTCGGCCTGGATGACCCCCAGTTCCTTAAGCATCCTGTATTCTTCCCTTACGGAATCCATTATCTCGTCCTCAGTTATGAGCCCCTTTTTATAAAGGACGCGATAAATGATATTCGATTTCGTTTTGTTGTTCTCGTCGTTAGCCGAGAGCGATTCCACTCTCGACAGAAGCATGGTGATAATCTCTTCCAAGCTTATTTGCATAGGTGCGGCCATATTAAAACATTCCTCCCATTAAAAAGTTCTGTCGTCTATTTTATCACAGCATTATCCATCGCAAGAGGGAGAAATCACATATAAGCATACGGGGAAAATGCTTATTGATTTAATTCAGTTTAAAGACTATCGTATTTCGCGGTCATAGGGAAAGAGGTAATGTTATTGGGAGAGCAGTACAGACTTAAGCATTTTGCCGTCAAGATCAAACAATTTGTTCTGGATGAATGGTCTACCTTTATTATATCTTCATTAGGCGCACTGATGTACACAGTGGGCGTCATCGGTTTCACTCTGCCGTATCGCTTCCCCGATGCGGGCGTGATGGGTATCGCGGTCATCCTTAAGTATACCCTTGGCTTCGCACCTTCTATAACATCGCTTGCCGCCAATGTTCTGCTCTTGATCTGGGGAGGCAGAGAGCTCTCCAAACGCTTTGTTATGTGGACGATATACAATGTCCTGCTAATTTCCTTTCTTCTCGAAGCCCTGCAGTTCATTAGGTTTCCCGTTGTAAACGACATGTTCCTCGTTGCCGTAGCAGGAGGATTGATAAAGGGTCTCGGCGGCGGACTCATCTTCAGGACCGGTGTGAGCGGGGGCGGGACGGACATAGTCATAGCTGTGCTGAGAAAGAGGTACGGCATAGAGGTCGGGCGGTTCAGCTTTTATTTCAACATGCTGATACTGGGCGGATCCGTAGGCATTGTGGGCATGGAGAAGATGCTCTATGGCTTTGTGTCCAGCTATGTCTCGGGACAGACTATCGACAGTGTCCTCTCCTCGTTTGACAAGCGGCGGCTTGTGCTGATTATGGCCAAAGAGACCGAACCCGTAGTAACGTATATTTGTGATGAATTGCACAGGGGGACCACTCTGCTGTACGGGGAAGGCGGGTTTTCACGGGAATCGCAGCCGACGATCATGTGTCTCCTGACCCCGAGGCAGACCATGGACCTCAAGCGATATCTGGCCAAGGACCATCCACAATCTTTCATGGTTGTGGCGGAGGCTTCGGAGGTCGTAGGCAAGGGATTCAAGCACTGGAAAAACATCTGATCCGTATGCAGTACCGGGCCTTTACGGGAGCGGACCGCTCCACCACATGGGTATCCCGATCGAATAACCGAGAGTGAATTCTCCGCTCTGGTCGTAGATCACCATGATCCTTGAGCTGAAGTTGGTCATTGGAACAGTCAGAGCTATGCCTGCCTCCCACCAGCTTCTGTCGTTTTTCCACTCTCTCATGGTCTGCCCGAAGTTTCCGAATATCTCCAGGTTTACCCCCCCCCACCACGACCTTGTAACAGTTTTGGCGGCCCCGAGATGTACCCAGTACGCCTGGTCTCCCAGCAGGGGATGGTTAGCGAGGCTGAACAGCTCTTCATCACTTCCAAGCGACGCCGCATAGGCGGGATCGTCTGCGTTTCCTGTCTTGAGCCCGCCGGATAGTATGACGCTCCAAGTGGGCCACACGGGCAGATATGTCTGAAAACGTGTGCGGGTGATGGTGGACTCGCCCGAGGGGAACCAAACGTCGGAGTTCAGCGCGAATCCCCTGGTCGGGAGCACCGGATCGTCAAGGTTGTTGTATGTGAACGTAATATAGGGACCGTGGAGAGTTTCGCTGTTGCCGAAGTTTGTTTTCTCCGCGGCATATCCCACCCCGACCCTCAGATTTTTATTGAAGTCTCTATACCAGGCCGCCTTTCCGGTATATCGCTCAAAGTCGAAAAAGGGGGCGTTTGCCGGCTCCATTCCCTCTTCCCTTGCAGCGAGGACGATCCCGAACTGGCTGTCGTTGCTGGTCTTGGGAGTAAAGTATCTAAGCATGGCGCCCCATTTTGAGCCAAATCTGTACTCGGCGGACCCGGCATCCCCCTCAATAAAGATGTCGCGCATCTGTCCGCTGAGCGAGAGCCAATTGTCGGGATATATGTTACTCGCGTATCCGGTGAGTCCGAACTCATATCTCGGCGGGCGCTCAATCGAAAAAACGACTGCGGCAGTCTTATCTGTAAGCCTCTGTGCGCGGGCCTCCACCGAGATAAAATCATCTCCTACCGACATGTATTTCACAGCCTTTGCCACTTTTTCCATGTCAAGAGGTTCGCCCACCCAAGACCTGTATTTGACGCGCAGGTTTTTGGAAATGTTCTCCGGTACCCCTTCAAAACGCACTTCTGCGACTGTCGGTCTGCCCGAAAAAGGAGGATCTATGTGCCTGTACTCGCAGTACCTGTCGTCATTCTCACAGGAAAGATCGGACAGACGCTTTATGAACGGCTCGGCTGCAGCGGCTCCCCGCGCGATTATATCGCCGTACCCGTCAGACTGAAGTACCCCGAAATCCTTGACTTTCGGTGCTATTACAACATCCGCAGCAGCGGCGTTTATCCTTACCTGATGCACCATTAGTATTTCGATCGTCTGGGCCATGACCTCGAGCATAGATCTCAGATTCTCCCGTTCTTTGGTTATGTTTTCCGGCGACAGGTTTACGGCAACGACGGGATGATCGGGGAAGATCCTCTTTGCTTCAAGGACGGGGAGATTAGCTCTCAGTCCGCCATCCACCAAGAGCCTTCCGTTCATCTCCCAGGGCTCGAAGATTCCGGGGATCGAGAGAGATGCCCTTAGAGCCGAGGCAAGGTTGCCGTCTCTCATTATGACGGCATCCCCCGTCTCAAGGTCGGTCGCCACGGCGGCGAAGGGCACCGGCAGAAGGTTGAAGTCGGTAACTACGACTGACGAGGTCATCTCGTTGAGAAAAGCGTACAGCCCTTTGGTGCGGAGCAGCCCCCTATCGCTGCGAAAGCTTTTCTTGTCGTCCGTATATACGTTGAATATCGCAGTTCCGCTGGCGGGCGGCTTATTGTAGTTTATGTCGAGAGCCTCGGACATCGACCTGTTGGATATGATCTCCATAAGGTCGCGTCCAAGGACTATCTCCTTAAGTTCGGCGGCGCTGTATCCCGATGCGTAGAGGCCTCCGATGATCGCGCCCATGCTGGTGCCCACAATAGCGGCGATGGGTACGTTTTCACGCTCCAGAACCTCGAGGACTCCGATGTGCGCCAGCCCCTTGGTCCCCCCGCCGGAAAGCACGAGCACAATACCATCCTTATGGGGAAAGCCCCAGTCTGAGTTGTGTCCGTTGGCCTCAAGCGGGGGTCCCGATGCTGATGCCCCCGCCGCCGGGGAGCCAAGCGTCACAATGATAAAAATAGAGGTTATAAGGGCAAATGGCCTGAGGCATCTTATCACTCATTCTCGCCTCCGTCTCATAGTTGCTTTACTTGTGCTGTAGAAAACAAATATGCACTTCGCACAGAGTTTGTCCCTTCTATGCTTCTTTGTTTGTGCTACGAAGATGATGACATCCTACCGTACATTATATAGGATTTTGGAGAATAGCATTATCATATCGCGTGGATATTATAAAACAAATCACATTAATATGTCAGCATATTAGATTCTCAGCGAATCTTACGGTTTAGGGAGGGCGCCCTATGGATTGCAGAGGAGCAGCGAGATACAACATCGGAATAGACGTTGGGGGTACCAATACGGACGGAGTCCTCTACGATTGTTTTGAAAAAAGGATCGCGGCATCCGTTAAGGTCCCGACAACTCATGCCTCTTACGCTCACGGCATAGAGAACTCACTGCGCGTGCTTTTGGCATCGTCTCCTAATGGTGCGGGGAGCATAGTCTCGCTTAATGTTTCTACAACCCTTTCTACAAATGCCATACTCGAAGGGAAGACAGCGCCGTCGAACCTGATATTGGCAGGATTTAAAAAATACCCTCACATAGTCTCCGAGATAGAAAAAACAATTTGTCCTTCGGCAATTTTAAAGGTTAAGGGCGGACATACAGGATGGGGAATGGAAAGGGAGCCGCTTGATATCGGAGCGATCATTGATTTTGTGAAGGACCGGCCCGAAGAGCCTTTTACGGTATCCTCATATTATTCGTCAAGGAATCCGGAGCATGAGATCAAGGCGAGAGAAATACTGCTTTCACATGGTGCGGGTCATGTGACCTGCGGCCACGAACTGTCATATTCCAAACTGAACTCTGTGAAAAGGACGGTCACGGCATATCTGAACACGTCGCTCGTGCCGATCACCGGGAAACTGCTGAACGATCTCAGCTCCGTCTCAAAAAGAATGCAGCTTGCCTGCCCCATCATGTTCCTCAGAAGCGACAGCACCCTGGTGCCGGCAGAGTGGTGCGCCAAATTCCCGATAGAGATGATATATTCCGGCCCGGCCGCAAGTCTGCGGGGGATTTCCCACCTTGCTGAGGAGGGATCGCGCGGTATCTGTATCGTTGCCGATATAGGGGGGACCTCTACGGACATAGGGAGGATCGAAAACGGAAGGGGCGTTTTCAGTAAGGGCGGCGCGACGATAGGGTCTTACAGGACGATGATCCCGTCTCTCGACATTCTGAGCATCGCTCTTGGCGGTGACAGCAGGATCACCCTTGCCGATGACGGAGATGTCAGAATCGGTCCGGAGAGGTCGCTGCCCATTTGCATGACCCCTAGGGAGCCGGGACTTTCCGGGGGGCAGCTCGCAGACGGCTGCCTTACCCCGACAGATATTTTCAATGTGCTTGGCTTGGCAAGCACGGGCGATCCTGAGGCCTCTGCGGCCGCACTTTCCCTCTTTGAAAAATCGACGTATGGGGGTGCCGGTGCGGCCGTGAAGATCTCAGATAAGGTGCATCGTATGCTTGAAGATTCAATTATTCGGTACCTGCCCGGAGGGGGACGACTGAGACGGATATATGCGGGAGCCCCTGCGGGTGCATTTGCCGGACTGTCGGATGATTCGGAGGCAGAGGTGACCGTGCCGGTGAACGGCGATGTCGCGGGTGCGGTCGGAGCCGCGGTGAGCTCCGTTGAATTCAGCTGCAGGATATTTATCATGCGCGATTTTGACGATAATAATTTTACCGCCTTCCTTCCCTGTGGTGTTGTAAGTTCCGAAAATTTCAGTGAGCTTTTTAAAACCGCTAAGATGGAAGCGGAGATATACCTGCTGGAGCTCGCGAAGAGCATGGGCTATTCGCATGCGACCGTCACTGCGGAGGAAGCATTTGTGTATGCAGGACGTGTCAAGGACGAGACGACCCTGTTGTCCGTGTCGATTGAAAGCCGCGCTTTGCCTAGAGAATGAGGTAAAAATTCGGACTGTGATCTTCGGCACCTATATGTTTTGTGCTTAATGCATAAAAATTTTACTGCTTTGCCTCATCTTTCATATAGAAAATACAATGACTAAGTCCCCTTATTGCTCTAAGATACCTTTATATATGAGTGTTTTAGGTAGTTTTAAGTCTTTTAAACGATATTTATTTAAGACTCATCAGCGGGAGGCGTGAATATTGAGTGAACAGATGGCGAGAATAAAAAAGCTGTTGGATTCGGCGAAACTTCCTAAAACTGAGACGATCCTCTCAGAATCACTGGAAATTGCGTCATCGATCAAGATTGGCCGATCGCTGTTTATGGAAAAATATGGCGTCTCGTCTGAGCTTGAGTACAAGAGGGCCTCGATGAAAAGCGGGCATTTAATGTATCACGCACATATCGGTATGAATACCTGGCGCGAGACTGCGGAGAGCTTAAAAGGCATCTATGATTTCGCTGAAAGCAACGGTTTTATTTTGGACAGGGCAGGTCTCTGTCTTGATAGAAGGATGTCGCTGCCTCCGGAGATGAGAAAATCGGCCCCTCAGGAAAGCGGTCCTTATCTTGAGACCAAAGAGGACTGGATGCAGATTGGGCGGGCCGCCCCCATCCAGCCGCATATGGGCGATTTTATAATAGGATTTCCTGCGTCAACCGAGAACGCCGTAATGGCACTTAGGGCAGGAGTCACTACGGTAGGCAACCTCTCCCAATTCTTCGCACATGAGGCTCCGATGTGGAAACGCATGGATATAACCACGATCGAAACGGTGAAAGCGATAGGCATACTTGGCTTTCTCAGGGAGAAAGGGACATTGATGCACTCTTATCTGGACGACGGATTCGGAGCCCTCTTCCTTGACTGCAGCACGAGCGCCGCCTGGGGTTATCTTGAAAAGTACATAGTTGAGGACCTTCTCGGTGCGAAGCTGGCACACTGTGTCGGCGGCCTTGTCTCCGATCCGGTGAAGCGTTCGGGGTGGATCTTTGCGCTGGATGAGATCCACGACCACGACTGTATCGGGTCGATGTTTTATGGAGATACGATATCTTCACACGAAGAACCTGAAAAAAACCGGGCTTTGACCGCTGACTATCTTCTTTGGGATATCATGTCCCAGATCGAGTGTCC
>CAYZYF010000006.1:0-44678 GCA_964482015.1 uncultured Synergistaceae bacterium
TCAACGCATCGGAAAATGTGGTAAGGATACTTCAAAAGATCGATCACAGCATGATCTTTGTCCTTATAGCAGGCACATACACCCCAATATGCCTTACTTTGCTCAGGGGAGCTCTGGGATACCGGCTTCTCGCGCTGATATGGTCCTGCGCCGCAGCAGGAATAGCCATGAAGATGTTCTTTTTCAACATCCCCAGGCTGCTTTACACCGGGATATACCTGATAATGGGCTGGATAGCAGTCTTCGTTATCGTGCCGCTTTACAGGGCAGGAGGACCACTTCCGCTCCTGTGGCTTCTGGCTGGCGGCCTTATGTACACTGCGGGAGGGGTCATATACGCCCTGAAGAAACCGGACATATTCCCCGGATGGCTTGGCTTCCATGAGATCTTCCATATTTTCGTGATATTGGGAAGCGCCGCCCACTACGTTATGATACTGCGCTTTTGCTGAGGCGGATATTCAATGCGGCTGCATATCGGCAAAGGCAGGCATCACCTGGCGAGACCGTAGGCCCTGCTTACCTCCTGAACGAAAATTATCCCCTTGCCCGGTTTATCTATCTCCATTTTTTCTCTGATGGAGGCTATGATGGTTTCGGCGGCATCTTTCTCCGAAATTATCAGGACTATCTCTTTTTCAGGCTCAATTTCCATGAAAAAGAGCCTGCTTGTCTCATGAATGCCGGATCCTCTGGCATTTATCACCGTTCCGCCCTTTGATCCCGCCTCTGTCGCGGCATCTATAACTTTTTCGGCCTTTCCCCTGTCAACTATTACCATTATGGCACAGTGCACCGCGCTCTCCCCGCCTTCCTCCATATCTGTCTTCGCCGGCCTGCACCCGACGGAACCTATCATCTCGCTCACGGGCACGGTAAAAATTATCCCATGGCCGGCCTTTTCAAACTCAAACTTTTTATTAAGAGCTTCGAGAGCGGGCCTTGCCGTCATCTTGTCCGATCCCATAAGCACTATCTCTTTACGGATGTCTGAGAGGCCCAGAAAATCGGCTATTACTCCCTTTGCCGTCCCTTTGGCCAAAATTATGGTGCCTCCGGAAACACCGCTTTTTTTTGCCTCCCGCATAACCTTGCTGCCTTTTCCGAAATTCACTATTGCATAGATAAGTTCAAAGCAGGCCATTTCTGTATCATTTGGCATGGCTATCCAGTCCCCTTTTCTTTGATTTCAGCATAAAGGCCGCCCCCAAAAGCTGAAGCGCGATTATCGGAGTCAATGCCACCATCGCTATCACACCGAATCCGTCTGAGAGCACGCTTGCCGTGTCTACTGCATCTGCGACTCCCTGAGCAAAAGCAAGGACGAATGTCGCCGTCATGGGGCCTGACGCCACACCTCCGGAATCGAAGGCAATACCTACAAAAAGCCTCGGTACATAGTAGGACATCGCAATTGATATTATGTAACCGGGAAGGAGAAAATGCCATAGGTTTATCCGCGGGCTGAGAATATTCACCACAGAGAGAGCCACGGCCAGGCCGACTCCTATGCCCAGCGTTCCCATGACAAGGCTCCTTTTGACGTATCCGCTTGTAATATTTTCGATCTGATGAGTCAGCACATAGACAGCCGGTTCGGCGAGCACGGTAACGAGACCCAAAATAAACCCTATAGAGATAACGTAATTTCTGTTCTCCATTAGGGCAAGCTCACGTCCTATAGTGCTCCCAACCTCCATAAAACCTCCGTATACTCCCACAAGGAAAAGAACAAGACCGACAAAGGCAGTGGCAAGGCCCTTAACTATTCTTACGGTTGCTGAGTACGACAGTCTGAAGGAAACTTTCTGAAATATCGCGAAGATGACGACGACGGGCAGCAGCGCAAAAAATACTTCTTCTGAGACGATCGGCAGCTTTTCAATAAAAGGATCCATTATCGATCCGGACCGGGTATCTGCGGTAGGAAGTGCTCCTGTAAGCTGTCCGGGGTTTGAGAGTATCCCCATAGACATTACCCCGACTATCGCCCCCACAGAGGCTATGCCTACCATGCCGAAACTGTCTATCTCCGCAGCCTTGCTGTCCTTTTTCAATGCCGAGACCCCAACCGCCAGAGCAAGTATAAACGGCACCGTTACAGCACCGGTGGTCGCCCCTGAGGCGTCAAAGGCTATAGCCATAAATTCTTCCGGCGTGAAATAAGCGAGAAAAAAGACGATAAGATAAAGTGCGGTGAATATTTTGTTTGCAGCGATATTGTACAGTATTCTTATGAAACCCAGAGCCAGCATCAGGGCTATTCCTGTCGAGACTACAAGGACTATGTCCGTCTTATCGATACTGCCGGCAGTAACGTTTTTTACCTGTTGAGCAAGGATGTGAAGGTCGGGCTCGGCGACAGATATGACGAAGCCAAGCACCAGTCCCGCCGCTATAACGATCGGAAGTCTGTTAGTCTTAGCTATTGAGCTCCCCATGAGATTGCCTATCTGCGTTATCCCTATGTCGACCCCTAAAAGGAAAAGCGTAAGCCCTACAACGATCAAAAACGCTCCCACAGTGAACCTTATATAGAGGTCGGTGCCGAAGGGGGTAATGGTTAAGTTCAGGATAGTCACTATGACGGTTATCGGAAGGACCGCCGGAAGGACCTCTTTTAGTTTAACAGTAAGCACATTCAAAAAAGAAAACTCCCTTCCGTACAAGTGAATTCTGTCGCGGCCAGTTCAGCGGCACAACGCGCGGATGATGTCTTACCGATTATGCTGCACAGATAAAGAATACGTCCGGATCAACAGGCCGGATCTCCTTGCCATTCTGCTTTCGGAACGGATCACCACCCTGCCTGATTGCTGCGGATAATGATCTGTTCAGCGAATTTTTAGAACATAACACGAATAATACCCAATTGGCAATACTTCTGTACGATCAAAATTTGCCCCAAAAAGTATGACGGGCCCTGCGGGCCCGTCATACTTTTATCCAAAGAAACTGCGAACTAACTCTACGTTTTCTTTTTATCAGGCATGTACCAAGCTATGGCCATAAGGATAATACCAAAGACCAAAAGCCCTACAAAACCTATATCAAAAACGGAAGGAAATTTTTCCGAAATTTTAAAAAGTGTCAGTTTGCCGAAGTTCATGGCTTTAAAAATCCCGGTCGCCGCTATGCTCCCGTACATCAGCGAGAATACCAGGGCTCCCGCAATGCCGCCGAGCGCTATCATAGATGCCTGCTTAAAAACATTTGTCCCTATTGCGGCAAAAGACGTTCCGGGACAAGAACCGACCATTCCGAAACCGATTCCGAAGATCAGGCCTCCGACCACGACTCCGAGGTGCATCGTCTTTATACTGAGGTGCGACAGGTTGAGTATTCCCGTTACAGCAAAGACAAAAAGCAGCACGTTCGAAAGGCCTATGGCAAAGAGTATGATCTTGAAGATCGTCAGGTCTTCCAATCTAAGCATCTGACGCATTCTAACGGGACTGGCCGCCTCCACAGTGTACAGCGCAGCGCCGAACAGCACTCCTGTAACGAGCCCAATTAAAAGATTCATCTCAGTCCCTCCTATCCCATCTTCCGAAGCGCTTTGGCAGTGGGGATCGCCACGGCAAAAGCACAGGCGCCAAACACTATGCCGCTCACGCTGCCCTGCATAATGCCGCTCATCATATGCCCGCTGGTACAGCCGTCAGCCAGCCGGGCGCCGAAGAGAAAAATAAAACCGCCTACGAGCTCTCTGATATAATATTTTTCGAACGCGGTCTTGGGCCCGGGCGCCCTGAGTTCATCCTGCCCCATCCTGTTTTTCTTATTAGGATCCAAGGTCCATGCCAAAAAGCCTCCGAGCGGTATCGCGAGCAAAAATACCATTGCAAAGTTAAGCGGTTTCTTGATATCCTTAGCCAAGGAACCCTCACCTTTTTCGTAATAGGCATTAGTACTGGTGTAGCCGCTTTTGCGGGAGCTGTCTTCGGTGATGACCGAAGGATCGAAAACACTGTGGATCATACCGCCTATCATCGAAAATTGAGTTGAGACTCCGACCGGCTTGATCACAAGGACCGATATCGCAAAAACTACACCAAGAAAAATCGCTTTAAATATCCATGAATCGGGTTTTCCGTTCATCTCCATTTTTCGCCTCCTTTGTTATGGCTTAAGTTAACGTTGTATCTTCCTCGTTATTATATATGATGTTGGTAGCACTGAATGTGACCATGTCACACGGACCGCCGTTTTTACTAGGTAAAAAGGCCTGCTTTCCGATGTTTATACTGACATTGGTGATCCTTATAAATAACCATTATAGATTGTCCGGCTCAAAGGGAAGGCCGCGCGAAAATCATCACGCCTAAGGATCACAAAATAGACAGGTCCTTGGGCTGGTGACGGAGCTCGCTTCGGTCAGAGAAGTTAAACAATAGAATGCGCGGCCTTATTTGACCAGACCGTAGACCTTACTCACTTCCTGGATAAAAATTATGCCTTTCCCCGGTTTCTCAATTTCCATCCTTTCGCTGATCAGGGAGACTATCGCCTCCGCGTTTTTTCTCTCAGCGAGTATAAGGACTATTTCTTTCTCAGGCTCAATCGCCATGAAGAACAGCTTGCTTGTATCATGTATCCCCGACCCTCTTGCGTTGATTATCGTTCCGCCTTTTGAACCGGCTTCTGCTGCCGTATCAATGACTTTTTCGGCTTTGCCTCTATCCACAATTACAGTAATCGCGCAGTACATCTTTTCTTCTCCCTCCTTTTTTTCATGTGTCTCGGAGACCTCGTGACCAACAGAGCCGATCACCTCATTGATGGACAGGGTGAATGCAATTCCGTGCCTTTTGTTCTCAAAATGCAGTTTTTCGTCAAGTTCCTCGAGGACGGAGCCTGTTATGTGCTTTTCCGAAACCATGAGTATTATCTCTCTTCTGATATCCGATAATCCCAGAAAATCCTTTACAACGTTATTTTCGGTCCCTTTTCCCAGGATGATGGTGCCCCCGGATACCCCGAATTTTTTTGCAGTCTGAACGACTCCGCTTCCCTTACCGAAATCGACTATTACACATATCAGTTCAAAACCAAACTCGCCGACGTTATCGGGCATTTTCCGTCCGGCCTCCTTTCTTTGATTTCAACTTAAATGCCACTCCCAAAAACTGAAGGGCGATGATCGGAGTGAGGGTCACCATAGCGATAGTGCCGAACCCGTCCGACAAAATACTTGCGTTTTCGGCCGCACCGGCGACCCCGTGGGCAAACGCAAGCACAAAAGTCGCAGCCATCGGCCCCGATGAGACCGCTCCCGAATCAAAGGCAATGCCAACAAAAAGGCCCGGGACATAATACGACAGCGCGAGCGCCAGTGCGTAGCCGGGCAGTATAAAGTGCCACGGCATGATCTCGGGAGTAAGTATATTTATGACGGAGAGGGCGATGGCAGTGCCTACTCCCAGACTGAGCGCCACAAGCACCAGGCTTCTTCTGACATATCCGCTGGTAACGTCCTCAATTTGCCGTGTAAGCACGTAGACGGCCGGCTCTGCCAATATGGCGGCCAACCCTATTAAAAATCCTACCCCTATTACAAAGCCCTTATTTTCAAGCCCTGCAAGATTTTTGCCAACAAGGCTTCCCACCTCCCAAAAACCTCCGTAGACCCCTAACAGGAAGAGCACCAGGCCGATGAAGGAAAAGACAAGCCCCGCCGCTATTTTTCTCAGGGCCCTGCGAGAGAGCTTGAAATTAATATTCTGGAATATGATGAATATAATTACTATCGGAGTCAGTGCCATAAAAACCTCAGCCGCAACAAGAGGAAGTTTTTCTATGAACGGAGCCATCAGGGCGCCCGAAGCCGGGACAGACTCTGCGGAGCTTTCAGCCAATGCTTCCGTTTGCGAAACCACTCCCATGAGCATAACCGCGATTATAGCGCCCGCACAGACCATCGCCACCATGCCAAAGCTGTCGGCTTCACCGGTCCGGCTGTCCTTTTTGAGTGCGGAGACACCCATGGCGAGGGCAAGTATAAAGGGTATAGTCACGGCTCCGGTCGCCGCCCCCGAGGCATCAAAGGATATCGCAATAAATTCGTTCGGGGTAAAATAGGCGAGCGCGAATATAATAAGATAAAGGAACGTGAGCGTCACTTTGAGTGAAACATTGTAAACGATCCTTGCAAAGCCCAGCGAAAGAGCTGCCGCTATGCCCGCAGCAACGGCCAGTATGACCGCCAAGCCTCTGATCGCTCCGGAGGTCACGGATTCAAGCTGCTTAGCGAGCACGTGAAGCCCCGGTTCGGCGACAGTTATGGTAAACCCCAGAAAAAGGGCGGCTGCCACCACCACCCACAGCTTGTTTGTCTTGGCTATCGAAGCTCCCATCAAATTACCGATTTGCGTTATCCCGATATCTACCCCGAGGAGGAATGTATAGAGCCCGGCGAATATCAAAAAGGCCCCTATAAGGAATCTCAGGTACACATGATCATCCAACGGGGTCAGTGTATAGTTCAGTATCGTCACTATAACGGTTATCGGCATGACGGCCAGCAAGGCGTCTCTGAATTTCTCAGCAATCACACTCAAAACGATCCATCCCTTTCCCGACGATATTCATCGCCTCCTAATAAGAAGATCTTTCAACAAAAAAGATTCACGCTGTTGATTATAACAAAGAAACTCGAAGGGTTGCCCCCATTGTTGCCGGCTATGAACGATTGAATAAACATCAGGACAAAATAACAGAAAACTCGGACGGCATAGGAGAATAAATACACAACCGGAATACGGCCTCCGACGGCCGTACAAAAAGGCCGTTTCCGGAGACGAGGCTATCGAAGAGGTGAAGATAGAGAGCGAAAAGCAAATCGGCCCGGAAATTATCGTATATTTATCAAAAAAATGTTTCCGGCCGAAAAATGATGTCGGTAAATCCGGCTATCTAAACGTTAATGAGGCGGTTTACCTTAAATCGGCGGGATCGTGCCACGGGGGCGCGGAGGAAAAAGTACCATCCTACGCGCCCTCTGCACTTTATTGCTGCCGCAAGATCATGTTTTGATCGCTATTTCTGTTTCAATTGCCGTACTACGTCGATTACGGTGCCATCACGCCATTCTATGACACCCACAATGCGGTCTTCGGTATCTACAGGATCTGTCGGTCCCGCCATCCTGTGGGCTCTTTCGACGAGTTCGTCCATGGAGACCATCGGAAGACCCTTGACCGCGGAACAGGCATCAAGGAGATCCTTGCGCCTTGGGTTGACTGTAATTCCATATTCCGTAACGATCGCGTCCACTACCTCGCCGGGAGTGGTAACGCTGTAGACGCTGTCCGTTACGCAGGGGATGCGCCCGCGGAGAAGAGGCTGGGCTATTATCGTGAGCTTGGCCCCCGCCGCCGTGTCCTGATGACCGCCTATCCCGTGCAGAAGAGCTCCGTCCGCCTCGGTATTGACGTTGGCGTTAAATTTGTTATCCACCTCCGTAGCTCCAAGGATGACAACGTCGAGCATGTTGACCGCCGCACCGCTGTTCCAAGGGTTGGCATACCAGTCAGCGGATATTTCGATATGCTTGGGGTTTTCTCCGATCGAACGGACGGCCTCAAGGTCAAAAGACTGTACGTCCATGAGCCTTTCCACAAGGCCTTCCTTGAGGAGTTCGACAAAATAGCCGGTTATGCCGCCGAGACCAAAGCTGCCCTTGATCCCCTTCTTTATCATCGCTTCCTTCATGAAAGCTGTGACTGCCAGGGGGATGCCGCCTGCTCCTGTCTGGAAGGAGATCCCTTCCTTAAAATAAGGGCTGGCCTCGATCAGCTCCGATGCGTACTTGGCTATAAGCAGACGAAGCGGATCCCTGGTTACCTTGGTCGTGCCCGAAACTATGCCGGCAGGGTCTCCGATGCTCGGAACCTCGACCACTATATCAACGTTAAGCTGCGACATCGACACCGGCGCGGCAGGATAGGGCTGAAGATTGTCCGTTACCGCCACCACGCAGTCTGCAAACTGGGCGTCGGTAAAGGCATATCCAAGCGAGCCGCAGGCCGATTTTCCCTGGGTCCCGCAGATGTTGCCATACTTGTCGGCCGTCGGCGCGGCTATAAAAGCGACGTCTATGTGGACATCTCCCGACACGACCGCACGGGGACGTCCTCCGTGGCTTCTGAGTACCACCGGCACGTCCATTCCGCCATCCGATACGAGCTGCCCTATGGGACCGTTCACCGAACCCATTATTTTGGTTATCACACCGTTTTTGATGTGCTCGATAAGTTTTTTATGTACCCCGAAGAGAGCCGTCGGGAACAGTGTCAAATCCCTGATGCCCATTTCGGCGCATGCATCTATCACCATATTTACAACGAAGTCCCCGTTACGAAGATGGTGATGGAAGGATACCGTCATTCCGCTCTTCAGTCCCGAGGCTGCGATGGCGGCCTTGATATCACTGACGCTTTTATCGGTACAGGTACTGTCCACGCAGCGGATCTTTCCGCCCGCTCTGAACCCCTCGGGTTTAACGGCGAAAGCTCCTTTAAAGGGATTTGTCTTGCCGTAGCCCTCTATAAAATCGGGGATCTCGCGACCCAGCGCGTTCTTAGCCATCTTATTTCACCTCCAGGAGTCCGGCTTTGAGCAATGTGTACTCTGCCCTCTTTACTACCGGAACGTCTACCATTCTTCCGTCGACCGATACCGCACCCTGCCCCCGAGCCGCGGCATCCTTTGCCGCTTCTACTATCTTGAGGGCCCTTGCTATCTCCTGTTCTGTCGGGTCAAAAACTCCATGGATGATCGGGATCTGGTTGGGATGGATGACGCTTTTGCCCTCAAAGCCAAGCTGTTTGATGAACTCTGCCTCTTTGCGCAGCCCCTCATCATCGGTCACCCTGGGGAAAACGGTGTCTATCGGATCTACTCCTGCCGCCCTTGCGGCAAAGACAAGCATCCGGCGGGCCCAGTCAAGTTCAGTGCCCTCGCTTGAACGATTTGTCCGAAGGTCTGCAGTAAGGTCTTCGCCGCCGGGGATTATCGCGGCCACTCTGGGCGACGCCGAAGCAATGTCAAAGGCATTCCATATCCCTTTGGCCGTCTCCAGAAGACAGAATATCTTTGTCCTGCCGACGGGTATGCCATTCTTGTCTTCGATGGAAGAAAGCTCCTCATCAAGGATCCTGACTGTTTCCGCGTCGTCTACTTTCGGAGCCCTGATGCCATTGAGAGAAGCGATGGGAACCACTGCCGCAAGATCGTCCTTCCAGTATTCGGTATCGACTCCGTTAATGCGCACCGTGACTTCGCAGTTTCCGAACTCACCCTGCCTGAGAAAATGGCTGACAAGTATTCGGGCGGTATCTTTTTCGGCCATCGCAACGGCATCTTCAAGGTCAAGTATCAGTCCGTCAGAGCCAAAAAGATATCCGCGGGTAAGCATATTCGGATTATTACCCGGGAGATAAAGCATTGTACGCCGCATTACTTTCCACCTCCCGCAAGTCTTTTTACGGCGGCCTCTACCCTGGCACCCAGTACTATGTCAAGCGCACCGTTGTCCTGAACTGAGACATCGATATCTTCCACGTTCATTGAAGCAAGCACCTCAGCCGTTTTCTTTTCCATCGCCGATTTAAATCTCGCCGCGCTGCTCCCTGTTATATTGATCTTTACACCGGAACCCTGGGCCGCTTTGGAAACTGTGACCAGACAGTCCATCGATTCCAAAGTTCCGGCCTGAGCTGTATTCATGGTATTTTACCTCCTCTGCAAGTTTCACGGAGAAACGGCCCGCCCGCCCGTCTCGAGCGAGAGCTGGGAGGGCAGGCCGTTATTTCTGGTCTCTTCAGTGGCCTCAGTCCGGTTTAAGACGGCAGGGCCAGATGGAGGGACCGGATACGAATGTTAGTCTTCGAATCCAATCAGGCTCGCTTCATCCCAGGCGCACATCTTCTTGACCTTGGCCTTTGCCGCTTCAAGCTTCTCTCCCTTGAACTCGGGGTTGATCTTAGCTGAAATTGCCGATGCCATGTCAATTGTGCTGGCCGCATTCTTCTCCCAGTTGGGATCGCCGCGGAAGTCGCGGAGAACGTCGTATGTCAGCGTGCCGGGCTTGTTCTCGACGAGGACTTCGCCAAGCGCCTTCTCTATCTTTGCCGCCGCTTCATCCAGGCCCAGATATTCGAGCATCATCTTGCCTGTCAGGATCATAGCGCTCGGGTTTACCTTGTACTGGTGGGCATACTTGGGCACAGATCCGCTGCTGGGCTCAAAGAGGGCAGCGTCTTTGCCTATGTTGCCGCTCGGAGCAAATCCGAGGCCGCCGGTCAGCTGCGAGGCTTCGTCGGAGAGGATGTCGCCAAATACGTTACTGGCAACTATAACGCTGTAATCCTGCGGGTTCTTTATCAGCCACATTGCCGTCGCGTCGGCGTTCTCTTCGATACCCTTAATGCCGAACTGCTCATATTCCTTGGCTATTTCAAGGAATATCCTCTTCATCATTCCGTCCGTCTCACGGATAACGTTGGCCTTGTTGCAGCAGTGCACCGTCTTGCGGCCCGTCGCCTTGGCATACTCAAATGCCGCGCGGATAATGCGCTCACACCCGTCCTTGGAGAAAACGCGCCATGAAACGGCTACTTCACGGCCCTTAAATCTCTCCATGCCTTTGTGGAGATCAAACATGGCTTCGGGGAGGGGATAGAATTCAACCGCCGCGTAGAGGTCCTCCGTGTTTTCACGGAAGAGGGCTATGTCAATGTTAGGATCGCTTGCAAGCGGGGTCCCGATTCCGGGGAGCTTCTTCGCAGGGCGGAGGTTGATGTAAAGGTCAAAGAGCTGGCGCATCTGGAGGATAGCCGACTTAAAGCCCTTTACGCCCGACTTGGAGGTAATGGCTGCCATAAGCGTAGCATCCGTATCACGGATCGATTTAATTGTTTCGGGCGGAACGGTGTTGCAGCGGGGATCGCCTTCTCCGAATTTCTTGTTTGATTTTTCCCACATACACCATCCGAGGTCGGCACGAACCCAGTCGATGGGAAGATCAAGGGCTTCAAGAACCAGCAGCGCGCCCTCCATCATATCGAAACCGGAGTCGTCGCCGGCCATGTAACATACCTTGTAGCGATCTTTCTTTTCCTTGACTCTGAGAACATTTCCTGACATAACGTTTCCTCCTCTTGATTATTGCTTCTTTTTTATCACCGGCCAGTTTTAGAAAAGGGCCCCTCCCGGCCGGCGTAAAGTCCATTTACTTAGAGCTCTTTTAAGCAGATCTTTTTATACTCCTAGGCAAGTCCGAGTGATTTCTTGACGTGGGGGATAAGTCCGCCGTCTTTTATGAGCCCCTGTACAAACTCGGGATAGGCCGGGAATTTAAATTCCTTTCCGCCTGCCCTGATCACTCCGCTCTCAAAATCGACCTCGATCTCGTCGCCCATGCTGATGGCGTCGACCGCTTCGGGGCATACTATGATCGGGAGCCCCTCGTTGAAACAGTTGCGATAGTAGATCCGTGCGAAACTTTTGGCTATAATGACCGCTATGCCGCGCTCCTTGATGCAGCTAACGGCCTGCTCGCGACTGGATCCGCAGCCCCAGTTTTTGCCGCCGACAATTATGTCTCCCGGCTTGGCGTTTTTGTTGAATTCCATGTCGAGGTCTTCGAGCGCGACCTTCGCCATATCAGCGCGTTCTTTTATAGTGTAGGTGTACTTTCCGGGGAAGATAACGTCTGTGTTGACGTCATCACCGTATTTCCAAACTTTTCCTTTGACAGACATGTTAAAGCGCCTCCCTCGGATCGGAGATTTCGCCCTTGAGGGCAGATGCCGCTACCGTCATGGGGCTCGCAAGGTATATGAAGCTGTCCTTGTCGCCCATACGGCCCTTGAAATTACGGTTCGCTGTACTGATCGCCGTCTCTTCCGGTGCGAGGATACCTTCGTGGTTGCCCATGCAGGGACCGCATCCCGGGTTACAGATGACGCATCCGGAATCGAGGAATATATCAAGGAGTCCCTCTTTCATCGCCTGGCGATAGACTATCCAGGAGGCCGGGATAACTATGGTACGGACCGCTACTTTTTTCCCCTTGAGTATATTGGCAGCGAGGCGGAGGTCTTCGATGCGGCCGTTGGTGCAGCTTCCCAGGAAGGCCTGGTGGACCTTTGTGCCTTTGACTTCGCCGATGGGTGCATAGTTGTCAACCTTGTGCGGTTTGGCTACGCCGGGTTCGATGTCTCCGAGGTCGTAGCTGTACTCAGCCGCGTATACGGCGTCTTCGTCGGCCCAGAGAGGTTCCCAGCGGTCACACTTCGCATTGTCCTTTATCGCGTCGAGTATCTTCTGATCCGGTTTGCAGACCGCATTTTTTGCGCCGAATTCAATACCCATGTTGCAGAGCGTCATTCTCTCGGCGATGCTCATATTATCTATGCCTTCACCGTGAAATTCCACGCTCATGTAGTCAGCGCCGTCAGCCTTGACGTCACCTATGAACTTAAGGATGAAGTCCTTGGCCGAGACGCCGGGCTTAAATTTACCCTTGACAACGACCTTCATGCTCTCGGGAACCTTGAACCAGATTTTGCCGGTCGCCCATGCCGCTGCCATTTCAGAACGCCCTATGCCGGTCGAGAAGGCTCCGTATGCTCCGTAGGTGCAGGTGTGGCTGTCGCTGCCTACCATGATGAGCCCCGGAAGAGCAAACCCTTCCTCGCACATCTTCTGGTGACAGACGCCCCCGTCGCTCATTACATCATAAAAATGCTTGATGCCCTGTTCCGCAGAAAATTCGCGGACTTCCTTGTGGTTCACCGCGTGGTCGCTCGATGGCGCCGGCACCGCGTGGTCCAGTATGAATACCAGGCGTTCCGGTTTCCATACGTTTTTAACGCCTATCTTTTTGAACGTTCTCGCGATCGGAGCCGCATTGTCATGGCTCATGCACCAGTCCGGTTCCACGGTCACGACCTGGTTGGCCACTACGTCATAGCCCGCGGCTCTGCCGAGTGCCTTTTCGGCAAATGTCTTGCCCATCTTTCTTTCACGCTCCCTGTTTTAAATAGATTAAAAGCTAGCTTGATCAAACATGACGCTCGTCAGAAAAACGAAGCGGCCGTAATATTCCAGCCAAGCGGAACGGCCGCTTCGATCCTATTGACGCTTACTTCTTTTCTGCGGCCTGGGCCTTAAGGTATTCCATAAGACCGCCGGCCTGCATTATATCGTTCTCGAGGTCGCTGACTGCATCTCCGTGGAATGAGTTGCCCGTCGTCACGTCTTTGATGGTGCCCGTTGCGAGCTCGACTTCGATCTGATCTCCGTCTTTGATCTTTCCTTCTTTTATCGCGTCCGAGAGCCCTTTTACGAAGAGCACAGGGTAGCCGTTGTTGATGGCATTGCGGTAGTAAATCCGAGAAAAGCTCTCGGCGAGAACCGCGGGAACTCCCGCATATTCGATGCAGTAGACCGCGTGTTCACGGCTAGATCCGCAGCCAAAGTTTTTTCCGGCGACTATGAAATCTCCCGGCTTTACTTCCTTTGCAAAGTGCTCTTTGCCGGGGAAATATTCAAACGCGTACTGCGGCATGTTTTTGGGATCGGTCTCGGCAAGATACTTATTATGGTAGATGAGGTCAGTATCGACGTCATCACCGAATACCCACGCTCTGCCCTTGAGAATTTCGCTCATGTCAATCTTCCTCCTCTAGCCCAGAATATCTCTGGGATCTGTGATGACGCCCTTGACCGCCGTCGCCATCGCCGACATCGGGCTCATAAGGTAAGTATGGCTTCCTTTACCGACCTTGCCGATGAAGTTGCGGTTTGTTGTCGAACAGCCGATGTCTCCGCTCGGAAGGGTACCGTAATGCTCCGCCGTGCAGAGAGCGCATGTCGGGTTGGTGAATACCACTCCCGCCTCGAGGAATTTCTCGATCATGCCGGCCTTCGCACAAGCAAGCTGAACTTCCGTCGTGCTCGGAGTAATTATGGTGCGGACCTTGGGGCTCACCTTGCCGCCGCCTGCCATAAGCACATCGAAAGCAGCCTTGATGTCCTCGAAGCGCCCGTTGGAACAGGATCCGATATGGACCTGATCGACCGCGGTGCCCGCAACTTCTCTGATGGGCTTCACATTGTCCGGGGCATCGGGGCACGACGCGAGGGGCTCAAGATTTGTAACGTCGTACTTAAGCACCTGACAGTATTCCGCATCCGGATCGGCGGAGAGCTCTTTAACTCTCTCTTCGACGACGGGGCCGGCACGTTCGACGAGCCACTTAAGCACTTCGCCGTTCGGCATGATAATGGGAACTTTTCCGCTCATCTCGGTAACCATGGAGCAGAGGGTGATGCGATCGGCGAGGGTTGAGTTCTCAATGGTCTCTCCCACGAACTCCACTGCAAGGAAGTCCATCCCTCCGGCGCCAAGGTCTCCGACTATATGTGTAAGGAGGTCTCTCATGCAAACCCCCTTCTGGAACTTCCCGGTGACTTCGATCTTCATGGTCTCGGGGACACGGAACCAGTTTGTACCGTTGATCCACGATGCGGCGATGTCCGAGTTGCCCACTCCTGTGGCAAACGCTCCCACTCCGCCAAGCAGGTTCATATGACTGTCCGTTCCGAGAACAACGTCACCCGGTTTGATCATGCCGGCTTCGAGCATTACGTGCTGTCCGATGCCGTGGTTAATGTCAAAGACGCGCTTGATGCCCTGTTTTTTGGCAAATTCACGTATTATCTTCTGGTTGACAGATACCTTCTCGGAGTGCGAGGGGGCCTGAAGGTCAAACGTAAAAGCTATCTTTTCGGGATCCCATACCTTGGCATCCTCTCCCATTTCCTTTTCAAACTGAAGGACGCAGTTAGCTCCGCCGAAGTCGCGAGCCGTCGACCAGTCTATGTTGCACCAGACGCGCTCTCCGACCTTGACCGGTCTGCCCGCCGCACGCTCCATGATCTTGACTATTGCTGTCTTGCCCATGTCGGTCATACCTCCGTTTTCTTTTACTGTCTATTTCATTCCAAGGAATGACTTTACGCTCTCAAAGTTCATAAAGTCTGCCTTGTTGACCATTACGCCCTCTGGGCTGCGAAGCGTTCCGTCACCCTCGTGGGCATGGTTCGCGATTATGTGTCCTATCTCATCGGGACATCCGTTGCGAAGCGCTATTACAGTCCCTGAGAACGGGTGACGAAGATTTTTGCCCATCGTTGATTTGACTGTCTCTCCCGCAGCGTTCTTTTCGTACTCGACGAGCTTGCCCACATCATGAAGGAGAGCTCCAGCGACGAGAAGGTCGTTGTCCATCTTAAACTTGGAGTCCTTAACGGGATAGATGGCATTGAACTCGTCCATAGATTTTTTGGCTATGCGGGTGACGCCCTTTACGTGGTCCAGATACGAGAAGGGGCAGTTGGGGATAAGAAGGGTGAAGGGGATCTTGTCCATATCATCCGGTTCCCATCCTCCGGTCTTAAGCGCGTCGACATAAGAGGCGACTACCTTGTCCTGCATACCCTTGTCTTCGATCCATTCGATCTCGGGGAACAGCTCTCTGATTCTTTTCTCCATGTTGATTCCTCCTGTTTTTGTAGTAGTGATTGCTTTCGCTTTGATACTCCTTGCCTTGTTTCTGTGTGCTCTATTGTCAGCGGACCGCCGTCACTGGGCCGCTATACCTTTATGCAAAGTTTTGTATATCCTGTCTATATGGTTTGCCGCCATCTCCCTGGCTCGCTCTACATCATGATCAAGAATCGCCTCGTACATGGAGCGGTGTTCCAGAAGAAAAGCCTCTTTGTCGTCCAGAAGATTGTAGATCTTGTCGTGAGTGGCCATTATCAGATCAAAATTCATCCTGGTTATGTTGACGAAGACAAAATTGTGCGTGGCTTCGGCGAGGGCAATGTGGAAATCGAAGTCCGACTGGGCACGCATATTGGGGTTTTCAAGGACCCTTTCGGTCATTGTCAGGACTCTGAGTATCTTTGTAAGGTCGGATGGCGTAGCTCTCATAGCGCTTTCCGCCGCAATTGCGGGATCCAATATCCGGCGCGCTTCCATGAGTTCGAGGATCGATGAGTCTTCAAGACGTATGTTTTTTTCATCATCGGCAGGTGATTTGGGATGGCGGACAAAGCGCCCCTTGCCGGGGACGGACTCTATAAGCCCCAGAAGCTCCATGACCCTGAAGGCCTCTCTGAGGGAACTTCTGCTGACTCCGAAGTCGTCCATCAGCTGCCTCTCCGAAGGAAGAGGATCGCCGGGGAGGATGTCTCCTCTCGCGATGGACTCCTTTAATTTTTCTACTACTTTCTCATAAATACGGGTCCCCCGTGAGACATGAGTTTCATTCATGTGAAAAAACTCCTTTCCTGGACCACCCAGTATACTTTATACCATGGCCGAGAGAAAAATTCAACAGTAAAAATATATTCTAAATAATCTGATTATTTAGAAGCGGCGCGGATTTCTTAGATTATAAAAAATTTCGGCTCAGGTTGTCAGACCGGGACCATCACTTGAGTCTTAAGGCGCTGAATATTCTATCGGCTAGACTTTGAATATCGAAAAGACGGAAGGAAATATTGGATGTTATCCGTAGTTTTTTTGGGTACGGAGAAAAAATACAAGCGGTCTGACCATAAAGCGGATTGCTTAAGGCTATGTTTTTAAATCGCAGCCGCGGCTATCGCAATAATGCCGAGTTGACGTAAGAGAATTTGCCCTTAATATAAATTACGGCACAGGATCTGACGGCAGAGGAGACAAAGTAGATGTACAGCTGTAAACCTATTAATTTCGCAAAAACGAGAAGAGAGGCTTTTACACTTGTCGAGCTTTTGGTCGTCGGCATCATCGTCGGTCTGATCGCCGGCATGCTGCTTCTGTCTGCCGGCACAGCGGCCGATTCCGCAAAAGCTGTCAGGGTCATATCAGAGGTAAAAACCATGAGGTCTGTGGCTCTCCTATACAAAGCAGATCACGGCGACTGGCCTGTATGGATCCACGTTGAAGGGACAGGCTACACGGCACTCTTTTCCACTTCAGGGCTGCCGAGCGATTACAGCGACCTGATTACGATGGGAGACGGTTATTGGATCGGGGCTATGAAGGGCGCCGACGGCGCTGCATATGCTGTTGCTTATGTCAATGATCTTAGCGCCGGTGTAAGAGAGGTCCTTGAAAAAAAATCGCTTGATGCCGGCCTGTGCGGAGAAATGCTGAGCGGTGCTATGACATCAACTGTGCAGGAGATCGCGGCGTCGCCGTATAAGGCCGAACACGACGTGCTTATCGCGATAATAAGCAAGTGACTGCCAAACTCTTTTCGGAAAAGCCCCCATCTTATGACAGAGTGAATCTTCCCGAAAACAAAAGGGCCGATGATCTCAGTATAGACAGCCTGCTCGCGATCAACGGAAAAAGAATACTTGGGATAAACCCCCCCGTGGAGGATTTCGCTTTTTTTGATCTCTGGTCAAAGCCTGTGGGTTTGCTTTACCTTCTTGAAAGAATGAGGATGAATGGCTGTGATGTACACATCCTGGACTGCGTCCGGGAGGCGGCCGTAGGGGAAAGGAAATTCGGACGAAAGAAAACCGAGGCAACGGAAATCGAAAAACCAGCTGTATTCAGGGGGATCAGAAGACGATACCGCCGGTTTGGTCTCTCCGAAGAAAAGATCAGGGAGCGGTTGGCGCATACCCCGAGACCCGATGCCATCTTTGTAACTTCTGCCATGACATATTGGTATGGCGGCGTGCAATGGATTATTGAAATCATAAGAGAAGAACTTCCCGGGGTTCCGGTCATACTTGGCGGGACCTACGCCAAGCTCTGCTCGGAGCACGCTAAAGGGATAGGAGCCGACTTCGTGGTCTCTGAAAGCTGGATACCGGACAGTCCTCATCCCGCAATGGACCTTTATGAAGATCTTTCATACGGGGTGACTATGACATCCTTCGGCTGTCCGATGTCTTGCAGTTATTGCGCATCGCGCATCCTATGGCCGAGGTACGCGAGGAGACCTATGTCAGAAGTGCTGGAAGAGACGGAGTTCCAGATAAGACTCGGCGCTGAGGACATCGCGTTTTACGACGACGCCCTGCTTATCGACAAAGAAGCGGCTTTCTATCCCCTCTGTCATGAGCTCGCAGCAAGGTACGGTGACAGGGTGCGCTTTCACACCCCCAACGGGCTTCATGTGAGGGAGATAGACGAGAAGTGCGCAGCTATCCTTCAAAAGACAGGGTTCAAAACAATAAGGCTCTCCCTTGAAAGCACGGATCCTGGTATCGCTGCGGCAAGTTCGGGCAAAGTAAAGAGGCGTGAATACTCCGACGCAGTGAGAAATCTCAGAAACGCCGGCTACACAAGAAAAGATTGCGAAACATATATACTGCTCGGCCTTCCCGGCCAAAGTCTCGCCTCCGTGAGGGAGACGATAGAATTTGTCCGGGTATCGGGGGGCAGGCCGAAGCTGGCCGAATTTTCCCCGATACCCGGAACTCCGTCGTTTGAGCTCGCCGCCGCCGAAATGCCGGAGCTGCGGACGGAGCCGCTGCTCCATAACAACTCCGTCTATTCTTCCTGGATCTCCGGGAACGTCTCTCCCGAGGAACTGCAGAGCCTCAAGGATCTTGCCCGTATGTGATGCCGCGATATCTTTTTTTGCGCGCTGCTATCCCCGATACCCTTCTCTGTCTTTAGCGTCCATTTTTTTGTAGAATTCCTCGATTTTGTCGAGGATATGGCTGCGTTTTTCTTTCTCCGTAGCCCCCTCCCCGATCTCAAGGGGGAATATCGGATCCCCGTAAACAACGTATAGCTTTTTCGGACGGGGAAATTTCATGTGCGGAGAGAAGGCGCGATAGGTGCCTCCCGCCCATACGGGAACCACGGGGGCACCGGTCTTAAGAGAAAGGATCGCCACCCCTCCCTCGAGAGGCTGCAGGGTCCCGTCCTCTGTCCTGTGCCCTTCGGGACAGATATAGACGCTGAACCCTTCGTTGATAAACCCCATCACCATCCTCAAAAGCGCGGCAGAGCTGTTTTTATCCTTCTGAGAGACAGGCACAGCGCCCATTCTCCTTAGGTATGTGCCAAAAAGCGGAACTTTGAACAGCTTCTCCCAGGCTATAAATTTAAGGACCCTCGGGAAAAACGTGTAGCCTATGAGGGGCGGATCGAGATAGCTGGCATGATTTGACGCGACTATCACAGGCACCTCTTTAGGTATTTTTTCTTGACCCTCGACCGAAAGTCGATGGTAGAGGTTAAAATATACAGAGACTATGGCCTTCGTCATGTTGTATAGCATTTGCAGTTTCCTCCCGCTGCTGCTTTGAGATAAGGATAGCCCAGAAATAATCAAATTGACAAGCTCGGAGTGATCAAAATGGAAAACGAAAAAGGACCGGACGTCACGAAGACGCGCGAAGGGTCAAAGATATCCAGGATGGCCAAGGATTTTTTCCTCGGATGCATCGCTTTTATTCCGTTTGCGGTATTTTCCTTCGTCCTCTATTATATGATCAAGCTCTTCGAATCACTGAGCTCGATGATATTCGGACTCACCAACTCCGTCTGGACTACTGCCGCAATAACTCTTTTCATAATTTTCATCCTTATTTACACCGGAAGAAAACTGAGACGTAAGGAAAAATGGTTCTTAAGCATAGTGGACCAGGCTGTATCGAAGATACCCGTTGTAGGAGGATGGTACGCTACGTTCCGTGACATGATCCACACCTTCACCGCCGGCGCCGGAGACAGGGGATACCTTGGAACGGCAAAGGTACCATGCGGCACAGGATATATGATCGGCTTCGTAACAAAAAGAGAGACAGGAGAGGACGGAAACCCGACCGTCACAGTCTTCGTCCCAACCTCTCCCAATCCTACGACAGGGCTGGTCCTCTTTTTCCCTGAGGAAAACATTGAGTACACGGACATGCCCCCCGAAAAAGCTTTCACCAGAATAATTTCCCTGGGGATGAAATCCTGACAGAGTGCGGCTCCGTTCAGTCTGCACAGATGTTTTTCAGGCTCCCTATCCCGTCAATTTGGACCTCGACAAGGTCGCCGACCTTCACAGGACCTACGCCCTGGGGCGTTCCGCTTGCAATTACGTCACCCGGCTCAAGCGTGGCGAACCTGCTGATATGTGATATCAGCCTGGGTATCGGAAATATCATCTGAGAGAATGAGGCTTCCTGCACCGTTTTGCCGTTGAGCAGAGTTCTTATGACAGCTTCTTCGGGCATCCTGTCGGCGAGAAGCACAGCAGGCCCAAAAGGCGCGAACGTATCAAAACTCTTGGCTCTGGTCCACTGTCCGTCTGATTTTTGAAGATCCCTGGCCGTGACATCGTTCATAATCGAATAGCCGAGCACATGGCTGAACGCATCCTCTTCTCTTATGTTGTGCCCCGCCTTGCCTATAACGACAGCAAGCTCGCCTTCGTAGTCGATCTTTCCGGCCCACTCAGGAATACGGATAAAGTCGGTTGCCCCCACAATGGCTGACACCGATTTCATAAATATAAGGGGCTCCTTAGGCACTTCGTTATTCATTTCCTTTACGTGCCCAAGATAATTTCGACCTACGCACCATATCTTTTTAGGCATGAAGGGAGGCAGAAACTTCACCCTGTCTACAGGGTAGCTAAGCCTTATCGGAGAAAACCCCGTAAAAGGATCGCCCTCCACTATATCCACCGAATTATCGCGTATCTTGCCCGAATATGTCCTTCCATCGACCCAAAAGCGGCAGTAACGAACGGCCGGCTCTTTCCTTGCCATTAATATATTCCTCCCCTTGATGTTTTTATACATAAATGCGGAATGATTTATTTTCCCGCGAGCGCTTCAAGCGCCGATGCCGTCCTTTCCAGGGCTTCCCTAAGTGTAGCGCGGTCTGTCCCGATATTTATTCTGGCAAATCCGTCTCCCTCTTCGCCGAAAGTAAGTCCGTCGTTTAACGCGACTCCGGCCTGGTTGACGAGAAAATCCATAAGGCTCTTTGATTCAAACCCGTAGCCCCTGAAATCGATCCAAAAAACGTAAGTCCCCTCAGGATGGTCCATCACGGCAAGAGGCATACGCTCTCTGACAAAATTCTCGGTGAAATCTCTGTTTTCCTCAAGATATCCCATTAACTCATCGAGCCAGCCGCCGCATTTCGCATAAGCTGCCTCCATCGCAGTAAGGCCTAGGATGCTGAGTGAGCTTAGGTGAAGCCTCTCAATGACGGAGATATAACGGGCCCTGAGGCTATCGTCAGGTATCAGTGCGACCGATGAGTTCATGCCCGCGATGTTGAATGTTTTGCTCGGAGCGATAAACGTGACGGTTCGGGATGCCGCATCTTCGGATAGGGAGGCTATGCTTATATGTTTGGCGTCGCTGAACACAAGATCCTGGTGGATCTCATCTGAGATGATGATCATGTCTTTGCGTCGGGCCAGTTCGGCCAGGGCCTCAAGCTCTTCCCGGGACCAGACCCGTGCGACCGGGTTGTGGGGATTACATAGTATCAGCGTTCTGCATGTCGGGGTCACAAGCCTTTCAAGGCCTTCAAAATCCATCACGTAACGTCCGCCCGCCCTCTTAAGCGGATTTTTAACGACCCTCCTGCCGGCCTCGCCGATGAGCGAATAAAACGGAGGGTAGACCGGAGTCTGTATTATGACGCCGTCTCCGGGCCTTGTGTAAGCCATTACGGAAAAGGCCAGCCCTGCGACCACTCCGGGGGCCCAGGTCACGGCCTCTTTGCCTATCTTCCATCCATGGCGGCTAAGCTGCCATCCCGTGACGGCTTCAAGAAGCGAGTCGGGCGCCACCGGATATCCCAGTGCTCCTTCGTCAATTTTTTTATGAAGAGCCTCAAGGACCTCCGGGGGCGCGGGAAAATCCATATCTGCCACCCACAGAGCCAGAAGATCGCTTCTGCCGAATTCTTCCTCTAGATGGTCCCATTTTTCGCAGTTTGTTCCACGCCTATTCATATGGACGTCAAAGTTATATTTCATTTTTATCCCCCTCTGAAGGAACTAAGAAAACCGCCGCTCGCCCTGAGTGAACCATCGCCTGTTTGGCAGAGGAGCAGTTCGTGAACTAAAACTCCCGTCCGGACAAGATTAGCACAGATTTTGACCTTTTCAAACATCGGATCGAAAAAAGACTTGCATCTTGGCCGCTTAAACAAGACAATAGTTCACGGATCACAAAGGAGTGAATAATAATGGGCGGAACAAACGAAAGAAATATTGAGATAGAACTGGGCGGAGGCTCTTCCCTGCCCGAAAGAAAAGAGGTGCCGCGCCGTTTCAGGTGGAGGCTTGAGGATATTTACCGCGATGACCCCGAGTGGGAAAAGGATTTCGGATTGATAAAAAAACGAATGACCGAAATCGCCGATTTTGCCGGAAGACTCGCCCATTCAGAAAAAACATTGCTCGAATGCCTTAAACTGCGGGACGATATTTCCATAACGCTCGGCAAGCTCGTCGTCTATGCGCATATGAAGAGCCATGAAGATACTTCCGATTCCAAATACCAGGGGCTGGCAAACAAGGTCTCATCCCTGGCGGTGGAACTTTCCGCAATTTCCAGCTTTATTACCCCGGAGATACTTTCAATGCCCGAAGGGAAGTTGAAGGCGCTGATCTCGGAACCCTCGCTTAAGGACTATTCCTTTGGCCTGAGGGAGCTTCTCCGCCAGAGAGAGCATGTGCTCTCCCAGCCTGAGGAAGCCATACTGGCCAAGGCCGGAGATCTCGCCGATACTTCGGACAATGTGTTCTCCATGCTCACCAACGCTGACATGAAATTTGACGCGATAAGAAATGAAAAGGGAGAGAGGGTTGAAATATCGGAGGAAAGAGCGGTCCACTACCTGCGCTCTCCGAAGAGGAGCGTAAGAAAAGCCGCTTTCGGCTCCCTCTACAAGCCTTACTGCGATATGAAAAATACTCTTGGCGCTGCGCTGGGAGGTATGCTCAAAACATCGAGATTCTACGCGGAAGCACGAAAATATCCCTCTTCACTCGCTGCGGCACTTGACGGAAACAACATTCCGACATCCGTATACAGCGAGCTCGTTGACACTCTTGAATCAAATCTTGCCCCGCTCCATCGATATTTGGAGATCAGAAAGAAAGTGCTTAGAGTAAAAGAACTTCATATGTATGATCTCTATGCTCCACTTGCTTCAGACCCATTTGACAATATCTCATGGAGTGAGGCCAAAGAGATGATGTTTCGCGGACTCGCGCCCCTTGGAGATGAATATCTCTCTGCAGCAAGGAAAGGATTGGAAAACGGGTGGACTGACGTCTTTCCCAACAGGGGCAAAAGGGGCGGGGCATATTCGTGGGGAAGCTATGGCACACACCCATACATAATGATGAACTATACCAATAATTTTAATGACGTTTCAACGCTTGTCCATGAAATGGGCCATTCGATGCACAGCTATTATTCGAAGAAGAAACAGCCCTATCCAACTTCGGATTATTGCATCTTCACGGCCGAAGTCGCCTCGACGACAAACGAGGTGCTTTTCCTCTCCGGACTGATATCCGAAACCGAAGAAAGAGATAAAAAACGTTACCTCCTTAATCGCCGGCTTGAAAACATAAGGACTACCGTCTATAGGCAGACTATGTTCGCCTCTTTTGAACGGGAGATCCATAAGAGAGCCGCCGAGGAGGGGGAGACTACTCCCGATGCGCTTTCCGAGCTATGGTATGAACTGAACAGGAAGTACTACGGCTCGACGGTCACTATTGACGAACCTCTTAAGATGGAGTGGGCAAGGATACCCCACTTCTATAACCCGTTTTATGTTTATCAGTATGCTACCGGTTTTTCGGCTGCGACGGCTCTGGCGGAACTCATACTGAAGGATGGTGCCCCAGCCAGAGAGAGGTATCTGGAGTTCCTTTCCATGGGAGGCTCCGACTACCCCATCGAACTTTTGAAACATGCCGGGGTCGACATGAGTACCCCACGACCGGTCGAGGAAGTAATAAAAGTATTTTCTGAAACTCTCGACGAAATAGAAGGGCTGCTCTAGCCGGACGGCGGAGGGTTCAAAATGCAGTGGATGCCGTTTCTTTCTTTCGTTCTCGCAGCCTGCTACACACCGGGGCCCAACATCATATTCGCCATGAACACGGCGCGCCTTTTCGGCTTCAGGAAGACCCTCCCCCTCATGACCGGCATGACGGCGGGGCTCTTCGCCGTCATGATGCTCAACGCCATGGGAAATCTCCTAATAGGGACATACATACCGAAGGTCCTGCCATGGCTCAGAGGGGTAGGGTCCATATATCTTTTGTGGCTCGCATGGAAAATCGCCTTCCCCAAGAGGAGAGCCCCTTCGGAAAGCGGCACGGCTCATGAAAAAATTCCCGGGTCTGTCGACGGTTTCGCCCTGCAGTTCGTAAATCCCAAGGTTATCCTCTTCGGCTTTACCGCGATGTCCACATTCATCGCGCCGTGGACCGACTCCAAGCTCGCTTTCTTCCTCTGCGGGCTTTTTCTCACCATAAACTGTGCTGCGGCGTTCATCCTTTGGTCTCTCTTCGGAGACGCGCAGGGTCGTTTTTTCTCAAAGCAGGGCAGACTTATTTCATTAATTATGGGCGCCCTGCTGGCATGGTGCGCCTTCTCCGTCTCGGGCATCGCGGGGTTATTTTGATCCTCGCAGGTTTCCGTAAAAAAACCGAGCGGACCATGCCCATCGGTATTATAATATTCCGGATAAATCTAAAGCCCAAAGGGTGTGTTTGAACAATGACCTCTTCGTTTAAGAAAGTTGTAGTTGCCCTTGGAGGGAACGCTCTCCAGGAGGCTGGAAGCCCTCCGACCGCCGAAGCCCAGCTCGCAGTGGTCAAAAAGACCTGCGAGTACCTCGCAGACGTAAGCTGCAGAGGCTACGAAATGGCGATAGTCCACGGAAACGGACCTCAGGTGGGAAACATAACGCTCTCACAGGAAACGGCGGAAAAAGTCGACCCAAGGCTTCCCGCCATGCCGTTTGACGTGTGCGGGGCGATGAGCCAGGGCTACATAGGATACCAGATCCAGCAATGCATGAGAGACGCCCTCAGGAACAGGAGCCGCGACATCCCCGTCGTTACCTTCGTGACACAGGTCGTCGTAGACGGCAAAGACAGCGCTTTCGAAAACCCTACGAAACCTATCGGTCCCTTCTACTCAGAGAAAGAGGCCAAGATGATAGCCGCTGAAAAGGGCTTCACGATGAAAGAAGATGCCGGCAGGGGCTGGCGCAGGGTCGTCCCCTCTCCCATGCCTAAAAGGATAGTTGAGATCGAATCGGTAAAACGCCTTTGGGATTCCACTATAGTCATAACGGCGGGCGGCGGCGGGATACCAGTCGTAGAAAACATGGACGGATCCCTTACCGGCGTCTCCGCCGTCATTGACAAGGACCTTGCTGCGGAGAGGCTGGCCGAAGATATGGGCGCAGATATCCTTTTGATCCTTACGGACGTCGATAAAATATGCCTGAACTACAAAAAACCAAACCAAAGGGGCCTCTCTCGGATGACAGTGCCGGAGGCGATCAAAAATATCGAAGAGGGACATTTCGCTCCGGGGAGCATGCTCCCCAAAGTAACCGCGGCGATAAGGTTCGCCCGGAGATTCCCTGGGAGAAACGCAATAATCACATCGCTCTACAAAGCTGTCGAAGCACTGGAAGGCAGGGAGGGCACAGTGGTTACAATGGGCTGAACAAAAAAGCAGCCGGCGGCGCAGCTTTGTATCATATAAGCCCGAGAAGGTTCGCCCAAAGCGGGATGGAGATCACTCCCAGAACAGTGGTTGATGCGACAAGGTCCGCCGCATATCTTGAGTCCATCTCCATCTCTCTTGCCATGATAAAGCAATTTACCGCGGAGGGCATTGAGGAGAGCATTACCGTGACCTTCAGCAGCGGACCGGAGACGGAGAAGGCCGAGAGGAGTCCCCACATCAAAATGGGATGTATCAGGAGCTTCATAATGCAGTCTTTCCACGTCCCTCTCACCATTGCCGCAACCCCGCTGAAACTTGAAAAATGGAGCGCTCCGCCGAGGGCAAGAAGCGCAACCGCCGTCGCGGCCGATCCCATCAGTTTCATCGCCTCATCCACCACGGTGGGAAGTTTTTCGAGTCCGGCCATAGCCAGACCAATACCAACCACGCACGATACCAGGATGGGGTTTCGAAGGAGCCTTTTGAAAATCTCAACAACGCTGGAGGGACTAAGCTTACCAAAAAGAGTCACTTCCCCAGATATGACCGATACAAGCTGGAGTGATACGGTGCTGACCGCAATATATACAGATGCATAGTTGAGGCCCTCTTCTCCCATAGCCAGCATTATCACGGGAAAACCGAGATAGATGTTGTTGGATCTTATGGAAGAGAACACTGACACCGCTATCCGGGCACGATCTAACTTGTGAAACAAAAATATGGCGCCCACCGCGGCAAGTACGACTGTCAGAATGTAGACAAGGGTAAGGGCGGCGAGAAACTTTCCCTGTGAGAGAACCTCTTTCCCCGAACCGAAGGTCGTGCGGATGAGAAGCGGGGGGAGTATCACCCAATAGAGTGTTTTTGTCAGAGTTCTTACGTCGGTTTCGGAGTAAAACCCGCGAGCCCTAAGGAAATTACCCGTTATAATTATGATCATAAGAGGGATAACGAGAATAAAGCCGAACATTGTCCGCATCCTTTCGCATCGGAGGCACCCGATGATTATAACCTCAACGCCTTTTTTGGCAAAACCGGGGAAAAAATCGCTTAGAGTGGGTCAGGAGGAAGATGTTGCGACACTTTGTTTCGCTCAAAAAAAATAAAACCATACTTCTTTTGCTCATCGCATCGATACTAGCCCTCTCCGCCGCAGTAACGTGGATATCAGCGCCTGAAGGCTACCCTGAAAAAGGCAAGTTATCCTTTTACGCTTTCGATGTCGGTCAGGGCGACAGCTCTCTCTTCGTGCTGCCAGACGGCGGGACGATCCTGATCGACGCAGGCCCGCAAAATGCCGGCGGCAAGCTGATCGGGGAGATCAGAAAGCTTGGCGTCAAAAAGATCGACTTGCTGATAGCCACCCATCCTCATTCAGACCACATAGGCGGGATGGATAGAATATTATCTGACTTTCCCATCAGACAGGTCTGGGATTCGGGCTATATACACGGTTCTCAGCTGCAAAATAAATTTTATGCCTCCATTAAAAAAATGAAGATTCCCTTGACCGTTCCAAAGAGAGGGCACTCAGAGATGATGGGAGGCACGGTTATAGATGTCCTCGCACCAGCCATGCCGCTGAAGGGGACCCGAAGCGATGCCAACAACAATTGCCTGGTCGTTAAGATAACATACGGCAGCACATCATTTCTCATGGCGGCTGATATGGAACGCGAGGAAAGGGCGACCATCTCGCCCCTGCCCCGGGCTTCTGTGCTTAAAGCCTCCCACCACGGCAGCGCCAACGGAACAGACAGTCGCTTACTGAGGGAAATCAGACCATATTTCATAATACTGAGCTATGCGAAGGGCAACTCCTACGGTTATCCCCACAAGGAGGTAGTGCGCGACGTTGCCTCTATGGGGATAAAGCGGCTTGACACAAAAGACGGCACAGTTTGGATGAAATCTGACGGAAAGAGCATAACCTACCCAAAGAACAGAGAGGTTCGAACAAATGTTGATTAAAAAAGAGAAGGTCTTCGTTGATATGATCGACAAAGAGGTGTGTGTTCTTTTGGTGGGGGAGGAAGGATCTCATGCAGAGCTGCCTCTGCACGCTCTGCCTGAGGGTACTTCAGAAGGAGACTGGCTTATGATGACTTTTGAAACTATTCAGGAAGTCGAAGCTGCCGCAAGAAAAGAGATCGAGGAGCTGCTAAATCAAACGGAAAAACAAGAGGCACAATACAAATGAAGATAAAAGGACACACTTCCGGATCTCTTTAAGGGACGGAGAAGGGTGTGCTTCGAGGGAGGACCTGATAAATGTCGACACTGCGCCTTGCTATCGTACAGATGGATGTCATTCTTGGGGAGAGAAAAGCAAACTATGAAAAAATAAGAAACATCCTCCGCTCAAAAAAAGATTCTTTTCGTGCCCCTGCCGTCGTGATCCTGCCGGAGATGTGGGATGTGGGATATGCAATAGAGGAAGCGGAAAAGTATGGTGACAAGGGCGCCTCCTCTGCCGTCTCATTTCTGGCATCGCTTGCAGCCGAATTCAATTGCTGGTTCGCGGGAGGGTCCGTCCTCGCCCTCACCGACCAAGGCGCGGCCAACAGGGCTTTGGTTATAGACCCGTCAGGGAGGTTTGTAGCCGATTACGATAAGGCGCATCTCATCCCTTTGATGGATGAGGAGAAGTATCTGTTGCCCGGGGAAAAAAGAACTCGTTTGAACATCGAAGGAACGGATACGGCACTCGCGATCTGCTACGATCTGCGCTTTCCCGAACTCACCAGGCGCTACGCCGCTGAGGGCGCCGAGCTTCAAATTTTTTCCGCAGAGTGGCCCATATCGCGCATCGACCACTGGAGAACTCTTTTGAAGGCAAGGGCGATTGAAAACATGATCTACGTAGCCGGGTGCAACAGGGTGGGAACTACAGGAGAAACTCTTTTCGGCGGAGCCTCGGCTGTGATAGATCCGTGGGGCAAGGTACTCTATGAGGGAGGGAACGAAGAGGAGATCGCTTTTGTCGATATAGATACTTCGAAAGTAAAAAAGGCGAGGGATTTCCTCAGGGTGTTTGAGATGAGAAGGCCGGAACTCTATTAAAACAGACAGATCCTGAGACCATAGACAACCCCCTTTCATGAATGTACAATTTTTCAAAATATGAGCTTTATAGGGAGAATCGGACGATGAAAACTTCCGAACGCTACAGCAAAAACTACCACGTGCCATGGGAACAGCTACACAGAGACTGCAGGGCACTTGCATGGAAACTTCTGGATAAACGAAAAGACTGGAGCAGGATAATATCAGTGGCAAGAGGCGGCCTCGTACCAGCCGCCATAATCGCAAGAGAGCTGAATATACATCTGGTGGACACTGTTTGTGTGTCAAGCTACACGATCAGGGAACAGGGAGTGACAAATATCCTGAAAAGGCCCGACCTTGCCGGAGTGGACGAGACATGGCTCATAATCGACGATCTGGTCGACACAGGCAAAACAGCAAGAATCGTCAGGGAGATGTTTTCGAAGGCCCACTTTGCGACGGTATACGCCAAACCGGCAGGGCGACCCTTGGTCGATACCTTTATCACCGAGGTCTCCCAGGATACTTGGGTACTATTCCCCTGGGACACTGAGACCGCCGCCCCCTTTATTCCTCCCATAATAGATATGTAGCCACAGTGCGCCACGGCTGATTTGACAAACGGAAAACAACCTGTATAATGCAAGGTTGTTTACTTTTTGTATAAGGAGGTGAGATAATGAACTACAAGTTGGTATACATTTCCGGTGTACCTTATTGGATGACGCCGGAAGGTCGCTTTGAGACAGTTGAATTGGTCAACGGACTGCCCGTGGAGCATACTGTCATGAAGTCGGCAAAATAGTCCCAAAAGCATTCGTTATGTCTTTTTGGTTTTTGATGTTCGTAGAAGGATCAAATCATCAGCAGCACTGGTTCAGCAGGTCTAAAAGGCCCCATCGGGGATCCGGCCTCCGGACCGGTGCCACGGCTCGGCCCCCTTCCGTTTTTTCCCTTACGTCACTATCAAAGTCAAACCAGCATTTTTTCTATCCTGAGAGAGGCCTCTCCCAGCAACTCTTCGGGGACAGTGCAGGCTATCCTGACATAATTATCGCAGTGCGGCCCGAATGAAACGCCCGGTATCGTTATCACCCCGGCCTCTTTAAGCGCCTTTTCGGAAAAGCTCTCCCCATCCATGCCCGTTTTCGTAACGTCAAGGAAAAGGTAGAAGCTCCCCCCGGGACGTGTAACTTTTATGCCGGGAAGCGAGCAGAAATTTCGGTATGAAAATTCCATGCGCTCCCTAAAAAGCAAAGTGATCTCCCTGAGCTTTTCATCGCAGTTGTTCATGGCGTATTCCGAGGCGCGCTGGACCATAGAGCTCACAGAGAGAGTCTGTACGACTCCGGTCACCTGCATCGCCCTGAGGATCGGAGAGGGACCCATAGCGTAACCGACACGCCATCCCGTCATCGCATAACTCTTGGACAGGCCCCCGATAGTAATGGTCCTATCTTTCATACCGGACAAAGAGGCAAAAGGCACATGAGGAGTGTAGTATGAAAAGGCCTCGTACAGCTCGTCAGATACCACGAGCAGGTCATGCCTGGCCGCTATGTCGGCAATCGACGAGAGCAAGTCTGGCGGAAATACGGCACCGGTGGGGTTGCAGGGTGAATTGAGGATGAGAGCTTTTGTTTTTTTCGACACGCTCTTCTCTATCGTTGCAGGATCGGGTAGAAATCCACTTTCAGCCCCGCTCATGCAATATACGGGCACCCCTCCGGACTGGAGCACGTGCTGTTCGTAGAAGGTAAAAAACGGCTCAAGAATAATGACCTCATCACCGGGATCAAGGACTGCCTGCATCGCAAGAAAGGCGGCCTGACTGCCGCCGACTGTGACAAATATCTCGTCCGTGCCGTAAAAAAGACCATATTTTCTTTGCCAATAGGCGGATATTGCACTGCGAAAGCCCGGATCACCCATGCCGGGGCAGTAGTGGGTATCGCCCGCCCTCGCCGCCTGACAGAGCGAGTCACATATGTCAAGCGGGGTGGGGATGTCAGGTTCGCCGAGGCTGAGGTCGATACAACCCTCCATCCCCTTCGCCATCTCGGCCATCCTCATCATGGGCGACGGCTTTATCTCCCTGCATTTGGCGGAGAGGAACCTGCTCAATCTTCGGAGTCCTCGGCTTTACGCGCCGCTCTTTCGGCCCTCATCACGGTCTTTTTGGCCTGCGGGTCGCCGTGGAAGGGGACTATGCAGAAAAATTCCAAAGGAATGTCCGCCTCGTTGCGGTAAACGTGGTTCGTCCCGCCGGGAACACGGGTCCAGTAGCCCGTCTTCATCTCAAAACGTTCGCCTTCGACTTCAACATAGCCGTCTCCGCTTATCGTGTACATGAGATGGTCCCACTCGTGGGAGTGTTCCGGGATGGATTCGCGGGCAGGAAGTATGAAGTGGCGCATCACCCAGCCCTCCCAGAACCTATCCCCGGGGCCGTAGACGGTACGCTTTTCTATGTTGGGCGCAAGAGCAGAGGCATTTTGAAGGGGAAGGTCGTAGATGCTCCCAAAGTTCTTTTGCTTTGTTTCTGTCATCGGATCTTTCCTCCTGTATATCGGTGTGAGGGGCGAATGCTCAGCCCCTCACACTATTTTAGCTTAACGCAGCGGCTTTTTACCCGCCGAAGTGAAAACTACTGCGCCTTCTCCCTGAGCCCGGCAAGGATCTTGTCGGGGGTGGCAGGGATCGCCTTGATCCTGACGCCGCACGCGTTCTTTATCGCGTTGCAGATGGATACGTGCGGAGCGGCAAGGGGCATCTCTCCGGTCCCGGAGGCTCCGAAGGGGCCGAGGGGACGCGGGGTCTCGACGTGAACGAGCTTGATGTCGTCGGGAACGTCCTTTATGTAGGGGAGCCCCATCGTCACGAAGTTGTTGTATTTGTTTTCATCGAGGAAGTCCTCGGTCAGGGCGAGGCCTATGCCCTGGGCTATGCCGCCGTACTGCTGGCCGTCGACGACAAGGTAGTTGTTGATGACTCCGACGTCGCCGACGAGGACGAATTTCTCGCACTTGGCCTTTCCGCTCTCGGTGTCGACAGAGACCATGGAGAGGTTGACTCCGAACATGTGGAAGCCGAAGGGCTTGCCTAGGCCGGTGTCTTTGTCGTTGCCGGAGCAGACTTCAAGTTCGCCTTTCTCGTTGATGACCTGAGCCTGGGTGTAGCCTTCGTAGAGGACAGGAATCTCTTCGGCGATCATTTCGTCGTAGGTCCTGTATGTGCCGTCGGGCCTGCGCATGGCGTCAAGGAGTTTTTTGCAGCTGTCGAGTATGGCGTTGCCGACCATGACCTGGGAACGGCTCGCCGCCGCCGCGCCGCTGTTGGGGGCTTTGGCGGTGTCGCTGAGGACCATCTTGATCTGTTCGGGCCTGAGGTTAAGTGGCTTTAAGGCTTCATGGGCGGTGCCGAGGCAGCCCATGTCGGCGCCCTGGCCGTGGTCTTCCCAGGTGTTGTAGACTATGACTCCCTCTTTGGTGAGTTCGATGTTGCTGGCGGCTTCGTCGGCTCCGTCGTCGTTGGAGTTGTAGATGCCTATGGAGACTCCGACTCCGTATTTGATCTTGTCGGTGCTTTTGGCCGCAGCTTCTTTTTTCATCTCTTCGTAGTAGGGACGGGCTTTTTTCATCATCTCAGGAAGAGGGAAGACTTCGGGGGCATAGCCGGAGGGCATCATGCCGAGGGGGTCAGTGGTGCCCTTTTCCCATTTGAGGAGGTTCTGTTCCCTGAAGTCGAAGGGGTCTATGCCGCATTTTTCCGCGAGCATGTCCATGGCGGTCTCGCAGCCCCAGTAGGTCTGAGGTGCGCCGTAGGCACGGAAGGCCGCGCTCCAGCGGTGGTTGCTGAAGCATGTGTAGCCGGTCGCCCGCATGTCGGAGTAGGCGTAGGGGGCGAAGAAGAATTGGCCGCCTTTGTTGGTGAGGTCGTTGGATGATTCGCTGTAGGGTCCGTGGTCGACCCACCATGTCTGTTCCGCTCCGACGAGTTTGCCCTCTTTGTCGGCGCCTACGCGGATGTGCATGAGGAAGGGCGATCTTTTGGGCGTGCGGATGTTGTGTTCTTTCATGTTGACGCGCATGTAGACGGGGCGCTGGCAGGCTATTAGGGCTATGGCGAGGTAGGGCTCGTTGGTGGGGGCCACTTTGTAGCCGAAGGAGGCGCCCATGTTGTTCTGGATGACCCTGATCCTGGAGGGGGGAACTCCTACGCCGCGGGCTATCATCATCTGGTGTCTGTAGACGCAGATGGATTTGGTGGCGAGGGTGACGCGCCCTTCTTCGTCGTAGTAGGCGTAGCCGCAGTCGGTCTCAAGGACCATGTGGGGCTGGCGTGAGCTGTAGAATTCGTCCTCAACGACGTAAGGAGCATTGTCGAGGTCTTCTTTGGGATCCGCGCCCTTCGTGAACATGCGCTTGTTGAAGGCGTTGGGCATGCCGTCTATGCCGTCGATCTCATCGTAGACCTTGATCGCATCGGGCGCCTTGGCCTGGTATATGTCGAGAAGTTCGGGAAGGGGCTCATAGTCGACTTTGATCTTCTCTGCCGCTGCCCTGGCATTCGTCTCGCTGTCGGCGCAGACTATGGCTATGCATTCGCCCCACTGGCGGATCTTGTCGCCCTCTTCGACCATTATGCGGCGCTCCCAGCCGTCCGTGGTGACGGAGGGGCATCCGACCTGTCCCCTGATCCTGTTGGTGCCTTTGTTGGCCTTGATGTCTTTGTAGGTGACGATTTTGTAGACGCCGGGCATTTTTTCGGCTTCAGTGACGTCGATTTTATTGACCTTGGCGTGGCGGACTCCCTCAAGGGCGAAGGGGTAGGCAAAGAGGAATTCTTCGGGGAGCTTGAGCCTGTCGTCGTCGCCGAAGTCCCAAAGGCCGGTGGCTTTGTAGACGGCGCTGGGACGGGGGTAGTTGGAGTTCCAGATGGAGTCGCCCGGCTTGTAGATCTTGGCCAGGTCTTCTATCTTTTCTTCTCCCCTGAGGATCGCGGCGGCTTTCATGACGGCGTCGACTACCTGAACGTAGCCTGTGCAGCGGCAGGACATCCAGTGTTTGCCGTACCAGTCGCGGACCTCCTCACGGGTGGGGCTGGGGTTGGAATCGAGAAGCGCCTTGCCGGCAGTTATGAAACCGGGGGTGCAGAAGCCGCACTGGATGGCGCCGCAGACTATGAATGCCCACTGGAGAGCGTGAAGGTTTTCGGGGGTCCCTATGCCTTCGATGGTGGTTACAGAGGAGTGTTCGGGGACGCTCTTCCATTTGGTGATGCAGGAACGGACGACTTTGCCGTTGAGTATGACGTTGCAGACGCCGCATTGGCCATGGTCGCAGCCCCTCTTGGTGCCGGTCATCTTGAGTTGGTCGCGGATGACTGTGAGCAGTGTTGTCTCAGGCTTGCCGATGATGCGGCGGGGAACGCCGTTGATGGTGAGGTTCTTGACATGATAATTGGATTCTGTCACTTGGTACATCTCCCTTCTCCGTCTCCGGAATTGACTGTAAAACGAGATTCAAAAAAAACACGCTTGGGAAGGAGATAGAAGGATGGAGGAACACAGCCGAAAACAGGCTCTGTTCCTTTTGTACCCCCTTTCCAATAAGACGGTCTCCCGTCTTCGGGAGATATCGCCGTTTCCAGCGATACCCTCGGGATCCCGGCGAAGCCGGAGATCCGCCGGTTTGTCTCCTTTGACATAATCTTTAGGACTACAAACTCGGGGATTTAATGCAACTCAGTTGCATACACATGGTATATGTTCTGCTTTACAGAATACATTGACCTGAATAGTTAGACAACTTTAAGGAGTGATCTGGGGAGTTAAGTTTATTTATGTTCACTTTATTCACATTTATGTCGACCAAAACAAGAAGGTTTGACAGGAGCTGTGTTTTCAATATAAAATTCGCCATCAGTACAGATGAACGGAGAATGAATATGGGTGACATCGCTATGAAACCGACAGCCGCTCCGGATACTGCCGAGGGTTTTCTCTACGGACTTAAAACAGGAACACCCGTGGCTTTCGGCTATATCCCCAGCGCTCTGGCTTGCGGGATACTTTGTAAAACGGCCGGCCTTACTGCCTTTGAAAGCGTATTTATGTCGTTTGTGGTCTTTGCGGGCTCAAGTCAGTTTGTGGCATTGAACCTCATAATGATAGGTTCATCTATGCCTGAGATAGTTTTGACCACAGCTGTTCTGAACATGAGATATATGATGATGTCGTCCTCCATGACCAGAAGGCTCGAGGAAGGGATCGGAGCCATTAAAAGATCTTTGATCGCCTTTGAGCTGACCGATGAAAGCTTCAGCATAGCTTCAATGCAAAGAGAACGTTTTCTATCCGCCGATTTTATGTTCGGTCTGAACATCGTCGGTCATATCAGCTGGGTCGGGGGAACTCTAGTGGGATTCTTCGGGACCGCTGTGATGCCCGAAAGCGTGCAGTCAAGCATGGGAATCGCTCTATACGCCCTTTTTATAGGGCTTTTGCTGCCCTCCGTGAGAAAAAGCCGCTCTGCTTTGACCGTAGCTGCCACAGCCATGGGGCTCAGCGCCCTCATAAAGTGGGCGCCCTGTTTCAGCTATATAAACAGGGGCCTCGCCATTATAATCGCCGCCGGAACGGCCGCTTTGATCGGTACAATCTTATTCCCGGTCAAAAAACGCGGGGTGACGACACGGTGAGCAAGATCATTCTCCTTTCCCTGCTTATGATGCTAGTTACAGCATCCTCAAGGATCCTCCCGGTTTTTCTCCTCAGCGAGAAAAAATTGCCGCCCTTAGCAGAAGCGCTGCTGCACTACATACCTTACGCGATACTCGGAGCCCTCATTTTCCCCGATGTGCTGACTGCGACAGGAGACATCCGCAGCTCCGCCGCGGGGGCCTTAGTCGCGGTGATCTTAGGATGGTATGGCAGGGGGATCTTGATGGTCCTGACAGGAGGGATCCTTGCGACCTTCATCGCCGGACTCTTCTTCGGGATATAAGGAACACGGGCTAAAACGCACATCGACACATCACAAAAACGATTGGATCTTTGTCCGCGGCGGGGGCCTTACACCAGCGCCATTCTATACCTTTTCTCCGGCCGGCCGACTCTTCGGTATGCGTACTCAACTACCACTCTCTCGTTCATCGTAAGGAATTCGAGATATCTCCTCGCCGTAGACCTGGATATTCCCAGTGCTTCCCCGACTTCCTTGGCTGAGAAAGTCTCGCTGTTGTCTCTTAGAAAATTTTCTACCTCATTAAGACATTTCAGCTGAAGCCCTTTCGGTATGGTCCTGTTGTTCGCCCAAGAGGGATCCCTGGTCCTTAGGGAGGCCAGGGTGTCTAGATCTTCCTGCTGCCAAGGCCTCGTTCTGCCGGTCAGGCTCTGGTGGTATATGTAGTAGTTACGAAGCGCAAGCCTTAGCCTTTCAAAGGAAAAAGGCTTTATCAGGTATTCGAAGACCCCCTGGCAAAGCGCTTTTCTGACAAGGTTGGGGTCTTCTCCGGAAGAGGCCACGATGTAGTCGGTCCTTGGAAATTCTTTTCTGAGCTCATCAAGGCTGTCAAGAGCGTCGAAATCTTTCAGATAAAGGTCCAGTAACACCAGGTCGGCCTCAACACACCTCATGGACTCGAACATCTGCGGACCGTTGGATACGCACTTTAGGACTGTGAATGCTGATTCGGAAGCGATAAGGTCTGAGTATAGCTTCTGAAGCAAAGGATCTGCCTCTGCTATCAGAACTTTTAAAATTCGCAAATCATGCTCCTCCTCTCTGTCGGGGAATTGAAAGACAGCGAACGAACGCCGTTTCAATAGCTAAAGGGTATCTGGAAGAGGACAGGACACAGGAACGCCGAGGGTCGGTCTCCTGAGGTTTGCTCTTTCCCCTTTCCAAATACGGGAGGCGCCCCCGTTTCCGAGAGCACCCATTGGTCTCATACCTTTGGGCATGACCCTTTAGGTAATTTGACTCGGGGCAAAAACTTTATCAACTGCATTAGACTACATCAAACAGACTGATTTCGTCAAGGAAAATCGGTTTCTTGCAATCCGTCTATGCTGATGTTTTCATGGGACAGAAGTGATTTATATTGGTCAAGCAAGAGCTGGAGGGTTCGGAGGTGCCGGTCGGGCGGCATCGGACAAACAGAAAGACGAGGTCCGTCCATCCTTGTACAAGACCGATCACTCTTTGATCATCGTCTCATGAAAAGGACACATAAAAAGGACCTCGTTACGGAAGACGCACGGGATGGTGCATTTTAAGAAACTCTCCAATATAATAGGAGAACAAGATCATAAGGAGGCCTTCCGATGTCCGATCAGCGCTGGGATCCCGAATTATACAAAAAAGGAGCCGGTTTCGTACCTCTTTTTGGAAGACCGGTAATTGAACTGCTGGAACCGCAAAAAGGCGAGAAGATCCTAGACCTCGGATGCGGCGACGGCACACTGACCAGGGAGTTGGCCGCACTTGGGTGTGACGTGCTGGGGGTGGACTCAAACCCCGAGATGATCGCAGCGGCAAAGGCTGCCGGCCTCGAAGCGGATTTGATCGACGGAGAGCATATGGATTTCAATGAGGAATTCGATGCCGTAATGAGCAACGCCTCCATTCACTGGATGAAGGATCAATACGCAGTGGTCCGCGGAGTCTGGAAAGCCCTCCGGCCGGGGGGGCGCTTCGCGGCCGAGTGCGGCGGAGAGGGATGCATCAGGATCATTCGCGAGGGCATGAAGATAGCGCTTATCAAAAGAGGGATCGACTACAGGTCTCGAAACCCCTGGAAATTTCCCGAGCTCGGAAAATTTTCAAAGATTCTTGAAAACCAAGGGTTTACAGTCTCTTACATCGCCAGGATAGACAGACCCACCCCGCTGACAAACGGGCTGCGCACGTGGCTAGATGTTTTTGCGAACAGTCACACTGAAGGCTTTAGTGCGGCAGAAAGAGATCTTTTTTACGATGAGGTGGAAGAATACTGCGAACCCTTCCTCCGTACTGACGAGAACGGATGGGTGGCCGACTACGTAAGGCTTCGTTTTCTGGCCGTTAAACCGAGGCGTTCGGGCAACTACAAAACCTGAGCCGTTAAACCGCAGTATTCCTGCATTCCCGGTCATGTGAAGATATCAGGCCGCAGCGTTGACCAGGACGTGCCTTGAGGCCGGCTTCATCTGCATCGTGCCGCCGCCCTGGCTGATTATCCTCAGCATCCTCTCTGGATCGGTAACTACCGTCCCCGCAAGCAGAGAGACGTTGGTGTCCGCAAACGATCCGACATGGAGCGGGGTCGATGGGCCGACGATGAACACCTCTCTGGCCCCGGCGCAGCATGAGAGCACATCATCGATAGTGTGATTTATTATAGATGTGGCTGAGATCAGTACAACATCGCATCCGGGAAGGAGAGAGGGGATGAAGCGTTCCGGATAGAGCCCGCCGCGCTCTTTTTCTATGCGTTCAAAAACAAAAATATTCTCCGTCTGTTTCCTGACGGCGGGAAGAATGGGACCGAAATTTCCAACCATTCCGAACTTCTCTTCTCTTTTCAGCCGGATGGCTCCTATGACGTTCCCTTCGGGAGCTCCCGCTGAGGAAGCGTTCAGAACCGCATTAACTACCGACAACCCAACCGCGGCCTTAAGGATATTTTTTCCCGAGAGCCAGGGGATTATATTTTCGGAGTCCTGCCCGATCAGGTCGCCGGCATCTGCAAGAACACTGCAGCAGTGCTCCAGTTCGCCGCGGAACGAGTATGCCAGGCCGCTGTTACCGTTATCGAGCAGGGTATATATGTATCCCAGTCCCACCCTAATGTCCTTTATCCTCGCTCCCGCCGACCCGGCCATGGCGTTCTTGATCAGTCGATCTCTTATCATTTATGAAAGCCTCCGTTCTCCGATCACATCAATCGGAATGGGGCGACCCTTATATAAGGTCGCCCCGTCACTTAAAGCACCTACTGCTCTTCGGCCGTTTTTTCGGCGGCTTCTATAGCCTCAACTTTGCTTTGAAGATATTTGATCTCTTCTCTGAGAAGTTCTTTTTCAGATTTCCCATAGTCTTCGGCACGTGGATATACTCCTCCGCCGAGCCATCTGCCAAAGCCCCTTCCGCATCCGCGGCCGGCCATAAACCTAAAACCTGCCATACCGCCTGCAAAACAGCGGCCCATTCCTCTGCCCGTAAAGGGACCGCCCCCCATCGGGCCTGTACCGTCACCTCTTGGCATAAAATCACCTCCAGCGAGTTATTGACATATGTCATTTACAAAATAAGTATATCGCGTTTTCGACATATGTCAATAACTTCTTTCATCTAACGGCAAATGTAGGTAGAACTGCGTACCTTATTTGTCGTAGCGCCTGATCGGTGTCCCGGAAATGGCCCCATGAATTTTTATCGGAATATTTCTGAATATGGAGAGGCCATATCGGCTATCCCGCTCTCAAGAGGAGTACAGCCGATCTTTCCAAGTTCTTCAGACAGAAGGTCCAGTCCTTCGCGCACCGTTCTCCATTCTGTGCTGAATGCCTGGTCGACTAAAAACAGCGCTCTTTCTGTTTTTTCGGTAACCGAGGCATCTCTCGTGTCACGGTAATTCCAAAGCCAGCAACAGACCTTTTCCTCATCCGCATAAAGAATGTTTTTTGTCGAAACATCTATCACGCTTTCTCCCGCCCCAAGCGGATAGAATTTTTCATTTTCATACCCGAACCTCAGCGTAAGGTCGCCTTTGATGGCTGTGATGTCGTGAGCACCCATCGGCAAAAGGGTGAGGGCCGAAACACAATCATAGCAGTCAACAACGTTGGATACACTCCATATGTCCCCCTTAAATACCCTCCGAAGGAGGGCTTCTATAGACGACCTGTATTTGCTCGGCTTGACCCCCATCTTGGAATACACCTCGCGCCACCGCGCAACATCAGGGTGAAGCATCATGGTGTCCTGAGACAACCCGATCTCCCTGAGGCTGTGCGCGAGCCCACTTTTGATCTTGTCGATATAAGCATCCGAGGGCGTGACCTTTACATCCGCCAGAAGCCACCCGATCTTTGCCTCAGGAAAAAGTTCGAATATCTTCCCGTCTATGCCAATTCTCATGTTTTTACCTCCTGATCATCCCGTCGATTTATTTTTTAGCGAAGGATCCCGTACTTTCACAGAGAAGTCCTGCCAATTTGCCCACCGCCCATCCCGCAGCAGTTCCGGCAACGAGGAGGGGCAGCATATAAAGAAGAACTCTTGGGTCACCAACCATCAGAGCTGCAACGGTAACCTGTGCAACATTGAAAGCCCACGCTCCCGCGACGCTTATCCAGGGGAGGCTGAAATCATCCCTCGATTTTACGTACATAAGGGACATAACTGCCGCTGCCAGAAGTCCCCCAGCCATGCTGCAGAGAAAGGCGAACCAGTTTCCGATCATTATCCACGTCAGAAAGACCCTGATAAGGGTGACCGCGAAGGCTTCCCTGACTCCGAGCAGCACAAGCGCAACGAGTGAAAATACATTGGCGGCCCCCAGTTTTATGCCGGGGATAGGCATGGGGAGGCTGCCTTCAAATATGTTGAAGACCAGCGCAAGGGCAGCAAGAGAGCCTGTAATAATCAGGTTCCTAAGCTTCATCACCAGGTCACGCCGTCTGTTCCGGATTCGCCCGAGAGCCTGATGAGCAGCCTATGAGGCAGGCATACGGCAGAATCACCGGGCCTTTGGAGAGGTCCTCTCTTAACGCAGTCTTTGTCTGGACAGTCCGCTTCGCTCACCACGATCGACCCACCTCCAACCCTCAGCCTGTTATACCCATTTTTGTGCTCTATAATTATTTCGTAAGAGGGGTCGTCTTTTTTTAAGGGTATCATCCGTAAAATTTTCCCGTCCTGCATGATTGTGGCAGTCAAAGTGCCGGAAGCTGCTCGAAAGTATCCGGCTGCCCATACCAAACACCATATTACGGAGACTGACGCCGCTATTATGAGCATCGCCCGGTCGCCGCGCCTCATTTAGCCAATCCCGTTTCTCGTTCTATTTTCATGTCCGAGCTTTTCAGCATGAAGGTTTTATTTATTCCCTCTGTTACATAGACCAGATTTTCACCGTTTTTTCTCGCGACAAGAACGGCATCGGTGTTTTCCAAACCACTCAGAAATAAGAGGCCCTCCTCCGATCCCATAACAAATAAAGCCGTGCTGAGCGCGTCGGCATCGGTCGAGCACCTGCTGATGACCGTAACAGACTCTAGATCTGATCCGGCGGGATATCCTGTTCTGGGATCAAAAATATGGTGGTATCTGACGCCGTTCGATTCGAAATACCTCTCATAGGGACCTGAAGTAACCACGGAGGTGTCAGTGACGCCGATCGTTCCGAAATATTCGCCTCTGGACTTTGATGGGTGCTGGAGCCCAAGTTTCCATTCGCGTCCGTTGGGCAAACTTCCGATGACTGCGATATTTCCGCCGAGATCTATCGGGGCCGAGGTGATCCCTTCTTTTGCAAGAAGTTCAATGATCCTGTCAGTGGCATATCCCTTTGCGATTCCGCCGAGGTCGATCATTTGTCCTATGCCTGTCCGCACGTAAGTCTCGCCTTGCTCATGGGTTACGGAAACCTTTTTGAAATCCGTGAAGGATACAGTTTGTCTGATCAAGGCATCATCGGGAACGGCGGCGGCATCCGTGCCTATCCCCCATAGCTTCACCACCCTGCCTACCGTGGGGTCGAACGCTCCGTCCGTGAGCTCAGACCACTCAAGGGCCCGCTCCAATAGAAAGCCCGTTTCCTCCGAGACCCTGACCGGACGTTCACCGGCTATCCTGTTGATCTCAGAGATATCTGAGGAAGGCACATTTGCGGAGAGAAGCGCTTCAAGTCTGGATATTTCTCCCATAGTCATATCAAGGACTTCATTGAGCCTTTTTTCGCCTGTTCCGTATAGGGAAACCCTGACTATCGTTCCCATTTTGAACATCTCCCTCTCAGCCTTCGCGGGAGTTCGCATTGGACACCGACTATCTGAAAGGAAGTAAAATAATACTATCATCATGACGACGGTGATCAAGGCGGGCAGTATAATTTTTTGAGAGAGTCGGCGGTTTCTCATTCTGTCTGTACGATGATTTGAGTCCACTGGACTTTAGGCTCCCAGATTATTTCCTGAATAGATTCATCGGAAGCGCACCATGTTCGGGGAGGTATTTGAGGGGGTCTAACGGCGTGCCTTTGTCATTTCTGACTTCAAAATGAAGATGGTTTGTCGTGGCTCTGCCGGTACTTCCGACCGTAGCTATCACATCTCCTCTCTTGACGGACTGTCCCACACGTACGCCAAGAGTTGCGCAGTGAGAATAGACGGTCCACAGCTGTCCCGCATGGTTGATGATTATGATGTTGCCGTAGCCTCTGAAACCCTTGCCTCCGTTGGAGACCACCTCCACAACACCGTCAAGCGCAGCATATATCGGAGAGCCCTTTGAGGCAACTATGTCTATGCCAAGATGCTTTCTTTTTCCTTTTGAGGCAGTCCTGTTGAAAAGGCTGGAAAGTTCTCCGGATGACAACGGCCACCTCATATCGCTGATAATAAGAGGAGCGCCGCCTCCGACCATCTCCCCTTCATCCCAGACGATCTCACCGTCGGAGGCAAGTTTGCGGTAAGCTGTCTCCAAAGGATCTTCCTGCAGGGCTTGGTAATCTACCTGTCCTGCGGACAGGGTGTCCTGAAAAGAGAGGATAACAAGCAGAGACGCCACAAAAACCAACACGGCCCCACGTGCCGCTGTTTTAAAGAGACCGCCTGATGTACAATGGTCCTTCGGTTTCAGGCTATTAAATCGAAAACTGATTTCGGCTGCTTTATTCATAAAAGACCTCCCGGGTGCCGCGACCGCGGTCAGGTTATTTTATCACAGGAGTGCCGTCATATTTCTGTCAGACAGTCGACCATCTCGTTCATGATGCCGGGATCAGCCTTGCCGTACCTGCTTCGAAAGGAATGATCAGCGCCTTGTACAGATCGGAAATATTTCTTATCCTCGGGGATATGTATCTCTTTCAATACTTCCTTACAGCTTTCCTCAGAAAAAATGTCGTCTTTTGTTCCCCGGAATGATACGACATATTCCGTTCTGACATTGGAAAGCATTTCAGGGCGCATATCCGAACGGAGGGTGGAGAGGATGGGAAGAGACATCATTCTCTCTTCCGTTTCCTCGTACGCCCTAATCCCGGTGCCGCTTAGTATGATCCTTTCGGGTTTTTTCTCCTCGGCGAAGGCAGCGGCGGAGAGTGCAATGATCCCGCCCAGGGAAAAACCCCATAACCAAAAGGAACATCCTTCGGATATGGATCTTATGCCCCGTATTGCGTTAAAGACATCTCTCTCTTCCTGGGCAAAGGTCTTTCCGGTAAACGCCCCTTTTATCCATTGAGACACGTCTCCGGAAAAATCCTGCCTGTTTCTTATAATCCGGCTTGTTTCTACCAGCCATGGAGTAAATCCTCTGTCTGAAAGGATGTCGGCAAGATAACGGAATTTATTGTGTTCGCCCATATTGGCACTGCTGTGGACTCCATGAAGCAGGATCACATCGACACCATTGGAAAAGGCGGGGGAGGATGTCGAGATCCTTACCTCCATATCCCCAAAGACGCCCGCCGTCAAATATTCACGAATATTGCCGTATTCTGCGGTTTTGATCATCTTTCTATTCCGCCCTCAACTATTGAGAGGGCGGATGGCCGCCCTCTCACCGGTAATGCGATAAACTGATGCTTTTAGTTTACTTGCCCTGGTGCGCCGCAAGCGCGACCGCGGAAGCGATCGAGAGAAGCTTTGTCTCGGCAGAATCCGCACGGCTCGTCAATACCACCGGCGCTGCGGCTCCCAGCACTATTCCGGCAGTCTTGTTGTCAGAAAAGTAAACTATGGCTTTGGCGAGCATATTCCCGGATTCTATAGTAGGTACATGAAGGATATCCGCATAACCCGCTACCTCGGACTTTATTCCCTTGTGCTGCGCCGACTCGGGGGAGACGGCGTTGTCAAGTGCCAGAGGCCCGTCTATGATGCAGCCTTTGATCTGCCCACGGCGGCTCATCTGTGTCAGGATCGCCGCATCGATCGTCGGGGGCATATCAGGGTTGACTACTTCGACTGCCGCAAGCGCCGCTACTTTCGGACAATCCACTCCGAATGCGTGGGCAAGTTCGACCACGTTCTTTATTATATCGGTCTTCACCTTCAGATCGGGATACATGTTGAATGCCGGGTCAGATATGAAGAATATCCTGTCATATCCCTTTATTTCATGGATGTAGACGTGAGAGAGCGTCTTGCCTGTACGAAGTCCTTTTTCCTTGTTGAGTATGCCTCTCAGGAAGTTGGCGGTAGCGACCATTCCTTTCATCACTATCTGAGCCTGCCCCGAGGAGACCAGCTCTACGGCTTTCAGCGCCGCGGCGGCCTCTCCGCCTTTTTCGTCCACAACATCGTAGTTTGCAAGATCTATGGAAAGTTTGTCTGCTACTTCTTTGATCTTGTCGGAGTCCCCTACAAGAAATGCGTTCGCTACTCCGGCCTTACGCGCATTTTCAACCGCTTCCATCACTTCGGCGTCCTCGGCACAAGCAACGCTTATTTTTTTTGGGCCGACTTCTCTGGCGTATTCGAGCAACGCGCCAAGCGTACGGATCTGTTCCATTTGATAAATGACCTCCCTGGAATATATTGTTACAGGCATAGGCCTGCATTTTACCAAACTCGTGAACCATTATATATGTTAGAGCGATGGGCATACAAGTGTATTCTAATCACAGAATTTTGCGAACATTAACAT
>CAYZYF010000007.1:0-41031 GCA_964482015.1 uncultured Synergistaceae bacterium
CCGGCTTCGCAGATAACACCATTCGCCCCGAGGCTTGACAGCAGCGAGGATAAGAGTAAGCGTAATATGACATAAAAGAACTGTGTCTCAATGACGGCATTTCCGCGAGCCTCCTTTCGATCCTAAAATCTATCATAACATAATTATTGAGGGAGATAATACAGTTACTTCACCATAGTGTCAAGTACAAATGGTAAAACTTGTAGATGGTAAAGTTAGAGGAGATATTAAGAAAACCGCCCGATATCAACGCTCCGGCATGGAAATATTTTTATAAGAATTTTGTCTCTGCATTTTCAATTACGCAAGGAATGGCTTGTTGTATTCACGGCACCCGCATTTTGTGTGAGTACATAGACGCAAGGTTCGTCATATCGTTATTCGTGGTAAAATACATAGTTGGTTTTCAAAAAATAAATCCCTGTACGGGAGGAACGAAAAATGCGTTATATTGGAGTAGCTTCCAGGGGAATACGTCTGCCTGTGATCACAAAGGGCGCGAACCTCATAAAGGTGATTTCCGATACCATAATCGCGGCATCACAGAACGAAAAAGAAAAATTTGAAATAAAAAACAGGGATATCGTCGGAGTCACGGAATCCCTTCTTGCCAGATCACAAGGCAACTACGTTACGCTGGACGATATATCTGAGGACGTAAAAAGAAAAGTCCCGGAGGGAGATGTCTCCATAGTATTTCCCATAATGAGCCGTAACAGGTTCCATCAGCTGCTCAGGGGGATCGTGAGGGGGGTTCGGGGCAGCGTCAGAGTTTTTCTTTCTTATCCCTCGGACGAAGTAGGCAATCAGGTCATAGATCCGATGAATTACTACCAGAATAGCGGGCGGCTGTCGGGCGAAAACTTTGATGAAAAAGAGTACTACGATGTTTTCGGAGAGTACATACATCCATTTACAGGCGTTGATTATGTGCAGCTTTACAGGTCGATCGACCCTGAAAGAGTCTCGGTCTGTTTTGCCAACAACCCGCTTGCGGCTCTCGATTTTTCCGATAACGTAATAGTGGCGAGCATCCACGCCAGAAAACTCCACAGTGATATCTTGCGTAAGGCAGGCGGCAATGTCGTCTCTCTGGACGAAATATGCAACTCGCCCGCCAGGGATGGGGCAGGCTACAACGAAGATTACGGGCTTCTAGGCTCAAACTATACGAACGAAGATCTGGTAAAACTCTTCCCCAGAGATTGTGACCCATTCGTCAGAGAACTTCAGTCCGAGCTTTTCAGGAGAACTGATAAAAACTTGGAAGTGCTGATATACGGAGATGGGGCGTTCAAGGACCCTGTGTGCGGTATATGGGAGCTTGCCGATCCCGTGGTTTCTCCCGGCTTCACTGACGGGCTTTTGGGGATGCCAAAGGAGATCAAGTTTAAATATGTCGCTGATAACGCAGAGGGCAGAGACCCGGCAGAGGCTGTCAGAGAGGCCATAGAGTCCAAATGCAATATGGAAGGGTACGCCCACAGCACTCTCGGTACGACACCGAGGCGCCTGAGCGATCTGATCGGCTCCCTCTGCGATCTTACCTCCGGGTCCGGTGATAAGGGAACTCCCGTGGTTTACATACAGGGATACTTCGACAGCTATCTAGATGACTGAGTTGGAGCGCAAGATCCCGTTCAGCGGGATCGACCCTAAGGGCAGAATGAAGTTCGGTGTGCTGTTGGAGATGTTCCAGGAGATGGCCGATGCAGATGCCTCGAAATACAACCTTTCTGTCAGACAGACGCTCAGTCAGGGCGTCACCTGGGTCCTGCGAAAATATCGAGTGGACCTCCGGAAGTATCCGACGTGGGAAGATGGTTCGCTCAAGATAAAAACCTACGCTGAACCTTGTCGGAACATCTATTCGCTTCGGTCGTACCTGGTAAATGGCTTAGAAGGTGATTTTATCGGAGCTGCGTACACATGGTGGGTCCTATTCGATATAAAAAGACAAAGACCTCTCCGTCTCGACAAGAGCGCGATCACAGCTGATTTTAAGGAAATTTTCACGGAGGAGCCGCCGCGTGAGCCCAGCGTTCCCGAAGTAACTTCCGGTGACGTTGAAGATGTATGGAAAGTTCGCTGGGAAGATCTTGACGTGAACGACCACACTAACCATGCTGTTTTTTTCTCGTGGGCCCTTGATACCGTGCCGGATGGAGTCAACGGCAAGCTTGCGCCTATGCTTGTCGAATCAGAATTTATTCACGCTATCCCGCGCACAAGGGTGCGCTGCATTACGCAGGAGCTGCCTTGTTCCAGCGGCAGAAAATTCCTTCACTCCCTGCGCCTGGAGGATTGCGGCACCGAGTGCGCAAGACTCAGCTCCTTTTGGAGCTAAAACGCTTCCCCGCTCTTTTATTTTTTGAAACATTGCGTGTTCTGCCGAAACCCGATTCGAGACGGGTGCAACGGTGCTGCTTTGTGCTGTATCAAGAAAGGGTCAATTTTCTCCATTTTCCGCTTCTCAGGTACAATATTCCGACTGTTATTGATAAAAGTGAGGAAAGAGGGGTCGCGAAACCGACGCTGAAAAGGCTTGCGCCCGGGATCTTGCTCAATAGCCAAGTCGCAGGCACTCTGATTAAAAAAGCGGCCATAAGATTATTGACCATGCTGAATCTCGTGTGCCCGCACCCGTTGAAAAAACCGTTGAGACAAAATACAAAACACACGAGAATGCAGTCTATGCTGAAGGATCTGAGGTATTGTGAAGTTGTGCCTATCAGTTCAGCGTTCGGAGTGAAGATCTTTATAACAGAATGCGGGGAGATCTGCAAAAGGGCAAAGGATGCGACTCCGAATATCAGGGTCACCGTTATCCCGACGTGAAGGCATCTGAGCGCTCTTTTCGGTCTGCCCGCGCCCATGTTTTGCGAGACCATTGCGGAGATGGCTGCTGAGAAGGCTATCGGCGGCAGCATCGTAAAGGCGTTAATCTTTGAAGTGATGCCGATCGCGGCCGAAGCGGCGACTCCTCCCATTACGCTCACAGTGGCCATGATGAACATGAAGGATACCGTTGCCATGGACATCTGTATTGAGACAGGCAGACCTATGTAGACAAGATTTTTCAGTTTTTCTTTTTGGATCCTAAAGCTGTTGAGCTTGAAATCAAAATGGAATTTCTGTTTTTTTATGTATCTTACGGCGAGTGCCGCGCTGAGTCCTTGAGATAGAATTGTTGCAAGAGCCGCCCCCGGTGCGCCCATTTTAAATACGGCTACGCAGAGCAGATCTCCGAAGACATTGCAGACGGACGCTATCGCAACAAAGATCAACGGGCTTTTAGAGTCTCCGAACCCCCTAAACATGGCGCTCAGGGCATTATACGCGAACATAAACGGGATGCCGGCCGAGCTTATGAAAAGGTATCCTATCGTTTGCGGGACCGCCTCTTTGGGAGTTTGAAGCAGGCTTACCAGAGGACGGACCGACGCAAACATAAAAAGGGTCAGTATTAAGCTCACTATTGAGAAAAAGGTAAACATAGTGCCTATAGTCTCTTTTATGTCGTTATCCTTCCCTGCCCCGAAATATCTGGCGATAAGAATGGTTCCGCCCATGGAGAGTCCGATAATGATCCCGTTAATAAGGAACATAAACTGGCTCCCGATCGCTGTGGCAGAAAGTCCCGCCGGGCTAGTGAAATATCCAACTACAATGGTGTCGACCGCTCCGTAAAGCGCTTGCAGAAGGTTTGCAGATAAGTAAGGAATGGCGAACCTGATAAGTTGAGGAGCGATCTTGCCCTCTGTCAGGGATTGCTCCTTTAGACGGATTGTAGGTTTTGCCATCAGGAGATGGTCCCTTTGTCCAGGGCGTTAAGTTTTTTCATAAAGAAATATAAGAAGGGAAGGCAAGTTAGAAAACTGAATATATCCGATATCGGCTGGGTGATCTGTACTCCGGTCAGTCCGAAGAGTCTGGGCAGTATAAAAATAAGGGGCAAAAAGTAGAGTCCCTGCCTGTTGGATGCGAGGAATGTCGCTCTTACCGCGTGCCCGGTGGACTGAAAAAGCATATTTGTCGAAACAAAAAGAGGCTGAAGTATAAGAGCCGCAAATTGCAGCCGCATGGCAAAAGTTCCTATAGCGATAACTTCGACGTCTTCCTTTCTGAAAACAGCGACAATGTTGGGCGCCATCACAAAACCGAGAACAGCCATTGTTCCAAGCAGGAGAAGCCCGGTCTTGACCGTGAACCAGTAAGCGTCCTTGACTCTCGCGTAATTTCTAGCGCCGTAATTGTAGCCGGAGACAGGCATAAAACCCTGTCCGAGCCCTATCATGACAGACATAACAAGCATGAACGTACGCCCGACTATGGACATTGCCGCTACGGCGGCATCTCCGTAAAGCGATGCCGCAACATTTAATGACACCGTAGCGATGCTTGCCAATCCCTGCCTGCACAAAGAGGGGAATCCCAGCATCATGATGTCGGCGTATTCTCGAGGTTTCCTGGAAATGTTGGACAGAGCGATCCTTATACTGCTCCTTCGGAAGACGAACATTGATAGCAGAATCGAAAAGCTCACGCACTGAGAGATGAGGGTAGCGATCGCGGCTCCCGATATCCCAAGCCCGAATGTAAAAATAAAGAGGGGATCAAGTGCTATGTTCAGTACTGCTCCCGTAACAAGACCGACAGTGGCGTAAGCGGCCCTTCCTTCGGCTCTGAGGATGTTGTTCATCACAAAGGAGGTGCACATTATCGGCGCGCCGAGGAGGATATACATCGCGTAGTCCCTCGCATAGGGAAGTATGGTCTCTGTCGAGCCCAGCCTGAGCATAAAATCGTCTAAAGTAAATAACCCATAGATCGTCAGCATGATGCCGGTGCAGAATGCGAGAAAAAAAGAAGTCGAAGCATATCTATCGGCGGCATCTGTGTCAAAGGCCCCCAGTTTTCTGGATATCATACTGCCAGCCCCGGATCCAAAGGTGAAGCCTATGGCCTGAAAAATTGCCATCAGGGAGAAGACTATGCCCACAGCGCCGCTTGCGCTTGTTCCGAGTTTTGAAACAAAAAAGGTATCAGCTGTGTTGTAAAGTGCGGTCACCAGCATGCTGAGGATCGTCGGGACCGCTAAACTGATTACCAGTCTCGGGACTGGTGTTGTAGTCATTTTCATATGTTGTGCCTGGTTTATGGACTGAGCGCTCGTAACCATGATATACCCCGCTGCTAACAGTAATAGCTAGTTTTCATATTAAATCGAATTATGCCGGAGAGTCTAACATCTAACAATGTATGCCGCAATGAAAAATGGCTGATTGAAGACGATTGACAAATAGTACGATATCGTATAATCTATATACGGATAATACAAATTGATACTAAAGGAATCATTGATATGTATGGCATAAAGGCAAAAAACTATAGAGAAATGGCGTCTATCTTCGTCAAATATGTCGTCCCAACAGTGGCATCACAGCTTTTGAGCGGTGTTTATACCATTGTCGACGGTTTTTTTGTGGGCGCTGGGGCAGGTGAGGCGGGGCTGGCCGCAATTGGCATCGCCTTCCCTCTCACTCTCTTGCCTACAGCGTTGGGCGCGGGCATCGGAGCCGGAGGCGGAACCCTTATTTCTATCAGCAGGGGCATGGAAAATCATAGGGAGGCCGAATCTATTTTCGTCGCGATGCTGTCGTTAATGTTTTTTTTCTCCGCGTTGAGCATGATCTTGCTTATTCCGCTGCTGCCGGCACTTGTCGCTCTTTACGGAGCGCCCGGTGAACTTTCTTCGATGGCAGTCACCTACGCGAGGATCCTTTTGATCGCTTCGCCCTTCCAGGTCTTCTCTTTAGGTCTGCTCGGCGCGACTAGAAACAGCGGTCATCCCCGCAAAGCGATGTATATTATGACGTCCGGCTTTGTATTGAACATCATCCTTGACTGGATGTGGGTAGTCGTTTTTCCTTATGGGCTTAAAGGAGCCGCATGGGCCACCGCTGTTTCAGAATTGTTGACGGCAGTACTGTTCGCAGTCCATTTTCTGAGCGGCAGCTCGAGCGTAAGGGCAAAATTCAATAATGTCCTAGATTCACTTCGTTTATCACTGAAGATCATCAAAATGGGGTTTTCGCCCTTCGGAGTTCAGATGGCGGCCTCGGTCACAATGATAATGCACAACAGGCAGGCCCTAGTATACGGCGGAGCCGCGGGACTTGCGGCATATTCGGTCATAAGCTACGTAGTTCCCGTCGGAATTATGCTTCAGGAAGGCATAGCTGAGGGGATGCAGCCACTTGTAAGTTATTATCACGGTGCATCTCTCAAGGCAAGAAGAAAAGCCACTGTATCTATGGGCTTTGGTTCTGCGGCGGCTATAGGTCTGCTTTGTTCAGTTTTGGTCCTGGTTTCGGCTGCTTGGATACCACATTTCTTTTCGATGTATGGCAAGACAGCTCTCATTGCCCGCAGAGGATTGATTCTCTCGTCCCCGCTTTTTTCGTTCCTTGGACTTTCCAAGGTCGGAGCGTCATACTATATGTCTGTCGAACGTCCGATGCCCTCGTCATTTCTGACATACGCCGATCCGCTTTTGATCCTTCCATTTTTTCTCTGGTCCCTCCCGTGTCTTTGGGGGCTCGACGGCGTCTGGCTTTCAATGACCTTTGCAAATGTCGCTCTCTCTGCTATCTTAATGATCATGTGGCGGGTTGGGCATACGCCCTCGCTGCGCTCTTTGCCTGTACACAGAAATATATGAGGAGGCCGGACGCTTGGTGAAAAAATATGAAAATGAGGATCTCCGAACTTTGCTTGAACTTTCCGACCTGTGGCGCCGGTATGACAGGGTCTATACCAACTGGGCTCAGAAACGGGGTATATCCAACAGCGCAATGACACTTATAGAGGAGCTGCATATGAGGCCAGAAGGGGTGGAACCGGCGGAAATAGCTGATTATCTGGGAATTCCCAGACAGACTATGACCGCTACCCTTGATTCCCTCGAAAGAAAAGGATTTGTTGGACGTTTTCCTCATACCAGTGACAGGAGGCGCAAGGTCATAAGGTTTACCGAGGAAGGCCGCATCCTAGCAGATAAACTTGTAAATGAGCTTCACGGCTGGGAAATGAAAGCCCTTTCCGCGATAAAGAAAAAGGAGCTTGCCAGAACTTTTAAGGCAGTCAGGGATTTTTGCTGCGAACTGGAAAAAGGACTTAAATAAGAGCAATAGGTTCAAGCGGCAGAGGAAGTTTTTATAGACACGGGGAGGTTTCGAGATGAAGGCAAGATTTGCTCATTTTAACTTTAATGTTTTTGACCTTAAAAAAAGCATGGATTTCTACAGAGAGGCGCTCGGGCTGTCGGAGGTTAAACGCGTTGAAAGAGCCAATTTCACACTGGTCTATCTTGGTGATGGGGCGGCTGATTTCCAGCTTGAGCTGACCCATCTGCACGATAGGGCAGAGAAGTATGACCTGGGCGAGTCTGAGTTTCATCTAGCCTTCACAGTCGACGATCTCGAAGCATTCCACGAACGCCACAAAAAAATGGGATGCATCTGTTACGAAAACAAGGATATGGGCATTTATTTCATAGAAGACCCAGACGGGTATTGGGTAGAAATAGTGCCAGAGAGATGAGAGGCTCTCCCTCTTCGCTCCCGGGCGACGTGGGGGCTGGGCTTGAGATAGGCCCCCTGAGGACGATGAGGGGCGATGGGCGGAGTGAAACAAACGTCCGTGAATTTTCCTCGTAATCTTTTCATGTCCTCCCTGTTTTTGATCCTCCCCATTGATTTGCAACCGATTTGCAATAGACTTCCAATTGATTCCCCAGCTCCTTGCATCGATTCTCAATTGTTTTCCGCCCTTGCTCCTACAACCGTTTCACCATTGCTTCACAATCGCTTCACGCAGGACGAAGTCCTGCAGTTTCACCACGTTCCTTTTCATCTTTCCCCGCCTTTGTCCCGCCATCGCCGTTCGTTGACAAGTCCTGACAATTAACTAAAATTATAAAAAATGTAGACAAACTTTAAGAGGCATGATAATCTGTCTGCTGTTTTGCATTTTTTGCTCTTATAATTTTGATTTTTGGGGAGGAATTTTTATGGAAGCTGTATGGAAGATCAACGGCATCATAAACGGGATAGTCTGGGGTCCGTGGATGCTTACTCTGTTGGTCGGGACCGGTATTTGGCTTACGCTGATCCTGGGTTTCCCGCAGGTGAGGTATTTCGGGCTGATGATCAGGGAAGTCCTTGGGAGGATCAAAGAAAAAAGCTCTGAAGAGGGAAGTATCTCATCTTTCGCGGCAATGGCTACGGCCCTTGCCGCCACCGTTGGTACGGGAAATATCGCCGGCGTCGCAACGGCCCTGCATCTTGGGGGCCCAGGAGCATTGGTTTGGATGCTCTTTTCCGCGATCTTTGGAATGACGACAAAATTCTGTGAAGTTACGCTTGCCGTCAGGTATCGTGAAAAGGATGAACTGGGGCAGTGCAGAGGCGGTACGATGTACATCCTAGAGAAGGGACTCGGAATGAAATGGCTTGCAGTACTTTTTGCGCTGTTCGCATTTCTCGCCTCCTTCGGCATTGGAAATATGGTTCAGGCTAACTCAACGGCGGAGGGAATTGCCCTTGCCTTCGGTATCCCGCACCTTTACACGGCGATCGGGCTTGCCATCCTTACGGGGCTGGTCGTTTGGGGCGGCCTTACCAGCATTGCTACCGTGACCGTCTACCTAGTACCATTCATGGCGATATTTTATATCCTCGGAGCCTTTGCGGTAATATTCCAGCACGCGGACGCCATTCCATCCGCCATATCCATGGCTTTCCACGGTGCGTTCGGAGACCCGATGGCCCTGCCGGGAGCTCTGTCCGGGTGGGCTGTAAAAACGGCCATTACCCGCGGCATAGCGCGCGGCGTTTTCTCCAACGAAGCCGGTCTGGGCTCGGCTCCTATGGTCCATTGCACAGCGAAGGTAGATCACCCCGTTCGCCAGGGGCTATACGGGCTTTTCGAAGTGTTTATGGATACGATAATCATCTGTACCCTTACCGCCACATCGATACTTACGACGGGGGTTCTTACGAGCCGTCCCGACCTTACAGGCGCCCAGCTTTCACTCTTTGCGTTTTCGTCGACGCTCGGCTCCGCCGGAACGGTAATTCTTTCGCTTGGCCTTTCTCTCTTCGCCTTTTCGACCATACTGGGATGGTATTGGTACGGAGAGACTGCGCTGGTCTACCTCAGCGGGGGCCCCGGGCTGATCAAGCCCTTTAAGCTGCTTTGGGTAGTCCTGGTCGTCCTCGGCGGATGGGGCGGAGCGGAGATACTTACAAACCTTTGGGATCTCTCCGATACCCTTAACGGGCTTATGGCCATTCCCAACCTTATAGGGCTTCTCCTTCTTACAAAGGAATTGAAGCGCCTGACCGCTGATTTTGATTCGAAGATCAAATCGGGTGAACTGCGGAAATAAAGGAGCCAGTCAACGTTTTTATTCACAAAAAAGAAGATCCTCGTGTGAGGATCTTCTTTTTTGTGTTTTGTAATGTTTATTTGCCGCACATAGCAATGAGGTCAGTCAACAGTGCCTGCCCCGTTTCGCGTCTTCCAGCACCGGGACCTATGAGAGTCACTTCCCCCAGGTTGTCGGTAGTTATTGAGACGGCGTTTGTGGCTCCCTTTATCGAGGCCAGGGGATGTGAGAGAGGTATCTCTTTCGGCTCGACATAAGCACACAATACTCCGTTTATGATGTTTAATCCCGCGATGAGCTTTACGGTGAAGCCGTTATTTCCGGCCTCCTTGATTTTATCGGAGGTTATATTCGTTATGCCCCTTCTGTCTACCTCTGATACGGGGATATTTTTACCGAATATTATCTTTGCGAGAATGGAGACCTTTCCGGCCGCGTCCCATCCTTCCAAATCTCCGGAGGGATCGGCCTCCGCATATCCAAGCGCAGTTGCCTCTTCAAGGGCTTCGGAGTAGGAGAGGCCTTCGTCATGCATCTTAGTGAGTATAAAGTTGGTCGTTCCGTTGAGTATTCCCTCAAGCTTCAGTACCGAACATCCCGCCATTCCGTTTTTGAGCATTTGCAGTAAAGGTGTGCCGCTCATCACCACGCCTTCGTATCTGAATCTTGCCCCGCAGCCTTTGGCCAAAGCGGTAAGCTCATCAAAGGCGAGAGCGACAGGACCTTTGTTGGTCGTAGTAACATGTATTCCTCTTGAGAGCGCGGCCCTTATATGAGTCAGCCCGGGTTCGCCCGTCTTCAGGTCTGTCGGGGTAGCCTCCGCCATCATGGCAGTACGTGATTTCTCCAGAATTTCACTGAATGTTCCCTCGCACTGAGGGAAAGGAGCGAGCCCATACCCGTCCTTTAAAGATAGCAGGACCTTTTCGAGATCCAATCCATCCGGGTCCAGAGCGGTTCCCTTCATAAGGTCGGTGATGAGTGTGACTCTGAAATTAAAACCATGCTTTTCAGAAAGTTCAACGCGCTTTTCGTTCAATATCTCCAAAAGTGCCGTGCCGACATTTCCGCAGCCGACAAGTGCGATATTATGTATCATCTAAGGGCCTCCTCCGCTCAAAGATACAGGTGATCAGACTCAAACTTATGATGAAGAAGTATAGCATATACACCGTGGTACAGAGACGCCCGACAAAACATCTTATCTCCGTCGGGCGTGTCGGTGTCATTTGTTCCCGTTCAGGCCGATTATTTTGCCGGACGGCGCCTTTTTTGACGCTCCGTGTCCCTCTCTCTAGATGACTGAGGTCTACGGTCTCTATCTCTGAAGGAGGACCTGGAGTCAAATCTGCCCCGTCCGCCATCTCTTTGTTCACTGTGGCCTCGTCCGGCGGACTCGATTTTTCTTACCGATGAGATTTTGGGCCCCTCTCTTTCAATGCGCTCTTTTCTTGATTCGAAAAGAGCAGCGCCTTTGGCGGAGAGCTCGATCGCTGCACTGTCGTCGCGAAGTTTAATATTGCCTACGTCTTCACGCCCTACACCGATCGAACGGCAGATAAGCCCGAGAAGAGCTCCGACCTCCCAACCATCCGAACGGCCTTCCGATAATTGTATGACCAGTCCGCCGCTCATTTCATTCCTTGCAGGGCGCGCCGGCCGACCGTCACGAGGTCTGTAGTCTGTGCCCGCACCTCCAAAACGTCCCTTTTCGTTTCTGGATTTTTCCCTGTTCATCTCAGCCTGCACGTCGGCCCTGATCGAGTAGCCCGAAGGCTGGTCTCCGTAGGCCTTCGCGAGTAAGCCTGATACCAGAGTGAGGGCCTCGTCGCGTGTCAGCAGTTCTTCCGCCCATTTTTCGAATTCATCCGATTCAAGGGCGTGTTCTATTAATATCTTTTCAAAGCGTATCTTTGCCTGTCCTTCGATCTCAAGGGCATCGGGGGCGGGTATCCACTCCATTTTCATCTTGGATCCGGCATTTGACGTCATGTATCTGAACTGTCTCGCTTCACGGGCTGTGAGGAGGAGCATATTGCTTCCCTCGTGTCCTGCGCGTCCGGTTCTGCCGCTTCTGTGGACGAACGACTCAAGGTTCTGCGGCAGCCCGAACTGTATCACGTGGCTGACTGCGTCAATGTCAAGGCCTCTTGCCGCAACGTCAGTCGCGACAAGAATGCTGACTCGTCCTCCGCGGAGAGCCCCCAGTGCCGAGTTTCGTTCCCTCTGGCTCATATCCCCGTGTATGGGCGTGGCCCTGAACCCTATATCGCACAGCTTGTCGGCAATGTCCTGAGTCTCTGCTCTGGTTCCGCAAAAGAGGAGAGCCCTGCTAGGCGCTTCCCAGATAAGGACGTTGGTCAGGCCTTCAAATCTTCTGCGCGAAGGGATTATATAAGCTTTCTGAGTAATATCTTCGTGAGAGGTTACGTCTGAGACCAATGAAATCTTTTTAGGCGCGTTGAGATACTGCCGGGCCAGACTCATTACCTCAGGCGGCATTGTGGCGGAGAAGAGCCAGGTCCTCTCAGCATTGTCCATTGATTGGAGTATGGCCTCCATCTCATCGCGGAACCCCATGTCAAGCATATGGTCGCCCTCGTCGAGCACGATGCTGTTTATGGAGGATGTCTTAAAAGTACCTCGTCTAATGTGGTCCAACACTCTCCCCGGCGTCCCTACGACCACATTGGCGCCATCTCTGAGGGATCTGATCTGTCTTTCCATGTCCAGTCCGCCCACCAGAGTTGCGACCTTAACACCGCATTCAGTGCCGAGCCACGCAAATTCGCGTGCAGTTTGCTGAGCGAGTTCTCGGGTGGGTGAAAGGACTATTATCTGCGGTTCTCTGATTTTGGTGTCAATGCAGTTGATAAGGGGCAGTGCGAAGGCTAAAGTTTTGCCCGATCCTGTCTTTGCCTGTACTATGATGTCGCTCTCGATGAGCGTTTCATCTTCTAAAACGCAAACCTGTACCGGCATCGGTGTTTCGAAACCCTTGCGATCAAGCGCACGCAGAAGTTCCGGCCGCAGATCGAAATCTGCGAATTTTGCTGTTTCCTTTGTCATTGTGTGATTACCTCCCGTAATGCGTCCCACGTGGGACGGACCGCCGCGCCATTGCATGAAATCCCTACATGTGGCACAACTCAGGTAAGGCGATTATAAAAACTCCCCGACGGAACAGGCCGCTGTTTGCGGAAAGGTTTTCGTGCAACGACATAGCGAAATAGCTTTGCAGCTGGATGTGAGGACAAAAAATGAGGTCCGGACGGGCCTCCTTTTATTGCCCACTATGTAGAACGTTTCTACAACTTTGCTATTATGATAGAATTTACTAAATTGTCAAGGGAATTTTAACGCCGCCCTTGTTAAAGATAACAAGCAGGCAGCGATGAATTCAATAGGCTGCCGAACAGTTGATATTTGACATGTTTCCTCAATGATGATAGAATACCCAGCAATCTGCGAGAAAGGGAGGAAAATTAGATGCTGTTCAGGAATATCATGAATCAGAACATCATTATTATAATTATCAACGCGGCTCCCCCTCGCAGGATCGGCGTTTAGCGCCGTATTACAAGCGAACGGACGGAGCCCTTCATTTTGAGGGGCTCCTTTTTTGTGTCTGACGAAAGATTTTAAAACTTAAAAATTTTGAAACACACAACGGATGGAGGAGTCTTTATGGAAAACGGAAGTAAGAGAACACTGGAAGTAAGGTGGCATGGACGCGGAGGACAGGGTGCAAAGAGCGCTTCTGCGATACTGGCAGAGGTCCTTTTCGAAGAAGGCAAGCACGTTCAGGCTTTCCCCGAATACGGCGCTGAGCGCCAGGGAGCTCCGATGAGGGCATACAACAGGGTGTCCGACGATCCGATCCGCCGTCGCTGCGGAGTAGAGAACCCCAATATCGTTGTCATAGTGGATCCTACTATGGTGGTGAGTTCTAACCCATGTGAGGGCTGTGCTTCCGATGCGGTCTATATAGTAAATACGACGGAGGATGCTCTTACGCTCAGGAGCAGGATGAATCTTTCAGAAGACTCAAAAATACTCGTTGTCGACGCTACCAGGATAACACTTGAAGAGCTTGGTCAGAACAGGCCGAACGCGCCGCTGCTCGGTGCGCTCTCTCATGTGTTCACAGATGTTTCGGCCGAGACTTTCGCCGATCATTTTACGAGGAAGATGAAACAGCTTCCCGTTCAGGTTCTCGAAGCAAATCGCAGGGCGATACTCCGTGGGCGTGAGGAGGCCGTTCTCGCATGAGCAAACCGAAATGCTGGCAGGATGTCCCTCCGGCCACTATTGCGTGGGGGGCGTCCGCAAGGGAAGTTGAAACGGGACTTTGGAGGAGTATGCGTCCCATTCTCGACCTGAACAAGTGTATCTCGTGCCTCAAGTGTTGGCTTCAGTGCCCTGATTCATCTATCGAGACGGATGGGAAAGGACGCGTTACGGGAATAGATATGTTCTTTTGTAAGGGATGCGGCGTGTGCGCAAAGGTTTGTCCGGTGGATGCCATCTCGATGAACCAGGAGGCCGATTTCTCCGACGAAAAGAGAGTACACGGAGAGGATCCGGGAGGTGTGGCGGACCATGTCAAATAAAAGAAAAGAGATGACCTCCGGCAACCTCGCCTTTGCTGAGGCAATGAGGCAGGTTTGCCCTGACGTAGTCGCGGCATACCCCATAACCCCTTCGACAGAGATACCGGTTAAATTCGCCGAATTTGTTGCGGATGGGCTGGTTGATTCGGAGTATGTTGCGGTGGAGAGCGAGCATTCTGCAATCACTGCGTGCGTTGGTGCGTCGATCTCTGGTGCCAGGGTAATGACGGCGTCAAGTGCGAACGGCGTTGCGCTGATGCATGAGATCTTTCCGATAGCGGCTTCGTTTCGAGCTCCCATAGTCTTCGGTCTTGTAAACAGAAGCCTTGGAGCACCGGTAAATATTCACTGCGATCATTCCGACAGTATGCCGGAGCGTGATTCAGGCTGGATCCAGATCTACTGTGAGGATGCCCAGGAGGTGTACGATTCCGTGCTGCTCTCGGTAAGGCTTGCAGAACACGGAGACGTGCTTACACCTGTGTTTATTTGTCAGGATGGGTTTATAACCAGCCACTGTTATGAGCCTGTTGAGATGCTTTCCGACGAGACCGTCAGGGATTTTGTGGGTGAGAGAAAGGCCAACTATCCCCTTCTGGATGTAGATAATCCGGTTTCCTACGGTTCGTTCACAATGTCGGAGTATTATTTTGAGATAAAAAGGAATCAGGTCGAGGGTATGAACAATGTTCCGAGGGTTTACGGAGAACTCACCGAGGAACTTGCTCGCCATACCGGCAGAAGATACCCCGCTCTTGATTCCTATAGGGCCGATGACGCAGATTATCTCGTGATCATAATGTCCTCCGCGACCGGAGTTGTAAAAGATGTTGTGGACGAGCTGCGTGAAAAAGGCATAAAGGCGGGCTGCGTAAGAGTGAGATTTTTTAGGCCTTTCCCGCTGAAGGAGCTCAAAGATCTGGCTAGGGGCAAAAAAGGAGTTGCGGTTCTTGACAGGAGCGCGAGCATCGGAGGGACTGCTCCTCTGGCGGCCGAGGTAAAATCTGCACTTTATGGGCTAAAAGGACACGTGCCTCTGCAGGAGTACATCTTCGGACTTGGGGGCAGAGATCTCTTCCCCCGCGATGCTGAAAAAGTATTCATGAGCCTTGTTGGCAACGATTTTAGCGAAGATCCCAGATATATCGGTCTGCTCGAGAAGGATGAAGAAAATGGCGGTAATTGACCTTAAACAACTTACTAAAAAAAATAGCCCTTTGACGGAAGGGCATAGAATGTGTCCCGGCTGCGGAGCTCCGACGGCCATCAGACAGGCGCTTATGGCGGTCGAAGATCCGGTGGTGATAGTAGGCGCCACAGGATGCTTGGAAGTTTCTACCACAGTATACCCGTACAGCGCATGGAGAGTGCCGTTCATGCACATAGCCTTTGAAAATGCCGGCGCCGGGGTGTCCGGGGTCGAGGCGGCTCACAAGGTTTTGAGCAGGAAGGGCGTCGCCGACGAAAAGATCAAGTTCATTGCGTTCGGCGGCGACGGAGGAACTTACGATATCGGCCTGCAGTCTCTTTCGGGAGCGCTTGAAAGAGGTCATGATTTTACATATATCTGCTATAACAACCAGGGTTACATGAACACAGGAGCTCAAAGAAGCAGTGCGACTCCGCTGAGCGCAAATGCCAGCACCTCTCCTGCCGGCAGCGTCATTCCGGGTAAACTTGAGAGGGCTAAAAACCTGACCGAGATCGTAGCGGCCCACGATATTCCATACGTTGCTCAGACCACCCTGCACGACCCGATGGATCTCATCAAAAAGGTAAAAAAAGCGGTTGAGACCCCCGGACCGGCCTTCGTAAACGTTCTTGTACCGTGCCCGCTCTTTTGGAAGATAGATCCGGCAGATCAGGTCAAGGTGTGCAAGCTCGCGGCTGATAGCCGTTTTTGGCCGATATACGAAGTTACGGAAGGCAGGCACTCGCTCTCTTACGATCCTAAAAAACCTGTTCCGCTGGAGGATTTCCTCCGCCTTCAGGGGCGTTATTCGCATCTTTTTAAAAAGGGAAGAGAGCGGTCGGACCTGGTCGCACAGGCACAGGCAGAGGTGGATAAGGAATGGGAACGCCTGATGAAAAAATGTGCGGGCTGATGGTTCTCCGTTGGCCCGGACCGTAACAAAACGACTAAATAACGGCGCCGGAGCTTGCTTCCCGGCGCCGTCGTCAATTGTTGCCCGCTTAGCCTTGACTGGTTTATAATTGAGAGCGAAGAACAAACGGTTGCACTAAGGGGTGGGCGGATGAAGGCGACAATGCAGGATGTGGCGCTTGAAGCGGGAGTTGATAAGGCGACAGTAAGCCGAGTACTCCGCGGTGACCACAGAATCTCGGAAAAAACGAGGGCCAGGGTTATCGAGGCAGTCAGATCACTTAACTATCGGCCGGATAAAAACGCTAGAAATCTCTCTACCAGAAAAAGCGGCCTGATCGGTGTTATAGTCAGTGATTACACGTTGAATTGGTTCACGTCTTTTATTTCCGGCATAGATCGGACTCTTTCAAATTCCGAGTACGAAGTGATACTTAAGCGTACTGAGGGCAACAGCCTAAGAGCAGCGAGAGAATACGGCAAACTTACAGACAGGAGCGTCGAAGGGATAATATGGTGCGATCCCGGCACTTGTCCCGAAATGTCTTCGGCGCCCCTTGTCACGGTGGGCTTCAGTCGCGCCGGCGCATATTCCGTAGTCTGGGAGGACGGGTCGATCCGCCCGACTTTTGAGACGGGCGTGCTTGTCGGAAGGCTCATTCTGAACATTATCACCGGCAAGCCTCTCCCTTCAAGAGAATTGGTCATTAAAGCAGCTGCGGAGGCGGATGCCGATGTTGGACAGATTTAAACTTGCGGCCGCATACGCGGTTTTTGTCTCCCTTTTTCTTTCAATGTCATTTGTAATTACCCCCCCTCTTTACGCCTCCGATGCATTCGACCCCGAAAAGGTCAGAGGTCCGCGTATAGAGAAACTTTGCATGGTGATCATTACCAACGCCGATTCACAGGTGCTTGCGGCGGAAAAAGGAGAACTGGACATAGTCAGCGATATCACCAGACCTTCGGATATTGACCGTCTTAGCAGGGATCCAGGTATTTCAATGTCACTGGCAAGGGGTTTTCATGCTTTTTTTCTTCTGCTGAACAACAAAACCGCTCCGTGGAGCGATCCGGAAGTGAGGCGTGCGGCAGCGGAGGCAATAGACAAAAACAACGTGGTTCGGACGATCTACTCCGGCTATTGCGAGCCCATCAACGGATGGCTGCCTCCGGTCTCCCCCTGGTCCCTCCCTGAGGGAACAAAAAATATTTTTGATAAAGCGTCTGCCAGGAAGAGGCTTGCCGAAAGAGGCTATAAATGGAGCATCGCTGGTGAGCTGATCTATCCGGATGGCTCCCAGATGCCGCGCATGAAGCTTCTGACGCCGCTTGCCAGGGTCGCCCCCACCACGGCGGAATTGGCGGAACAGATTGCCGGATCGCTGAGGTCTGTCGGATTCCCCGTAACGGTCGAACCGATGGATTTTTCCGCAATGGTAGGAAAGCTGGACAGAAAAGAATACTCTCTCGGTGTTATAGCGTGGGGGATGGGCAGAAATCCCGACTCTCTTTATTCTTTTTACCACAGCTCAATGGACATTCCGGGCGGCTATAATATGACCTCTGTGAGCGATTCCCTTCTCGACGGTATACTCACCGATCTCAGGTACGCGAAAGACAGAAGCGCCGCCGAGAAGGCCTCTCGAGAGTCTCAGGTCAGGCTCTCTGAGCTTATGCCTTCCATCCCGATTTACAGTAGGTTTTCTGTTTCCGCAGTATCCAAAAATTGGAAAAATGTCTTTTCAAGCGAAAAGATGACGGCCGATAACCTATGGACGTTGCTTATGGCCGAGCCCGCTGACAATGAAAAGCGGACGCTGAACATGCTCCTTGCCGAAGAACCTCGAAACCTGAATCCCTTTGTGGCTGGGACCGCCTATTCTTGGCAGGTACTGGGGCTGATTTATGAAAGCCTCATTGGAACTGATCCTTTTACACTTGAAGACATGCCCTCACTTGCCCGCTCATGGTCTGTGGATACTGTCGGGCAAGGCACGAAGGAGCATACAAGGCTGACCTTTGTGCTGAGGGAAGGGCTCAAGTGGAACGACGGGACACCGTTCTCAGCCGGTGACGTGAAAGCCAGCTTCGATTTTCTTAAAAAAAACGGAATACCGAGGCACTTTGATTCCGTAAAAAACATAAGATCGGTGGTAGCCGAGGGCGATCTTAAACTGGTCGTAGAGATGGAAGGCACAAGTTACTGGTATCTCGATAATGTCGGAGGGCTTCCCTGTATGCCCAAAATAGTGCTGGAAAAAATAAGTGATTGGCAGAACTGGGATCCTCTCGACACTAAGGGTACGTTTGGACCCTATGGGCTTGTTGGATCGGGACCTTTTATTCTGGACGAATATAAACCTGGCGAATTTGTGATGATGAAGAGAAACGAACACTACAGGATGCTTCGCGGCGGAAATAGGGGCCCAAAATGAAAAACAGATGGCTTTGGAGACGGCTGCTCTCCTCATTGGGCGTACTGGCAGCCGTCCTTGTCCTGAATTTTATTCTTTTCAGGGTCATGCCCGGGAATGCCGTGGACACCATAATAGATCCCAATTTTTCGCCCGAGGCTAAAGAGAGGCTCAAAGAACTCTACGGCTTGGACAGAACTCTCCTTGAACAGTTTTTCATCTATATCAGACAAATGCTGACTTTCAGCTTCGGCCTTTCCTTCCTCAGCAGAAAGCCGGTATGGGACGAGATACTCTCAAGGCTGCCGGGCACACTCTTCCTGATGGGCATGTCCATGCTGTTTTCCTCTATCATAGGAATATGGCTGGGCATCAAGGCAGCCCTTAACAGAGGCAGGCTTGCTGAACGGATAGTTCTGCGCGCGGGTGCGGTTACCTCGTCCTTCCCCGGTTTTTTTGTGCAGCTGGTCCTGATAATGCTTCTGGCAAAAACGTTTCCGATATTTCCCCTGAGGGGGAGCGTCTCGATCCCTCAGCCTACTGGTGCGGTATCAATCACTCTAGACTATCTGTGGCACATGACGCTTCCTGTACTTTCGCTGACCCTTATGGGCTTCGGCGGCTGGGCTCTTTATGTGCGTAACCTGATGGTGAGGACGCTGGGGGAGGATTTCGTGCTGATGGCTCGCGCCAGGGGGCTCCCCGAAAGCAGGGTCGTCTACGGACACGCCTTCCGCACCATTCTGCCGCCTATCTTAACAATACTTCTTATGTCGGTCCCCGGACTTGTCTCTGGGGCGGTAATAACCGAGTCGGTCTTTTCGCTTCACGGAGTCGGCACGTTCCTGTTGGAGGCAGTCTCAGGGCATGACTATCCCTCTGCCGGAGCGGCGTTTTACATGCTTGCTCTGGTTACCGTGCTCTCCAATCTGGCGGCGGACCTGGCATACGGACTGGTAGATCCGAGGGTAAGGGTCGGAGGAAGGGATCAATGACAGACATCCTGAAACGTAAGAGCGTAGTATTCCTCATATGTCTTTTGCTTATCGGAGCTTTAGGTCCTATGATCATGGGCTCAGATCCTTCCGATGTGGCCGGTGCTCCGTTTGCAAGACCCATCTGGTGGGATAAAGACCTTCCCCGTTCGGCGGAATTCACTATCACAAATGATGAAACAGCTGCTATATCATGGGATAAAAAACCTCCCGAGATCTTTGCTCTAAACGGAAAAATAACCGCGGATCCGGCCGGTGAAGTCAGGATCATCTGGTCAGCCCCCGACGGGGACCATCTCATAGATTCAATGTCGGGAAGCGAAATATATTGGATAAACACCGACGGAAGAGACATGATATTCAAACAGAGGCTCAATTTTCCGCTGATAGGCAAGAGCACACTACGTCTTTTCCCGTCGAAGGGCAGGTACAGTCTCAGGGTCGAGGGCTCTGAAGAGGTAGAATTGACCCTCTCTCTGCTCGGCGGCCGCGAGGGACTCCTGGGAACGGACCAAAGGGGAAGAGATATACTTACACTCCTGGTTTTAGGCGTCAGGACATCCCTGACTGTGGGTATAACCGCTACGCTTATAGCGAGTCTTCTCGGCCTCGGTCTGGGCCTTGTGTCAGGGTACGTCGGGGGATGGCTTGACGCGCTTGTAATGAGGGTCGTCGATGTGCTTCTATCTATCCCTACTCTGCCTATTATGATGGTTCTGGCCGGGATATGGGGCAAGGGACTTTGGCAGCTTGTCATTATACTCTCCATCTTTTCGTGGATGGGAACCGCGCGCTCAGTAAGGTCTCTGGTACTGACCATAAGGGAAAGCGCTTGGATCGAGGGACTGAGGGTATTGGGCGCGAAGCGCGGTTATATCATACGGCGTCATCTTATCCCTGAAACGGCTCCCATTCTATTAGCAAACATTGCTCTGGGAGTCCCGGGCGCGATACTCTCAGAGGCGGGCCTTTCATTCTTGGGACTCTCCGACCCGAGGCTGATATCGTGGGGAAGGATGCTGCACGAAGCACATTCCTTCGGTGCATTTACCGAAGGTGCATGGTGGCTCCTGCTGCCGCCGGGACTTGGCATCGTCGCTCTTTGCCTGATCTTCATGGATATCGGCCGTTTTCTCGAAGAAAAGATAGATCCGAGACTGGGGAGCTAAAACAATGAGTGAAATGATAGATATAAAAGATTTGTCTGTCAGATACAAAACGATTACAGGGCATGCCGACGCACTGAAAAACGTCTCGTTTACAATAAAAAAGGGATCTTTTACCGGTCTGGTCGGGGAATCGGGAAGCGGTAAAAGTACTTTGATAATGACGCTCCTGGGTCTTCTGCCGCCTAGTACGGAAATAAGCGGGGTACTACTTTATGAGGGCAAAAACGTTCTTGATATGTCGGAGAAAGAGAAAAGATATCTGCGCCGCAACGAAATCTCTCTTGTTCCTCAGGGAGCTCAGAATTCCTTTACCCCCGTTTTAAAAATAGGGAGACACATTGGAGAAGTTCTTGATATGCACGAACGCAAAGATCCGGAGGAGAGGGAAAGAGAGACAGAACGTCTGCTTCGAGAGGTAGGGCTTGATCCTTCCGTAAAAGAGAGATATCCCCATGAGCTTTCAGGCGGCCAAAAGCAGCGTGCCGCCATTGCGCTGGCTTTGGCTCCATCGCCCGCTCTTTTATTGGCGGATGAGCCCACGACCGCTCTTGACGTCATAATCCAGTCTGAGATCCTCTCCCTGCTGACTGGCCTGAAGATAAAAAAAGATCTTTCTGTACTCCTCGTTACGCACGACCTTCCTATGGCTGCCTCTGTCTGTGACAGGCTGATCGTCATGAAGGACGGCCGCGTCGCGGAAATCGGAACTCCCCAGGAAATTATTGAACATCCACGCCACGATCACACCAAAGCTTTGGTCGGAGAGATGTTCAGAGACAAGAGGCCGGAACATGGAGAATAAAATAGCGGAAACGGCAGGCTTGACCGTGGTCTTTAGTTCAAAGAAAGGAAAGCCGCATATCGCTGTCAACGGCGTCTCACTCTCTCTTATGAGCGGAGATACGTTGGCCGTGGTAGGAGAGTCAGGCAGCGGCAAGACAACGCTCTTGCGCTCTCTTATGCGCCTTGTAAAGCCGGAGAGGGGCAAAGCAGCCCTTTTCGGAAAGGATCTTTCCCAAGTTCGGCCGGAAGGTCTGGCGCGGATAAGGCAAAAATGCGGCTATGTGCAGCAGGATCCGTACGGGGCTATTCCTCCCGGACTTTCGGCCCTCGAAGCTGTTGTTGAACCTGCACTGATAGCCCGGACAGGGGGCGATAAACATGAGATCAGGAACAAAGCGGAGAGGCTGCTCAATGAGTTTGGCCTGAAGGGCGAAAGGATACTTAGATCCCGGGCGGTCTCCCTATCGGGGGGGCAGAGGCAAAGGGTCCAAATAGCCAGGGCTTTGATGCTTTCTCCCAAGCTATTGCTGTGTGACGAGCCGACATCTATGCAGGACGTCTCCACCAGAGGGGAGGTCATAGATGTGCTTCTCAGGCATATCTCGGCGGGTGCCGCCATGATCTTTGTGACACACGACCTTATACTGGCCGGGCGCGCAGCTTCACGGATAATGGTGATGAAGGACGGCACGGTATGTGAAGAAGGGAGAGCCGATAAAATACTCGATTCTCCGGAACATCCCTATACCAAAAAACTTATCGCTTCCATCCCGAGCTCCATAAGATCCGGATAAAGTTGCCGGATGTTTTGTCTATTGATTCGGCTGTTTTTGGTATAATCAGAGCATCAAAAAAGGAGGGGAATTTTATGTCCGTGATACAGGATTTTAAACAGTTTGCCATGCGTGGAAGTGTGCTGGATATGGCAGTTGGAGTTATCATCGGCGCCGCGTTCGGAAATATAATAGCATCTCTGGTGACCGATGTGCTTATGCCCCCCATAGGCCTTCTGCTGGGCGGGGTGGATTTTTCGAATTTGTTTATCAATATTTCCGGTACTCCCGTTGAAACGATGGCGGAAGCCGTAGAGGCGGGATTGCCCGTTATCGGCTATGGTCTCTTCATAAATGCTATCATAAATTTTCTTATACAGGCCTGGGCTATATTTTGGGTCATCCGATTTGCAAACAGGCTGATGCCTGCGCCCCAGACACCGGAACCTTTGCCCGCCCGCCTGTGCCCATTTTGCCGCTCTGAGATCTCGGATGACGCAACACGTTGTCCTTTCTGCACCTCTCAGCTGTGATCCATAGAATGTCTCTGTAATGAGGACGGCTGACGCTTTGATTTTGCTTAACCGTTAGGAGTGTTTTTATGGAAAAAAGAGGAAAGGTTTATTCAATTTCCATAAGTCCCGAGAGAGGACAACTAAAAAAAGAAGTTAATGCGGCGCTTTTTATTGAGGGATCCGGGATCAGGGATGACGGACATTCGGGGGACTGGGGCAGGCAGGTGACGTGCCTCAGCTACGAGAGCGTCAGGAGGATCAACATTGACAAAAACCTATCGATGGGTCCCGGCGATTATGCCGAAAATGTCTTAACGGAAGGGCTCGACCTGTACTCGCTTTCGCCGGGAGACAGGATAAGGCTGGGAAAAGACGTTGTTTTGGAGATAACTCAGATAGGCAAGGAAGATCACCCGAGCATCGTCAGCAGGACCTTTGGAGTCAGCCTGCTCCCCATAGAGGGACTTTTTTGCAGAGTGATATCCGGCGGTACCGTAAGTAAAGGCGACGAGGCAAGTATCGTATCATAGAGCGTAGATCCGTTGCCCGATAAAAAATCGGCGCGAGCTCCGGAAACAGGCCGGAAGCCGCGCCGTTTTACAATATTACCGATCAGTCATTTGGGCGCTTTATGTGTTCCTGTATATCCGCCAGAGAGACTCTTGTAAGTTCGCCCCTTGGCAGAGTGCTCAGTATGTCCCACGCCATATCAAGGGAGTAGCCGATCTCTCTCTCTTCCTCTTTTCCTTGCTTAAGGAATGTTTCTTCAAAAAGTTTTCCGAATTTAAGCGACATTTTATCGCTCTTTGAGAGCTCATCCTCACCCACGACGCCAGCAAGGGACCTAACCTCCTGTACTCTGCTGTAAGAGGCGAAGAGCTGACTTGATACGCTCGGGTGGTCCTCTCGAGTGTAGCCTTTGCCTATGCCGTCCTTCATCAGTCTTGAGAGGCTCGTGAGGATGTCTATCGGGGGATAAATGTTCTTTGAATCCAGCTCCCTCGAAAGGACTATCTGTCCCTCTGTTATGAATCCGGTAAGGTCAGGTATCGGGTGCGTGATGTCGTCGTTAGGCATGGTAAGGATAGGGATCTGGGTAACGCTGCCGCTGACCCCTCTCACAACTCCTGCTCTCTCATAGAGTGACGCCAGGTCGCTGTAAAGATAGGCGGGATAGCCTTTTCTGCTGGGTACCTCTCCGGCCGCTACACCGATCTCACGAAGAGCTTCGCAGTAGCTGGTCATATCCGTGATTATTACCAGGACGTGGAGCCCCAGTTCATAAGCCAGATACTCCGCGGTTGACAGGGCCATCCTCGGTGTTGCTATACGTTCGATAACTGGGTCATCCGCCAGGTTAAGGTATGTGACTATGTTATTGCTGTGCCCCCTGCTCGAGAGTTCTCGTGTGAAAAATGCGGCGTCGTCGTGCTTGATCCCGATACCCGCAAAGACGACTGCGAAATCATCGGATCCCATGATCTTCGCCTGTGTGGCGATCTGCACAGCAAGTTGGTTGTGGGGCAGGCCGTTTCCGGAAAAAATCGGCAGCTTTTGCCCGCGGATCAGCGTTGTAAGGGTATCTATTGCAGATACTCCGGTGTTTATAAAGTCTTTGGGGTACTGCCGCGCCATCGGGTTCAGCGGAAGGCCGTTGATATTTACCCTTTTCCCCCCGTACGTCTCTCCGCTGCCATCCCTCGGTTCACCGAGACCGTTGTAAGTTCTCCCGAGCATATGCTTAGAAAGCCGGACTTCAAGCGGTTTTCCGAGAAAGCGCAGCTTGGTGTTGTTCGGGACAAGGTCTTCGGTTCCGGTGAACACCTGGACCAATGTGGCCTTTTCACTGAGAGATTTGACCTGCCCGTGGCGTCTTCTGCCTTTGCTGTCCCTGATATCTACGAGTTCTCCATAACCGACTCCGGTCACGTTTTCAACGAGAACAAAAGGACCCTCTATATCTTTCACACCTATATAATCAGCGCTAGCCATATATTACTCACCCCCGAGCTTTCTTGTTCTTTCCGCGGCGACTCTGTCGAGGTGAGCGTTCACTCTTTTCTTGACCGCCTCAAAGCCCTCCTTGTCGTCAGGTGCGAGTTCCCTTAAGTGAGTTATCGCGTCGACGGACTCGTCCTCTTTTATCAGGGATATCGGGATTCCCTTGTGGACAAGATCCAGTGCATTATGATAGAAATCCATGATCACGTCCAGAATATCAAACCCTTTAGAGGGGGGAGAATAGGAGTCAGAACCGAACGAGTTTTGCTGGAGGTAGCCGTTTTTAATCAGAAAAGCGGTAAACGCTATCAATCTTTGGTCATCCGGCAGCACATCTTCTCCGACCAGTTTGATTACCTGCTGGACCTTATTATCCTCGGCAAGGATCTGACGTACCTCGTCTCTCATCTCGCCCCATTTCGGGTTGACGTTGGAGCAAAACCAGGCGTTTACCTCTTCAGCGTATTCACTGTAGGAGTCTATCCATGAAATGGCAGGATAGTGTCTGGCGTTGGCAAGATTTTTGTCCAATCCCCAGAAACATCTTATAAACCGTTTGGTATGTCTGGTTACAGGCTCCGTAAAGTCCCCCCCCGGCGGAGAAACGGCTCCTATTACGCTTATGCTTCCATTTTCCCCGCTCATTGTTACGACCCTGCCGGCTCTCTCATAAAATTCTGCCAGCCGGCTCGGCAGATAGGCGGGGAAGCCTTCTTCAGCCGGTATCTCCTCAAGGCGTCCCGAGAGTTCACGTAGGGCCTCCGCCCATCTGGAAGTCGAGTCAGCCATTATCGCCACGTCATATCCCATGTCACGGAAATATTCGGCGATGGTTATCCCGGTGTATATGGATGCCTCACGCGCCGCGACAGGCATATTGGATGTGTTGGCGATCAATATGGTACGTTCCATCAGAGGTCTGCCGGAGCGCGGATCCTCAAGCACGGGGAACTGCTCCAGCACGTCGGTCATTTCATTGCCTCTTTCACCGCAGCCTATATAGATGACGACCTGTGCATCGCCCCATTTGGCAAGCTGGTGCTGCGTGACGGTCTTTCCTGTGCCGAACCCTCCCGGTATGCATGCGGTGCCCCCCTTGGCGATAGGAAAGAGACCGTCTATGACCCTTTGGCCTGTGACAAACGGTTCGTTGGGAAGGAGACGCTCCCTGTAGGGCCTTGGGGTCCTGACAGGCCATCTCTGGATGATCGGGATGGGGGTTTCTCGTCCAAATGCATCCCTGATCCTGGCCGCCATCTCCCCTGCTTTATGGTGTCCCTGAGAGGTCACCCATGTTATCTCTCCCTCCATGCCGGGAGGGACCATTATTTTGTGGGTCAAAAGTTCTGTCTCACGGATCGTAGCAATTACCATGCCGCCCGTGACAAGATCGCCTGTCTTGGCGACGGGCGTTATATCCCACAGCTTGTTCTTGTCAAGCATATTGACGGTGGTGCCGGGAGAAATATACATCCCCTCCGATTCAAGAAGCGAATCGAGCGGACGTCCGATCCCGTCAAAAAAACTTCCGATAAGGCCGGGGCCGACTTCGATCGAGAGCGATTCTCCGGTTCCGGAGACTTTCTCATAAATGCTCAGCCCGTCTGTGTCCTCATAGACCTGGATAGTAGCATCGTCGCCGTCCATTCTTATGATCTCACCCATAAGCTTTTTATGTCCGACTTTAACGACTTCGCGCATTGCGAAATCACGCATGTTACTGGCCTTGATAACAGGGCCGTTAACAAAGGAGACGATGCCTTCAGTATCCGTAAGGGCAATATTATTATTAGCCGCCAAAATCCATTCCTCCTACAATAGCGGCAGAAGCCGCTCCGCAAGTGTATCAGCCATCTCTTGCGTCAGGTTTTGCCAGTCGGAGTTGACCTGTCTGCGGTCGTCATGGGTAGACAGCCAACAGCCTCCCAGAATTGGGGCCGGGTCCGCGTCGAAGACGAGGTCAACGTCCGGCATTATTTCACGTACCTTTGATATCAGGTCATTGGCAAGTCCATGGTCGATCGCGGAGAGCCTGAGTTTAAGCCCGTCATTTTCACGAAACGAGGAGATCGCGTCGATACACATGCCGGCTAGGATCTCTGTGTAATCGTCCCGTTCTCTTAGATGAGTCAGCCTGTCCTGGAGCCTTCCCAGCGCGTCGGAGAGTATTCTGTTTTGTAATCTCAGCGTTTCTGTGGATCTCTCTCTTTCGGCGGCCAGGATCTGTCTGCGCCTTATTTCTTCGGCGCGTTTTCTGGCGTCCTGCAGTATGAGCCCCGCTTCATGCTGAAGCTTGTCCGTTTCTCTGAAGAGCCACTCTTCCGCTTCACGCCTTGCTCCTGTGAGCAGTTCCTTCTTTCGGTCATCCGCTCTGTCCAGAATAATATCTCTTAGTACCCCGATTTTTTCATTGGTAACTTCTTTCATTACATTTTCACCCCAATGGCTTCCTGTACGTAACGGGTCAGAAAATCAGGTCCCCGTTTGGTACCGAATCTGTCAGGTATCTCGACCACAAGAGGCAGGTCTCCGCGTTCCCGTAGCTGCTGAATGATATCCGGAGCCATCTCCGCGACTTTTTCTGTAACGGCGAGAATGGCGAGATCGGGCATTTTAAGCGCTCTGTCGATTGCCGCGAAGGCATCTTCCGCCGTGTGAACAAGGCAACCCTGGATGCCGGCAAGCCTCATGCCTACAAGTGAATCATGGTTGTCGCTCACAAGGAAAGCTTTCATTTTTGATCGAAGTCCCTTAGAGCCTTCCCAGAATCAGAAGAGAGACTATAACGCCGTAAATCGCGATACCCTCGGAGAGTCCCAGGTATATAAGAGTGGTACCAAGCATCTCGGGTTTTTCTCCGACAAGGCCGAGAGCCGCGGATCCTACACTTGCGACGGCAAGTCCCGCTCCGAGGCAGGCAAGCCCCGTCGATATAGACGCTGCGATGAAACCCATTCCGGCTCCCGAACCAAGAGGGGCCGCGGCAGCTTGAGCGAAAGCGGGGTGCATCGTTAATGACAGTGCTGCGCCTGCAAAGACTAAAAAGGAGGATATCCCAAGTCCTGTAAGATAGAGTGCACGACCTCCCTTAAAACCTTTGCGCCGCATGCAAAATCCCAGCCCTATCATTGTAGTGACGGTGCCGCAGCAAACTGCGAGTCCAAACATTTAAAACCCTCTCCTTTACTGAAATCTCAAAATTTTCTGATTTATAATCTATTTTTTGTTACGTTATTTTACAAAGCGGATCCCTTTTGGGCGGCAGCGGAGACGAGTTTTGATCCTTCTTTTTCCCAGCCGACCGGTTTGAACGCGCTTCCTCCTCCCTTATAGAACTTACCGAAAAATTCGTAATATTCGAGCCTAAGCGTCTGTATGAAGACTATTAGGCCTTCCAGCCCGACGATAACAATATTTCCGATGATCAGTATTATACCTTTCATAACCGTACCGCCGGGAAGTGCATGCACCATCTCGGAAAGCATTATTACCGCCATAGAAAGCCCTACATGGTTGAGTGCGAAAGCGGCGAGCCTGACAAAGGACGCAGTGTTAGAGACGAAGGACATAAGATTATGCAGTATCTCAAACACATTCAGAACGACGGACTCTCCTTCGTCTTTTTGATGCAGAAGGATGCGTGCGAGTATATCGCGAAAGACCATAAGCAGCAGCATTAGGCCGATCCCCGCCCACATTATGTTCGCTGCGGTGTCCGATATCTTGGTACCGGTCATATAGATAGCTGCCAGGGCAGCCATTGTCCAGTAGAGCATCAATCCGGCCATGCCCTGTCCGTCAAAGAGCAGGCGTCCAAAGTTCTTGGCTCTGTATTGGGTCACCATGTTCAGTATGAGTCCAAGGCTTATCATGAACACGCCCATGCAGATCGCTATTATCAGCAGTCTGTTAGTATCGTGCATAGGAGAGAGCCAAAGCGCAGGGATCACGCCCTCCAGGCCAAAGATGCTTCCGTAGAGCACTCCGAATATCATTGAGCTTATGGCCGATGCCTTCATCACCTGTCCGAATGAGCGCTTCATTAAACGTTTTTTTACAAGTATCACGGACCCCAAAAAGATCATCAGGCCGTGTCCGATGTCGCCGAACATGAAACCAAAGAAAAGGATAAACGAGATAGCCACGATGGGCGACGGGTCTATCTCTCCGTAAGAGGGCAGGCTGTACATTGAGACGATATCCTGAAACGCCCTGAAAATGGAGCTGTTTTGCAGGAGAGTCGGTACCCTTATGCCGGAATAGGTGATATCTTTAGTCTCCTCAACCATTATCGTGGTCATCGGAGCCTCTTCCTCAACCGTTTTACGGATCTTAATAAGAGTGTCAGCAGGGATCCATCCGGAGAGGACGTACATGCCGCTCACTTCACCGCGTCCTTTGCAAACGTCATATACCCTCTGCATGGTGTAAAGCTGAGAATAGAGCAGCTCATATTCGGCTCTTCGTTCCCTAAGCATGTCTTTGGCCGCTTTGGCTAGTCCCTTGATCGCCCTTTGATGGTTTGCGATCCTCCTGTTTAGCTGTTTCAACGGATCTTTGCCTCTCAGCTGTGCGGCCAGGGCCTTCAGTGAAAACTCCTTAAAGTAAACCGCCTCAAGGAGTTTTTTTGTTGACTCCTCATAACCTTTGACGGTAAGCACCAGCACCCACGTGTTTCCGCCGACGACATTCAGTTCGCTCACCGTTATAGGTGATTCTTCGCAGCTGTCCTGAAGCCTTTGGTAGTTTTCGTTGGATAGACGACCAAAGAAAGGTATGAGGAAACTGCCTTCGGCAAGTTCGCCGGGCTTAAAATCCGCACCCTCAAGGGCTTCCATAAACAGTTTGGTGGCGACGAATAACTCTTCTTCATCGACCATGGCCATCCTTCTTTTTTCCCAAACCTCAAGCCTCTTGGATGTCTGATCTACTTGCCCGCGTGCAGCGCTGAGCGTAAAATCGGGGGTCAATGCGACGGGAGAAGGCTCGGGTATCATCTCTCCGGCGATCTTCCATACAGTTGTGACCTTGTTTAATAATTCGTCATAAGGGTTCTCTGTCTCTGTTGTAACCTTCGACCGAAGAGCCCTGTCGTTTACGAGCAGGTCAAGAGGAAGCGGCTGGAAGCCTCCCGTCAGGACCATCTGACGGGCTACCGGTTCCATCTCCGAATCCGGACCTATCATGGTCAAGGCGACCATTTTCATTACTGCCATTTGGGTTCACCCCCGCTGGTTATCGGCCTAATCAGATAATTCGCCGCGTTTCCTCGATCGTAGTCATATCGGACATCCTCTATCATACGTATAACATCGTCCAATTCATGTGATTTAAGCAAAAAATAGCTCATTGCCGTGTGGAATCCCGGAGATCCCTTTTGAAATATCGAGAGAGCCTTGAGATAGTTATAGCGTTTGATGGCCATCTCCAGGGCGAGCTCATTATCTTCTTGTTCAAGGGACTCCCTGAAGATTTTCGCATAGACCGGAAAGCTTAGCGTCAGCCTGTCTAATCTCTCCTCCCAGCCGGCACCCTTTGACATATCCCTCATGTGTTGGGTTTTTACCTTATATTTGACCGGCAGCATTCTGCTGAGCGTCTCCTCAATGGTCATGTTGTAATACCAGACGCATCTGTGAAAATGGTAGAGGTTCAGCAGATCCACTCTGCTCCCGAATAGCGGTTCCAGCAGCTTCCTATCAGATGCCGGCAGATGCTTCATGTCGTTGTAAAGAGAAGATTCAACAAGGTTGTCTATAGCCAGCTCCAATGAAAAGAGAGATTCCTCACCGTTTATGAGCCTTTTCACCGGTTCCGATATGGCGTTATAGTACTTTGTATCTTTAAGAGCTTCAAAGAGCTCACTGTAATCCCTGCTATTCAATAAAAGATCGTAGGATAATTTTGATCCCGGTACGTTAAAAAGACGGTTTCTCATCTCATCTCTGTCGATTCTTTTGATCCTTATCCACCTGAATATGCTCTTTAGGTGTTCGGCCTCGTACCAGCCTAGCCAGTCGACAAAAAACTGTCGCCTGGGACCGGCAAGGTAGTAAAGGAACGACGTGGCTTCATGGAGTATGGCAGATCTCAGCGCATTCTCGAGATCGATCCTGTGGACCTGTGCCGGGGGAAGTGTCTGAAGATGAGCGCTGTACCCCTCCGTTTGCTTTAGAAAATCGGCCATCTCCGCGGTGGAATTCAGGTTCAGCAACGCCCAGTACTCATCAGCAGATAAGAGTCTGCTGAAGAGGACATGAGATTTTACCCCTATAGCCGTGGCCTGTCCTTTAGAAGTCGAAAGAGGCACTACTTTCCCCTCTTAGTCTTTGATATGTATCTTTCGGCTATCTCTGAGAGCATTGAATCAATGACTGGATCGACATTTTCTTCGAAACGCTTTTGTATTCGAGTCCTTTCCTCTTTCCCGAGTTCAGCTATCTGTTCAGATTCTGTCCTTGCGGAATTAAGGGCTGTTTCCATGATCCCTTTAGCCTGTTCACGAGCGGAGCTCATTTGATTAGTCCGATCCATGGCGAACTTCTCCTGTGCAGCGCGGAGAAATCCCTCCGATTCATTTTTTGAATCTCCGACGATCCTCTTTGCCTCGGATTCCGCTCCGAGCAGGACCGCCAGCACTTCCTGCAATGTACCCATCATCATTACCTCCGGATTTTGTCTACTTTCTCTTTTTCTGAGCCATTTTCATTCTTGTAAAATCTTCACGCTCCCCCTCTTCCAGCACATCCGTAATAAATCTTATATCTGCCTGGTTGGAGGGGATCACGACCTTTTCGAGGGCGTTGACGCGCCTGTGTGTTTTTCTGATCTGGACCGCGAGCCTGTATACGCTTGTTTCTATCTCGGCGAGCCTGGCCAGAAGCACCATAACTTTTCTGAATTTGGAATAGGCCGCATCCATGGCTCCGGAAGATCCGTAAAATGAATAGCTTGGGGTGATCGTGTCCTCCAGAGGGTCGACATCAGGTATTTCCACGCCCATAACAGAGCGCAGCCTGACTGTGACATCAGACGTGATGGGGACCGACTCCGAAATATCCTCGACAGTGTCAATGCCAAGTGAGATATTAGCCTTTTGCAGAGCCTGATAAGCCTCTTTGAAAACATGTTCAACATCACGCTGTATAGTTTTCGCCGAGTCAATATACCTGACAAGCTCCATCATCAGAACCTGTCTTTTCTGATCCAGCAGATCGTGTCCGGACTGGGCCATTTGCATGGACCGAACGAGCTTGACGAGGTTCCCTCTTGTGGGAGCCATCTTAGTGGGCATAAAAATCCCCCTTTTTACCGAACCGGGGCCAGAAAGTTGCTGGCGGCGGTTTTGCGAAAAACAGATTATAGTAAAAATATGTTAAAATCCCAGATGTTCATTCGTATTCTGATCAAAAAACAACCGACTTCGCCGAAAACAGAGAATGCATGGTAATTCTAACTCTTTCAGCAGACTTAGTACAGGGGGGTATATTTGACTGAATGTTTATCTTGTTTATCAGTGAGACTGACTTGTCTAAGGAAAAAGGCCTTTCAGCCGCCGGAGCCAATGTAGAGGCACTGCCTTACACGGCACCCGCCGACGCGGATCTCCTTTTCTATGACAGGCCCAGAGTTATCGACTGCATACCGGTGGATCCGTTCGGACATCCCACTCCGGCACTTGTCACCAAGGCGGCTTTGATCGAGGGAGGGTTCCCCGTCATGAACGTTAGAGCCGGAGCTTCCGTGGCGCCTGTGGCTCCGTTCGCGGATTTCGGAGCGTCTCCCGGAAAAGACCCCAGATATGGAACAGCCGTGCCCGGGAGTGCCGAGATCAGTGCGATATCGGCACGTACGGCGAGGGAACTCGCTTCTTCCGGAATAAAAAGATTTGTGCTTGCCGAATCTGTCCCCGGCGGCACGACCACCGCGCTCCTTCTTTTACGAGCTTTTGGCTATAACGGTACCGTATCATCCGCCGGTCCCATAAATCCTCTTCCGAAAAAAGAAACGATTTGGAATGATGTATCCGCAAGGCTCGGCATCAAAAAGGGCGGATTAAAGGGGCACGGCCTTGCCGCGGCGGCGGAAGTGGGCGACCCCATGCAGGTGGCAGTCGCTTCTTTTGTCTCTGCGCTGCCTCAGGACGTCGAGGTGGTCCTAGCCGGAGGTACGCAGATGATGGCCGTTGCGGCACTGTTGCGTGACATGAAGGATACAAGGCCGCTGCTGATCGCGACTACGAAATACATATGCGAGGATAAAACCAGCTGTTTCGAGGAATATGCGGAACAGATCGGGACGGAATACTACTCCGCTCCTTTGGATTTCTCGGCTTCAAGATTCCCTGGTTTGGCTGATTACGAGAAGGGCTATGTAAAAGAAGGAGTCGGTATGGGGGGCGCTGTCTGGTATGCGCTTCAGAATGGAGCTACGGTTAAGAAAATAATAGAACGAACCGAAGAATTATACGCTAAACTTACTTCGTAAGCTTAGAAATACGGGCTTTTTATTACTGCATATCGAGCAGAGGGGCCGGATCGAAGAATTCTCCCATCCACGATACGCTGAAATGAAGGTGCGGGCCGGTGACCCTCCCGCTTTTTCCGGAGAGGCCTATCTGCTCGCCCCGTTTTACATCTTCACCTATGCCTTTCGATATTTTTGACATGTGACAATAGAAGGAAACAACACCGGCTCCGTGGTCTATGTAGACGCATTTGCCTGCGAACCAAAAATCTCCGGTAAGGACCACCTTGCCTGCCGCGGCTGCTTTTATCGGTGTTCCGACGGCGGCTCTCATATCGACGCCGCCGTGCCTGCCCTTGAATTGTCCGTTAAAGTACCTGCTCTTTCCGTAGACGGAAGTGTAGATCCCCGGGACGGGCCTGAAGAGAGGAAGAGATGGCGCAGAACCGGGAGTGCTTGTCCTTAGTGCAGCTCTGCCCAGCGCCGCCTCTTTTTTGATTCTCTCGCTCAGCTCCGGGGGCGGAACGAGCTGTTTAGGAGATACCTTCAGCTCTTCGCGGGGATATTTGCGTACCTCAAGGTCTATGTTATGCACCGTCTCTTTTGTCTCTCCATCGGAAAAGTACCTTATGACAAGGCTGTTCCTCCCCGGCGCCGCGTTTTTAAGATCTGTACCGAGGAGCGCGGTACAGGTCTTCCCGTCTCCCGACAGAAGACACTCCTTACCCTGCCATACAGCGACAATGCCGTCTGATCCTTCCTCGGCCCTTACAGTAACAAGAAAAGGCTGGCCTATCCCGACCCGCAGCGGTGCTGAGATCTCAACCCCCGCCTCCGCGGCCGGAGCGAAGGTCGTCAGATACAGCGAAAAGCAGACCAAGAGCACAAGACTGTGCATTGACGTTCGAGCGGGAGAGGCGTGTTTGAGAGTCATGTTAGATCAGTCAATGGACGACCTTAAAAAAGAGGTTGAGCAGCCATCCCGTCACCAAGGCCGCGGTAATCATTATGCCTGTGCTCATCAGCATCTTTTTGGTGCCTAGCTCTTTCCAGAGTATTATGAAGGTTGCAACGCAGGGAAATGTCATTGCCAGGACAACTACCGCTATAAGGGTCTGTGAGGCGGTCAGGCCGAGTGGTATCAGCAGGCCCATCGCTATATCCTTCCTGAAGATCCCCATAACGATCGGGATCGCAGTTTCAGGGGGAAGTCCCAGGAACCCTTGGAATACCGGGGAAAGAAACCTTGCTACGTTATCCATTACGCCCAGCGTGTCAAGAATGTTCACCAGGAAAATGCCTAACAGCACCAAAGGCGTGGCCTCGTAGAGGAAGTCCTTTATTCTGAACCAGAGTTTGCTAGCCCAGGCTTTAAACGAAGGTATCCTATAGGGGGGGATCTCAACTATAAGTTCCGGGCTATATCCTTTAAGAGTAAGGTGCATTACGCGTCCCAGGACGAGCCAGACGAAAAAGAGTATCAGATAGACTGCCACTATGTACACGACTCCGAATTGTCCCAGGGTTGCCGACAGCATTGCCTGTATGGAGACGCAGGGTATACCGACAGAGATCAGGGTCGCTGCGATAAACCTTTCACGCTCAGATTCCAATACCCTTGTGCCGAGAATGCCAGGGACATTGCAGCCAAAACCGAGCAGTGTGGGGATAATGGCATAGCCATGTATGCCGAATCGGTGCAGCAGAGCATCGAAGACCACCGCGAGCCGGGGCAGATAGCCGAAATCCTCGAGGAAGCTGAGGCCGGAATAAAAGGCTATGATGTAAGGCAGGACCATGCCGAACTCGACGTAAATACCGGTGGAGAGGACTCCAAGACTTTGCTCGAAGTCGATCGCACCGTCAAAAAGGGTCCCGATGAGAACGTTTCTAAGCATTCCGTCCCCCAGCAGGTCATTTAGTTTCATCAGCACAGGCAGCCACAGGTTATCAAAGATAGGGTCTGCGATGTAAGTTATTATGCCCTCCCCGACAAAACGGATAACCACGAACCCAAGTATCAGCACGAGGAAGCCCATAATGCCCCCAAGGATCGGATGAGCGGAGATGTCTTCGACTCTGTCCATCATCGTATGATGTCTGTGGGTGAATGTCTGGACCTTCGTTGTGATCTCTCCGATCGCCAGCCAGCGATCTTCTTTGGCGGCGGGCTGGAGGTGGCTTGCTCGCGCTTCATCCATCCTTGCTACGAGTTCGCTAAGACCTTCGCCCGTAACCGCAACTGTAGGCACGACGGGCACGCCCAGTTCCTCCTCAAGTTTGGGTATATCAATTATGATCCCTCTGTGTCTTGCCTCATCTATCATGTTGAGCGCTATGACGACCGGGACGCCCCTTTCAAGTACCTGCAGGGCAAGGACAAGGTTCCTTTCGAGGGCGGTTGCATCCACTACCAGTATCACTACATCCCCGCCTTCTTCCAGTATGCGGCGGGCGATAACCTCGGTTTCGTTGGTTGGGTCAAGGGTGTATGCTCCGGGGACATCTATCAGTCTTGCGATCTTATTTCCGTATCTCATAGTGCCCTCGGTGAAGCCGATCGTAGTGCCCGGATAGTTGGACGAAAGGGCATGAGTGCCCGTGAGGCGCGTGAAAAATACACTTTTCCCGACATTGGGATTCCCCATAAGGAGGACCTTACCGCAGTCTTCACATTTTGAGGGGGATTGGCTGCCTCTTACATTACAGAGGCGGCAGTCACGGCAGCTCATGTGAACTTAGGCCACAGACGGCTTTTTTCTACAGTAGGCAGAGCTGGGGCATCTACGCCCTCAACCTCTATCCTGCCTGCGATACCGTGTGCCACAGCAAAATGACGGCCGTCTAGGAGCAAAGTAATAGGACCTCCGAAAGGCATCCCCGAAATCTTACGTATTTTTTTACCGACTCTCAGCCCCAGAGCCTCAAGGCGTTGTCCCGCCTCTCCCGCGGGGATGCTTTTTATTACCGCACTTTCATCATCTTTTACCTGTAAGAGGTTCATATGCACAGCCTCCAAATTTCATTCTGATGCCATGAGTTGCTTATTGCTAACCGATTATCCTATGGCATTAATTGCTTGTCAAGAAAGATAAAACCTATTTTTTACCGTCTATTCTACAGTGCTGTGTACAGGTAAAACGCCTCCCCTCCCGATAAAACCGGATTTTATCCGGTAAACCGTGACGGCTGTTTACTGCGTGAGGAAGCCGTGCCTGAGTCTTTCGTGTAAAATAACGGGATAACGGCATATATTTTGAGGGCCGAAACACCCGATGTCGTATATTATATTATCTTGAAAATTTTGTCACATGCAGGGGTTCTCCGTGCAGAAACTGCCTGTAAATTAGGAATGGAGTGGTATCGCAATGCTGCATTGTGGAATAGTGGGCCTGCCTCTCAGCGGCAAATCTACCGTATTCAACGTTATAACGAGGGCGGGTGCCGAGGTCAAGCCTTATGCGGGGGGTAAGACAGACCCCAACAAGGCTGTCGTCGAGGTCCCCGATAAAAGGTTCGACCTCCTGGTCGAGATCCATAAACCAAAGAAGATCACTCCCGCTCAGGTTGAGTTCGTCGATCTTGCCGGACTTTCGAGGGGGGCCGGGAAGGGAGAGGGGCTTGGGAACTCGTTCCTTTCGTTTGTTGCAGATGCGGATGCCCTGATACAGGTGATAAGGTGTTTTGCGAACAAGGCGGTCGAGCATCCGGAAGGGAGCGTCGACCCCATAAGAGACTGGGATATCATTGAGAACGAACTGATATTCCGTGATCTTGCCGTGATAGAAAACCGGCTTGGAAAACTTAAGGCGAAAAAGAAACTTACCCAGGAAGAGGAGACCGAAAAAAAACTCTTGGAGCTGTGCTTCGAATGTCTGCTTGAAGAGCGTCCGCTGCGCAGCATGGAACTGAAACCCGCAGAATGGCGTCTCCTGAGGGGTTTCTCATTTGTCACATCTAAGCCCGAGATCATACTTCTCAACCTTGATGATTCACAGTCGGAAGATATTAAGATACCAAAGTGGAACGAGCTGAAAAAGAGGGCCGACGAACAGGGAGTCAAGCTGTGTACATTGTACGGGAGCCTTGAAATGGACATCGCTGAGCTCGATGAGGAAGATGCGGCCGCTTTTACGGAAGGCCTTAACATAACCGAGCCCGGCAGGGAAAGGCTGATAGAGGAAGCCTACAGAGTGCTTGGCTTGATCAGTTTTTTTACGTGCGGCCCGGATGAGGTGAGGGCATGGACACTGCATGACGGAAATAATGCCGTAGATGCGGCGGGAGCCATCCACTCGGACCTTGCCAGGGGATTCATAAGGGCTCAGGTGGTTGCCTTTGACGACTACAAGAAATACTCGAACTCTATTGATGAGTGCAGAAAAGCCGGATGCCTCAGACTTGAAGGCAAAGAGTATCTCGTTAAAGACGGGGATATCATCGAGATAAGGTTCAACGTATGAAGGGAATGAGTGGAAGGGGGCATGCTGATTTGAGAGTATACATAAGTTCGGACATGGAAGGCTGCACCGGTATAGTATCCCCGGATCAGGTCAAACCGGGAAAGTCCGAGTATGAATTTGGCCGAAGGATGCAGCTGCACGACACACTGGCGGCGGCCAGGGCAGCACTGGAATGGGGAGCCGAGTCTGTGACGATCAACGATTCCCACGACAGGATGACGAACCTGGATCTCTCAATGTTCCCCAAAGAGGTCTCCCTGATCAGCGGTAGTCCTAAGATACTTGGTATGGTGGAGGGGGTATCCGGACACGATGCTGCCATTTTCTTGGGTTACCACGCAATGGCGGGTACAGAAAAGGCCGTTCTTGACCACACATACCACCCCGATGTCGTTTATGGGCTCAGGGTCAACGGGATCAAGATGGGGGAGACGGGACTGAACGCCCTGTTTTGCGGAGCTCTTGATGTGCCTGTAGCAATGGTAACTGGCGACACGGCGGTATGTCTTGAAGCATCAAGCCTGCTTGGAAAGACTGTTGAAGTCTGCTCCGTAAAAGAAGGGTTGGGCAGGACTGCCGCACAGACGGAAAATCCGGAGCGAACGTCCCTACTCATCTTTGAAGCGGTAAAAAGAGCGCTGAACAGGACAACGCGCGGGGAAAGCCCCGTTCTTAAAATGGGTGCCCCCTATAAGGCCGAACTGACGTTCCTTACGACCGCACAGGCCGACGCAGCAGGATTAGTGCCCGGCAGCGAAAGGACCTCCGGAAGGACATTGGTGTTTACGAATGATGATATCTTTGAACTCAGGAGATGGGTTTCATCTTCTATCGATTGCGCATCATTGGCGGGAGATTAGCGAAAATGCTTGCCGTCGGTCTGGATCTTGGGGGGCACACTCTGAGCGGGGCCTTGGCTGAGGTGGGTGGAAAGTTTCCGCGTATCATTTCCGGTCTGAAGAAAAATACGCCGGAAGGTCGAGTACTGGATGATGTTGTGAGGCTCATAGCGGATATAACGGAAGAACTTGCTGCAGGAAAAGAGGTCGATTTTCTGGGGATAGGCGTACCGGGCTTCCTTGACTCTTCACGCACAAAGATCACTAAATTTACAAATTTTTCCGGCCTTGAAAATGTGGGATTCCTTCGCTGTGTGGCTGATTCACTGAAGGAGAGGGGAATCTTTCCCCGGCTCGCAATGGAGAACGATGCGAACTGCTTTGCGATGGGAGAAGCGGCGGCCGGCTTGGCAGTGGGCTGCTCCGATTTTATCGTTCTGACGCTGGGCACGGGCATAGGGTCAGGGATCTTCGCGAACGGTCGGCTAATAACGGGCGCGCATGGTATGGCCGGAGAGGCCGGACACATTCCCATGTCGGACGTCACAGAACCTAAGTGTGGCTGCGGCAGCGGAGGACATTTGGAAACCCTCTCTTCGGCCGATTATATAGAGAAAAGGGCTAGGGCCGAAGGATTGCCCGAAGACTTAAAGCTGCTGTGGAATATGAGGCATGACCGTCGTGCCAACAGGCTCGTCTCGGAATCCCTTGACACTCTCGCTCGAGGGATAGCGGCTATCTCCGCGCTTCTTGATCCGGAAAAAATCATCCTGTGCGGCGGAATGAGCAGGGCTTCCGGCATTGCCGAAGAACTGCATGAGCGTACAGTCCCATGGCTTCCCATACCTTTGCGGGAACATCTTATGATCGAAGTTTCCACGATGGGAGATGACGCAGCCTTGCTTGGTGCGGCAGTGACGGCAATGGAAAGAGGCGTGCAAACTTTCTAAAGAATTAGGAAACATCATTAACAAAAATGAAAGTTGAAAGTAAGGATTGTGAACAAAGATTGCCGTACCTGTGAAACGCGGCGATCTTTTTATTTTCTGACAAATATATAATAAATTGTATTATTGACAAAAAAGTGTTAAATGTGCTATTCTTCGAATAGTGAACGAAATCACTTTGGATAGGGGTTGAAAGGTATGGTAAGGGTTCTGCTGTTGCTGATCGTAGCGGTAAACGGGTTGTTCGCGTTCCGTTTTATAACAGATTTTCTGAAACACAGAGAAGAGGCGTGGGCCGAACCGGGCAATAATTTTTTGCTCGCTGCATGGGGAGCGATATGCTTTTTCTTCTCGACCTTCGGGATCTCAGATTTTGCTCTTTCAACGGTCCTCTACAGAGCAAGAAAGCTTGTTGACGATGCAAGGCTTCCCGGAACGCTTAACACGCAGTGCGCCATTCCGGTGGCTGTAATGGCTCTTGCTTACATATCGTCCATCAGTGTGGATCAGATGACCCTTGTTTTACTCATAGCCTCTCAGATGACCGGCGCCTATTTCGGTCCCCGTTTCGTCGTCAAGATGCCTGTGAGACACATAAGGATGTTTATGGGCGTAGGGTTGGTTCTGGCCGCTTTTTTCGTGGTAGCCGGCAAATTTGGCCTGCTTCCCTCAGGCGGTGAAGAGACGGGGCTCAGCGGAGGAAAGCTTGCTTTGGCCATGGCCCTTCTGCTGATATACGGAGCTCTCAATAACGTTGGAGTCGGGTCTTACGCGCCGACAATGGCAACAGTCTACGCGCTTGGCCTAAACCCTGCCGTTGCTTTTCCTGTAATGATGGGCGCATGCACTTTTTCGGTTCCCGTAGGCGCTATGGAATTTGTAAGGCTCAAAAAGTATGGGCGTAAGATCACTCTTTTCAGCAGCGTTTTCGGTATAGCCGGTGTTCTTGCGGCCGTTTTTATCGTTAAAAGTCTTGACACCGGCATGCTTCAGTGGGTCGTTGCGGTGGTAATACTTATCGCCGGCGTAGACCTTCTCAGGACCGCTTTTTCAGGGAAAAAGGATTAAAAACAGAGAAACACATATTTACCAGCCCTTTCGAAGACGTATAATGTCTGAGAAGGGTCAGAGAGCAGACAAACACAGGGAAGGAGTATCGCAAATGTTACTTTTATCAAGAGAGGACATTCTGTCTATATTTACAATGAGAGACGCGATCGAGGCGGACAAGAAAGCATTTGTACTGCACACCGAGGGCAAGGCAGTAGTCCCTCTGCGCATAAACATCGAGACCGAGTCTAAGAGCGGCCAGTGCATGTTTATGCCTGCCTATGTGGGGGGAGACCTGAATATGGCTGGGGTCAAACTTGTCTCCTATTTCCCGTCAAACATGGAAAAAGGCCTCCCTGTGGTGCCGGCAACAGTACCTCTGATAGACGGCACTACTGGACTTGTGACAGCCATAATAGAAGGAACGACTCTTACGCAGATC